>CAMLTW010000008.1 GCA_946486375.1 uncultured Rikenellaceae bacterium
GCCCACGTCCATGAACTCGGCACCTCAAACGGCACGTTCTCATAATGGGGCGTATGTGTAGAAGAATATAGTGTGCTATAACCTTTTGCTACAGCACACTAAAAGGAATAATTACCTTCTCCTATATCCGCTTTTTGCAGACTTAACTACTCGCGAGGCATGACGCAAGCACCATCTCCGATAGGCCTCTTCTTCCTCGTCCGGTCTGCGTCCGTCCCAACGAAACTCTGAGTCAGAATTGCCACCACCGGAAGATACAGGTACAGGCTGACCACCGATGAGTGCATCGGCAAAAATCATATTGCGGATTGATGGCACAGCCAATTGTCCGAGCAATGTATTCAGTTCGGATCCCAGTCCTTGGTTGATGTCCGAAAGGGATTGGTTCTCCCTTTTCAGGTGGTAAAACTCGCCGTAATCCGCCAGAACATTGTGCTGGGCAACTTCGACCTGTCGAGCCGCATCATTCTTATATGAGGAAATCCTCACGTCGCAACTTCGTTGCTCCTCAGGATGACGGTTTGTAACCGGGTAATTCCTATTGTTCGGGAAACGCCCCGCGTCGTTCCGTTCCGAATAACTGCACGTTCACACACAAGGCCGCTAACGTTTTTGGGTCACGGAAAAGCCCGACCACAGATAACGCCAGAAACTCACGGGCCGGGTATAGAGCATGAACACCCGCAGCACGGGATCGGGCTCGGCATCCGGAACTTCCGGCTCTTCGCTCAACAACTGCATGTATATGCCGAAATACTCCACGATCCGGAAGTAAACTTCGCAATTCGGTTCCAGTACGCCGGTAGGCCAGGGAAGCAGAAAACGGATGAAGATTTCCCCGGTTTCGGGATGATAGCGATAAGTGCACCGGTCGGTTCTGCGCGAATCGTGATGCAGCAGGAAGACGCCTTTTTTCCGGAACTCCCAAATCGGATAAAAGGACTGGGCGTCGGCCAACGGATCCCATTGACCGTTTCGATAGCGCATTTGGCTGACGAGCGACCACCTCCCCCGAAGAAGGGCAGGATGAAGGACGGGACAGGGTTCGGAGAAAAAACGGTTTACGGCTTCAAAAGACATGTTTCGGAAGGTCTGAACGGTAAGACAAACGGGAAAAGGTAAAATCCGTTCCCGCGCCGTTTTGTCGTGTTCCGTCCGGAATCCGGCCCCGGAAAAACAAAGAAGGCGCAGAAAACAACTTCCTAATGGTCGGCCTTCGGAGCCTTCTCTTCGGCAGTTGTCCTGCGCCCAAGCCTGCCCCGATCCGAAAGGAATCAGGGCAAGACTCAGGTTACAGATCAACTTTACGCCGAAGAAAACCTGTTGTAACACAGCTACAACAGTCCGAAGTTTACCATTAGGCATAAAGGTTATCTTAAACCTTTTTCTTCAATATGTCACGGTTCAGCCCGTGTCCGGCATCCAAAATTCGGGCATACTCGATCGTTTTTAAACTCCCGTGCGCTAAAAAAGCGCGGGCATTGTAACTCATATCCCGCGAAGGTTGTGGAAGACCCGTAAGCAATACAAGTACAAGAGGCCCACGCCCGTAGCATGGATACCGCATTTCTTTTTCGGAACCCCTGCGCCGGACATGGACCGGCGACCCGTCGGGGCTTCCCGTACTTTGTCTGCCTACAAAAATTTCCACATTCTCGCGGCGACAAAATGATGATCCGCTTATCCGACGGATCGTTAGGACAAAGATAGGGATTAATTCGACAAAGACAAAAGATATGCCGTGCACTGAAAAACGCGGGCATTGTAACTCGTATCCCGAGAAGGTTGTGGAAGACCCGTAAGCAATACAAGCACAAGAGGCCCGCGCCTGAACAAAGATAGAAGATTTCTGATAAAAGCGAAAGATATCCCGGTCGTACCGTTAGGAACGGCACGGATTAAGCGCCGGAAGGTGTTGCGGTCATGAATGGCCGGGGATAACTGGAAAGGCGCGAAGGCGGTAACGTTCCCGTATGACCGAAAGAACGTACTTTCCTTCCGTCATCCTGAGGAGCGACGTTAGTCGCGACGTGAGGATCTCCTTGCAAGACGGATGAGATTGCCGCGTCGCTGCGCTCCTCGCAATGACGTAAAGGCATACCGGATTCGGATCGAATGGAAGAACCCCATACCCTCCCGTCATCCTGAACCGAGGAATGCCGCAGGCATGACGAGCCTCACCGACCGGAGTCCGCTGTCGGCCTGTAAGGCCGGAGCGGAAACAATGCAGGGAGGTAGCATTCGGAGCCGAAGGTGAAACGTGAGCATCTGGAACGACAGAAATAAATTATCGGAAACAGACAATCAGAAACAAACTGTCGGGGCCTATCCGCCTTCGGCATCTTTCCATTGCTGCCGGCCGGATTCACCCGCTACGGGTACACCGATCCCCGAATGTTTTAGCGGCGGCTATGAAAATATCTCCGAAATTTTATTATTTTTGCATCAATTGGAAAAGTAATAAAACACCTAATGCCTGAAAACCATGAAAAGGTAACGAGAAAACCCGCATGGCTTAAAATAAAACTCCGCAGCGAAACTCCCGGCGCACCGGGAGAAACGGTCGCAAGCCGCTTGGAAGCGGCGAACGGATTTGCCCAGGTCAGCCGGTTGGTGAGGGAAAACGCCCTCCACACCATCTGTACCAGCGGCAAGTGTCCCAATCAGGCCGAATGCTGGAGCCGCCGAACCGCAACGTTCATGATTCTGGGTGATATCTGCACCCGCAGTTGCCGGTTCTGTGCCACGAAAACGGGGAAACCGTTACCTGCCGACCCGGATGAACCCGAAAAGGTGGCGCGCTCCGTCTCCAGGATGGAGCTTAGGTATTGTGTGCTGACCTCCGTAGACCGCGACGACCTCCCGGACGGAGGGGCCGCCCGATGGGCGGAAACCGTACGGGCCGTGCGCCGGCTCAATCCCGACACGAAAATAGAAGTGCTGTTGCCCGATTTCGACGGAAACCGGACTTTGCTGGATATTGTCCTCGATGCCGGGCCCGACGTGGCAGGGCACAACATCGAAACGGTGGAACGCCTCACGCCGCTGGTGCGGAGCCGGGCCCGATATCGCCGGAGCCTCGACGTGCTGCGGCACATCGTCGGCCGGGGCATCCCGGCCAAAAGCGGCCTGATGCTGGGGCTGGGAGAAACGGAAGAAGACGTGCTCCGGACGCTGGACGACCTGGCGGAAACGGGGTGCAGCCTGCTGACGATCGGTCAGTATCTGCAACCTACCCGCAGGCAGTTGGAAGTGGCGGAATACGTACACCCCGACCGTTTCGCCCGTTACCGGGAAGAAGCGTTGAAACGGGGCTTCGCGTGGGTGGAAAGCGCCCCGCTGGTGCGGTCGTCCTACCGGGCCGACCGGGCGGCGGAAAAATGCGGCATAAAATAACGGCGTCATGGAATGCGTTAGGGTAAAGGACTTGGGGATCGTCGATTACGCGGCGGCGTGGGAGATGCAGCGGCATCTCTTCGACCGGCTGACGGCGGCGAAAACGCCCGGACGCGGCTACCCGGAGGAAGGCTCCGGAAAGGCAGGGAATGCCGGAAAGGAGGAGCGGGAAAGCGAAAAGGCGGAACATATGCTCCTGTTGTGCGAGCATCCGCACGTCTACACGCTGGGGAAAAGCGGACACGCTTCGAACCTGCTGGTGAGCGAAGACTTTTTGCGGAAGATCGGAGCTTCGTTCTTCCGCATCGACCGGGGCGGGGACATCACCTACCACGGTTACGGCCAACTGGTCGGATATCCGATACTGGACCTGGAACGGTTCGGATCGGGGCTGAAGGAATACATTTGGGCGCTGGAAGAAAGCGTCATCCGCACGGTGGCGGATTACGGCGTCGAAGCGGGACGGCTGCCGGGGGCGACGGGCGTATGGCTCGACCCGGAATCGGAAAGGGCGCGGAAAATCTGCGCCATCGGGGTGCGGGCGTCGCGGTTCGTGACGATGCACGGTTTCGCGCTGAACGTGAACACCGACCTGAATTACTTTTCGTACATCCACCCCTGCGGCTTCGTGGACAGAGGGGTGACCTCTCTTGAGCGGGAGACGGGCCGGAAGATCGACATGGAGGAAGTGAAGCGCCGGTACGCGGCCCATTTTGCGACGATTTTAAAATGTGAAATAAAATAAATAAAGTTATGCTTGCAGAAAAAAGATGGGTTTTGAAGGAACAGGCGGACCCCGAAAAGACCGCCCGGCTGGCGGCCGAGCTGGGGATCGCGCCCGTTCTGGCGAACCTCTTGATTCAGCGAGGCATAGAAACTCACGAAGAAGCATGGCGTTTTTTTAATCCGAAGCTGGAGAACCTGCACGATCCCTTTCTGATGAAGGACATGTATCCGGCGGTGAAGCGGATCGAACAGGCGGTGGAAAAAGGGGAGAAGATCATGGTCTACGGCGACTACGACGTGGACGGCACCACGGCGGTGGCGCTGGTCTATTCTTTCCTGGCCCGGCAGGGGCATCCCCGCCTGACGTTCTACATTCCCGACCGCTACACGGAAGGATACGGAATTTCGATCCGGGGAATCGACTGCGCTGCCGAATCGGGCGTGACGCTGGTCATCGCCCTCGACTGCGGCATCAAGGCGACGGAAAAAATCGAATACGCCAAGACGAAGGGGATCGACTTCATCGTCTGCGACCATCACCTGCCGGGGGATGCCATCCCCGAAGCGGTGGCGGTGCTCGACCCCAAGCGCAACGACTGCTCCTATCCGTTCAAGGAACTGTCGGGCTGCGGAGTCGGTTTCAAGATGCTTCAGGGGTACTGCGTTTATCGGAACCTGCCCTTTTCGGAAGTGGAATGTCTGCTGGACCTGGTGGCGGTGAGCATCGCCTCGGACATCGTCCCCCTGACGGGAGAAAACCGGATACTGGCCTTCTTCGGACTGAAACGGCTCAACGAAAAGCCGAACAAGGGCCTGATGTCCATCATCAAGATTTGCGGCCTCGAAAAGCACGCGATCACCATCGACGACGTGGTGTTCAAGATCGGCCCCCGCATCAACGCGGCGGGCCGGATGGCGACCGACGCCGAAGACGAGAAGGTGCATTCCGGAGGGCATGCGGCGGTGCGGCTGCTGATCGCCAGCACGGAAGAAAAGGCGGAAGCCTACGGGGGAGCGATCGACGTGTGCAACAACAACCGGAAGAACATCGACCGGTCGATCACCCAGGAAGCGCACGATTTCATCGAGCGCAATCCGCAGCTCAAGGAACTGAAAAGCACGGTCATCTACAACCCGAAATGGATGAAAGGGGTGGTGGGTATCGTGGCCTCGCGGCTGATCGAAACCTATTACAAGCCCACGGTCGTTCTGACCATGTCCAACGGCTATGTGACGGGGTCGGCCCGCTCGGTGCCCGGATTCGACCTGTATCAGGCCGTGGAATCGTGCGCCGACCTGCTGGAAAACTTCGGGGGACACACCTATGCGGCGGGGTTGACCATGAAACCGGAAAACGTCGAGACGTTCACGCAGCGGTTTCACGAATACGTGGAAGCGCACATCGACCCGGAAATGCTGATTCCCCAGGTGGATATCGACGCCGAACTTCTGTTCAGCGACATCACGCCCTCGTTCCGCACGACGCTCTGCCGTTTTCAGCCTTTCGGCCCCGGCAACCCGGCGCCCGTTTTCGCAACGGCGAACGTGAGCGACCGGGGAGACGCCCGGCTGGTGGGCAGCGAGCAGGAACACCTGAAAATGGAACTGATCCAGGGCGAAAAGCCCAACACGTCCATTTCGGCCATCGCTTTCCAGCAGCCGCAGCATTACAACCACATCAAGAACGGCGGCGCCGTCAACGTGTGCTACTGCGTGGTGGAAAACCACTACCGCGGAGTGGTCACGCCCCAGCTGCGGGTCCGGGACATCAAGCCGGCCACCAAAAAAACCGAACCGTAAACCAAAAAACGGCCGGCTGCCGGAACCGATTCCGGCCGCGGCCGCCCAAACGAACCGATATGGAACTGAACAGACTCACTGCAATTTCCCCCGTGGACGGACGCTACCGCGGAGCGACGGAACCGCTGGCCGATTATTTTTCGGAATACGCGCTGATCCGTTACCGGGTGCTGGTGGAAATCGAATATTTCATCGCCCTTTGCGAACTGCCGCTGCCGCAGCTGGCCGACGTGGATCACGGCATGTACGAACGCTTGCGGGACATTTACCGCAAATTCACGGTGGACGATGCGGCGGAAGTGAAAACGATCGAACGCACCACCAACCACGATGTGAAGGCGGTGGAATATTTCATCAAGGGCAAGATGGACGAACTGGGGCTGGGCGGCCGCAAGGAATTCGTGCATTTCGGTCTGACCTCGCAGGACATCAACAACACGGCGACCCCGTACAGCCTCCGAGAAGCGGCCAACGCGGTCTATTATCCGGCGCTGGACGAAATCGTAGGCTTTCTGAAGGAAAGGGCCAGGGAATGGGAAGACGTGCCCCTCCTGGCCCGGACGCACGGACAGCCCGCCTCCCCGACGCGGCTGGGAAAAGAAATCATGGTCTTCGTAGACCGGCTGAACAAACAGATTTCCCTGCTGCGGGCGATCCCCTGCCCGGCCAAATTCGGAGGCGCGACGGGAAATTTCAACGCTCACTTCGCCGCCTATCCGGAAATCGACTGGATCGCCTTCGCCAACCGGTTCGTGAACGACACGCTCCACCTCGACCGGTCGCAGATCACCACCCAGATCGAACACTACGACAACATCGCGGCCATCTTCGACGCCTTCAAGCGGATCAACACCATCCTGATCGACTTCTGCCGGGACATCTGGACATACGTTTCGATGGAGTATTTCAAGCAGAAGATCAAGGCAGGCGAAGTGGGGTCTTCGGCCATGCCGCACAAGGTGAACCCCATCGACTTCGAGAATGCGGAAGGAAACCTGGGCATCGCCAACGCGCTGTTTGCCCACTTGTCGGGCAAGCTGCCCGTTTCCCGCCTCCAGCGCGACCTGACCGACTCCACAGTACTGCGGAACATAGGCGTGCCGATGGCCCATACCTTGATCGCCTTCAAATCCATTCTGAAGGGGCTGAACAAACTGCTCCTGAATCCGGAAAAGATCGATGTCGATCTGGAGCACAACTGGGCGGTGGTAGCCGAAGGAATCCAGACCATCCTGCGGCGGGAAAACTACCCGAACCCGTACGAGGCGCTGAAGGCGCTGACCCGGACGAACAAGGGGATCGCGAAAGAGGACATCGCCGCTTTCATCGAAGGACTGGACGTGGAGGAAAGGGTGAAGGCCGAACTCCGGAAACTTTCGCCACGCACCTATACGGGGGTGAAATTTCGATATTGACGTTTGTCGGTTCCCCTTTCGGGGCGCCGCACGAAGAATCCGGCATTCGTACGGAAAGGCTGGCGAAATTATTGCAGGATACACGACATCAGGATACACTAATTTTTTTGAGCCATGAAAAAATACAGATGCAAAGTTTGCGGTTACATTTACGATCCGGAAATCGGCGATCCCGACGGAGGCATCGAGCCGGGCGTACCGTTCGAAGACCTTCCGGACGATTGGGTTTGCCCCCTGTGTCAGGTCGGGAAGGATGAATTCGAGCCGGAAGACTGACGAAAACATGACATGGAATGACGGCAAAAAGGCCGATACCGGTTGCGGTATCGGCCTTTCCGTATTTTCAACGGGAAAGACGACGGAACATCTTCCTGTAAAACTCCGACAACCGTCCGCATTCCAGGATAAAAACGAACCGAAGCGGCCTCCGGTATAACCCGGAACGCGAAAACCGATTCGTGCTCCGGGTTTTCGATTTCTGTTCCTTCCATCCTGCATAATATTTCCTTCCCCCACGTCTTTTCGGAAACCTTTAATTTCATGCATGGTTTCCGTTCGCGCCCTTTTTTGGTCTGGTTCTTGTTGAAAACTTTCACGGCACGGCTTTTCCGGAAGACGAAGAACGGCTGCATTCCGCATCCCGGCGGAGCGAACTGCACCTCCGCCCCGGAAAATTCCCCGGCTCCGCGCGCACGGCAATCACGCACCAAAACCGATCAATTAACCAATAACGACAGCAATTATGAGCAGAGTAGCCAAAGAAGGAAAATGGACGGAAGAAATCGAAGACCGGACGGCAAAACTTCCGTCGACCGTTTATCTGGCGGCAGCATTGGCCTCCATGGGAGCTTCCCTGATCCTGAAGATCGCGAAAAAGAACAGCGCAGCCCTGTTCGTGGGACAGTGGGCCGCGCCTTTCCTGATCATGGGAGTTTACAACAAAATCGTCAAGACCGAAGGACACGACTGAACCGTTCCGTCGGAAACGTCAAAAAAGGAGAGCGTTCGCGCCCTCCTTTTTCGTTTTCGCCCGTTCCGGGAAATGTCCCCGGAAACCTGCATCCGGAATTACCGTTTCAGCCACACCACGGTTCCGACGTTCATCGGAAGTTCGGCCATCTCTCCGGATACGTTCACTCGCTTGCGGGAAACGATTTTCCCGGTTTTCGCGTCGATCACGAGCCGTTCATAACGCCCCTTCGGAACGTTTACTCCGATCGTTCCATCCCGCAAAGGACAGACCAGATATCCCTCACCTTCCGCACCGGCCATCAGGTAAGCGTCGGAAGCGGTATCGACCGGCTTCATCCGGGCTGCAGCCGCCGCAAAACCCGGATCGTCTACCTGCGGAACGACGGGAAGCGATCCTCCGGCGATCAGCACGGCCCACGGGTATTCCCGCGCTCCGGCTGCGGAATAGATGACGGCCTTGTTCGGATACCTGTCCCGGTATTCCTTTACCGCCCGGTACACCTGCGCGGCGGAAGTTTCGCCCGGAGCCACTTGCCGTGCGTGTTGCCGCGGAGAAAGATTGAGGCCCCCTTTGGGTGCATACAGACTGCCGTCCGCCCGGTAGAACCAGTACTGAATGTCGATCACGTCCACCAATGCCGCCCGCTTCGGATCGGCCAGCACGGCGTCTTCCACGTCTTTGGTCGCGCTCAGCATGACATTCACGTCGCGCCCCTTTTCCTGCTGCCACTCTCCGATCGCATCGAGCCAGAACCGCATGAAATGCAGCGGCCCCGTATATTCACCCGACAGGGAATGGAGCACCCCGGCATTTTCCGGGAAATTGTCGAGATGGTGCCGGAAATAAGCCCGGTGGATCGCCGCCCGGCGCGCATGGGCGACGTCGTAGAACTGCTCGGCCATGAAAACCCGTTTGTTTCCGGCGTAAGGCACCGGTTCCGGAAATCCCGTTTCATTGACGTTGTTGGCCGAACGCCACGGATATTCGGCCCAATGCGCCCCGGCCTCCAGGATATTGTGCTGAAGGTAATGTTCGTTTTTCAGCACCAGTCCGTTCCGGTCGGCACGGGCCGCGAACTCCCGAAGCCGTTCGAAATACCACGGATTGTACTTCGTCAGGTCGTATTTGCTCAGTCCGTCCCAGGCCGTTCCCTGCCCGCTGCGGGCGTAGGGCTGCTCGTAGAACGGCGCCCAAACGTCTCCGTCTTCCCGCTTGACCCGTTCATGATCGTCGCGACGCCGTTCGTACCACAGACTGGGCTGGTGGTAAAACGTCACCGCCCCGGATTCCCGCATCCGGATCGCCACGCTGTCCAGATCGTCCGTGAATCCCTGCCCGTCGCGTCCCGGCACGAAACGGGTCAAATGCGGGCCGACCGTGTTGGCATAAGACGGATTCAGGCTTCCCGCCCAGATGCGGCCTTCGATTTCTTTCCCCGTCAGGAGTTTTCCGTCCCGAACGAGTTTTCCGTCCGCAACGGTCAGCGGATGAACGATCGGCGCCGGCCCCCTGTCTTCCATGATCCAGGGGCAAACCTTCGCTCCCGTGCGATCCAGCGCCCGTGTCGGCATCTTCGCCTGCGCGATCCATTCGCTCATCCGCAAGGCCGGTTTGACCGACCAGGCGATCAGTTCGGCCGCCTTTTCCACCGTAGGACTGGTGGATTCCTTCGTGTCGCGCGGCAGTATCCGGGCCTGTTCGGAAACGTCCCGTCCCAGTCGGTCGGCCAGCTGCGCATAGAAAAGGGAAAGCGGCTGGATGTTGGCGTCGATTTCGTACCAGTAGCCGTCCCCGGAATATTTGGCCCAGCAGCCCATCGACCAGTTCTGGGCCGTAGCCGGTTTATAGCAGTCGATTTTAGCCGCCGTAGTGTTCCACAACAGGCTGTTGGCCGCGTTCCATCCGGCACCGTTGCCGTCCTGTCCCCGGTTCTTGAAGGAAATGATCCCCCCTTCCACGGACGTCACGTCGAACAGGATGCCGGTCGCCCAGCTGGCCACGCCGCCGCTGAAACTGTACGGATCAACCGATTCGCATTGCACGAAGGCCATCGGCCCCGTGGCGCACTGCCCCACGGCAAAATCGTGATACCCGTTTACCGAAAAACACCGCTGAAACAGCACCTGCTGCCCCATCGAATAGAAGGTATAACGCCGGAATCCGCCGATTTCCGAAACGGGTTCCGTCGAAATGCAGTCTTCCACCGTGATTTTCGAGGCTCCGTTCTGTACGAAGACCGCTCCGCCTGCGAAGTGTCGGAAAGCGAGCTGCCGCGCCCATGCATTCTCCGCGTGGCGGAAATCCAGCGCGACCCAGCGGTGGTTTTCATCTTTCGGATTGGTTCTGTCATACTCGGAAACCAGAGCCATTCCCTCGATCCCGACGTTGGAAATCCGCCCCTCCCACCGGTAGGGGATCACTTCCCCGCCGCCGTATTCCTGCTCGATGGCATTGGTCAACGGGGCGTCGAGCGTAATCCGGTTCCCGTCCACGGCAACTACCGTCCGGTCGAAATAAAGGTCTTTGTCCCCCGGAATCCAGGTCATCGTATGAAGCCCCCCGCCGAATTCGTCGCAGCCGATGGCTTCGATCCATTTCTCGGTGCTGAAGCGGCGCACCCTCACCCGGTCGCCCGCCCGCAGGACGGAAGCATCGTCCACGGTCAGCGCCGAAGCGTTCACCGGCACGTAACGATCGGTGATTTTCAACGGTTTTCCGTCCGTCCGGTCGTTCCGACCGCCGATTACGACCAGCGTTTCCCGCGTCACGCCACGGCCCAGCAGTACGGTTCCGTCTTCCCCGGAACCCATGCCGCGCAACACGACCCCCGAAACATCGATCCGGAGGCTTCCGTCCAAAGCGAACGTTCCCTTGTCCAGCAAGACCGCTCCCCGGAAACCGTCGGCATCCGCAGGCAGCGAAGCCACCCGGTCGATCGCCGTCTGGATGGTCAGCGTGGCGTCTCCTTCCTGGCACGGCACGAACACCCGGTTTTCCACCCAGGGAACCGGCTCATCGGAAAGGCGATAACCGCAGTAGGAATAATCGGGCACCCGATTTCCCAGGGAATCGGCCACGTAAGTCAGTTTTCCGTTTTCGCCCCGCAGGATCAGGGGCGGCATTTTCGTTTTCTGAGCGGACAGCGGAGCCGCCAGCAACCACGCGGCTACGGAAAGAGCCGCGTATCTCCGAATGTAGCAGGTAAGGTATTTCATCTTTCGATCGGGATAACAAAATTTATCGAAGTATAAAATTACGAAAAATTTCGCATCTCAATCCGAAAAGGGTACAAAATATTTCGTTTGGTTATTTTTATTATGATTTTCGGAAAAACGGGTTTCGGATAAAGAAATCGCATCCGGGTTCGGGCCCATTTTTCCGAACATCCTCCGGCTATCCGCAAAAACGGACGCCGTCAGCGTCCGTTCCGTTTTTTCCTTCCTGCCGGCCTCCTACCGGTATGCGTCCAGACACCGGAGTACGATGTCGCAGGTCTCGTCGATCTGTTCGTCCGTGATGATGAGCGGAGGCGCGATCCGGAACGCCGTATCGCACCAGAGGAAACTGTCCGGCAGAAGCCCCGCTTCCACGAAATCCCGGATCAATCCGAGTGCGATCCGGCTTTCTCCCGTTTCCACCGCCAGCAGCAGCCCTGCCCGGCGAATACCCCGAACCAGCGGATGCCTCTTCAGCCGTTCCTCGAAACGGAGCCCCTTGCGTTCCGCCTCGTCCACCAGTCCGGTTTCCTCCAAATACTCCAAAGCGGCCAGCCCCGCAGCACAGCACACCGGATGCCCGCCGAAGGTGGTGATGTGCCCCAGCATGGGATCGGTCCTCAACACGTTCATTTTCTCCGTGGAAGCCACGAAAGCCCCCAACGGCATCCCGCCCCCCAGCGCTTTCGCCAGCACCAGAATGTCGGGTACCACCCCGTATTTCCGGAAAGCGAACCACGACCCGGTACGCCCGAAGCCGGTCTGTATTTCGTCGAAGATCAACTGCGCTCCGGTTTCGTCGCACCGTCGCCGCAACGCTTCCAGAAAACCGGGAGCCGGCAGTTGCACCCCGCCCTCCCCCTGCACCGGTTCGATGATGACGGCAGCCGTCCGGCTCGTAATCCGTCCGAGATCATCGAAATCGTTGAACCCGATATGCCGCACGTCGGGCAGCAGGGGACGGAAAGCGTATTTGTAAGCCTCGCCTCCCATCACGCTCAACGCCCCGTGCGTACTGCCGTGATAAGCGTTCCGGAAAGCCACCAGCTCCGTCCGCCCCGTGTATCGCTTGGCCAGCTTCAAGGCCCCTTCCACGGCTTCGCTGCCGGAGTTGACGAAATAGACCGACTGCAACGATTCCGGCAGGTGCGAAGCGATTCGTTTGGCATAGGCCACCTGCGGAGTTTCGATCATCTCCCCGTATACCATCAGGTGCATGTAGTCCCGTGCCTGCCGGCAGACGGCTTCCACCACCTTCGGGTTGCCGTGTCCCACGTTGCTGACGGAAACCCCCGAAATCAGGTCGATGTACCGTTTCCCGTCCGGTCCGTACAGGTAAATCCCTTCGGCCCGTTCCACCTCGATCATCAACGGACAGTCGGACGTCTGTCCGACATGTTCCAGAAACAGTCTCCTGAGCGTATTCATAGCTTCACTTCCTCCCTTTCCAAACGATCCAGCAGGCGATGGCTGTCCTTCACCGATTCTTTCATCCACCGCAGCAGCACCTCCTCCTTTTCCGTTCCTGTCAGTTCCCAACCGGACACCTGCTCCCGCACCCGCTGCGAAAGCTGATACAGCAGGATGGCGGCGCTGACGGAAATGTTCAGGCTTTCCACGAAACCCACCATCGGAATCCGGATGAATTCGTCGGCCTCCCGTTTCACCTCTTCCGAAATCCCCTCCTTCTCCGTGCCGAAAAAGAGAGCGAATTTCCCTTTCCGCACGTCGAAGGTTTCCGGAGTGGCGCCTTCGGCATGGGGAGACGTAGCCACGATCCGATAGCCCTCTTTCCTCAGCCGGTGCACGAGTTCCCGCACGGGATATTCGTCCTCCCGGTAACGGTGGATATCCACCCACTTGTCGGTTCCCCGAACGATGTTGGTGTTGGGGGAAAACCGGCAGACGGCCTCCACCGCATGGATGTCCTGAATTCCGAACGCCTCGCAGCTCCGGACGACGGCGCTGGCGTTCTGGGAATGATAGATGTTTTCCAGACACACCGTCATGTACCGCGTCCGGTGTTCGAGCGTCCGGCACAGCATGTCGTACCGTTCTTCCCGCATGAATTTCGACAGCCACGCTATCCGTTCTCCCGTTCGGCTCATCTTCTTCGTTTTAGATTCTCATCCTTTCAACGGAAAGGGAGCAGCCGAAAGCCGCTCCCCGTTTCCCGCTTTCCGACGGACGGTTCCGGGGCAAGAGACGTCTCCCGCTCCCTTTATCCCGGCTCCCCGTCTAATATTCGTTCCAACTCTTGATCTTGATATCCTCTTTCCGGAGCTTGCAGAAGGCGTTGATGAACGCGCTCGCCAGCCGGGCGTTGGTCAGCAGCGGAATGTTGAAGTCGATCGCTCCGCGCCGGATCAGGTAGTCGTTGTTCAGCTCGTCCTTCGACAGGTTCTTCGGCACGTTCACCACCAGGTCGATTTTCTTTTCCTTGATGTAGTTCAGCGTATTGGGTTCCTCGGGCTGATCGGGCCAGTGAAGCACGGTGGCTTTCACGCCGTTCTGTTCCAGGAACTCCGCGGAACCTCTGGTGGCATAGATATTATACCCGTTGGCCTGCAACGCCTTCGCCGCGGAAAGCATGTCCACCTTGGAACGCATGTCCCCCGTGGAAAGCAATACGTTCTTCTTCGGAATCGTATAGCCCACCGACAGCATCGCCTTCAGAATCGCTTCCGAAAAATCGTCGCCGATGCATCCCACCTCTCCCGTCGAAGCCATTTCCACACCCAGCACGGGGTCGGTCTTCTGCAACCGGGAGAACGAGAACTGCGGCGCCTTGATGCCCACGTAGTCCAGCTCGAACGCCGACTTGTGGGGCGGTTCCACCTTTTCGCCCAGCATGATCCGCGTCGCCAGATCGATGAAGTTCACCTTCAGCACCTTCGACACGAACGGAAAACTCCGCGACGCCCGGAGGTTGCATTCGATCACCTTGATGTCGTTGTCCTTGGCCAGCAGCTGCATGTTGAAGGGGCCCGAAATGTTCAGCCCTTTGGCCACCTGACGCGAAATCCGCTTGATCCGCCGCATGGTTTCCACGTACATCTTCTGCGCCGGGAACACCAGGGTCGCATCCCCCGAATGCACCCCGGCGAACTCCACATGCTCCGAAATGGCATAGGCGACGATTTCCCCGTTCTGCGCCACGGCATCCATTTCGATCTCCTTGGCGTTCTCGATGAATTCGGTCACCACCACCGGATATTGCTTTGAAACGCTGGTGGCCAGCGTCAGGAAGTGCTTCAGTTCCTCCTTGTTGGAAACGACGTTCATCGCCGCTCCGGACAGCACGTAGGAAGGCCGGATCAGTACGGGAAAACCCACTTCGTCCACGAAGTCGTAAATGTCTTCGATGGTCGTCAGCTCCCGCCACCTGGGTTGATCCACACCCAATTCGTCCAGCATCGACGAAAACTTATGCCGGTCTTCCGCCCGGTCGATGTTTTCCGCCGAAGTTCCCAGAATCGGGACCTGCTGGTTGTGCAGCCGCATCGCCAGGTTGTTCGGAATCTGCCCTCCCACCGACACGATCACTCCGTGAGGCGCTTCCAGATCGGTGATGTCGAGCACCCGTTCCAGCGTAAGTTCGTCGAAATACAGGCGGTCGCACTCGTCGTAGTCGGTCGACACCGTTTCCGGGTTGTAGTTGATCATGACCGCACGGTAGCCGTTGCGCCGGATGGTATGGCCGGCGTTCACGCTGCACCAGTCGAATTCCACCGAACTTCCGATCCGGTAAGCCCCGGAACCGAGCACGATCACGCTCTTGTCGTCCTTCGCGAAATCGATGTCGTGCGCCGTGCCGTTGTATGTCACGTACAGGTAATTCGTCATGGCGGGATACTCGGCCGCCAGCGTGTCGATCTGCTTCACCACCGGAGTCACCCCCTTCGCCTTCCGCACCTTCCGGACTTCCAGCATTTTTTCGTCGATTTCCCGGCTGCTGCATTTGAGCACCGTCCGCGCCAGCTGGAAGTCGGAAAATCCCTTCTGCTTAGCCTCCCGCAACAGTTCCACCGGCACCCGGTCGATGTCGTCGTATTTTTCCAGCTCCGCTTCCAGCCCGATGATCCCCCGCAGTTTTTCCAGGAACCAGTTGTCGATTTTCGTCAGCTCGTGAATCCGTTCGATGGTATAGCCCTTTTTCAACGCATGGGCGATCACGAAGATCCGCTGGTCGGTCGGATGGCTCAGGGCCGCGTCGATGTCCTGCACGGCGAATTCCTTGTTGGCCACGAAACCGTGCATTCCCTGCCCGATCATCCGGAGGCCCTTCTGAATGGCTTCCTCGAAATTCCGGCCGATGGCCATCACTTCCCCGACGGACTTCATGCTCGATCCCAGTTCGCGCGAAACGCCCTTGAATTTCCCCAAGTCCCAGCGCGGAATCTTGCAGACGATATAGTCCAAAGCCGGCTCGAAGCAGGCGGTCGTGCTCTTGGTCACCGAGTTTTTCAGTTCGTGCAGCCCGTAACCCAGTCCCAGCTTGGCCGCCACGAAGGCCAGCGGATACCCCGTCGCCTTGGAAGCCAGTGCCGAAGAACGGGACAGCCGGGCGTTGACCTCGATCACCCGGTAATCTTCCGAATTCGGATCGAGGGCATACTGCACGTTGCATTCGCCCACGATTCCGATGTGCCGGATGATCCGGATGGCCAGCTGCCGCAGCTTGTGGTATTCCGCGTTGGTCAGCGTCTGCGACGGAGCCACCACGATGCTCTCCCCGGTGTGGATGCCCAGCGGGTCGAAATTTTCCATGTTGCAGACGGTGATGCAGTTGTCGTACCGGTCGCGCACCACTTCGTATTCCACTTCCTTCCACCCTTTCAGGGATTTTTCCACCAGAATCTGCGGCGAATAAGTAAACGCCTTCCGGGCCAGCGCATCCAGTTCCCCGTCGTTGTCGCAGAATCCGGAACCCAGCCCCCCCAACGTGTAAGCGGCCCGCACGATGATCGGATAACCCAGTTCGTTAGCTACCCGCTTGGCCTCCTCCACCGTCGTGACCGCCTCGCTCTTGATGGTCTTCACGTCGATCTCGTCCAGCTTGTGCACGAACTTTTCCCGGTCTTCCGTGTCGATGATCGCCTGCACGGGCGTTCCGAGTACCTGCACGCCGTATTTTTCCAGCACTCCGCTCCGGTAAAGCTGCACCCCGCAGTTCAGGGCGGTCTGTCCTCCGAATGCCAGCAGGATGCCCTGCGGTCGTTCCTTGGCGATCACTTCCTCCACGTATTCGGGCGTCACCGGCAGGAAGTACACCTTGTCGGCAATGTTTTCCGAAGTCTGGATGGTGGCGATGTTCGGATTGATCAGGACGGTGTAGATGCCTTCTTCCTTCAGGGCCTTGAGCGCCTGCGAACCCGAGTAGTCGAATTCCCCCGCTTCCCCGATTTTCAGTGCGCCGGAACCCAGCAGCACCACTTTCTGGATCTTATCGTTTTGCATTTCTGATGTTTTCTATGAAGTGATCGAACAGGAATTCCGTATCCACCGGGCCGCTCGAAGCCTCCGGATGGAACTGCACCGAGAAGAAAGGCTTCGTCTTGTGCCGGATGCCTTCGCTCGTATTGTCGTTCAGGTTGACGAAATAAGGCTCCCAGTCCGGATCGAGCGTCGTCGTATCCACCGCATACCCGTGATTCTGGGACGTGATGACCGCCGTGTTCGTGCCGACCATCAGCGCCGGCTGGTTGTGGCTCCGATGTCCGTATTTCAATTTGTAGGTCGTGGCTCCCGCCGCGATGGAAAGGAGCTGATTGCCGAGGCAGATGCCGAAAATCGGCTTTCCGATCGCCATCGCCTTCCTGATGTTTTCGATGGTTTTTCCGCACATCTGCGGATCGCCGGGGCCGTTGGAAAGCATCACTCCGTCGTACTCCAGTTGCGTGAAATCGAAATCCCAGGGCACCCGGATCACCGTCGCTCCCCGTTTGGTCAGGCAGCGCACGATGTTGTACTTGCACCCGCAGTCTACCAACACGATCCGGAGTTCTCCATCCCCGTAGGTTTCCACTCCGCCCGCGCTCACTTTCGCCACGAGGTTTTCCCGGTTCGGATCGACGAACTCTTCCGGCACCCCGCATCCTTCCACGGCCACCTTGCCCAGCATCACCCCGCGCTCCCGGATGATCTTGGTGATCTGCCGGGTATCCACGCCGTACACTCCCGGCACATCGTTATCCCGCAACCACGCATCGAGGCTTTCCACCGCATTCCAGTGGCTGTACTCGAAAGAATAGTCCGAGATGACCAGCGCCCGGATGTGAATGCGGTCGGACTCGTAGAATTTTTCCAGGTGATCCTGCACTTCATGCCGGGGAACTCCGTAGTTGCCCACGAGGGGATAGGTGATGACCAGAATTTGTCCGCTGTAGGACGGGTCGGTGAGACTTTCGGGATAGCCGGTCATCGCGGTGTTGAAAACCACTTCTCCGGATACGGACCGGGCGGCTCCGAAACTGTACCCCTCGAAGGAGGTGCCGTCCTCCAGGATGAGACGGGCTTTTGGGTTTTGTGACATGATTTGCAGTTAAGTGTGTGTTAAGGAAAACCTCTTAGCTGAAACTGTCCTCGCTCAGAATAGTTTCTGAACCGCAAAGGTAATCCATCCGGCGTTATTTTGCAAACACACCGGAAAAACTTTTTGACTTACGGGAACTTCCGTCCGACACCGGTTCCGCGGCCCGGAAAGCGCACGAACCGGACGGAACCGGAACGCCGGTCTTCCGGATACACCTCTTTCCCCGGTTTCCGTCCCCTGCCTTTCCGCACCCCGCCGGTTCCGAAACGCGCCCTTTATCCGGCTTACATTCACGGCCCGGCTTGCGGATTTCCTCCGAAAAAATCCGTATCTTTGTAAAATGTTTCTTAACAAGCGGACAGACATGGAATACAACTTCAGGGAGATCGAACGGAAGTGGCAGCAAAGGTGGACTGCCGAAAAAGCCTACCGGGTGAAAACCGATCCGGACAAGCCCAAATTTTACGTGTTGGACATGTTTCCGTATCCTTCGGGCGCGGGGCTTCATGTGGGTCACCCCCTGGGATACATCGCTTCGGACATTTACAGCCGCTACAAGAGGCTCAAGGGATTCAACGTCCTGCACCCGATGGGCTACGACGCTTTCGGGCTGCCGGCGGAACAATATGCCATCCAGACGGGGCAGCACCCCGCGGTTACGACCGAAAACAACATCGCCCGGTACCGGGAACAGCTCGACAAGATCGGGTTTTCGTTCGACTGGGACCGGGAAGTGCGCACCTGCGACCCGGCCTATTACCGCTGGACGCAGTGGGCCTTCATCCAAATGTTCCGGCATTATTACGACAACGCGACCGGGAAGGCGGAACCGATCGAAAAGCTGGAAACCCGGTTCGCCGAGCGGGGAACCGAAGGGCTGGACGCCGCCTGCACCGTTCCGATGGATTTTACGGCGGACGAGTGGAAAGCCATGGACGGGAAAGAGCGTGAAAACGTGCTGCAGAACTACCGGCTCGCTTTCCGGGCCGACACGCTGGTGAACTGGTGTCCGGGATTGGGCACGGTGCTGGCCAACGACGAGGTGAAGGACGGGCTTTCCGTGCGTGGGGGATTTCCGGTGGAGCAGAAACGGATGAAACAATGGCTCCTGCGGGTAACGGCCTATGCACAGCGGCTGCTCGACGGGCTGGACAAACTCCAATGGAGCGAATCGCTGAAGGAAATCCAGCGCAACTGGATCGGACGGTCGGAAGGGGCGCAGGTCTTTTTCGGACTGAAAGGACACGCCGAAAAGCTCGAAATCTTCACCACCCGGCCCGACACGATTTTCGGAGCCACCTTCATGGTGCTGGCTCCGGAACACGAACTGGTGCCGCAACTGACGACTCCCGAATACCGGAAGGCGGTGGAAGCCTACCTCGAAGAAACGAAAAAACGCTCCGAGCGGGAACGGATCGCGGAAACCAAGCGGGTGAGCGGACAGTTTACGGGAGCCTATGCGGTCAATCCGTTCAACGGCGCGGAGATTCCGATCTACATCAGCGACTACGTGCTCGCGGGCTACGGCACGGGGGCCATCATGGCGGTTCCGGCCCACGACAGCCGGGACTACGCATTCGCCAAGCATTTTTCGCTGCCGATCATTCCGGTGGTGGAAGGAGGCGACCTCGAAAAGGAATCCTATGACGCCAAGGAAGGGAAGCTCATCAACTCCGATTTCATCACCGGGCTGGACGTGAAGGAAGCGATCCGGGTCATGTTCGCCGAAGTGGAAAAACAGGGGCTGGGCAAGAAGCAGATCAACTACCGGCTGCGGGACGCTATTTTCAGTCGCCAGCGTTACTGGGGGGAACCGTTCCCGGTTTACTACAAGGACGATATTCCCCATACCCTGAATGAGGACAAACTTCCGCTCGAACTGCCCGACATGCAGGATTTCGGGCCGACCGAAACGGGGGAACCCCCGCTGGCCCGTGCAGCGAACTGGAAAACGCAGGAAGGGTATCCCTACGAACTGAGCACGATGCCGGGATTCGCCGGTTCTTCGGCTTACTATTTGCGGTACATGGATCCGCACAACGACCGGGAGCTGGTTTCCAAAGAAGCCAACGCATACTGGCGGAGCGTGGATTTGTACGTCGGCGGGATCGAACACGCCACGGGACACCTGATGTATTCCCGTTTCTGGAACAAATTCCTGTACGACCTGGGATACGTCTGCGAAGACGAACCGTTCAAGAAGCTGGTGAATCAGGGCATGATTCAGGGACGTTCCAACTTCGTCTACCGGATCAAGGGTACCGACACCTTCGTTTCCGCGGGTCTGAAAGACGGCTACGACACGCAGGAAATCCACGTGGACGTGAACCTGGTGCGCAACGACGTGCTCGACCTGGAAGGCTTCCGGAAATGGAGGCCCGAATTCGCCGGGGCCGAGTTCGTGCTGGAGGACGGGAAATACGTTTGCGGCTGGGCGGTCGAAAAGATGTCCAAGTCGATGTACAACGTGGTGAATCCCGACGACATCGTGGAGAACTACGGAGCCGACACCCTGCGGATGTACGAGATGTTCCTCGGCCCGCTGGAACAGGCCAAGCCGTGGGACACCAACGGGATCGACGGGGTGCACAAGTTCCTGCGGAAAGTCTGGCGGCTCTTCGTCGACAAGGCGGGCGACGTGGCCGTGACGGACGAACCGCCGACCGAAAGGGAACTGAAAACCCTGCACCGGACGATCAAAAAGGTCTCGGAAGATATCGAGAATTTCTCGTTCAACACTTCGGTGAGCGCCTTCATGATCTGCGTGAACGAACTGACGGAGTACGGCACCCGCAAACGGGGAATACTGGAACCGCTTACGATTCTCCTTTCCCCGTTCGCCCCGCACATTGCGGAAGAACTCTGGGAAATGCTGGGACACCGAGACACGGTGCTGAATGCCGCTTTCCCGCAGTACAACCCGGAATACCTGGTGGAAAGCACCGTGGAATACCCCGTGTCGTTCAACGGCAAGATGCGGTTCAAAATCGCCCTGCCCGCAACGGCGGATGCCGGGGCCGCGGAAGCGGCGGTGCTCGCCGACCCGGCTGCCGCGAAGTACCTCGACGGCAAGACGCCCAAAAAGGTGATCGTGGTTCCGGGAAAAATCATCAATATCGTGGTTTGATCCTTTTATGGCCAAAATAAAAAAAGCCTATTTCTGCCGCAACTGCGGCGTCGAATCCCCCAAGTGGGTGGGCCGTTGTCCGTCCTGCGGCGAATGGAATACCTATGTGGAAGAAGTGGTGTCGAAGGAAACGAAAAATTCCGTTTCCTTCCGTCCGGAACGGAGCGGGAACGTCCCGGTGCCCATCGGCGAGATTCGACATCGGGATCATACCCGCATCGACCTGTACAGCGGGGAAACCAACCGGGTGCTCGGCGGAGGGCTGGTGCCGGGCTCGCTGGTGCTGCTGGGCGGGGAACCGGGCATCGGAAAATCGACCCTGAGCCTCCAGATCGCCCTGCATGCCCGGGAGCTGCGGACGCTCTATGTTTCCGGAGAAGAATCCCCCCAGCAGATCAAACTGCGGGCCGACCGGCTCGGCATCCGCAACGACAACTGCCTGATCTATTCCGAAACGAAGCTGGAAGACATCCTGAACCAGGTGACGCAACTGGCGCCCCAGCTGGTGGTGATCGACTCGATCCAGACCATCTACACCGACACGATCGAATCCTCCCCCGGCAGTGTTTCCCAGATCCGGGAATGCGCGGGGTTGATGCTGAAATACGCCAAGGAGACGATGACGCCGATTTTCATCATCGGCCACATCACCAAGGACGGCATCATCGCCGGACCGAAAATCCTGGAACACATCGTGGACGTGGTGCTTCAGTTCGAGGGAGACAACAACAACATTTACCGCATCCTGCGGAGCATCAAGAACCGGTTCGGAGCCACTTCCGAAATCGGAGTATTCGAAATGCGCAGCGAAGGACTGGTGGAAGTGGACAATCCTTCCGAAATCCTGCTTTCCCAATACGACGAATCCCTGAGCGGAATCGCCATCGGCGCTTCCATCGACGGCGCACGCCCCTACCTGATCGAAACGCAGGCGCTGGTGAGCACGGCGGCCTACGGCACGCCGCAGCGATCCACCACCGGATTCGACACCAAACGGCTCAACATGCTGCTGGCGGTGCTGGAAAAACGCCTGAACTTCAAAATGTACTCCAAAGACGTTTTTCTGAATTTCGCCGGCGGATTCCGGATCAGCGACACAGGCATGGACATGGCGGTCGTGGCTTCGGTGCTCTCGTCCTCCCTCGACCGGGCGATTCCGGGAGACATCTGTTTCGCCGGGGAAATCGGACTGTCGGGGGAAATCCGTCCGGCTTCCCGAACCGAGCAGCGGATCGCCGAAGCGGCCCGGCTCGGATTCAAACGGATCGTCGTTTCGGGGTATTACCAGTCCAATAAAAATGCTCAGCCGGGAAACATCCGGGTGATACCGGTCAGTCGGGTGGACGAACTGGCGCGGGTGCTGTTCGGACACGGAGCATAAATACAGATGAAGATTATGGAACTCAAAATCAGCAAGCGACAGTACAATTCGAAGAACTGTTTCATCTGCGGTCTCGACAACGAAATGGGGCTGAAAACCCGTTTTTACGAAACGGAAGATCAGGAACTGATCGCCGTCTGCACGCCCAAGCCGGAGCACCAGAGCTATCCGAACCGGCTGCACGGCGGCGTTTCGGCGGCCATCCTCGACGAGACCATCGGCCGGGCCATCTGCGCCCGCTACGGGGACATGGTCTGGGGCGTGACGATGGAGCTCAACCTCAAATACCGCAAGCCCCTGCCCTACGGGGTCGAACTGAAAGCAATCGGACGCATCACGGAAGATCGGGGACGGCTGTTCCGGGGAACGGGGGAAATCTACCTGCCGGACGGGGAAGTGGCCGTGACGGCGGAAGGGCTTTACATGAAACGCCGGATCGACCAGATCGCCGATGAAGACTTCGTAGGAAACGAGTGGGGATTCGCAGCCAACGAGGAAATACCGGCAACCATCGACCTGTAACCGTCCCCGATATCGGGGATAAAACCGGGCATGCATCTTCCCGGCGGTCTGCGGGAAAATCCTTTTATCAGCATGAACGAAACTCTCGAATCCATCGTACCGGAAAGCCTTCGTCCGATCGTACACAAAGCCGCGGCAGGGGAACGGATTGCAATCGAAGAAGCCGTGTGCCTGTACGACGAAGCGCCGCTCTCCCTGCTGGGCATGCTGGCGACGAAAATCAAGGAGCGCAAAAGCGGCAAAAAAGTCTACTACAACCGCAACTTCCACATCGAACCGACCAACATCTGCGTTTTCCGCTGCAAATTCTGTTCGTACCGGCGCCCTGCGGGAGCCGACGACGCCTGGGATCATTCGATGGACGAAGTCGTCCGGATGGCGGAAGCCCGCGCCGGAAGCGGCGTGACGGAAGTGCACATCGTAGGCGGCGTGCACCCCGAACACGACCTGTATTATTATGCGGAAATGATCCGGCGGATCAAGACGGCGCTGCCGCAGGCGACCGTCAAGGCGTTTTCGGCGGTGGAACTGGACTACATGATCGCCAAAGCGGGGCTGTCCGTGGAAGAGGGGCTGGCTCTGCTCAAGTCCTGCGGGATGGAAACCCTGCCGGGGGGAGGAGCGGAAATCTTCGACGAGGAAATCCGCCGACAGGTCTGCGGGGAAAAAAGCACTTCGGAACAATGGCTCCGGATTCACGGCACCGCTCACCGGCTGGGCATCCCGACCAACGCCACCATGCTTTACGGGCACATCGAAACGCCCCTGCACCGGATCGACCACCTCGACCGGCTCCGGCGGCTGCAGGACGAAACCGGCGGATTCAACGCCTTCATCCCCCTGAAATACCGCAGCCGGAACAATGCCCTGTCGGAAATCGGAGAAGCGAGCATCGTCGAAGACCTTCGGACGCTGGCCCTCTCCCGCATCTTTCTCGACAATTTTCCCCACATCAAGGCCTACTGGCCGATGTACGGGAAAACGACCACCCAGCTGGCGCTGGCGTTCGGAGCCGACGACATCGACGGCACCATCGACGACACGACCAAAATCTATTCGATGGCCGGAGCGGAAGACCGGAAACCGATCATGAACACGGCCGAAATGCGGGCGTTGATCGAAAGCGCAGGCTACCTTCCGACGGAACGGGACTCGTTCTACCGGGAAATACCCTGTTCCGAAGCGGCTCCGTCCCCTTGCTGACAGCAGGGAAAAAGGACGCGGGGAAAGCGGTTGCCGCAACCGGAGGCCCGGAGAGACGTCTTTGTTTTTCCTTCAAAGATGTCGTATATTTGCCGCTGAAACAATCGGATAGCGGCCGTCCGTACCGTAAGGGGCCGGAACGGAGAACAAATACCCATGAAAAACAAACCGAAGAATTTCCTGACCGACATATTCCGGGGAATCCGGGAGAACATCTTCTGGCGAAACGTCGTGCTGGCGGTGTGTTCGCTGGTCATTTTCGTCTTCCTGGCTCAAATCCTGCTCAACCTGGGAACGCGCCACGGACAGGTGCTCGAAGTGCCGGATTTCAGCGGTCTGACCTTCACGGAAGCCCGCTCGGTCGCAGAGAAAGCCGACCTGCGGCTGGAAATCAACGATTCCCTCTACCTGCCGGCCCGGACGGGCGGCATCGTGCTGGAACAGAATCCGGCGCCGGGAGCGCACGTCAAATCGGGCCGCCGCGTCTTCATCACGGTCAATTCCTTTCGGCCCAAAACGGCCCGGATTCCCTATGTAACGGGATATTCCCTCCGGCAGGCCAAAAACAACCTGGAAGTGGCCGGATTCGCCATCGAACGGCTGATCTACCGGGAGGACATCGCTACCAACAACGTGCTGGAACAGCGCTATAAGGGACAGACCGTGTTGCCGCAAAGCGACATCGAAGCCCCGGCCGGATCGGGAATTACGCTCGTGGTGGGCGTAAGCGGCAATCCGGCGGTACAGGTTCCGAAGGTCGTGGGATTTCCCGTCCAGGAAGCCAAAAGCCGGCTGTGGGAACAGGGCCTCAACATCGGCAAAATCGAGCAGGAAGCCGGCATTACGGAAGTCAACATAAACGAAGCGAGGGTTTACCGTCAGCGGCCTAACGCCGGCAGCCGGCAGCAGCTGGGCGCCAAAGTGAACCTTTACCTGACCCTCGACGAAACGAAGGTCGCCGCGGGCCAGAAAGACGCCGACCGCGCCGCCCGGCTGGAAGCGGAAAAAGCGGCCCGGGAAGCGGCGGATTCCGCCGCCGTGGAATAATGCCGCCTTACCCCATCGACCCCATGAATCCCGAAGAAATCATTTCCCCCGATCCCGAACTCGAAGAGGACGGCCAGCAGGACGAACTGTTCGAGCATTTCGGACTCGTCGTGGACAAGGGACAGAGCCTCCTGCGAATCGACAAGTTCCTGACCGACCGGATGGAAGGCACGTCCCGGAACCGCATACAGGCCGCCGCCGATGCGGGAAACATCCTGGTCAACGGCAAGCCGGTCAAGTCCAGCTACAAGGTCAAGCCGCTCGACCGCATTTCCATCGTCCTGCCCTATCCTCCCCGCCGGCTGGAAATCCTGCCGGAAAACATCCCGCTCGACATCCGATACGAGGACGACGACCTGATCATCGTCAACAAGGCGGCGGGCATGGTGGTGCATCCCGGCTTCGGCAATTACACGGGGACGCTGGTCAATGCCCTGACCTATCACCTGCAAGACCTGCCGATGTTCCAGGAAGGGGATTTGCGGGCCGGGCTGGTGCACCGGATCGACAAGAACACTTCCGGCATTTTGGTCGTCGCCAAAAACGAAAAAGCCCACGCCCGGCTCGCCAAGCAGTTTTTCGACCACACCATCACCCGGATTTACCACGCGCTCGTCTGGGGCAACCTTCCGGAAGACGAAGGAATCGTCACCGGAAACATCGGCCGGAGCGTGCGGGATCGGCTGAAGATGGCCGTGTTTCCCGACGGGGAACAGGGAAAACATGCCGTCACGCATTATCGGGTGCTGAAACGGCTCGGATACGTCAACCTGATCGAATGCCGGCTGGAAACCGGACGCACCCATCAGATCCGCGTGCACATGGAATACATCGGGCATCCGCTGTTCAACGACGAACGCTACGGCGGAGACCGGATTTTGAAAGGAACGACTTATTCCAAGTACCGGCAGTTCGTGGAGAATTGCTTCAAGATCATGCCTCGTCACGGACTGCATGCCCGGAGCCTCGGCTTCGTCCATCCCGCCACCGGAAAGGAAATGTATTTCGAATCGGAACTGCCGGAGGATATGGCCACGGTGGTGGGGAAATGGGAAAACTACGTCGCCGCCCGAAACACGGGAGAACCGGACGAAGACCAGACCGTATCTTCCTGATCCCGGCATTCGTTTTTTCCGCTGACTTTCGCCTTCCGTTTCTTATACCCGATTCGACTGGAACGCCCACATTCCGGCGCTGGCCTCCAGACGTCTCCCGCAAGCATTCACAGCCGCCGGGTTTCGGGCGGGCACCTTCCAGCCGTTTATCGGATCATTTTCCGTAACCCGCTCACATCGTCCGGCATTCACTCGCCGCACAGGGCGTTCAGGTATTTTTCCAGATACGTATAGCCGTCCGGCGCCACCTTGTTCCGGTCTGCCGGATTTTCCGGATCGAGTCCGAAAGCGGTCTCCCACTCGTCCGGCATCCCGTCGTGATCGGAATCCACGGGCGCGGAGGCGCTGCGAAGCACCGGCCAGCCTCCCACGTCGGACGGAGTGTCGATGATGCCGCAGGGTTTCGAGGCATCGGCCACTCTTTTCGATTTCTTGTACGATTTTCCTTCATACGTGGCATAGCCTCCGCGTACCTCCGCAACGATCCGTTCATCCACGGCATCCCGCCGGGGAAGCGTCGCTCCGGCACCTTCCAACACGGCCTCGTAAGCTTCCCGGGCCGTTTGCTGACGGATGGGCATGGCCGGCCAGGGCTTCTCCCGTTTGATGATCGACAAATGCGCATCTCCTCCCGAAGGCTGTACCCCTCCGTTCCAGTTATCGTCGGTAACCGTCGGATTTCCTTCCACCACGTTCCCTGCGACGTACCATTCTCCGTAATCCTCCACCGTATTCCGGTAACCCGGATTCACGATGCGGTACGAAACTTTTCCGGGCTGAGTGGCCGGCCCCGGTTTGTAGTAGTTGGCCACCATGTTGACCCGGGTGAAATTGAATTTGTCGTTGCCCGCCTGATTGCGTTCACCCCCGTAACTACTGTTATAGCCCCCAGTTGTACAAAACATTGTTCCGGTAATCGTTATTCCCGGCTCCCGAAGCCCAGCGGGGATTCCGGCTCGAATGGTGGGCGATCAGGTTGTGATGATAGGTGCTGTGGTTCGATCCCCAGATTCCTCCGAATCCGTGACTGCCCTTGACGTGATGGGAATCGAACAGGCTTTCGGTAATCATGCACCACTGAATCGTCACGCTGTCGCAGTGATAGATGGAAACGCATTCGTCCACGCTCCAACTGGCGGAAACATGATCCAAGATGATGTTCTTGTGGTACCGCCCTCCGATGGCGTCCGTCTCCCCTCCGCTTTCGTCGCCCAGTCGAACCCGGATGTAACGGATGACCACCTCGTCCGCACCGATGTTGAGCGGATAGCGTTTCAGACAAATACCGTCTCCCGGAGCCGTTTGTCCGGCGATGGTGATATGGGGATTTTTGATGGTCAGGGCTTTTTGCAGGTCGATCGTGCCGGAGACCCGGAACACGACGGTTCGGGGGCCTTCTGCCTCGATTGCGGCACGCAGGCTTCCCGGCCCGGAATCGTTCAGGTTAGTCACTTCGATGACTGCTCCGCCTCGCCCGCCGACGGTGTATTTTCCGTAGCCTTCCGCCGTCGGAAAAGCCGGCTGCCTCTGTTGGGCATAACTCGGGCCGGCTACCGAAACCAATAGCGCCACCGTCGCAAAAATGGGTTTCGCTCTCCTGTTCCGCATGGGTATTTACCTTAAAATCAGAGAAAAAGAAATTTATCGTATTATTCCAGCCACTCCCAACGTTCGGCCCAGTCCAGCAGGACTTCGCCGCGCCATTTTTGCAGCGTTTTTCCGCCCTGCCATTTTCCCTCGAACAGTTCCGGTTCCGTCCGGTCGGTGTACCAGTTCGGCCCCACCGGGTAATCCTCCGGCCTGCGATCGCCCGGCCAAACGTTGGCCACGACGATTTGTCCCTCCTGCTTTTCGAAGCCCGGAATCTCCGAAACGATCGTGTATGAAAGCGTCTCGGCCTGTTTGAACGCGTACCGAACCGCATATTTCCCGTCTCCGAGGTAATAACCGTTCCATTCCTGCCCGGCTATGCTCATCGTGCAGCACGGAGTACCGACCGAAAGGTCGATCCGGGGCCCCTCGAAACGGAACTCGGCCACCGAATAGGCAAGTACCGTATCCGTCAACAGAGCGGGCCGCTCGAAAACAAACCTGGGGCTGTAGCTCATCGGAGCGAAACTTCCTCCCCAGCTTTCGCCCTGCGGATCGTTCGGATCGCCATGCATGACGTAAAGCAGCGAAGGCGTGTCCCCCATCTTTATCCGGCCGCCGTAATAGTTTTTAAAATCGGTTCCCATATGCCCCGCTCCGCGGATGCAACGATCGTAATAACCATCGTTGCTCAGGCTGTCGGGCGCCCCGCCGTCCGAAAAGAATCCCCGGTAGGAGGCATTGGCCTCTATGAACCAGAGGTCGGGAAAATGCTCGACGATGTAGGCATAGCTGTTCGCACTCCACTTCTTGTTCGGGCCTCCGATCCAGTACACCCGGATTCTGTCCCGGATGTCCGGAGCATCGTGAAGGGCCTGCGCCAGATCGTCCAGTCCTCCCCATACCAGCACCCAAAGCGGACGCTCGTCTTCCCTGCGGGCACAGCGAACGATCCAGTCGGAACCTTCGGTAGCGGTCGCATAACCGGCAAAAGGCGCCTCTCCCTGCCGTCCCTGTTTGGTTACGGCCCGCAGCTCGTCCGGATCGGGAAAACCGTCGGCATGCTTTTTCAATTGCGGCAAATCCTTTTCATACAGGTCGATCATATCCAGAATGTCCTGTTTCTTCCCTTCCCCGTAAGAAGGCGAAGAAACCAGTCCCTCGGTCTCGAACGAATCGCTGTACATCAGGAAATGGATCATCGACTGGAAATCGTCCGGATCGGTTCCCCCGATATCCGTACTGATCAAAATGCGCGGTTTGACCGGTTCTTCCGTCCGGCAGGCGTACCACCATCCGGCACACACCACCGCCAAAACTACCCACAACGTCGTTCTTCGGATTTTCTTCATTGCGATAACAGGTCAGTAAGAATTCAGGCTTCCGGCAGCGAAACGGACATGCTCGACAACGGACACCCTTTCCAACAAATATACGAAATATTTCATTTCCCGAAAGGCACGAACCGGACCTCCTGGAAAAAAGCCCCTGCCGAACCGAAAGAAAAACGCAGCCCTCATCGGCTTCCGTGTTCGATTCCGTTCTTCCGCGGGATTGTCTCCCATCTCCGACCCGAAAGATTTCCCGAAACCGAATATCTTCATATAAAAAAGACACTTCGGGTATGATCCCCAAGTGTCTTTTTTTCGTATTCCCTCTTTCCCGGCAACGAATTCCTCCGCAACCGGCAATACGTAGGGAGATGATGCGCCTATGCTTCCGCAGCAGCAGGCGCTCCGTCTGCCTTCGTTTCCTCGCCTTCGGCCGCCGGTGCAACGGTTTCTGCCACTGCCGCCTTTTCTTCCGCAGCCGCTTCAGCAGTTTCCCCCTTCTTGTCAGAAGCCGCAGCCGCTTCCTTCTTACCGGCTCCGCCGCGTCCCCGCCGCGTCTTGGGCTTCCCGGCATCCGCGCCTTTCTTGGCCTTGTTGTCGCCGGACACGTAAACCGTATTGAAGTCTACCAGTTCGATAAAGCACATTTCGGCGCCGTCGCCCTGACGGAAACCGGTTTTCAGAATCCGGGTGTATCCTCCCGGCCGGTCTCCCACCTTCGGAGCCACTTCCCGGAACAGTTCCGAAACGGCGTATTTGTTCTTCAACGAGCTGAAAACCGTACGCCGCGCATGCGTCGAATCGTCCTTCGATTTGGTAATCAGCGGCTCCACGTACATCCGCAGCGCTTTCGCCTTGGCAAGCGTGGTATTGATCCGCTTGTGCAGGATCAGCGAAGAGGCCATGTTCGCCAGCAGCGCCTTCCGGTGTCCCGCCTGACGGCCCAAGTGATTGAAATTCTTATTGTGTCTCATCGTTCAATTAATCCTTGTCAAGTTTGTACATTGATACGTCCATCCCGAAATGGAGGTTCAGCGAAGCCAGCAGTTCGTCCAGTTCCGAAAGGGATTTTTTTCCGAAATTCCGGAACTTCAGCAGGTCGTTCCGATGGAACCGCACCAGATCGCCCACCGTTTCCACTTCCGCCGCCTTCAGGCAGTTGAGCGCCCGCACCGACAAATCCTGTTCGGACAGTTTCGTCTTCAACAGTTGCCGCATGTGAAGCACGTCTTCGTCGAATTCTTCCGTGGCGGCGTTTTCCTCGATGTTCAGCGTGATCTTCTCGTCCGAGAAAAGCATGAAGTGGTGGATCAGGATCTTGGCCGCTTCCTTCAGCGCATCCTTCGGATGGATGGAACCGTCCGTGGTGATTTCCAGCACGAGCTTTTCATAGTCCGTCTTCTGTTCCACGCGGAAGTTTTCCACCGTGTATTTCACGTTCTTGATCGGCGTATGGATCGAGTCGATCGGCAGCAATCCGAATTCCGCGTCCACCGGCTTGTTCTCCTCCGCAGGCACGTATCCCCGCCCCTTGCCGATGGTCAGTTCCATCTGCATTTTCACGTCGCTGTCCAGCCGGCAGATCACCAGGTCGGGATTCAGCACCTTGAAGCAGGTCAGGAAATTGGAAATGTGCCCGGCCGTGAATTCGGTCATTCCCGCCACGTTGACGGTCACCTTTTCGAAATCGCAGTTGTCCACGGTACGCATGAACCGAACCTGCTTCAGGTTGAGGATGATGTCGATCATCCCCTCCATCACGCCCGGAATGGCCGCGAACTCGTGATTGACTCCTGCCACTTTTACAGTAGTAATAGCATACCCCTCCAGAGAAGAAAGAAGAATGCGGCGCAGCGCGTTACCCACGGTCATGCCGAATCCCGGCTCCAGCGGACGGAATTCGAACCGGCCGAAGGTGGGCGAAGATTCCAGCATAATCACCTTTTCAGGTTTTTGGAATGCTAATATTGCCATAAGATATGCTCTTTCAGTTATAATATTACTACTTCGAGTACAATTCGACGATGAGCTGCTCCCGGATGTTTTCCGGAATTTCGCTCCGTTCCGGCCGTTGCAGGAACCGGCCGCCCATCAGCGTATTGTCCCATTCGATCCAGGCATAGCGGCTTCTGCGGCCCAGGCCCAGCGAATCCTGGATGACTTCCAGGGATTTGGATTTTTCCCGTACGGCCACGAGATCTCCCGGTCTCAGCGTGTACGAAGGAACGTTCACTACTTTTCCGTTGACCGTAATGTGACGGTGCGACACCAACTGCCGGGCGGCGGCCCGCGTCGGAGCGATTCCCATCCGGAACACCACGTTGTCCAACCGGCATTCCAGCAGCTTCAACAGGTCTTCGCCCGTGATGCCTCCGAGCCGTTCGGCCCGTTCGAAGGTCTTGCGGAATTGCTTTTCCTGCAGACCGTAAATGGCTTTGGCTTTCTGCTTTTCCAGCAGCTGCACGCCGTATTCCGACACTTTTTTCCGTTTCCGGTTCAGCCCGTGCTGTCCCGGAGGGTAATTTTTCTTTTCAAACGCCTTGTCAGCACCGAATATGGGTTCGCCGAATTTACGGGCGATTTTCGTCTTTGGTCCTAAATATCTTCCCATTGTATGAAAAACTTGTTTGCAAAATTAATGAATTTATTCAAAACGGTCTTTCCGTCCATCGCACAGGAGTTTCCTTGCACCCACTCGCCTCCGCGCTCCCTGCCGCCGAAGTCCGGATATCCCCGCCAACACAACCGGCAATTATACCCGTCTTCTGCTGGGGGGACGGCAACCGTTATGGGGAAGCGGCGTCACGTCGACGATCTCGGTCACTTCGATGCCGGCACCGTGCAGCGTCCGGATGGCCGATTCGCGTCCGGCACCCGGTCCCTTCACATATACCTTCACCTTGCGCAATCCCAGATCGTAGGCTACCTTCGCACAATCCTGAGCCGCGGTCTGAGCGGCGTAAGGGGTATTTTTCTTCGATCCTCTGAAGCCCATCTTTCCGGCGGAACTCCAACTGATCACTTCACCGTTTCCATTGGTAAGGGTTATGATTACGTTGTTGAAAGTCGAATGCACATGAGCCTGACCCAGCGCGTCCACCTTGACAACTCTCTTTTTAACTGTTCCGGTCTTTTTTGCCATAACTCTCTGAAATTACTTGGTTGCTTTTTTCTTGTTAGCCACGGTTTTCTTCCGTCCCTTCCGGGTTCTGGCGTTGTTTTTGGTACTCTGACCCCGAACGGGCAGCCCGAGACGGTGGCGGATCCCCCGGTAACAACCGATGTCCATCAGCCGTTTGATGTTCAGCTGAACGGACGAACGGAGTTCTCCCTCCACCTTGTAGCCTTCGCTGGCGATAATGTTCCGGATGGAAGCCACCTGATCGTCCGACCAGTCCTTCACCTTCGTGTCATAGTCCACACCGGCTTTTTCCAGGATCGTGCGAGCGGTGCTTCTTCCGATTCCGTAGATATAGGTCAACCCGATCTCGCCTCTTTTATTTTTTGGTAAATCTACACCGACAATACGTGCCATAAACTTCTGATCTTTTTACGATTAAAAACTATCCCTGGCGCATTTTGAACTTGGGATTCTTCTTGCAAATCACATACAAACGCCCCTTGCGTTTCACGATCTTGCAATCCTCGCTTCTTTTCTTGATGGATGCTCTAACTTTCATGTGAAATTCTTTTTTTCATTCGTCACATGCCGCCCGCCTTCCGCGGACTTCATATTTCAAACCTCTTTTTTCTAAAAACAACACGGTACGATATGCCGGGAAACCGAAACGCCCCCGAACCTATTTGTACCGGAACGAAATTCTCCCCTTGGTCAGATCGTAGGGAGACATTTCCACTTTCACCTTATCCCCGGGCAGAATCTTGATGTAATGCATCCGCATCTTTCCCGAGATGTGGGCCGTAATCACGTGGCCGTTATCCAGTTCCACCCTGAACATGGCGTTGGACAACGCTTCGATGATTGTCCCGTCCTTTTCGATGGCAGCTTGTTTAGACATACGTTACTTCCTCGCTTACAATTAGCTGTTTAATGAACAGAGTTTTCGATAAAATCGAAGGTCGTGAGCACATCTGCGCCTTCACGCGTTACGGCTACGGCGAATTCGAAGTGAGCCGAGGGCTTGCGGTCCCGCGTCCGCACCGTCCAGCCGTCCCGTTCGAATACGACCTGCCGCGTGCCCATGTTGATCATCGGTTCGATGCAAAGCACCATCCCCTCTTTCAGCAAAGGCCCCCTTCCCCGCGCCCCGTAGTTGGGCACTTCCGGAGACTCGTGCATGTTCCGTCCCAGTCCATGTCCCACCAGTTCCCGCACTACCGAGAACCCGTTGGCTTCCGCATGTTCCTGCACGGCATTGGAGATATCCCCGATCCGGTGGCCGATCTTCACCTGAGCCACGCCCCGGTAAAGCGATTCCTTCGTTACCTCCAGCAGTTTCCGCACTTCCGGCGCAACTTCGCCTACCGCGAACGTATAGGCGGAATCCCCGTAAAAACCGTGCATCAGCGTGCCGCAGTCCACCGAAATGATATCCCCTTCCTTCAGAATCCGCTTGGCGGACGGAATCCCGTGCACCACCTCTTCGTTCACCGAGATGCACAGGGTGTTGGGAAATCCTTCGTATCCCAAGAACCCCGGTTCCGCTCCGTGATCGCGGATGAATTCCTCCGCGATCCGGTCGATTTCCAGTGTGCTGACACCGGGACGGATGTGTTTTCCGATTTCTCCCAGCGTCCGGGAAACGAGCTGATTGTTTTCGCGCAACAGTTCGACCTCTTCCTTTGTCTTGTAATGTATCATTTCTCTGTCTGAAGAACCGTTCCCCTGTTTCTGCCGTCACCGGAAGAAACGGAGAACCCGACCCTGCGGCCGGTCTAAACGTTCGTCCGTCCTTTGATCCTGCCCGTTTTCATCAAACCGTCGTAATGACGCAGGAGCAGGTGGCTTTCGATCTGCTGCAACGTATCCAGCACCACGCCCACGAGGATCAGCAAAGACGTCCCTCCGTAGAAATGCGCGAACTGGTTATTGACCCCCAGTATCATTGCGAACGCCGGCAAAATGGCGATGATCGCAAGGAACACCGATCCCGGCAGGGTGATTCTCGTCATGATGGTGTCGAGGTACTCGGACGTCTTCTTTCCCGGCTTGATCCCCGGAATGAATCCCCCGTTCCGCTTCATGTCTTCCGCCATGTTGTTGGGATTCACCGTAATGGCCGTATAGAAGTACGTAAACGCAACCACCAGCAGTCCGAAAATGAAGTTATACCAGAAACCCGTATAATTCCCCAGCACCGCCGCGATGCCCCGGGTCGCTTCGAACCGGGAGAAGAAAAGCGGAATGAACATCAGCGCCTGGGCGAAAATGATCGGCATAACCCCTGCCGCATTAATCTTCAGCGGAATATACTGACGGACTCCTCCATACTGCTTATTACCAACAATCCGTTTTGCATACTGCACGGGAATCTTGCGCACGGCCTGAACCAGGGCGATAGTCGCCGCAAAAACGAGGAACAATACCGCCAGTTCGACGACGAACATGACAAGCCCGCCCGTAGAATCTACAAAGCGCGAGTTGATTTCAGCCAAAAGTGCATGAGGCAGTCGGGCAATGATACCCACCATGATTATGAGAGAGACTCCGTTCCCGATCCCCTTGTCGGTGATCTTTTCCCCGAGCCACATCACGAACATCGTCCCGGCGATGAGCACCACCGTGGCGACCACGGTAAAGAGCACGCTGGACGGTCCGAGAACGAATGCTCCGGCCGGAAGCTGGGAATGAAGCGTTGCAAGGTACGCGGGTCCCTGCAATAGCAAAACGATAATGGTCAGATAGCGCGTCCACTGCGTCATCTTGCGCCGTCCGCTTTCCCCTTCCTTCTGAAGTTTCTGGAAATAGGGAACCACGATCCCGAGAAGCTGGATCACGATCGACGCCGAGATGTACGGCATGATACCCAGTGCGAAAATGGAAGCGTTCCCGAAAGCCCCGCCGGAGAAAATGTCCAGCAGGCCGAGAAGCCCGTTGCCTTCCACCGTATCCTGCAGGTTGGTCAGCGCTTCCGGATTGATACCGGGTATGACGACAAAGCTACCGAACCTATAAATAAGCAGAAGCCCCAGGGTATAGAGGATTCTATTCCTGAGCTCTTCTATCTTAAAGATGTTCTTTATAGTCTCGATTAACTTTTTCATCCGCTTAGAGTTTAATGGCTTTACCCTGCTGAGCTTCTATCGCAGCGGCAGCCGATTTGGAAAACGCATGGGCCGTCACGTCCACCTTCACGGTCAGCGTTCCGTTCCCCAGGATTTTCACCCGGTCGTTCTTGGAAGCGAAACCCGCTTCGACCAGCGTATCCACCCCGATTTCCGTCAGGTTGTCCTTCTTGGCCAGTTCTTCCAGCACGGAAAGGTTCACGGCCTTGAATTCCACGCGTTCGAGGTTTTTGAACCCGAATTTCGGCAACCGTCTCTGAAGCGGCATCTGGCCCCCTTCGAAACCGATCTTCCGGGAGTAACCCGAACGGGATTGAGCCCCCTTATGACCACGGGTCGAGGTTCCTCCATGTCCCGAACCCTGCCCCCTGCCGATTCTCTTTTCTTTTTTCACCGAGCCGTTTGCAGGCTTCAAATTATTGAGATTCATCTTCTTAACTTAATGGTATATGGGTTAACAATCTACTGGTTCACCGGCGTCACTTTCACCAGGTGTTTCACCTTTTCAATCATGCCCAGAACGATCGCAGAATCGTCGTGCTGAACGGTCTGATTGATTTTCCGCAGGCCCAGCGCATCCAGATTCTTCTTCTGGTTGGCCGACGCACCGATGCGGCTTTTGATCTGTGTGATATTCAACTTTGCCATTTCTTCCTGCACGCTTATCCGTTAAACACTTTGTTGAGGGAAATGCCGCGCACCTGAGCCACGCTGTACGCATCGCGCAGTTCCAGCAGCGCCGTCACCGTGGCTTTCACCAGGTTGTGCGGGTTGGAAGATCCCTTGCTCTTGGCCAGCACGTTCCGGATGCCGACGCTTTCCAGCACGGCACGCATGGCGCCCCCTGCGATCACCCCCGTACCGGGAGCGGCCGGTTTCACCAGCACCTGGGAACCGCTGAACCGCGCTTCCTGCGCATGCGGAATGGTGCCGTTGAGCACCGGAATCTTCACCAGGTTCTTCTTGGCGTCTTCCACCCCTTTCGCAATGGCTGCGGTCACTTCGTTGGCCTTGCCCAGGCCGTAACCCACCACGCCGTTTTCATTCCCCACGACCACGATCGCGGAAAAACTGAATGTCCGACCCCCTTTGGTCACTTTCGTCACCCGCTGGATGCTCACCAGCCTGTCTTTCAGTTCGAGGTCGCTCGTTCTTACTTTCTTTATGTTCGTATTCACCGCCATAAGTCTTAGAATTTAAGTCCGCCTTCCCGGGCGGCGTCCGCCAACATTTTCACTCTTCCGTGGTACAGGTAACCGTTCCGGTCGAAGGCCACTTCCGTGATCCCCTTCTGCAGCGAACGTTCCGCCGCCAGCTTGCCCACCAGTGCGGACACCTGGCTCTTGTTCAGCCCGGCAGCCTTTTCGGCCACTTCCTTGTCTACGGAAGAAGCCGCCACCAGCGTCGCTCCGGCCACGTCGTCGATCAACTGTACGTAGATCTGCTTGTTGCTCCTGTAGACCGACATCCGGGGCCGCTGAGCCGTCCCCTTCACGATCTTGCGAATGCGCATCTTGATGCGCGTTCTCCTGTCTATTTTACTCAATGCCATAGCTTTCCTGTCTTACTACTCTCGATTAATGATTACTTAGCGTTTGCAGACTTCCCGGCCTTCTTGCGGAGCTCTTCGCCCACGAACCGGATCCCTTTGCCCTTGTAAGGTTCGGGTTTCCGCAGGGAACGGATTTTGGCCGCCACCTGTCCCAGGAGCTGCTTGTCCGCACTCTTCAGCGTAAGCACCGGATTGCTTTTCTTTTCGGCTTTCACTTCGGCTTTCACTTCGGCCGGCAGCATAAAGAAAATATCGTGCGAATAACCGAGGCTCATTTCCAGAACCTGCCCTTTGGCTTCGACTTTGTAACCTACACCGACGAATTCCTGCTGTGTCTGGAATCCCTTCGACACCCCTTCCACCATGTTATGGATCAGTGCGCGGTAGAGTCCGTGCATCGAGCGGTGACGGGGCTGGTCGGTCGGACGGCTCACCGTCACTACGTTTCCCTCTACGGCCACCTTGATATCCGGATCCACCTTCTGGCTCAACGTTCCGAGAGGTCCTTTCACGCTCACCGTATTATCGGCGGCAACCGTTACGGTCACCCCCGCCGGCAGGTTTACAGGCATTTTTCCAATCCTTGACATTTCAAATCAACTTTTAAACGATTCAAACTAATAAACGTAACACAGCACTTCGCCTCCCACATTCTCCTGGCGGGCCTTCTTGTCGGTCATGACCCCCTTGGAAGTGGAAACGATGGCGATTCCCAATCCGTTGAGCACCCGCGGCATGTCCTGCACGTTGGCGTAACGGCGCAGACCCGGACGGCTCACCCGTTTGAGTCCCTTGATCGCCGAGAGTTTGGTTTCGGGATGGTACTTCAAGGCGATCTTGATGGTCGGATGCCCTTTTTCATCGGTACCGAACTTGTACGCCAGGATGTATCCCTGTTCGTGCAGGATTTGAGTGATGGCCTGCTTCATCTTCGAGCCGGGAGCTTCAACCACCTTGTGGTTGGCTTTCACCGCGTTTCTAATCCGAGTTAGAAAATCCGCAATTGGATCAGTCATAATAAATATAAATAATTAAAAATAAAAGTCTTACGCTTCATGCCGAACCTCCCGTCCGGCGCCTCCTCCCCAAGAACGCGGATTGCCGACACTCCCTTTCCGTACCCTCCTCCCTCCTACGGAAGGCACCGGCTCTCGCCGGGAGATACGAAGGGAATCGTCAGCATCGCACGTTTCCACCGCAAGAAAAGAGAAACGGAACACGCCGCCTCCCTTTCCCTGTCACGAAACCAGCCTACCAGCTCGCTTTCTTCACTCCCGGAATCAGCCCCTTGGAGGCCATTTCCCGGAAAGTGATCCGGCTGATGCCGAAAAGCCGAATGTATCCTTTCGGCCGTCCGGTCAGCTTGCACCGGTTGTGCAGCCGCACCGGATTGGAATTTCTCGGCAGTTTGGCCAGACCGGCGTAATCGCCTTCCTCCTTCAGTTTGGCCCGTTTGGCGGCATATCTCTCCACGAGTTTGAGACGCTTCACCTCGCGTGCCTTCATCGATTCTTTTGCCATATCCCTTTAGTTCTTTTTTGCATTCTTAAACGGTAACCCGAACTCCTTCAACAGGGCGTAAGCCTCTTCGTCCCGTTCGCTCGAAGTGACGAAAGTGATCTCCATCCCCAGAATCTTGGAAATCTTGTCGATGTCGATTTCCGGGAAAATGATCTGCTCCCGCACGCCCAGGGTATAGTTTCCCCGTCCGTCGAACTTTTCGTTGATCCCCTTGAAGTCGCGAATCCGCGGCAAAGATACAACAATTAATCTTTCCAGAAACTCGTACATGCGATCTTTTCTCAGGGTCACCCGCAGTCCGATGGGCATTCCCTTCCGCAGTTTGAAGTTGGAAATATCTTTCTTAGAGCGGGTTACCACCGCTTTCTGTCCCGTAATGGCGGTCAGTTCCTCCTGTGCGGTTTCCAACAGTTTTTTGTCGGCGACCGCCTGTCCGAGTCCCTGGTTGATCACGATCTTCTCCAAAGTCGGTACCTGCATCACGCTCTTGTAACCGAACTCTTTCATCAGCGCGGGAACGATCTGTTCCTTGTACTTGGTTTTCAATGAGGGTACGTATGCTGCTGCCATTACTTGATTTCCTCCCCAGATTTTTTAGAGTAACGTACTGATTTTCCCTGGTCGTTTTTGCGGCGACCGATCCGGGTCGGTTTGCCCGTTTTCGGGTCCACCACCTGCAAATTCGAAATTTGGATGGGGGCTTCCTTTTTCACGATTCCGCCCTGCGGGTTCTTGGAATTGGGTTTGGTATGCTTCGATACCAGGTTGAGGCCTTCCACGATCGCGCGTTCTTCCTCCACCAGCACCTGCAGCACCTTGCCCTGCTGCCCCTTGTTGTCGCCGGCGATCACGTAGACCATATCCCCCTTCTTGATATGTAATTTGACTGACATCTTCCGTAAGGTTTTTAAAAATTACAATACTTCAGGAGCGAGCGAAATGATCTTCATGTAGGAATCCCGCAACTCCCGGGCTACCGGCCCGAAGATACGCGTTCCTCTCATTTCCCCCTGGTTGTTCAGAAGCACCACGGCGTTATCGTCGAAACGGATATACGAACCGTCCGGCCTTCTGATCTCCTTGTTCACACGTACGACGACCGCCTTGGAAACCATGCCCTTCTTCACATCCCCCGAAGGAGTCGCGCTCTTGACAGAAACTACGATTCTGTCGCCGATCGAAGCGTAACGCTTGCCCGTTCCGCCCAGCACCCGGATGCAAAGCACCTCTTTCGCCCCGCTGTTGTCGGCTACGTTCAGTCTGCTTTCCTGTTGTATCATGACTATTTGGCTCTTTCAATGATTTCTACTAACCTCCAGCGCTTGGTCTTGCTCAAAGGCCTTGTTTCCATGATTTTTACGGTATCACCGGGATTGCAATCGTTCTTTTCGTCATGAGCGACGAATTTGGTCGTCTTGTTCACGAACTTGCCGTAGATCGGATGTTTCACTTTTCTCTTCACGGCCACCGTGACGGATTTATCCATCTTATTGCTGACAACCACCCCGATTCTTTCCTTTCTGAGATTTCTTTCCATGGGTAATTACTGCTTTTTAGTTTTGCTGCTTTTGACGCAGGATCGTCAGCATGCGTGCGATGTTTCTGCGTGACTTTTTCAATACGGTCGGATTCTCTACCGGAGAAACTGCATGGTTGAGCTTCATCTGAAGGAGGGCCGTCTTTTCGGCGTCGATCCTTTCCTGAAGTTCCTGCAGCGACAATTCTCTTATTTCAGAAGTTTTCATGGCGTCCTGTTAGATTGAAGATTCTACATAATCGCGTCTGACGATGAACTTGGTCTTGACGGGGAGCTTCTGCGCTCCGAGGCGCAATGCTTCCTGAGCCACTTCCATCGGCACCCCTTCGGCTTCGAAGAGCATGCGTCCCGGCGTGATGGGCGCTACGAATCCTTCCGGCGAACCCTTCCCTTTACCCATGCGGACTTCCGCAGGCTTCTTGGTGATCGGTTTGTCGGGGAATATTCTGATCCAGATTTGACCTTCACGTTTCATATGACGGACGATAGCCTGACGGGCCGCCTCGATCTGACGGCCGGTGATCCATGCCGATTCGAGGGTCTTGATCCCGAACGAGCCGAATGCAAGCTGGTTGCCCCGTTGAGCCAGACCTTTCATGCGGCCCTTCTGCATCCTCCTGAACTTCGTCTTTTTTGGCTGTAACATTTTCTTAGCTGATTAAAGAGTCTGACTTTATTTTTTTCTTTTTCTCGCACCCTTCGGCCGGTCGCCGCCGCGGTGTCCCATGCCCGGACCGCCCTGGGGGCCGCCTGCGTTCACGCCGTTGAGCTGGAACAGATCGCGCTTGCCGTAAACCTCGCCGTTGCAGATCCACACCTTGATCCCCAGGATACCCACCTTCGTGAGCGCCTCGGCGATGTGGTAATCCACGTCCGCGCGGAAAGTATGCAGCGGAATCCGTCCTTCCTTGTACGTTTCCGAACGCGCCATTTCGGCTCCGCCCACACGGCCGGAAATCTGCACCTTGATCCCTTCGGCCCCCATCCGCATCGTGGAAGCGATGGCGGTCTTGATGGCGCGACGGTAGGAGATGCGGCCTTCCACCTGGCGAGCTACGTTATTGCTGACGATCACGGCGTCGATTTCGGGACGTTTCACCTCGAAAATGTTGATCTGCACTTCTTTTCCCGTCAGCTTCTTGAGTTCTTCTTTCAGCTTGTCGACTTCCTGTCCCCCCTTGCCGATGATGATGCCCGGACGCGCGGTGCTGATGGTCACCGTCACCAGTTTCAGGGTTCTTTCGATGATGATCTTGGAGATGCTCGCTTTGGCCAGACGGGCGTTCAGATACCGCCGGATTTTGGCATCCTCTACAAGCTTGGCGGAAAAATCCTTGCCGCCGTACCAGTTGGAATCCCATCCGCGGATAATCCCCAACCTGTTTGCTATTGGATTGACTTTCTGTCCCATCTGACTTATTTTTTAGCTTCTTCTTTGTTTACCATTTTATCTACTACGATCGTCACGTGGTTCGAACGCTTGCGGATCCGGTGCGCCCGGCCCTGAGGAGCGGGCTGAATCCGTTTGAGCATCCGGCCGCCGTCCACGAAGATTTCGCTGACGCACAACTGATTGTCTTCCAGGCGCTGTCCTTCGTTCTTCTTTTCCCAGTTGGAAATGGCGGAACGCAGCAGCGTTTCCAGTTTCACGGAAGCCTCCTTCTTGCTGTAACGGAGGATTCCCAGGGCCCTGTTGATTTCGACTCCCCGGATGATATCGGCTACCAGACGCATCTTCCGCGGCGAGGTCGGGCAATTGCGAAGCACGGCGATGGCCTTCTGCTTCTTTTCTGCCTTGAGCATCTCGGCTCTTTCGTGTTTTCTTGCACCCATTTATTCGAAAACTTTTGATTTTTTACCTACTTTATTTTTTCCTGTTACCGCTGTGGCCGCGGAAGTTCCGCGTGGGAGCGAATTCTCCGAGTTTGTGTCCCACCATGTTTTCGGTGACATACACGGGGATGAACTTGTTCCCGTTGTGCACGGCGATCGTATGACCCACGAAATCGGGCGAAATCATACTTGCACGCGACCACGTTTTGATAACGCTTTTCTTACCCGACTCGTTCTGGGCAAGAACTCTTCCTTCAAGCTTCGGCTCGATATATGGTCCTTTTTTTAATGAACGGCTCATTACGCTACGAGTTTAATGTTATTTCTTCCTTCTCTGAACAATGAATTTGGACGTGGTCTTCTTCGGATTCCGGGTTTTGTACCCTTTGGCCAGAAGCCCTTTGCGCGACCGGGGATGTCCTCCCGACGAACGGCCTTCACCACCACCCATCGGGTGATCCACCGGGTTCATGGAGACACCGCGGTTGCGGGGCCGTCTCCCCAGCCAGCGTTTACGTCCTGCCTTACCGTGGGATTCGAGGCTGTGGTCCGGATTCGACACGGCGCCGATGGTCGCCTTGCAGGTGACCTGAACCATTCTCGTTTCCCCGGAAGGAAGTTTGATGATAGCGTATTTGCCTTCTCGAGCCAGAAGCTGAGCGTAGGTACCGGCACTGCGGGCCATCACGGCTCCCTGTCCCGGATAAAGTTCGATGTTATGCACGACGGTTCCCAGCGGAATTTCCGAGAGGAACAGGGTATTCCCCACTTCGGGCGCCACTCCGGCGCCGCTCATGATGATCTGCCCCACCTTCAGCCCGTTCGGAGCCACGATGTAGCGTTTTTCCCCGTCGGCGTACGTGACCAGTGCAATCCGGGCGGAACGGTTCGGATCGTATTCGATGGTTTTCACCTTCGCTTCCATGCCGTCCTTTTCCCGCTTGAAATCCACGATCCGGTACATCTGCTTGTGTCCCCCGCCGAGGTAACGCATCGTCATTTTCCCGCTGTTGTTACGTCCTCCGGAACTCTTGAGGGGAGCCAACAGCGATTTTTCCGGCGTGGAGGTGGTAATATCGTCAAAGGTACCTATAACTTTATGTCTCGTACCCGGTGTCATGGGTTTAAACTTTCTTACTGCCATCTCTCTTAGATATTACTGTAAAAATCGATTTTGTCCCCGTCCTTGAGGGTAACGATTGCTTTCTTGTAGCTGTTGTCCCGTCCTACGAGCAGGCCGGCCTTCGTGTAGCGGCTCTTCACCTTGCCCGCATAGCGGATGGTATTGACGTCGGTCACCACCACGTTGTACATCGCCTCGACGGCGGTTTTCACCTGCAGTTTGTTGGCTCTCGGATCCACGATAAAACCGTAACGGTTCAGCTTCTCGCCCTGAGCCGTCATTTTCTCGGTCAATATTGGCTTAATCAAAATTTCCATGGCTTTCTTTCAATTTCTAAAGTCCGAACATCTGGTTGATCACACCGACCGAGTTTTCGGTCATCAGGACGCTTCCGGCGTTCATCACGTCGTACGTGTTCACGTTCGAGGCCACCACGACCTTCACATGCTGCAGGTTCCGGGAAGACAACGTCACGTTGTAGTTCGGTTCCGGCAGGATCACCAGCAGTTTCTTGTCGCCCAGCTTCAGGCTGTCGGCGATGCCGATGAAAGTCTTGGTCTTCGGCGTGTCGATGTTGAAATCTTCCACCACCGTGATGGCATCGTTCTTGGCCTTGTAGGTCAGCGCGCTCTTCCGGGCCAGCTGCTTCAGCTTCTTGTTGAGCTTGAAACTGTAATCCCGCGGCACCGGGCCGAATACGCGGCCCCCGCCTACGAACACCGGAGACTTGATCGCACCGGCACGGGCGCCCCCCGTCCCTTTCTGCTTCTTAAGCTTCCGGGTCGAGCCGGCCACTTCGTTCCGCTGTTTGGATTTATGGGTTCCCTGACGCTGGTTGGCCAGGTACTGTTTCACATCCAGATAGATCGCATGATCGTTCGGTTCGATGCCGAAGATCGCATCGTCGAGGGTTACCTTCTTTCCGGTCTCTGCTCCCGTAATGTTTAATACTGCTAATTCCATTACTAATTCTCAATTAATAAGTAAGACCCTTTCGCACCCGGAATGGAACCCTTCACGAGGATAAGGTTGCTTTCGGGAAGCTTCTTCAAAACTTTCAGGTTCAACACCTTCACCTGATCGCCTCCGGTGCGGCCGGCCAGTCTCTTCCCCTTGAAAACCCGCGAAGGATAGGACGAAGCGCCGAGCGAACCCGGAGCGCGGAGCCGGTTGTGCTGACCGTGGGTCTGACCGCCGACACCGCCGAAGCCGTGGCGTTTCACTACCCCCTGAAAACCTTTCCCTTTGGAAATTCCGGTCACGTCCACCCAGTCGTCGTCTTCGAAGACGTCCACCGTAATCACGTCGCCCAGATTCAGTTCCCGTTCGAAGCTCTTGAACTCCGCCAGTTTCCGCTTGGGCGTCGTGCCGGCCTTCTTGAAGTGGCCCAACAAACTGTTGCTGGTGTGCTTTTCTTTCTTTTCGTCATAGGCAATCTGAACCGCGGAATAGCCATCTTTCTCAACGGTTTTGATTTGCGTAACCACGCAGGGACCAGCCTCGATAACAGTGCATGGTATATTCTTACCCTCAACACTGAAAACGGAAGTCATTCCGATTTTTTTTCCAATTAGTCCTGACATTTTGTCGTTTGCTTTTTGTTGTTTTTAAGCCGGCAAGTGCATCACTTCACTGTCCATGCTCCGCGTTTTCCTTCGGTTCCGCTCTCCGGTTTCCCGCCTCCCGGCGTCGTTCCGTTCCGCTTCCCCTCCGGAACCCGCGTGCACCCGTGTCTATCGCCTTCCGGCCGTTCGTTGCTTATAGAGTTGAAATTTACGTCCTTCATGCTCCCTTTCACCTCCGTCCCGAAGAACTCTTCGGACATCGGAAGCGCAAGGAACTCAGCCTCACACCTTGATTTCCACTTCCACCCCGCTCGGAAGTTCCAGCTTCATCAGCGCGTCGATCGTCTTGGGCGTCGAACTGTATATGTCCAGGATACGCTTGAACGTCGAAAGCTGGAACTGTTCCCGCGACTTCTTGTTGACGAAAGTCGAACGGTTCACGGTGAAAATCTTCTTGTTCGTCGGCAGCGGAATGGGGCCGCTCACGATAGCCCCGGTGCTTTTGACGGTCCGGACAATCTTTTCGGCGGACTTGTCCACCAGATTGTGGTCGAACGATTTCAGCTTGATTCTTATTTTTTGGCTCATAATGCTGTTATTCTAACTCTTTTAACTTACCGCTATGCTTTTCGATGATTTCCTTGGCCAGGTTCGCCGGCACTTCTTCGAAATGGGAGAATTCCATCGAAGAGGTGGCGCGTCCCGAAGAAATGGTACGGAGCACGGTCACGTATCCGAACATTTCCGAAAGCGGCACTTTCGCCTTCACCACGCGGGCGGTACCCTTCGATTCCATCCCGCTGATCTGGCCGCGGCGCTTGTTCAGGTCGCCGATGATGTCCCCCATGTTTTCTTCCGGCGTGATCACTTCCACGGTCATGATCGGTTCCTTGATCACCGAACCGGCCTTGGGAGCGGCCTGACGGAAACCGTTGCGGGCGCAGATTTCGAAAGACAGCGAGTCGGAGTCCACCGGATGGAACGAACCGTCCTTCAGGGTCACCTTCATGCTGTCGATCATGAACCCGGCCAGCGCACCGTTCGCCATCGCGGACTCGAATCCCTTCTGCACGGCGGGAATGTATTCCTTCGGAATGTTTCCCCCTTTCACCACGTCGACGAACTGCAAGCCCATCACGCCCTCGTCGGCAGGGCCGATTTCGAAGATGATGTCTGCGAACTTACCCCGGCCCCCGGTCTGCTTCTTGAACACTTCGCGGTGTTCCACCGTCCTGGTCAGGGCTTCCTTATAGTTCACCTGCGGAGCACCCTGGCTGATTTCCACACCGAATTCCCGGCGCAGACGGTCCACGATGATTTCCAGATGAAGTTCGCCCATCCCGCTGATCACGGTCTGTCCCGAATCCTCATCGGTTTTCACGGTAAAGGTCGGGTCTTCTTCCGAAAGCTTGCCCAGCGCGATCCCCAGCTTATCGAGGTCTTTCTGGGTTTTCGGTTCGATCGCCAGACCGATCACCGGTTCCGGGAAGGCCATCGACTCCAGCACGATCGGAGCCTTTTCGTCGCACAGCGTATCCCCCGTCCGGACATCCTTGAACCCTACGGCGCCGCAGATATCCCCTGCACCCACCGTTTCCATCGGATTCTGTTTGTTGGCGTGCATCTGGTACAGGCGGCTGATCCGTTCCTTCTTGCCCGAACGGCTGTTCAGCACGTAGGAACCCGCATCCATCTTCCCGGAATAAACCCGGACGAACGCCAGCCGTCCCACGAACGGGTCGGTAGCGATCTTGAACGCCAGCCCGCTGAAAGGCTGATCTTCGCTCGGATTGCGCACCTCTTCCTCGCCGCTGTTCGGATTCGTTCCCACGATGGCCGGAATGTCTACCGGCGACGGCAGGAAAGCGATCACATAGTCCAGCAGGATCTGCACGCCCTTATTCTTGAAAGACGAGCCGCAGAGCATCGGCACGATCTTCATCTGAACCGTCGCCTTGCGAATGGCGGCGATCAGTTCTTCCGGCGTGATCGAATCGGGGTCTTCGAAGAATTTTTCCATCAGCGCGTCGTCCACCGAAGCCACTTCTTCGATGAGCCGGTTCCGCCATTCTTCGACCTCCGCCTTCATGTCGGCCGGAACTTCTTCATACGTGAAGTTGTCCCGAACGTTCTTGTCGTCGAAATAAACGATGGCCCGATTGTAAATCAGGTCCACCAAACCCTGAAATTTGTCTTCTGCGCCGATCGGAAGCACCACGGGCAGCGCCGTAGCTCCCAACCGTTCCTTCACCTGAGCGCAAACGCCCAGGAAGTCGGCGCCCGTCCGGTCCATCTTGTTGACGTAACCGATACGCGGCACCTGGTATTTGTCGGCCTGTCTCCAAACGGTTTCGGACTGGGGTTCCACGCCGCCCACCGCACAGAACGTAGCCACCGCACCGTCCAGCACACGCAGCGAACGTTCCACTTCCGCCGTAAAGTCCACGTGTCCCGGGGTATCGATGATGTTGATCTGATAGGTCTGGTCGTTGTAGTGCCAGAAAGCGGTCGTCGCAGCCGAGGTGATCGTGATCCCCCGTTCCTGCTCCTGCACCATCCAGTCCATCGTAGCGGCGCCTTCGTGCACCTCTCCGATCTTGTGCGTCTTCCCCGTATAGAAGAGAATCCGCTCGGAAGTCGTGGTTTTACCGGCATCGATGTGAGCCATGATCCCGATATTCCGCGTAAATCTTAAATCTCTTGCCATAATCGTCTCTCAGTCTCCCGATTTAAAATCTGAAATGTGCAAACGCCTTGTTGGCTTCGGCCATCCGGTGCATTTCTTCCTTCCGTTTGAAGGCAGCGCCTTCTTCGTTGTAAGCAGCCATGATTTCAGCAGCCAGTTTTTCTGCCATCGATCGACCCGCCCGTTTTCTCGAATAGAGCACCAGGTTTTTCATACTCAATGCAATCTTACGTTCAGGTCTCACTTCTATGGGAACCTGGAAAGTCGCACCGCCTACCCGGCGGGACTTCACTTCCACCTGCGGGGTGATGTTTTCCACCGCTTTTTTCCAGATTTCCAAAGGAGCCTTGTCCGCATCCTTCATCTTCTCGCCTACGATATCCAACGCGTTGTAAAAGATCGTGTAGGCAATACTCTTCTTACCATCCAGCATAAGGCTGTTTACGAACCTTGTCACAAGCACGTCTCCGTACTTGGGATCTGGAAGTAGAATTCGCTTTTTAGGCTTCGCTTTTCTCATTGTGTTTTTTAACTCTCTTGTGTGTAATGTTTTTCCGAATGACTATTTCTTCTGGGCACCGGCCTTCGGACGCTTGGTTCCGTACTTGGAACGGCGCTGGTTGCGGCCGTCCACCCCTGCGGCGTCCAATGCGCCCCGCACCAGGTGATAACGAACCCCCGGCAGGTCTTTCACACGGCCTCCTCTCACGAGCACGATCGAGTGTTCCTGCAGGTTATGACCTTCTCCCGGAATGTAGGCGTTGACTTCCTTTCCGTTGGTCAGCCTTACCCGGGCCACTTTACGCATCGCCGAATTCGGCTTCTTCGGCGTGGTGGTGTACACGCGTACGCACACGCCTCTTCGCTGCGGACACGCGTCGAGCGCCGGAGCCTTGCTTTTGAAAGCCGGAGCCACGCGTCCCTTGCGAACTAACTGTTGAATCGTTGGCATTTTAACTACTGCTTTACTTTTAAATTAAACACACTTAGACAAAATTCGGACTGCAAAGATATTTATTTTTTTCTTACCGTCAATAGAATCCGGAAAAAAAGTGTGAGGTTTCCCCTCTTTTTCAGGTATTTCGGAAACCCGGAGCCCGTTTTTCCGATATTTCGACGAAAAAACATCGTCCTCATTTTACAGGACAATCGGAAAATATGGAAAACGGGGGATTCCGGCCCAAAAAGTTTTCCGTTCTCTTCCCCCTTTTCCCGAAACCGCCCTGCCGGAATTCTTCTCCGGCCGGAAAGCCCTGCTCTTTTTGCAAAGCATGGGGGGAACCCGGAACGCAAGCGGACGGAAACGCTTGCCATGCCGGGCCGGGCACAAAATCCGGCGGCGTTATTTCCACCGGGGCCGGATGCCGATGAAAATCCCGTAGTTGCGGCCGGGCATCGGGCGGGAAAGAACGGAAACGTACTCTTCGTCGAACAGGTTGTAAACCGAAAACTTCAGCGACAGGTTCCACAGCCGGGCCGGGAAACTCTTTTCCAGGGATACGTCGTTCATGTAATAGGCGGACAGGCGCCCCACCTTGGTATCCTTTTCATTGCTGGAAGTGGTGAACCGTTCGCTGTAATAATTGTAGTTGTAAGTAAACGCGAAACCGCGCCAGGATATTTTACCCGTTACGCCGGAAGCGTATTCCGGTATGTACACCAATTGTTTCCCGATGGATTCGTCGGCCCAGTTCACGGGATCGCCGTGATTCACCGAACGGGTGCGGCTCCAGTTGGCATTGAGATACAGTTCCCATTTACCCAACCGGGCCGTGAGCGTGCCCCGAAGCTCCACGCCGTAGGCATGCACCTGCTTCACGTTGTTCGGCTCCCAAAACCCCTTGAAAGTCGGAAGCCAGACGATCCAGTCGTCGATGCGGGAATCGTATGCGGACACTTCCCCTCCGAAAGAAATGCGCTTCCCTTTCAGATCGAATTCCACTCCGCCGTCGTACGTACGTCCCTGCTCGCCTTTCAGGTCGGGATTTCCTCCCGGCAGGAAATAGAGATCGTTCAGCGTGGGATAACGGTAATTGCGCGTCGCGGAAGCTTTCAGCACCAGCCCCGCCTTCTTCCAAAGCACGTAGTCCAGAAAAGCCGCCGGAACGGGCGGTGCGAAGCGGCTTCCGTAAAAATCCTCCCGCAGATCCGCCGCGATTCCCAGCCGGGAAAAAGGACGCCAGCGGACGCTCACGAAAGCGGACGCTTCGGCCCGGTTTTTCTCGTAACCCGTCTTTTCATACCGTTCCCGACTGCTCACCTTGTGCCATTCGGAGGTCAGGGAAGCCCTCACCATCCATTTGTCCGACGGGAACCAGTCGGCAGCGAACCGGAGCGTTCCCGTGTGCACTCGGCTGGCCGAACGGATCATTTCGGTCAGACTCCCCGTACCCGTCTCCCCGGCATAGGTATAGAGCATATCGGAATAGGAATAGCCCGCTTTCGCGTCGAGTTTGAGCCTGTCACCGTAACGGCTCCACCCCCCGGCCACCCGCAACGTGGTTTCGTCCTGCCGGTTCCGGGAATCGTCTTCCTCCCGGTAATTGACGTTCAGCATCGGAATTCCGCGCCGGGAATCGGTCAGCCATGCCGACAGGGAAAACCGGTCGCCGCCTCTCCCCTCGTAAGCCAGCTCCTGCAGCAGGTGCAAATCCCGGTAGGAGCCGTTTTTGTTTCGCTCGGTCGGATAAACCCAGCGGTCTTTGTCGAAATTCTTCTTGTTGTAGTTGACGTACTCGAAATCGTTGTCGGAGGTCACATAACTCACCCGGGTCGAACTCCGGAATCCGCCTTTTCCGTAACCGAGCCTGAAAAACTCATCGTACGTCCCGAAGCTGCTCACCCCTTGAATGAACTGCGTTTCCCATCCCGTCAACCGTTCCGTCCGGGTGCCGAGCACTACGGCGCCTCCCAGTCCTCCGCCCGTCATGCGCACCGATCCGGCACCGTGCAACAGGGACACTTCGTCGGTGAAATAAGCCGGAATCAGGGAGAAATCGGTCATTCCCAGCATCGGGGAATTGAGTTTCAACCCGTTCCACAGCACCTGCGTGTGGGAAGGGGCCGTTCCCCGGAAAGAAGCGGTCGCCAGCGTACCGCGACCGTAGGATTTGATGAACACGGAAGTGTTGCGCGAAAGCAGGTCGCCCAGACTGTTCACGACGCTTTCGCGCAGCAACACGCTGTCCAGGTCGGTCTTCGTCAATCCGACATCGGCCAGCCGGCGCTGCGCCGTCACGGTCAGGGAATCGATCTCCAGCGTATAAGCCGCCTGCTGCCCCCTGCCGGGCCACGCCCCGCACAACAAAACAAAAATCGCGAACAGTTTCTTCATGGTTTTCCGCCGGTTTTCTCCGGAAAGAGGCCTCCGCCTTCCCGTTGCGGCCCGGCATCCGCTAATTCAACACCCGGAATCCGAACACTTCGGTCGAAAGCTCTCCCACTTCGGGACCTCCTTTGGCATTCACTCCCGTTTGCACCTTCACGAAGTCGATCGAAGTCAGGGATACCGGCGCCCCGGATGCATCCACCGCATCGGCGATATCGAACCGGTTTTCCGCCGGATTCCCGTCCTGATCGGCGGGGCCGGGCCGGTCGCTTCCCCGGTTGTCGGCGTAACCCCAATCGTAGCTTCCCCATACGAAAATGCCGTTTTCCACTCTTACCCGCGATTCCAGCAAAGTCCCTTTCAATGTGTAGCTGTCTCTGTCTTCGGGAACCCATGCCGGAAAATAATCGTTCAGCCCATGAAAACTGTTCCGGTCGATCGTTCCCTGTCCGTCCCGATTGTCCGTCCAACGAATGTTTTCGGTCAGATTCGCAGGACGGTAATAAGTCACCTCGTAATTCCGCACCGTCTCCGGTTTCCCGTGTTCGCTTCCCTTCAGTTCGTACCACACGTCATCCGGCCGACCGTTACCGTTTTCATCCCGCATCACCCAGACGATCCCCGGTTCCGAGCTTCCGTCGAAGGAATTCCCGGCAACGGCGAAATCATAGGCGTCCTTCCGGTTTTCGATCGGGGACTCGAATCCGACCACGATGTAACCGCCGAAACCGCCCAAAGACACATAGGTTTGTCCCTCCGCCAGCACCTGCTGCGCCCAGGCCGCAGCCTCCGCCGGAGTGGCAGCGGTACAGCCGCCCGTATTGATGAACTGTCCCGGCGCCGGCAGGTATTCGAATACCCGGTTCACTTTATTATTTCCCATCGGCGGATCGGTCTCCGGCTCGAATCCGTCGTCGCTCACCGAACAGGCTCCCAGCGTCAGGCAGCCGAACAACAGGACGGTTCCCCATCCGAATATCGTTTTCATCGCTTTCATATTTTCCATTTATTTTTTGTCGCTCAATCGAAACAAAAGGCTCCGGGAATGACTCCCGTCCGCACCGTATCCAGCGGTTCCCCTCCCGCGGAGAACCGATAAAGCACTCCCCGCTGTACATAGTCTACGGCATCGGCCACATAAATTTCCGAAGTGCGGGGACACACCCCCAATCCATAGAAAATAGTGCCCCGGTCAGGGATCAGGGGCTGTTCCGGAAGCGCCTCGTCTTTCACCCCCATTTTCCAGATACCGCCGTTGATGAAACAAAGCGTATCCCCGGAAGCATTCAGGCACAGTTCCGACGGATGTTCCCCCAGCCGGAAAGGAAACGTTTTCTCCACTCGACGGGTGGCGGCGTCGATCCGCCACAGGGCAGGGGTTTCCGTCCCCGCCGTTTCGTTCCGATACCCGCCGTCGGTGATCGTCCACACCTTGCCGTAACGGTCGATGCCGAGCGAATTGGGCTGCTTTCCCACCTCCACCGAATCGACCAGCGCATCCCGCTCCGTATCGAGCACCAGCAATTTGCTGTCGTAAGACCAGCAACCCACGAAAAGGTATTTTCCGTAGGCCGCCATTTGTTCCGTGGGATGGCGGCGGCTGTCCGGCTCTCCGGAAGAAACCGGAATCCGTCCCGTAATCTCGTATGTCCGCGGATTCACCACCGTGACGGCCCGGGCATACAGGTCGGTCACGTACGCCTTTTCATCGTTCACGAAATGCATGTAACGGGGAGAAGTCAATCCCCGGATCGCTCCCCGCAACCGGCAGGTCTCCCGATCCAAAGCGAAAACCACCCCCGAATTGTTCACCACCACCCAAAGCGAATTTCCCCGAACGACGGCGGACTGGGCCACGTCTCCCAACGGGATTCCGTTGATCCGCGCAAAAACCTCGTTTTCCATCCGCCCCTCCTGCGGCAGGTAGCAGGAAAGCGAAGCGGTGCCGTACATGAAACTCCCTTCATTGACCACATAAACCCGCGGGCTGCCGGGCGGGAAATCGATCGTCTCCTCGTCCAGCGGGCCGTAATCCATGCAGGCGGTACACCACCCGACAGTCAACAGCAAATATGTGAAAATGCGTATGCGTTCCATCATCCGTCCCATTCGCCGTAGGTAAAAATTCCGAACGCAAGGCAGGTCTTCTGACTCGTCCCTCTTCCGGGGCCTTCCCGCCCGCAGCCGGACAGTGGCTTAAGAATCCCGAAAGCGTCGGTCTCCGCAGAGGCCGGGACATACAGCAGCGGGAACTGTTGCCGATTCGCACGGCATTCCCTTTTCATCCCTCTCCGGCGAAACCGGGTCGACGGGAACCATTGCGCCGCAAAGATGGGGTTTTAGCGGGACTTATACAAATTCAACCGAAAGTTTTTCAACCGGTTAAGCAGCCTCAACCGGAAACAGCGGCATTACAGGCCGGTTCCGGGAAAGCCCTCTTCCGGAAGACAGGCCCGGACGGAAAAAAGAAAACCGCCCTGCAAAGGCGGTTTTCTAAGGTTATGAGGATTTATTCGTAAGCTCCCGCTTTCAGCATGGCCACTTCTTTCGGGGTCAGGTACCGCCAGGCGCCCCGGCGCAACCCCTTCTTGGTCAGCCCGGCGAAGTAAACCCGGTCGAGTTTCAGCACATGGTACCCCAAGTGTTCGAACATCCGCCGGATGATCCGGTTCCGGCCCGAATGGATCACGATCCCGATCTCCTTCTTGGAAGCGTTCACGAAACTGGCCTCGTCCGCCGCGATCGTACCGTCCTCCAGTTCGATGCCGTCGCACAATTGTTGCAGTTCGTCGAGCGAAATGGCCCTGTCGAGACTCACCTGATAGACCTTCTTTTTTTCGTGGCTGGGGTGCGTCAGCTTCTTGGTCAACTCCCCATCGTTGGTAATCAGCAACACGCCCAGCGAGTTTTTGTCCAGCCTTCCGACGGGGTAAATACGCTCGTTGCAGGCGTTCTTGACGATTTCCATCACCGTCCGGTCGGCATTGGGGTCTTCCACCGTCGTCACGAACCCCTTGGGTTTGTTCATCAGAATGTACACTTTCTTCTCCCCTTCGAGCCGTTCCCCCTTGTACCGGATTTCGTCGCCCGGATTCACCTTGACGCCCAGTTCCGTAACGACCTGTCCGTTCACCGTGATGCCGCCTTCCTTGATGTATTCGTCCGCTTCCCGGCGGGAACAAAGCCCCGACATGGAAATGTAACGGTTGAGCCGGATGGGTTCTTCGATGGCGGGAGCGGTATAGGCGGGATAGGCCACCGGTTTGTACTCGCTGTCGTATCCGCCCGCCGGAAACGAACGTCCCGGTTTCTTCCGGCCTTTCTTCCGATCCCCGTAGCGATCCGCTTCCGGTCGTCCCGGGCGGCTGCCGTACCGGTTGTCGCGTCCGTATCCGTTCCCTTGTCTTTCCCCCGGTTTCCCGGCATAACGGCCACCGCGTCCCGGCCCCCGGTTTTCTCGGTTGTACCCCCCGTTACGGTCGCCGCGCGAATACCCGTCCCGCTGCTGGTAATCGGGATGACGGTTGAAATTAGGCTCTTCACCGTTCTCCCTCGGCCTTTCCGGATACCGGTTCCCCCGGTCGTCGCGGCCATAGCGATTCGGCCGGTCGTCCCGGTTGAAACGGTTTTCCTTCGGGTAACGGTTTTCTCTCGGATAACCGGAACGGGAGTCGCGCTCCGGATTTCCGTATCCGCCGTCCCTCCGTCGGTTGTCTCGGTCGAAATTGGGATTGAACGAATGTCTTCTTTCTCCCGCACCTTCCCGGTCGTCGTTGCGGCGGGAAGCCCACGGTTTCGCCTCCCGGTCCGACCGGGCCTGCGTAGCGGTAGTGCGGTTGATGCGCGGACGCTTGTCGCGCAAATAGGGAGAGGTTCCCCGCTCGCCTTCCTTCCGCCCGTAGCGGCGTTCCTGGTTTTTTCCGGCACCCGAATCCTCCCGATTGAGGCCGCCGTCAGGAGCTTTCCGTTCTTCGTTTTCCCTGCGCCCCTGCTCCTGTTCCTGATTTGAATCGAATTCCTGTTTCATGGGTAATTTTAGTATAACTGCACGTCATCGGCCGCCCTTTCCCCGATAAATATACGGAGCGTCGTTTCGCCTTACCGTCACGGTCGCACGGAACGCCGGAAACGCCGGATGAGAATCTGTGCAAAAGTAGGTTTAATTTTCAACAATATGAAATATCTTTGTCCGGACAGACTCCGGCCCTGACGGACGGCATCCCGGAACAGCGGATAACTTTGCCCGGCCCGTACCGTTTTCGCCACAAATACCGATTCGCCATGATCTACGATTTCGACCGCATTCCCGACAGACGAAACACCGATTGCGAAAAATACGACCGCCGGCAGGCCATTTTCGGACGGAAAGACGTCATTCCGCTCTGGGTGGCGGATACCGACTTTGAAGCCGCTCCTTTCATCACGCAGGCATTGGAACAGCGGCTTCGGCATCCGGTGCTGGCTTACAGTTTCCGGAACGACCGTTTTTTCGATGCCGTAATCGGCTGGGCGAAGAGGCGTCACGGCTGGACGGTCGAACGGGATTGGATCGACTTTTCGCCGGGCGTCGTAACCGGACTGGTTTTCGCCATGCAGGCTTTCAGCGAATCGGGGGACGGCGTGGTCATCCAGCCTCCCGTGTATCCCCCTTTCGCACGCATGACCCGGTTGAACGAACGCCAGGTCCTCAACAATCCATTGGTATGGAACGGAGAAAAATATGTCATCGACTTCGACGATCTCGACCGGAAACTGGCCGACGCGAAAATTTTTCTGATGTCGAACCCGCACAATCCGACAGGGCGGGTGTTTACAAGGGCAGAACTCGAACAGATCGGCGAACTGTGCGCCAAACACGATGTCTTCATAATTTCGGATGAGATTCACGGCGACCTGGTGCAAAGACCGTACCAGCATATCCCCATCGCATCCCTCTCGCCGGAGATCGCCCGGCGCACGCTGACGCTGTTCGCCCCCAGCAAAACGTTCAACATCGCCGGACTTTCCACCTCGGTGGCCGTGACGCCCGATCCCGCCGTCCGCCGACGTTTCCGGGAAACGTTGAAACGTTTCCACCTCGATCAGGGAAACATCTTCGGCACGGTAGCCCTCGAAGCGGCCTACACCCACGGCGACCAGTGGCTCGACCAGCTCAACGCCTATATCGGGCAGAACGCCCGTTTCGTACTGGACTTCCTGCAGACGCACCTTCCTTCCGTCAAAACGTTCCTTCCAGAAGGAACGTTCCTGATATGGCTCGATTTCCGGGCATGGGGGATGCCTCATGACGAAGTGTTTCGTTTTCTGGTGGACGAAGCGGGCTTGGGGCTAAACGACGGAAAACATTTCGGAGAAGAGGGTATCGGATTCATGCGCCTGAACATCGGCACTTCGCGGGCCGTACTCCGACAAGCTCTGGAGCAACTGCTGGCCGCCTGCCGAAAACGGGGTCTGGCCTGATCCTTCCGTCTCCCGGTTCCAAAACCAACGCGTCCGTTTCCGAATCAGAGACGATCTACTTCCTGCCGTTTACTCTCCTGATTCCGCCGGACGAATTCCCACGACGGGCTTCGTTTTCGTCCATCCCCGCCATCCCATTCCGGAGAATTTTCCATTCCCGCATGGGGCATCTTCTCCTTTCCTTCATTCCTACAAAAACAGACGGTCTGTGTAATAAATACACAAACCGTCTGCCTTTCATTCCCCGGAAGAAAACACTCTTCCATAGCTATTATTTCTACCCCATCACTACAGGGCTACCGGCTACCATCTTACTCATACCCCATCGTCTTGGTCGCACCGTAGATCACCTTCAAGGCATTCGCCTTCCGGAGCTCCTGCTTCACGTCGGTAATGATCCCCATCCGGGTCATATAGTCCGCTTTCAGCGTCACCGTCATGAACGGCCGATCCGATTCATTGAGCAAGTCCCTTTCCGACGCGATGAACTGTCCGATTTCCTGAGCCGACCGAAAACTATCATTCAACTGGATCCGGGGCCGGTCGCCGAACTTCGCCTGCAACACCCTCGTCGGAGAACCGATATAGATATAGCTGGTCAAAGACTTCTTCTCCAACTTCTGAATCTCGGTCGCCTGCGGCAACTGGAACCTTACCAACAATTCCTGTTCCCGCATGGAAGTCGAAACCATGAAGAAGAAAAGTATCATGAAGATAATATCGGGTAGTGATGAAGTACCGATACCGGGAAGACTTTTGTCTCCTTTCTTTCTCATTACTGCCATAACTATACCCCTCCGATATTACGCGGTTCAGCTTCCGAAATCTTCAACGGCACGGCTTTGGCCACCGCAGTCCGTTGATCGTCGCTCAATTCGTCGAAACGCCGGCCGAACTTCTGCATCGACACTTCGTTCCGCACTTCGTTGAACGCCCTCGTCAATTCGTTCTGAACCATGATGTACATATTATAGCTGGTGCCACGGTCGTTCTGCAACGACACCACCCCTTCGCTCACCGGATAATCTCCGATCAGGTCGATCTGCTCGATTTTCTTGGCCGGCAGATTGGGATCGTCCAACGGATTGAGGATAAATTCCTTGACTTTATCCTTAATCATGGTAACGTCCATAATCTGTCCTCCGACGCTCACCGCATCGGCCTTGTTGACGAACACCAACATCAGATTCCGTTTGTTGACTTCCAGTCCCTCGTCTTTCTGATTGGGATCGGGCATCGGGGGCAGCACACGCTGAATCCCCGAATCCACGTCCATCGTCGTCGTCACAAGGAAGAAAATCAGAAGCAGGAACGCGATGTCCGCCATGGAACCGGCATTAATTTCCTGAATTCTTCTTGCCATAAATTCCTTTCATTAATTTTCCTGTGACAGAAAATGCCTACTTGAAAACATTCCTTATCTCGCCCACGACAATCACCACGATAGCCGCAGCCAAAGCGAAATACGTCGTATAAAGTCCCGCATCGGTTATCCGTAATCCCACCGGATTGTCATAGACATTGGAAGCCGTCGTTACCGGCGCATCGCTGGACAATGCAAAAGCGATCCCTACCACAACGGCCACGATGGCCAGACCCACCAAAGAACGCATCGCTCCTTTCGGATTCTGGATCAGCGTGTAGATCGGCAGCAGGATCACGGCCGCCACCGCCAATCCGAGCATGACGTACATCCACTTCAACATCAGATCCACATCGCCGGCACCGGCGAAATAGAGGACGAAGGTGAGGATGGAAATCGCCATCAGGACATATTTGATGATTCCTAAATATTTCATAGTCTAAACCTTTCTAATGAAGTTTGTCCGTTCGGGAAATTACTTCCGACCGTATTTGGTCAGGATGTCCACCAGCGTGATGGAAGAGTCTTCCATAGCCAGCACGAGGCTTTCCACCTTCGACAGGATGTAGTTGTAGAACAGCTGCAGGATAACGGCTACGATCAGCCCCCCTACCGTCGTCAACAAGGCGACCTTGATACCGCCGGCCACAACGGTCGGAGAAATGTCACCGGCTGCCTGAATGGAGTCGAAGGCCCCGATCATCCCTACCACCGTACCCATGAACCCCAACATCGGAGCCAGCGCGATGAAGAGCGAAATCCACGACAGCCCGCTTTCCATCTGTCCCGTCTGTACGGAACCGTAGGAAACCACCGATTTTTCCACTACGTCCAGACCTTCGTCATAGCGGTCGAGACCCTGATAGAAAATGCTGGCCACCGGCCCGCGGGTGTTCCGGCACACTTCCTTGGCGGCTTCGATGCCTCCGTTATTGAGGGCTTCTTCCACCCTGGCGATGAGTTTCTTCGTATTGACGGTAGAAAGATTCAGGTAAATGATACGTTCGATGACGATGGCCAAACCCAGCACGAGGCAGAGCAGCAGCGGAGACATCCAGCCCACACCCCCGTCCATGAACTGTTTCTTCAGGGCCTGATGCATGGGTTCTCCTTCCACATCAGTTTCGGGATTCATTGTCGCAGTTTCTTCCGCAACCACGGTTTCGGTTGCATTCTGTGCGGCCGCGGCCGAGTCCTGCTGAGCGTATACACTTACAGAACCAAGACTCAGGAGTCCTACTACTGACAAAATTGCAAAAACTTTTTTCATAGTAAAAGAATAGTTTTAATTAGTACTTCTTTGGTTTATTCATTGATTTTCGTAGTTGCTTCCGATCGTTTATTTCCTTCAAAAATAAGAAAAAATTTGCCATCCTGCTGCTACATAAATTTTTTTCCTGATTATTTTTACGTTTTTTTAACATACATCCTAAAAATAACGTAAAACGAATCAGGAAAAAAGGAGGCGGCAACCTCACCGTTGCCCTGTCGTAAAGCGGAGAAAGCGAGATTCGAACTCGCGATACCCTTTTGAGGTATACACACTTTCCAGGCGTGCACCTTAAGCCACTCGGTCATTTCTCCGTATGCGATTTCGCGTCAAATCGCTGCGAAATATACAAAAAATTTCAATAAACCTAAAAATTACACCGTAATTTCACCCCTTATCGGACGATTCAGGTATTCGGACATCTTTACGGGGCTGAGATTCTGCCCCAGCAGGTACATCAGTTTGGTGATCGCCGATTCGGTGGTGATGTCCCTTCCGCTGACCACCCCGATGTTCTGGAGCCGGATTCCCGTTTCATACCGGTCCATGGCCACCGTCCCCGCATGGCACTGGGTCACGTTCATCACGATCACGCCCCGGGCGATGGCCTCTTCCAGATAATCGATGAACCATTCGTCCGTGGGAGCGTTCCCCGAGCCGTAGGTTTCCAGCACGGCCGCCCGCAGCCCCGGAATGGACAGCATCGCCCGGAACACTTCCGGGTTCATCCCCGGAAAGATTTTGATGACGATCACGTTGCGGTCGAGGTTCGTGGAAATGTTGAACGGAGGCATGAAGGAATCGATGTGCCGGATGCAGGGATAATTGTACTGGATGGAAATTCCCACGTCGGCCAGCGCCGGGTAATTGTCCGACCGGAAAGCGTTGAACTGATCGGCGTTGTGCTTCCGCGTCCGGTTGGCCCGGAACAGCTTGTTCTGAAAATAAACGCAGACCTCCGGCACCACGGGACGCCCGTTTTCCTGAGCCGCCGCGATTTCGATGGCCGTGATGAGGTTTTCCTTTCCGTCCGTGCGGAGCACCCCGATCGGAATCTGACTGCCCGTGAAGATGATCGGTTTGGAAAGGTTTTCGGTCATGAAACTCAGAGCCGAAGCGCTGTACGACATGGTGTCCGTTCCGTGCAGCACCACGAAACCGTCGTAGGCATCGTAATTATCCCGGATGACATGCGCGATCTTGCACCACAGTTCCGGCGTGACGTTGGCCGAATCGATGGGAGGATTGAAAGTCAGCGTGTTCAGCGAAATATTGAACTTTTTCAGTTCGGGCACTTCCTGCTCGATCTGATCGAATTTGAAAGGAGACAGCACGCCCGTTTCGGGGTTGGTTTTCATCCCGATGGTTCCTCCCGTATAGAGCAAAAGTATCGAACGGTTCATATCTTCCGGTCAAAAGGATGCCCAAAGATAAGCAAGGTTTTCCCGAAACAAAATCCGCCGCGCTTTCCCGCCGTCTTTTCCTGTCCGCTCGTCCGTCGCAACCCTTCCGAAAACAAGCGGCCGACAGGAACTCACGTTCCGTCAGCCGCTCTTGTCCCCTCTCCTCAGGAAAAAGCCTATTCGACCTTCTTCCCGTTGATCGTCAGGTTGTCGAACACGATGTTATCCGTTTTCCCGCTGATATAATTCACGGGGTCGGTGCTGGTCACTCCGCTGAAATCGCTGTCGGACACCTTCACGTTGTAAACGTTCGTTCCCTGATCCAGGGCCGTGATCATCACGCCGTACTTGCTCTTTTGACAGGTGACGTTATCCAGATAGACGTTGCGCACCAGCGGCGGGAACGAACGGTCGCAGTTTTCCCTCGGCTCGTAAACCAGGTTGATTTTCAGCACCGCTTCCTTGCACTGGCCCACTTCCACGTTGCGCACGTAAATGTTTTCGATCACGCCGCCCCGACAGGTGTTGGTCTTGATCCGGATCACCCGGTCGAGCAACGGACTGTCCATCTCGCAATCCTCCACGAACAGGTTCCGGTAACCGCCTCCGATTTCGCTGCCGACCACCACGCCGCCGTGGCCGTTCTTCATCTTGCAATTCCGGACGATGATGTTTTCGCTGGGCACGTTCCACCGGCGGGCATCCCCGTTCCGGCCCGACTTGATGGCGATGCAGTCGTCTCCGGTATCGAAATAGCAATCCTCGATCAGCACGTTCTTGCACGATTCCGGATCGCAGCCGTCTCCGTTCGGACCGTCGTTCTGGATATGGACGCCGCGCACCGTGATGTTTTCGCTGAGCAGCGGATGGATCACCCAGAAGGGCGAGCGCAGCAGGGTCACGTCCTCGATCAGCACGTTCTTACACTTGTAAATGTTGATGAGCTGCGACCGCATCCCGTCTTCCAGCGTCATCACGCGCTGTTCCACGGGCACCTGTTCTTCATTCCATTTCAAAAGCTTCGGACGTCCCGTCCGTTGGGATACCATCCCCTCCTGATAACCGTACCGGGGGGAACCGCACATGGCCCACCAGTTTTCCTTCGTGGCCCCTCCGTCGATCGTGCCTTTGCCCGTAATGCCCACGTTTTCCTCTCCATAGGCATAGATCAGGGGCTGATTGTTGTAACAGTCCACCCCTTCCCAGCGGGTCAGCACCACCGGATAATATTTCCGGTCGGGGTTGAACAGCAAGGTCGCGCCCTCTTCCACACACAAGTTTACCCCGCTCTTGAGCACGATGCCGCCCGTGTGCCAGGTTCCGACCGGCACCACCACGCGTCCCCCTCCGTTGGCGCTGCATTCGACGATGGCCTTGTTGATGGCATCGTGGTTCAAGGTATTCGGATCGTCGGGCACCGCTCCGAAATTCCGGATGTCGTAATCCCGGTTCTTGAATTTAGGGGCCTTGATGCTCTTTTCGATCTTGGGGTAGACCTTCTTCCAGGCAATCGCCGCTTCGTCCTGCGCCGTCGCTCCGGTCGCCACGACAAGGGCGGCCACGGCCAGCAAAATCTTTTTCATAAGTTCGGTTGGTATTTGGGTTGGTTTAAAAAATCACGTACTCTTTCCCCAGTTCGGTATCGAATTCCACGTAATGGTATTTCTTCCCGGAAAGAACGGCGGACTCGGCGCCCGGCTCCTCCGTCCGGTAAACGGGAGCGACGCCTTTTCCGTCCGAGGCCTGGGGCAGCGGTTCCCCTTCCAGCACCTGAAACACGAACGGTTCCGGCAGCCGGTAGAAAGGATTCGGATTCTCCCCGTCCGCCGTCCGCGCAACAGCCCCTCTCACCTTCACGGGACGGTCGGTTTTGATCCGGCAGACGCCGCCCAGTTTCGAGCGCACTTTCGCCTCGGACAGCCGTCCGTTCTTCCAGTCGATGTCCACTTCGAAACCGCCCCGCGCCCGCAGGCCGCTCACCTTCCCGGCGGGCCAGGCATCCGGCAGCGCGGGCAGCAACTGCAGGTACCCGGCATGACTTTGCATCAGCATTTCGGCCAACCCGGCGGTAAATCCCATGTTTCCGTCGATCTGGAACGGCGCATGGGCGTCCAGCATGTTCCGGTAAATGCCTCCTCCGTTGGACTGGAGTTCCTTCGGTCCGAACGAAACGGGCGTGAACATGTTGTTCACGATGATATGCGCATGGTTGCCGTCCAGTTGTCGCGCCCAGCAATTCATCTTCCAGCCCATCGACCAGCCCGTGGCGGCATCCCCGCGCAATTCGAGCGTCTTGGCCACGGCGTCGAACAGTTCGGGCGTCCGTTCCGGAGTGATCTGAGCTCCCGGATGGAAGCCGTAGAGGTGAGAAATGTGGCGGTGATGCGGTTCCGCCTCCTTGAAATCATAAATCCATTCCTGAAGCTGCCCCCGTTCTCCGATGCGGTACGGAAGAAGTTTCGGATATTTTTCCTTCAGTTCGGCCCGCAGCTCCGGATCTACACCCAGTATTTCGGAAGCCAGGATCGTGCGGTCGAACACTTCCCGGATGATGGACATGTCCATGGTGCAGCCCGGACTGATAGCGCTCTTTTTCCGCGTCCCCGGCACGAAGAAGCTGTTTTCCGGCGAACAGGAGGCAGGCGTCACCAGCCAGCCGCTCTTGTCGGTCATCATCCAGTCCAGCGCGAACTCCGCCGCTCCCTTGAGGGCCGGATAGGCCGTCTCGCGCAGAAAGTCACGATCCCCCGTATAAAGGTAATGCTCCCACAGGTGGCTGCCGAGCCATCCGGCGGCCATGTTCCACGGAGCATTCATCGGCTCGCCGTCGTTCGGAGTGGTTTCCCGCCACAGGGAACTGTTGTGATGGGCCACCCAGCCGCGCGCCCGGTACATTTTTTCCGCCGTCTCCGTTCCGTTTGCCCTGAGTTCCCCGATCATGCGGAAAAAGGGTTCGTTGCATTCCGACAAACCGGTCACTTCCGACGGCCAATAGTTCATTTCGGCATTGATATTCTGCGTGTAACCGCAGTTCCACGAAGGCACCACCCGCTCGTTCCACATGCCCTGCAAATTCATCGGCTGCCCGCCCGGACGCGATGCGGAAATCATCAGGTAACGCCCGTACTGGAAAAGCTGAGCCGCCAGCCCCGGATCGGGTTTTCCCCGGTAATGCATGATCCGCTCGTCGGTAGGCATCGCTCGCTGGGCCTTGTCGCTCGGCAGGTCGAGTTTCACCCGGTCGAACAGCTCCCGGTAATCGGCCACGTGATCCGCCCGAAGCCGCGCATAGCTTTTGGCCGAAGCTTTTTCCCGGTAACCGCGCGCCAGCGCCGAGGCATCGAGACCTTCCCGGCTCGGGCTTTTCCGGAACCCGTTGTAGCTGGTCGCCGCCGAAAGGACGAACGTCACTTCCTGCGCTCCCGTAATCTCGATTCCCCCGTCGGAAGAGACGGACGACTTTCCGTCCGTAGCGAATCCGAGCTGCGCTTCGTAGAACATCCCCTTGCCGTCGATCTGGTCGCCGTAAAGCACATGGGTGTCGTACCGGCTGTTTCCGAACCGGTCGTACAGTTCCGGATGCTTGTATTTGTTGTCCCAGCCTTCGAGCTGTTTTTCGGAACGGCGCTCCGCATATCCCGGCGCCTGTCCCTTCAGCACGAGCACGTTTCCCTGCGCCGCCTGCGAAGCCGTCTGTTTGTGGGCCACCTTATAACGGGCCTTCAGGTCGATGGCTCCCGGCCGATCGGCGGTGATCCGCATCACGATCACCCGGTCGGGATTCGTGGCGAAAATTTCCCGCGTATAATTCACGCCGTTTTCCGTGTAGCTCATCCGGTAAACGGCATCGGCCAGATTCAGCTCCCGGTAATAGTTCGTCACCTCTCCCCGCTCCGGAAAACGGATGAACAGGTCGCCGAGCGGCTGGTAGCACTGGTGCAGCCGCCCCAGCCAGTCCCGCCGGATCAGCGCGTCCGCCTTGTCGTATTCCCCGTCCTGCGCAGCCCGCACCACTTCCGGAAAGCTTTTGAAAATGTTGTATTCCGTAAACTGCATCCCCGGTTCCCCGCTGTACAGCGTATTTTCGTTCAACTGCAGACGTTCCTCGCGGGGATCGCCGAAAATCATGGCTCCCATATGACCGTTTCCGACCGGCAGGGCCTCGTTCCAGTTGGCGGCGGGGGATTCGTACCACAGCGTCAAATCATTGCCGGAAGCCGGCTTTTGTCCGGAAACGCCCAGAGCGGCGAACATTCCGAGGCAGGTCAGGAGAAATTTCATGGCGGGTTCTTTTATCATTTTTAATGGATTAGGACAAATATATTGAAATTTTTAAAAATGACGGGGATTTCTCCCGGAAACATTTCCCGTTTCCGCGGAATGTTCCGGCCGAGACTTTCGGTCGGCGGCATTTTCAACCGTCCCCTCTCTCCTGCCGGCCCTTCCCCTGTCACCATCATAACGGAAAAGCCGGTTCCGAAATTTTCCCGCAGTACCGGGTTTTCCACGTTCCGGCTTTCTCCTTCCGATGATTCACGACGGTTTCCGCAAACGCTCCGTCGGATTTTTCCTTTCGGTTCCGAAAATAATCTTTATCTTTAGGGCCGAAAGACCGGAAAAACCGAAAACAAAGCCAAATCAACCCGATACTGTTATGAAAAAATTTCTCATCGGCCTATTCCTGCTGGCGACGCTGACGGCAGGGGCCCAACCCGAAGGCTGGATCGACGTTACCCGAAGGGGCGCGAAAAACGACGGAAAGACGCTCGTCACCTCCGTGATCCAGCAGGCCATCGACGAAGCCGCCGCACAGGGCGGGGGCGTCATTTTCTTCCCGACCGGCCAATACCTGACCGGAGCGCTCCGTCTGCGGAGCAACATCACCCTTCACATTTCTTCGGGGGCGGTGCTGAAATTCTCCGACAATCCCGACGATTACCTGCCTTTCGTGCAGCTTCGCTGGGAAGGAACCGTGATGAACAGCTTCTCCCCCCTGATCTATGCCAACGGCGAGGACAACATCACCATCGAAGGACGGGGAGTGCTGGACGGCCAGGGCAAGAAATGGTGGGCCACCCTCTACGAATACTACACCCTGCGCAAACAACAGCAGGACGGGGCGGACAATTACACCCCCTACCAGAAAATGTGGCTCGAAGCCAATCCCGACCTGACGGTTTCGGATTACTACCAGAACACCATCCGGCTCCGGTTCTTCCGTCCGCCGTTCTTCCAGACCTTCAAATGCACGAACGTACAGATCAAAGGCGTCAAATTCATCAATTCGCCTTTCTGGACGATCAATCCGGCCTTTTGCCAGAACGTGACCGTGGACGGGGTGACCATCATCAACCCGCCTTCGCCGAACACCGACGGGATCAACCCAACATCCTGCAAGGACGTGCACATTTCCAACTGCCACATCAGCGTAGGGGACGACTGCATCACCATCAAGTCGGGACGCGACGCCGACGGACGCAAGTGGAACACCCCCTGCGAAAACATCACCATCACCAACTGCACGATGCTCAGCGGCCACGGCGGGGTGGTGATCGGGAGCGAAATGTCGGGTTCTGTCCGGAAAATCGCCATTTCCAACTGCGTGTTCGACGGCACCGACAACGGCATCCGGATGAAGGCTTCCCGCGAACGGGGCGGCACCGTGGAGGAAATCCGCGTCGACAACATCGTGATGAAGAACATCCGCAAGCTCCCCTTCACGTTCAACCTGTTCTACGACAAGAACCTGCCGGCAGGCCCCGTAACGGAAAAAACCCCTTGCTTCCGGAACATCCACATCAGCAACGTCACCGGTTCGGAACTCAAGGCGGCGGGACACATCCTCGGCATTTCCGAAATGCCCATTCAGAACCTGACGTTCAACAACATCAACATGGATGCGAAAACCGGTTTCACCATCGAAACGGCCAAGGACATCGAGTTTCACAACGTCACCATCAACGCGGCGGAAGGCCCGGCGTTCATCCTGAAAGACGTGCGGAACATGGTGTTCGACAACGTGAAGAACAACACTCCCGCGCCCGGTGCGCCCATGATCGAACTCACGAACGCTTCCAACGTATTTATTTACAACTGTTTCCCGCTGGTACCGACCGACACGTTCGTGAACGTGACCGATCAGGCGTCGGAAGGCATCTACCTGAAAGGAAACGGTCTGACCCACGTCAAAACCCCGGTAGCCAACAACACGGCGGCCGTGCGGCAGGAAAACTGATTTTCCGCCCTGCCCTGAAACAGGAACCGCCCCGCGACCGAATCGCAGGGCGGTTTTCTTTTTCTTCCGGAAAAACCCGTTACCTTTTCGTCATCCGGCGCTGCCGTCCGAAAATATTGAACCGGGCCAGTATCCGGTTCTTCCGGGGAATCATCAGCGTGTCCAGCAGCAGGAACACCAGCGCCAGCCCCAGTACATACTGGTATTGTTCATTATAATCCTCGAACAGCGTAGCCGTCAGATCCTTCTTTTCCACCTCGTTGATCCGGGCGATGATTTCCTCCAGCCCGACGCTCCGGTTGGTCGCCCGGATGTAGGAACCGCCCGTAGTAAGTGCCACCTGTTCCAGCGTCTTTTCGTCGAGCTTGCTGACCACCATGTTGCCGTTCTCGTCCTTGAGAAAGTCCCCTCCTGTCTCGATCGGGGCTCCTTCGGGCGTTCCCACCCCGATGGTATAGACCCGGATCCCCTTTTCCGCAGCCGCCTGAGCCGCCGCTACGGGGTCGTCCTCGTGGTTCTCCCCGTCCGAAATCAGGATCAGCACCCGGCTGCCCTCGCTTCCGGGGGAGAACGAAGAGGCCGCCAGGTCGATGGCCGCACCCATGGCCGTTCCCTGCCGCGAAACCATATCCGGCGACAGGTTCTTCACGAAATTCCGGGCCGCCACATAATCGGAGGTCACCGGCAACTGTACGTACGCATCCCCCGCAAAAACAATGACTCCGATCCGGTCTTCGTGCAACTGTTCCACCAGCCGGTCGATGGCGTATTTCGTCCGCTCCAGCCGGTTGGGCTGAAAGTCTTCCGCCAGCATGCTGTTCGACACGTCCACCGCCACCATGATCTCCACCCCGCGCCGCGTCACCTCTTTCAATTTGGAACCGAACTGGGGGCGCGCCAGGGCCAGTACCATGCACACGACGGCCAGCAGCACCAGCACGAACTTGTTCCGCACCCGCTTCGGAGAAGCTTCGGGCATGAGTTCCCGTAGGGTGTCCGCTTTTCCGAAGCGGGCCAGCCGTTTCCGGCTTCCCTGCCGGTACAGCACGAACACCCCTGCCAGCAGGGGCGCCAGCAGCAGCAACCACAAATATTCGGGCGAACCAAATCTAAACATAGTCGTTCCTTTCGTTTTTCATCGCTACGGAATCCGTTTGAGGTACAGATACCGCAACAGCACTTCCAGCACCGTCAGCAGCAGGGCCGCCAGCACGAAGGGCATGAATTTCTCGTAGTACCTGGTCTGGCTGTCCACTTCCACCCGGGTCTTTTCCAGCGCGTTGATTTCCTCGTAAATGTCCTTCAGCTTGTTGTTGTCGGTCGCCCGGAAATACTTTCCGCCCGTCATTTCGGCGATCTGCGTCAGCACGTCCTCGTCGATTTCCACCTCCGCCTGCACGAAGGTAAGCCGTCCCCACATGTCGATGGCCGGCGTGGGAGCCATGCCGCGCGTCCCCACCCCGATGGTATAGACCCGGATGCCGAACGTTTTGGCGATTTCCGCCGCCGTCAGCGGAGCGATCTGCCCCCGGTTGTTCACCCCGTCCGTCAGCAGGATGACGACCTTGCTTTTGGCCGGGCTTTCCTTCAGGCGGTTGACGGCGGTCGCCAGTCCGTTGCCGATGGCCGTCCCGTCCTCGATCATGCCGCTCCGCACCCGGCTGAGCAGCGTAATCAGCGTCGCCTTATCCGTGGTCAGGGGGCTTTGCGTGAAACTTTCCCCGGCGAACACCACCAGTCCGATCCGGTCGTTGGGACGTTCCATGATGAACGCCTGCGCCACGTCCTTGGCCGCCGTGATCCGGTCGGGCCGGAAATCCCGCGCCAGCATACTCCCCGAAATATCGAGCGACATCACGATGTCGATTCCTTCGGTCGTGGAGGTCTCGTTCGATTCCGAGGTCTGGGGACGAGCCAGCGCCACGATCAGCAAAGCGACCGTCAGACACCGCAGCACGAACGGTACGTGCCGCAGATAGTACCGCGGCGAGCGGGGCAGCCGTTCGATGCCCTTCACCGAAGAAAGCTGCAGCGTGGCCCCTCCCTGCCGGGTGCGATAAACATAGTAAGCCGCCATCGGCACCAGCACGAGCAGCAGCCACAACAGCGAGGGATTCGCCAGTTTTTCGATCGAAATCATCGTCAAAATCTATCCTTCCTTTTTTATTTCCATGCTCCGACTACGGAATCCGTTCTTTCCGGAGCCATTTCTTCCGGAATGATCGGTTCCCGGCATAATCCATTCGTCCCGGCCCAACGATGCCCTACCAATTCTTCCCCGACGGAGCCGCCTTTTTCACCGGCTGGGCTTCCATCTTTTCCCGCGTATTGTCTTCGCTGTTCTGCACGGCGTTGAGCATCCGTTCCGCCTCTTCCCGGCTCATTCCCCCGTCCTGCGGTTGCGACTCGCCGTCTCCGCCCTGCGGATTTCGATCCGGGTTTTGCTGTCCCTGATCCGGATTCTGTTGTCCGTCGGGATTATTCTGGGGATTCTGCTGCCGGTCCTGCCCCCCGGAATTCTGCTGATCGTTCTGATCCTGCGGATTCTGCCGGTTGTCGTCGCCTCCCCCGCCGCCTCCGCCGTTCTTGTCCTTTTCCAGCAGTTTTTTCGTATAGGCCAGGTTGAATTTCGCTTCCTGATCCGACGGGTTCAGGCGCAGGGAACTTTTATAGGCTTCCAGCGCCTCTTCCAGCTTGCGTTGTTTGAACAGGGCGTTTCCCTGATTGTAGTAAGCCTGCGCCCGGGCCAGCGAATCGCCTCCGGCTTCGGCGACCCGACCGAATCCCTGAGCCGCCTCGTCGTAGCGTTCCTGCCTGTAGAACGCTCCCGGCAGGTTGAAAGCGGCCTCGTAGGAAAGCGGATTCCTTTCCAGCGCCCGGCGGTAATCCACCTCGGCCTCCGTATATTTCCCGGCTTCGTACTCCCGGTTTCCCGACCGGATCATGCGCCGTTCGGGATATCGCTGCGCCGCAGCCGTCCCCCACAACCCCAGACACACGGCCAGCAGCCACAACCCCTTTCCGTACCGGTTCGTCTTCATTCCCGTTCTCCTCATGCGTCCGCACCTCCTTCCACGGTTCCGGCGCTTTCCGCTTCCGGCTTTTCATCCGGATCGGGCGCCGCAAATTTGGTATCCTCGACAAAATAATAGGCGTCGTTGTAGGACATTTCGTTGTCCTCCACGCCCGGCTGATACTTGGCGAACTTCACGTAGTCCGCCGTCGTCAGCAGTCGCCTCAGCTGGGCCGCTGAACGTTCCGTCTCCAGCCGCCCGCACAGCGCGTCCATGATCTCTTCCGTCGTCATTTCCATCGCATTCACTCCGAACCGCTCCTCAATATATTCCCGGACGATATCCGTCAGCCGCGTATAGTAAAGCTTGTAGCGATGGTTCTGCCACAGTTTTTCCCCGTTGAGCCTTTCCAGTTCCCGGATGGCCGTCACGTGAGGCGGTTCCGTCGGTTTCCGCACGGCATGAACCTGTCCTTTCTCCCGGTTCCGCAACACCCGCATCAGAACGTAAGCCCCCCCGATAATCACCTGCAATGCCCAGAACGCGGCCCACAGGTATCCGGCGAATTCTCCGAATTTCACGGGCGCCCGCATCGGCGGCTTGATGTCGTAAATCTGCTGGGTCGTCGTGTCGATGTCGAAAGTGGTCACGCGCAAAAACAGCGAATCCGCCGAAAAAAGCGTGTCCACCACGTTCTTCCCCATATAGAGCACGGGGAAATGTCCCAACCCGTACATCCCTTCGTCGAAGGTCGTCATCAGGTACCTCTTGCGCAGCGTAATGCGCCGTCCGTCCCGACCGAGCGTATCGACGGGAAATTCCTGCACTACCTCCAGGTTCTCGCTCATTTTCCCCTGCTCGTACACCGGAAAATCCACCACCTGCACCAAATCCTTCTCCACCTCCACTTCCAACGCGAACCGGTCGCCGATGGAAATCGAATCCGGAACGATCCGCGCATGCACCGTCGGCGGAGGCGTCTGCGCCCGCGATCCCGCCACCGGGACACACAGCAGTCCCGCTCCGAAAGCGATCGAAATGATCCTGTACCTGAAACCCATATTCCCGTTCCTTAATCTATCGGTTAAACGCCTCCCTACCGTTTGGCGAACAGTTTGAGGAGCGCCTGCACGTAATCGTCCCCCGTTCCGACCTCCGCGCTGTCCACGCGGCACCTTCGCAACGCCGTTTCTATGGCCGCCTCGCTCCGCGCCCACCGTTCCCGGTAGGCTTTGCGGGCCGCGGCGGAAGAAGAGTCGAACCAGACCCGTTTCCCGGTTTCCGCATCCCGCAGTTCCATCAGGCCCACGTCGGGAACCTCCTTTTCCCGCGGATCGTACACCCGGATACCCACCATGTCGTGTTTTCCGGAAGCGATCTTGAGCGCTTCCTCGAACCGCACGCTTCCGCCGTCCCCTTCCAAATCCATGAAATCCGACAGCACGAAGGCCGTACAATGCTTCTTGGTGATGTTGGTCAGAAAACGCAATGCTTCCGAAATGTCCGTGGACTTGTCCTGCGGCACGAATTCGATCAGCTCGCGGATGATCGTCAGGATGTGCTTGCGTCCCTTTTTCGGGGGAATGAACTTTTCCACCTTGTCGCTGAAAAAGATGCACCCGATCTTGTCGTTGTTCTGCGCGGCGGAGAAAGCCAGCACGGCGGCGATTTCGGTCACAACGTTCTTCTTGAGCTTGTCCGTCGTTCCGAACAGCCGCGAACCGCTGACGTCCACCAGCAGCATCAGGGTCAGTTCCCGTTCCTCCTCGTACGTCTTGATGTGCGGCTTGCGCGTCCGGGCCGTCACGTTCCAGTCGATGTCGCGGATATCGTCCCCGATGCGGTATTCCCGCACTTCGCTGAACGCCATGCCGCGTCCCTTGAAGGCACTGTGGTACTTGCCCGCAAAAATCTCGTTGCTGAGTCCGCGGGTCTTGATCTCGATCTTGCGAACCTGCTTCAGTATGTCGGTGCTGTTGTCTTCCATGAACCGGTCGTTCCCCTTGCTGAATCGTTAATATGCGCCGCTACCTCTCCCACTCGTCTTAGCGCTAAGGCACCTCTACGTTGTTGAGGATTTCGGTCACCAGTTCTTCCGGCGTCACGTTTTCGGCTTCCGCCTCATAGGTAAGGCCGATCCGGTGCCGCAATACGTCGTGGCACACGGCCCGCACGTCTTCCGGAATCACGTATCCCCGCCGCTTGATGAAAGCGTAGCTCCGGGCCGCCTTCGCCAGGCTGATGCTGGCCCGGGGCGATCCGCCGTAGGCGATCATGCTCTTGAGCCGTTCCAAACCGTACTCCTCCGGCTGCCGGGTGGCGAAAATGATGTCGATGATGTATTTCCCGATCTTTTCATCCATGTAGACGTCTTCGACCACCTGCCGGGCCTTGAGGATGTCGGCGGGCGTCACGACCTTGTTGGCCCTCGGAAAAGCGCTTCCGGCCATGTTCATCTTCACGATGCTGGCTTCCTCGGCCTTGTTCGGGTAGGTGATTTTCGCCTTCAGCAGGAAACGGTCGACCTGCGCCTCGGGCAGCGGATAGGTTCCTTCCTGTTCCAGCGGATTCTGCGTCGCCAGCACCAGAAACGGTTCCGGCAGCGGATAGGTGGTGTCTCCGATCGTCACCTGCCGTTCCTGCATGGCTTCGAGCAGGGCGCTCTGCACCTTCGCCGGAGAACGGTTGATTTCATCGGCCAACACGAAATTCGCAAAGATCGGGCCCTTTTTCACGGAAAATTCCTCGTTCTTCTGGCTGTAAATCAGGGTACCGACCAAATCGGCGGGCAGCAGGTCGGGCGTGAACTGAATCCGGCTGAACCGGGCGTCCACCGCCTGCGCCAGCGTGGTGATAGCCAGGGTTTTGGCCAGCCCCGGCACGCCTTCGAGCAGGATGTGCCCGTTGGAAAGCAACCCGATCAGCAGGCTGTCCACCAGATGCCGCTGCCCCACGATCACCTTGCCCATCTCCATGTTCAGCACGTCCACGAAGCTGCTCTCCCGTTCGATGCGCTCGTTCAGTTCCTTGATGTTAATCGCCTCGCTCATATCACTTGTACGGTTAATGTTTTTCCGGTTAAACGTTCCACACACAAATATATTGTAAATATCGAAAAAATCCAATCCGGCCTTTCGCAAACCGCAACCGCCCCGGTAAGCCTGAAAACCGATGGCGGAGAACCGGAACCAGTCGCTTTCATCGCATCATTGCGAACGGAGGAACGACCTTCGGGCGTTCCGAGCTCACCGACCGCAGCCCGAAGTCAGCCGTAAGGCTGGTACGGAAAAAGCGGAGGGAGGAAAACCGAGGTCTGCGAAGCAGGGCGAGCTAACCGACTGTAAGGAGGTAACACCCGCTAAAGGCTATGCGCAGACATTCCAAAACGAAGGCCATCCGAGCTCACCGACCGCAGCCCGCAGTCAGCCGTAAGGCCGGTGCGGAAAAAAGCGGAGGGAGGTAACATTACGAAGTGAAGCGTGGGAATCTTTTTCCGGACAAACAGAGATTGCCACGTCGCTACCGCTCCTCGCAATGACGCAAAGCGATACGGGGGTGCGACGGTTGGAAGGAACTACCCGGCTTTACGTCATGCTGAGAAGCAACGAAGTTGCGACGTGATACGGCGGTGTGACGACCGGAAGGAACCGGTTACAATGCGTCATTCCGAGGAGGGTCGCAAGGCCCGACGTGGGAATCTCTGCGTATACCGACTAAGGCCGATCCGTCTGTCGAAAGACGGAAAAATAAGTCAGGGTGCCCGGATGGGCACCCTGACCGCCTTGCACTTCCCCGGATCAGGCTTCCGGATCGTCTTCCGATCCTTCCCAATCTCCGCCTTCTTCCGGGGAGGACACCTCATCCCGATCGCTTTCTTCGTCTCCTGCCCGGATCAACTCCCCGCTCGAAAGACGGCGGAAGCCCAACCGGCGAAGCAACCACTCCACATCCGCAATCTGTCGCCGGCAGCGGTAAATCTCCCAACAGATCAACTCCTTCTGCTCCTCCATCTTGTGGATAAAGACCGCCCGCTCCGAGAGCATCCGGATCATGCACTCCCGCTCCTTATCCGAAACATCTCCGCTCAACATAAGATGCATACAGGCCATTTGGAACTCTAAGCTTTTCTCGTACCAGGGACGCTTTAGCTCGAAAAGCAGCCTTTTCACCTTTTTCAGGTAGGCCGAAAGGCGCAGCAGCGCTTCGATCTTCCCCTCCTTCTCGTACCGCTCCGGGCAGAGCTGACGCGCCATTTCCACATAGTAGGATTCCATCCGGGACAGATCCGAAAAGTCCGATCCCGGATCGAGCCTCCATTCCCGCTCCCCGAAGGGAAAAGACGCAACGGTGGATCGTGTGTCCATAAGATCAACGGTTTTTATGGCAGGCGGAAATTAAAAGACGGTTCCGCCTTTCCCGTTGCTATACACCTTAAGGGCAGCAGGCGCATTAACGCTCTGCACGGGGGTTCGGAACCGTCCGTTTAGAAAGTATCTGTAAAGTGGCGGGCATAAAAATACCCGCCACCGGATACAATGACAGGTTATTCACCTGCCCTTAAGGAATGTATAGCATTACAAATATAGGAAAATAATCCGTCCTTCCAAAAGAATCCGGTGTTTTTTAGAGGAAAATGTTCTGGGAAGGTCGGAAGGAACCGTTCGGCTTGGCGTCATTCCGAGGAAAGCCCGCAGGGCTTGACGTGGGAATCTTTTTCCGGACAAACAGAGATTGCCACGGCTTCTGACGAAACCTCGCAATGACGCAAGACAGCGGAGGTGCGGGAAGGTCGGAAGGAACTATCCGGCTTTGCGTCATGCTGAGGAGCAACGAAAGTTGCGACGTGAGCATCTTTTTTCTTTTTTATGCCGGATAGAGCCTCGCGTCGGGCCTTGCGGCCCTCCTCAGGATGACGAAAAGTGCAGAGGAGCGGCAGGTCACGGGGTGATCGAGAGAACAAGATTGCCGCGTCGCTCCGCTCCTCGCAATGACGCGAAACAATACGGGATGGTGACGGCTGGAAGGAACTAACCGGCCTTGCGTCATTCCGAGCGCAGCCAAAGGCGAAGCACAGGAAATCTCCCGCAATAAACTATCTTTACGAAAAATTCCGAATGAAAGCAGACAAAGCCGCCCTCCGCCGGTTTATCCGCCAGCGGAAGAAAGATTTCTCCCCGGAAGCGCTGCAGGCCGAATCCGTCCGGACAATGGCCCGGGTCGAAGCCCTTCCTCAGTTTCGGGAAGCCTCGGTCGTTGCCGCCTACTGGTCGCTGCCGGACGAAGTGTACACCCACGATTTCGTCCGGAAATGGTGCGGACATAAAAAAATCCTCCTGCCGGTGATGGATGAAGGGTGCAGCCTCCGGCTGGTTCCCTATACGCCGGACTGCCGGATGTACGAAGCGGACTACGGCATCGGACAGCCCGAAGGGAAAACCTGCGATCCGCACGAAGCCGAGCTGATCCTCGTACCGGGAATGGCCTTCGATCCGGAAGGGCATCGGCTGGGACGCGGCAAAGGGTTTTACGACCGGCTGTTAAAAAACTCCGGTGCTTACAAGGCCGGAGTCTGTTTCGGTTTTCAAGTGGTGGGCGAGGTTCCCTCGGAACCCCATGATGTCCGGATGGACGCCGTCGTCTACTGTCCGAATTCCATCAGGTAGCTTTTGATGAATTCGCCCAAATCCCCGTCCAGCACCCCCTGCACGTCGGAAGTCTCGCAGGAAGTCCGGTGGTCTTTCACCATCTTGTAGGGATGCATCACGTAGCTGCGAATCTGCGACCCCCACTCGATTTTCTTCTTCTGCCCCTCGAGCTGGTTCTGCAACTCCATCCGCCGTTCCAACTCCTTCTGGTACAGTTTCGACCGGAGGATGCGCAGGGCGTTTTCGCGGTTCATGAGCTGCGACCGGGTTTCGGTGTTTTCCACCACGATGCCCGACGGCAGGTGGCGCAACCGCACCCCCGTTTCCACCTTGTTCACGTTCTGGCCTCCGGCTCCGCTCGAACGGAACGTATCCCATTCGATGTCGCCCGGATTGATGACGATTTCGATGGTATCGTCCACGGCGGGGGACACGAATACTGAAGCGAACGTGGTATGCCGCCGGTTGCTGGCATCGAAAGGCGACAGCCTCACCAACCGGTGCACTCCGTTCTCGCTTTTCAGGAAACCGTAGGCATAATCCCCCACGAATTCCAGCGTGGCGGACTTGATGCCGGCTTCTTCCCCGTCCTGTACGCACAGGACTTTGACCTGGTAGCCGTTCCGTTCGCCCCAGCGGGTGTACATCCGCATCAGCATGGCGGCCCAGTCGAGGCTTTCCGTTCCCCCGGCTCCCGAATTGATTTCCATGATGGCCCCGAGCTTGTCCTCCTCGCCGCCCAGCATGTTTTTCATTTCGAGTTCCTCCACCCGGCCCAGCAGACGGGTGTACAGTTCCTCCATTTCCGCCTCGGAAGCGGCTCCTTCCTTCACGAATTCGGGCATCAGCTCCAGATCGTCCGTCAGCGAAGCGATCTCATCGTAGGCGGTCAGTTCCGCTTTGATGCAAGCGACCTTTTTCAGTTGCTCCTCGGCCTTCTTGGGATCGTCCCAAAAATCGGGCGCCTGCGTTTTGGATTCTTCTTCATCCAGTTCCAAACGTCGGTTATCGACGTCAAAGACACCTCCTCAGCGCGTCACGGCGCTTTGCAAGCTCTGCGATTTTCTCAGCTGCAATCATCTCTAAGTGGTTTGTTTTTCTCCTTTGTACAAATCGAATTCCCCTTTCTCGATCTCCCGGTGAATCCGGGCCAGTTGCGCGATGACGGGGGAAATCAGCGTCATCACGTCGTTTTCGTATGCCTTGTGGGTTTCGTCCCCCTTGATCCGGTACAGCATCACCGCGTAGAGCGCCCGCATGCAAAACTCGATGTCGCTCATGTCCCGTTTTTCCAGCCGCGCCTTGAGCACGGGAAGCTCCGCCGCCAGCGGCGCGAACACCTTCCGGTATTCCTCGCCGGCCGGAAGCCGCAGCAAATCCCGGTGCAGGTCATCCAGATCCCGGATCAGGTGAAGCGTATGGTCGATGTGGCCGTGCTGTTCCTTCCCTTCCGTCCGCAGCAGGTTCACCAGATCCATGTACCAGAAAAACACGTCCTGCTTTTCGTCCTCCCCGATCTGCAGAGGCTTCACAAGCTGGGCGTAAATGGCCTCCGGACTGAACTGCAACGCCCGGAACAGGTCTTCGAGCTGCCAGATATACAGAATGTATTCGGCGATATTTTCCTTGCGCTTGGCTCTGGCGGTCAACATAACGGCAACGGTTTTAAAATCTTCGTTTCATCCGGAACGTACAACGGCGCGTCCGCCTTCTTCGGGCGGCAAGAACCGCGCCGGACGGTTTTCGCAGGCCCCTTTCCTCCACCCCCCACGTCTCCCGCTTCTTCCGAACGCACACGCAACCGCCGGACATCACTTTTCCTCCTCGCCTTCCCCCTCGAACTCGTCCCCTTCGTACAGGAAATCGGCCATCAGTTCGTCGATGTCCCGCCGTTCCTTTTTCGTCGGACGCCCCGTTCCCCGGTCGCGTCGGACAAAGATAGCATAATTCGCCGGTTTCAGCTTGTCGAGTTCTTCCTGCGGCGTGATATTTTCCAGGTAAAGCGGCACGTTCTTCGCCGGCTGCCGGTTTCCGATCAGTTCCAGCACCCGGAGCGTATAGACCACCGGCATCTTCTTTACCGTCAGGATGTCGCCCGGGCTCACCTCTTTGGAGGGCTTGGCGATCGTCCCGTTGAGGGTGACCCGGTTGTTGCGGCACGCTTCCGCCGCGTCGCTCCGGCTCTTGAAAACCCGCACGGCCCACAGCCATTTGTCGATCCTGAGTCCCATCGCCGCCTATTTTCCGTTGTACGCGTTCATCGTCCGCTCGATGCCGACCGTCCCGAAAGCCCGCACGGCCTCCACCGCCACATCGATCCGCTCGTTCAGCACCTTCCGTTCCTCCTTCGACCATTCCCCCAGCACGTAATCGACCTGAAACCCCTTCGGATAATCGTTTCCGATCCCGAACCGCAAGCGGGCATAGTCGGCGCTTCCGAGCGACTCGGTGATGCTTTTCAGCCCGTTGTGCCCCCCGTCGCTGCCTTTCATCCGGATGCGGATCGCCCCCAGCGGAAGCGCCACATCGTCCACCACCACCAGCAGGTTTTCCGGCGGAATGCGTTCCGACTTCAACCAGTAGGCGACCGCCTTCCCGCTCAGGTTCATGTACGTGGAAGGTTTCAGCAGGACGAACGTGCGCCCCTTGTATTTCGCTTCGGCCACGGCTCCGTAACGCTGCGTCGTAAAAACAGCATTGGACGCCTCTGCAAAAGCGTCCAACACCATGAAACCGATATTGTGGCGGGTGTTGGCATATTCGGCCCCGATGTTGCCCAACCCGGCTATCAGATATTTCAAAACCGTCGAATTTTAAAATCCAAATCCGTTTCCCTTCCCGTCACAGACGAGCGGTACGCGGCAAGCCTTCCGCTGTCTTCTCTCCGTGGTTACTTCGCAGCTTCGGCAGCGGCAGCGGCACCACGGGCGGCACGCGTCATCTTCACGGCACAAATGGCGGTGGTCGCCGGCGTCAGGACGGCGAATTTATCGAACTTCAGGTCGCCCACGAAAATCGACTTGCCCAGTCCCAGGTCGGTCACGTCCACGTCCAGCACGTCGGGCAGGTCTTCCATGTGTCCCGAAATCCGGACTTTCCGCTTGCTGAGCATGAGCTTACCGCCCAGCTTCACCCCTTCGGCCACGCCGTTGAGTTTCACCGGTACGTCGATAGCCACGGTCTTGCCCGGAACCACCCGGTAGAAATCCACGTGCAGCACGGCTTCGCTGACCGGATGGAACTGCACTTCGCGCATCACGCCCGACATTTTCGTTCCTTCGATATCGAAGTTCACGATGTAGGAATTGGGGGTGTAGAGCAACGGTTTCAAATCCCGCACGTCCACCGAAAACGGCACCGTTTCGCCTTCTCCGTAGATCACGCACGGCACTTGGCCTTCGCGGCGGATCCGCTTGCTTTCCTTCTTTCCGAACTCGGCACGCTTGGTGCCTTTCACTTCAATGGTTTGCATACTTGTGTTTTTTCGAGGTGCTACTCAGCGACCGGCCGTCCGGATTCCGCAACTGCGGCGTTTCCGCCCCTCGCGTTCCTCCTTCCGCGCCGGCCCGCCCCATCGCACCGGTTTGAGGGGACAAAGGTAAATATTTTTACCGATTTTCCCCAAACCCTATTGCCGAAAATAATTTTATTCCTACCTTTGCATCCGCAAACAGGTTCTTTGCAGCGGGAAATGCGGTACCGACCGACAGGAAACGAAACGAATCCCTGATTTTCAACCGGTTGAACGAACTCGACAACGGAAACGGATGTTAAGAAAACGTTAAATCTTCCGGAATGATTTGCAAAAAGGGATTTTCAGGTTTATCTTTGCAACGAAGTTTTAGGTTCATTTTTAGGTTAGTTAGTAGTTTTAGGTTAGTACAACGAAAAGACGTGGTTCGGAAGGCTTTAAGCCTCTCCACCCGCCTTTTTAAAAACTTCGGTTCCAAACGCGGACTCTCCGTCCTTTTCCCGTCATTATACAAATAACATTTGCCCAGGTGGTGAAATTGGTAGACACGCTACTTTGAGGGGGTAGTGAGCGTTTAGCTCGTGCAAGTTCGAGTCTTGTCCTGGGCACTGAAAAACGGTTCGGAATTCATTCCGGACCGTTTTTATTTCTATACAGGGTTTAAAAATAACTTTTTATCCACCACATCCGCAATGGGAAAAGATTCAAGCCCTGATGCCCGATCCGGACGACGACCGAGCATGGGCTACCCGGATCGGGAACCTTTTAGTAAAGGATATCATACTTCGGATTCGACCACGCAGTGAAACGATCAAATAACCCATTCATTTCAGCCGGGGGAAATATTCCTCCGGCTTTTTGTATCTCGCCGGTTTTATCCCGGCCATTCTTTCCGGCGTACGGTTTTTTGACTATATTTGCAAATACGCCTTTTGAACCGAAATACATTTCGATCCGGCTGCTGCCGACAGGACTCATCCCGGTATGCGCAGGATCGCACGGCCTTAAAACGGGCTGCAGGTATTTTCGGAAGACGGAAGGCCGGCGACAATCCGAAAAATCCAAACCCTACTGCGATGAAATACCTTTTCTGTCTTCTGTTCGCCCTGACGGCTACCGCCGTTGCGGCCCAGCAAACTTTTCCCGACGGTACGCCGATCGAACCGTGGTTTTCCGAATACAAGCCCGTCGACCCGGCCGCACTGGGAAAACAGTTCGTCGTAACGGATTACGGCGTAGTACGCGACAGCAACCTCGTCCAGACCGCGGCTTTGCAGGCAGTCATCGACCGGGCCGCCGGGCAGGGCGGTGTGGTGGTGATCCCGGAAGGGGTCTACCTGAGCGGCTCGCTCTTTTTCAAGCCCGGAACCCACCTCCACATCCGGAAGGGAGGCGTACTGAAGGGAAGCGACGACATTTCGAATTTCGCCATCGTCGATACCCGGATCGAAGGCCAGTCGCTTCCGTACTTCGCGGCGCTGGTCAATGCCGACGGCGTGGACGGCTTCACCATTTCGGGCGAAGGCACGATCAACGGCAACGGCGAACGTTACTGGCGTTCGTTCTGGCTGCGCCGCAAGGTCATCCCCAAATGCACCAACATGGACGAACTGCGTCCGCGGCTGGTTTACATTTCCAATTCGCGCAACGTTCAGTTAGAGGGCGTGACCTTCAAAAATTCTCCCTTCTGGACAACGCACATTTACAATTCGCAGTATGTGCGGCTGCTCGATCTGACCATCATGGCTCCTTCCGAACCGGTGAAGGCTCCCAGTTCCGACGGCATCGACCTGGACGTTTGTTCCAACGTGCACGTCAAAGGCTGTTATCTCTCGGTCAACGACGACGCCATCGCCCTCAAGGGGGGCAAAGGTCCCTGGGCCGACCGCGATTCCACCAACGGAGGCAATTACAACATCCTGATCGAGGACTGCCGGTACGGGTTCTGCCACAGCGCCCTGACCTGCGGCAGCGAGTCGATCCACAACCGCAACATCGTGCTGCGCCGCTGCCACGTCGACCGGGCCAACCGGTTGTTGTGGCTCAAAATGCGCCCCGACACGCCCCAGAATTACGAATACATCCTCGTGGAAGACATTACCGGGAACGCCAATTCGTTCCTGTTCGTGCGTCCGTGGACGCAGTTTTTCGACCTGAAAGGGCGCAAGGACATGCCGATGTCCTATTCTTCGCACGTGACGATGCGGAACATCGATTTGGACTGCGACACCTTTTTCAACGTCCGGCAGGCGGAAGACCAGTACAAGCTGTCGAATTTCACCTTTGAAAACCTGAACGTCCGGGCGAAGAACACGGACTGCGACCGCAGTTACGTTTCCGGGTTCGAGTGGAAAAACGTAACGGTTTCGCCCCGTTAGGGGTTAACGGTACCGACACAGAAAAGCCCGCGGAAATTCCGCGGGCTTTTTCGATGACCGGCAAAGATTTCCTCTTTACCGACTAAACAAGTGTAAAACGGATTTTTCTTACCGCTTGTCCTGCAACGGTAAAAGCCGCCGCCCGACACCGGACCGCCGATCCGCTACGCTTTCTTCACTTCCACGTCTTCGTATCCTTCGATGATGTCTCCGACCTTCACGTCGTTGTAGTTCTCGATGTTCAAACCGCATTCCATGTTGGTCGTGACCTCCTTCACGTCGTCCTTGAATCGCTTGAGGGAGCCCAATTTCCCGGTATAGACCACGATCCCGTCCCGGATGATCCGGATTTTCGTGTTCCGCGTGATCTTGCCTTCCCGGACGATACATCCGGCGATGGTTCCCACCTTGGAAATCTTGAACGTTTCCAGCACTTCCACGGAGCAAACCACTTCTTCCCGCATCACCGGTTCGAGCATCCCCTCGATGGCGTCCTTGATTTCGTTGATGGCGTCGTAGATGATGGAATAGAGCCGGATTTCGATCTCCTCCTTCTCGGCCAGCCGCCGCGCATTCGCCGAAGGCCGCACCTGGAACCCGACGATGATGGCGTTGGAAGCCGCGGCCAACAGCACGTCGCTTTCCGAAATCTGCCCCACGGCCTTGTGAATCACGTTCACCTGCACCTCTTCCTTCGACAGTTTCAGCAGCGAATCGGTCAGGGCCTCGATCGAGCCGTCTACATCCCCTTTGATAATGATGTTGAGTTCCTTGAAAGAACCGATGGCGATCCGTCGTCCGATTTCGTCCAGCGTGATGTGCTTCTGGGTCTTGAGGCCCTGCATCCGTTGCAACTGTTCGCGCTTGTTGGCGATCTCGCGTGCCTGCCGGTCGTCGTCCATCACGTTGAACGTATCTCCGGCCTGCGGCGCTCCGTTGAGCCCCAGCACCAGCACCGGCGTAGCGGGAGGCGCCTCGGTGATCCGCTTGCCTCGTTCGTTGAACATGGCCTTGACGCGTCCCGAATACGTGCCCGACAGCATCACGTCGCCGACACGCAGCGTTCCGGCCTGCACCAGCACCGTCGCCACGTAGCCCCGTCCCTTATCCAGCGTGGATTCGATAATCGTTCCCGAAGCCTTTTTATCGGGATTGGCTTTCAGATCGAGAAATTCCGCTTCCAGCAGCACTTTTTCCAGCAGCTTGTCCAGGTTGAGACCCTGCTTGGCGGAAATTTCCTGCGACTGGTATTTCCCGCCCCATTCTTCCACCAGATAGTTCATCGCCGCCAGCTCCTCCTTGATCTTGTCGGGATTGGCTCCGGGCTTGTCGATCTTGTTGATGGCGAACACCATCGGAACCCCCGCCGCCGAAGCATGGTTGATCGCTTCGACCGTCTGGGGCATCACGTTGTCGTCCGCCGCGATGATGATGATCGCCACGTCGGTGATCTTCGCCCCGCGGGCACGCATGGCGGTGAAAGCCTCATGCCCCGGCGTATCGAGGAACGTGATTTTCCGTCCGTCGTCCAGGTTCACGCTGTAGGCTCCGATATGCTGCGTGATCCCTCCGGCTTCCCCGGCGATCACGTTGGTTTTGCGAATATTGTCCAGCAGAGAGGTTTTCCCGTGGTCGACGTGTCCCATCACGGTCACGATCGGCGACCGGGGCACCAGATCCTCCGGACGGTCTTCCTCGTCGGAAATCGCCTCCTGGATTTCGACCGTCACGAACTCGACCTTGTAACCGAATTCTTCGGCCACCACCACCAGCGCTTCCGCATCGAGCCGCTGGTTGATGGACACCATCAGTCCGAGGTTCATACAGGCCGTGATGACATCGGTCACCGGAACGTCCATCAGGGTGGCCAGTTCGTTTACGGTCACGAACTCGGTCACTTTCAGAACGCTCTTTTCCATTTCCTGGCGTTCCATTTCCTCGCTCACCCGTGCGCTGGCCGCATCCCGCTTATCCCGGCGGTATTTCGCGCTTTTGGACTTGTTTCCCTTGGCCGTCAGGCGCGCCAGCGTATCCTTGATCTGCTTCTGCACATCCTCCTCGCTCACCTCCTGCCGCACGACCGGTTTCGGAGCTCCATGCGGTTTGCCGCCGCCCGGTTTCCGACGGTCGAAAGGCCGGTTACCGCCCTGGCCGCCGCGCTGTTGACTGCCGCCCCCCGGTTGACCGCCTCCGGGACGCCCCGTACCGCGCTGCTGAGCGTTTCCGCCAGGCTGCGGTTTGGTCACATCCACTTTGTTATCCTTGACGATCCGCTTCCGTTTTTCCCGGCGATCCCCCTGCGGACGCTTTTTCTCGATGCTTTTCAGGTCGATCATGCCCAGCACCTTCGGACCGGCCAGCTTCCCGCCCTCGTTGGGACGGAACACTTCGGTAGGCGCATCCGCCATCCGCTCGTCGTAGGTTTTCTGCTGGGCTTCCGCCGTAGCCATACCCGGTCCCGTCTGCTGGGGTTGCCGGGCCGCTGCGGACGCAGGAGCTTTTTCCTGCACTTTTTCCGTTGCCGGGGCTTCCGCCGCAGGTTCCGGTCGTTCCGGTGCAACCGAAGCCGCCGGCTGTTCAACGGCAGGAGCCGGTCGGGAAGCGACAGGTTCTTCCTTCCGGCTTTCCGTTACCGGCGGCACCTGTTCGGCATTTCCGGCAGGAACACGCGTTTCAGCGGCTTTCTGCGCCGGAGCGCTCCCGGCTCCCCGGTTCCCCGCACCGCTTCCGCCGTGACGGGAACCGCGTCCCTCGATGTCGATCTTGCCGATGATTTTCGGCCCCTTGATCGCGGTCGATCCGGTCAGGGTGCCGCTCTTGATGATCACTTCGTCGCCGAAATCGTTCTCTTCCTTTGCAGGCACTTCACGGGATTTGGCATCGAGGGAAACGGTTTCATGCTTTTGCTTGATCCGTTCCCGGATGTCCACTTTCTCCACACCCTTTCCGCCGAACTCTTTCTCAAGAAGGTCGTAGACGTGGGAATCGATGAGAGCGCTGGGGGAATTTTCGATCTTGACTCCCTTTTTCTCCAAAAATTCCACGATGGTCGTCTGTCCCACCTTGAACTCGCGGGCCGCTTTGTTGAGTCTGAGTTTCTGTTCTTTACCTGCCATATTTTCTTAAATCTACTTTTCGGCTGTCGTGTTAAAATTCCTTTTCCTTTTTACGGTGCATGACACCCTGCCGCTCCCATAAAAAGACTATTCAAATTCGGACTTCAGGATGCCGACCACTTCCCGGACGGTTTCCTCCTCCAGGTCGGTGCGCCGAACCAGGTCTTCCACCGGCAGTTCCAGCACGCTCTTGGCCGTGTCGCAACCGATCTTCTTGAACTGGTCGATGATCCACTGGTCGATTTCGTCCGAAAATTCGTCCAGATCCACGTCTTCCTCCTCCACTTCGCGGTACACGTCGATGTCGTATCCCGTCAGCATGCTGGCCAACCGGATGTTGAGTCCCCCTTTCCCGATGGCGAGGGAAACCTCGCTGGGCTTCAGGTACACCGCCGCCGTCTTGGATTCGTCGTTCAGCCGGATCGAGGAAATTTTCGCCGGATTCAACGCCCGCTGGATCAGCAGCTGAATGTTATTGGTGTAGTTCACCACATCGATATTCTCGTTCTTCAGCTCCTTCACGATGGAATAGATGCGCGAACCCTTCACGCCGACGCACGCCCCCACGGGGTCGATCCGTTCGTCGTAGGATTCCACGGCCACCTTCGCCCGCTCGCCCGGAATCCGGACGATCTTCTTGATGGTGATCAACCCGTCGAAAATTTCGGGCACTTCCAGTTCGAAAAGCCGTTCCAGAAACTCCGGCGCCGTCCGGGACAGGATTATCGCCGGGGTGTTGTTTTTCATGTCCACCTTGTACACGATGGCCCGGATGGTATCCCCCTTCCGGAAGAAATCGGTCGGAATCTGTTCCGACTTGGGCAGCACCAGTTCGTTGCCGTCGTCGTCCAGCACCAGCACCTCCTTTTTCCACACCTGGTACACTTCTCCCGTGATGATTTCGCCTACCTTCTCCTTATACTTGTTGAACAGGTTGGCCTTTTCCAGATCCATGATCCGGGCCGCCAGGTTCTGACGCAGCGAAAGCACCGCCCGCCGTCCGAAATCGGACAGCTTGATTTCCTCGGCCGCTTCCTCCCCCACTTCGTAGGTCGCATCCAGTTTCCGGGCATCCGACAGCGAAATCTGCGCGTTGGGGTTTTCCACCGCACCGTCCTCCACGATAATCCGATTCCGCCAGATTTCGAGGTCGCCTTTGTCGAGGTTGATGATGATGTCGAAATTTTCGTCGGTTTCGTATGTCTTGGCAAGCAGATGACGGAAAACATCTTCCAGTACCCCCACCATCGTAGCCTTGTCGATGTTCTTCAGTTCCTTGAACTCAGCAAAAGTGCTGACCAGATTCAGATTATCCATTTCCGTTATATTATCTTTTTAAACGTTCTATTCCTGCGCGGCTCCGGGCGATCGGTTCGTTCCGCCGCCTTCCGGCCGCCCCGTCCTACCTGAACTCGATCCGCTGCCGGGTCGTCTTGACTTCGGACAACGGAAACTCCCGTTCCACTTCCACGGTCTGTTTCCGCTTCTTCCCTTCGACCTCTTGTTTTTCGGAGCAGGTCACCCGGATCGCCTCTTCGGTCGCCTCAGACAGCGTTCCGATCGCTTTCTCTCCGTTTTTCAGCACCACTTCCACCGTTTTTCCCAATGCTTTCCGGTACTGACGGAGCAGTTTCAGCGGCTGCCCGATGCCGGCGGAAGTGACGGTCAGTTGGAAATCTTCCGTCTCCCGGTCGAACGCTCCCTCGATTTTCCGGCTCAGTTCCACGCACCGGTCGATCGAAACCGCCGTATCGCTGTCGATCACCACCTCCACTTCGTTGGCCGGGCTCACCGCTACTTCGACCGGAAAAAGATCCGTGCCGGACACGAATTCTTCCACGATCGCCCTTACTTTTTTAACATCCAACATATGCTAATTCAGCCGATTAAGGTTATCCGATTTCACCCGGTTCAACAAAACAGGGGACTTAGCGTCCCCTATTGTATTATCTACCTGAAAATTCCGGCAGCTAACTCCCTCACACCCGTATGCCGCAAAGATACGTTCTTTTTGCAAAAAATCAAAAAAATTTCCTAAACCTTTGAGTCATACGACATCTTATCCTCTTTCGAGAGCCGTCCGTACCATCCGGCGGCGACGTCCGAATCACTCCACATCCTCGTCCTTCTTGCCGGGGTTGTAAGGTTTCAGGATCCCCCGTTTGGAACTGCGGATAAAACCGATGATTTCATCCCGCTCCGGTGACTGAGGCATTTGCTCCTCTACCAGATCGCAGGCCTTGGAGTAAATCAGGCCGCTCTGGAACACGATCCGGAAAATCTCCTGAATTTCGGCGATCTTGTCCGAATTGAATCCGCGCCGGCGCAGGCCGATGTAGTTGGCCCCCACGAAAGAAATCGGCAGGTGGGCCGCCTTGACGTACGGAGGAATATCCTTCCCCACCAGCGAACCGCCGCTGGTCATGGCATGCGCTCCGACCCGACAGAACTGATGCACGGCCGTATGCCCGCCCAGAATGGCCCAATCCCCTATTTCCACCTCTCCTGCCAGCGACACCTGATTCACCAGCACGCAGTTGCTCCCCACCACGCAGTCATGCCCGATATGAACGTAGGCCATGATCAGGTTATTGTTTCCGATCACGGTTTTCCCGCGCGCCGCCGTTCCCCGGTTGATGGTCGCGAATTCCCGGACGGTATTGTTGTCTCCCATTTCCACGGTCGATTTCTCTCCCTTGAATTTCAGGTCCTGCGGAATTCCGGCGATGATGGCGTAAGGATGGATCTTGCAGTTTTTCCCGATCCGGGCTCCGTCCAGAACGACGGCCCCCTGGCCGATCCAGGAACCGTCCCCGATCACGACGTCGGCGGCGACCGAAGCGAAGGGTTCCACGGTTACGTTTTCTCCGATCCGGGCGTCGGGATGAACTCGGGCTAAAGCGTCTATCATAATCAATTCTTTTTGTTTTTCGTAATCTGGGCCATCAACACGGCTTCCGTCGCCAGCTGTTCCCCCACGAAAGCCCGCGCCTCCATCAGGACGATGCCGCGCCGGATGGGTTCGAGCAGACGGAGTTCGAACTGCAGGGTATCTCCCGGCACCACCTTCCGCTTGAATTTCACGCCGTCGATCTTCATGAAATACGTGGAATAGTTTTCAGGATCTTCCACGTTATGCAAAGCAAGAATTCCGCCGCACTGCGCCATCGCTTCCACGATCAGCACGCCGGGCATCACCGGTTCCGAGGGGAAGTGCCCTACGAAAAACGGTTCGTTCATCGTCACGTTCTTGATTCCGGCCACATGGCTGTCGTCGATATGCATGATTTTGTCCACCAGCAGGAAAGGCGGGCGATGCGGCAATGTGGCCCGGACTTGGTTGATGTCGTACACCGGCTCGTCGTTCAGGCCGAACCGGAACCGGGGCCTGACCCCTTCCCGTTTGATGCTCTTGCGGAGCATCTTGGCGAATTCGGTATTGGCGTAATGTCCCGGTTTGGAGGCCACGACTTTCCCTTTGATCCGCCGCCCCGCCAGAGCCAGGTCGCCGACCATGTCCAGCAACTTGTGCCGCGCCGGTTCGTTGAGGAACCGGAGCTCGAGGTTGTTCAGCAGCCCGCTCGATTCGACCCGGATATCCTTCTTGTCGAACAAAGCCGCCAGCCGGTCCACTTCTTCGGGAGAAACTTTGTTTTCCACCACCACGATGGCATTGTCCAGGTCGCCGCCGCGGATCAGGTTGTTTTTCAGCAGCGGTTCCAACTCGTGCAGAAAAACGAAGGTGCGGCAGGGAGCCACACCGGAGGCGAACTGATCCAGCGAATCCATCTTCGCATACTGGTTCCCCAGCACCTTGGAATTGTAGTCGATATGCACGTCGATTCCGAACCCTTCGTCCGGATAAACCGTGATTTCCACTCCTTTTTCCGGCACGGTGTAACGCGTCGTTTCCCGGATCACGTAATATTCGCGCTCGGCGTTCTGTTCCACGACCCCCGCTTCCAGAATGGCGGCGGCGTATTCCCGGGCCGATCCGTCCATGATCGGCACTTCGGGCGCATCGATCCGCACCAGCGCATTGTCGATTCCGCATCCCCACAAAGCCGCCATCACGTGTTCGATGGTACATATCTTGACGCCGTTCTTTTCTATCGTCGTTCCCCGCGAAGTGTCGGTCACGTATTCCGCCAACGCTTCCACCACCGGTTCTCCCTCCAGATCGATCCGTCGAAAACGGATGCCGGTATTCTCTTCCGCCGGGCACAGGGTCATGTTTACCCGTGCTCCGGTATGCAAACCTTTACCCGCAAAGGCGATCTCCCGGCTTAAAGTTTGTTGTTTCTGGGACATAAGATTAACACAATTTTAACCGCAAAATTATCATTTTTTTCGTAGAAATCTTAATTTTGGGCGTTTTTTATACCGAAGGGATGGAAAATAAAGGTTTTTCCGAAGACATATGCCGGGAAGAAACCCGGGAGCGCCTGCGTCTGCCCTTCGAGAAACGGCGGTCGGACTGGGGAGCATGGGCATACGATCACAAGGCGGGCATCTTCGTGACCGTCATCGTATACCTGCTGCTGGCCATCGCTTTCGTCTCGGCCCGGATCGTCATCCGGAAGGAACTTCCCCCGCAGGGTTTCCTGATCGAACTGGAAGCGGTGCCGGAGGAAAAACAGCCCGAGTCGGAGCCCGACGAAGCGGTGCAGCGGGAGCTTTCGCCCGAAGATTTCAGGGACGTGCGCAACCTGTCTTCCAACGAAAACGCACGGCTGGACGCGGGGCTGAAAGACGCCAAAGGAACGCAGGCCGGAGAAATTTACGACGAAGCGAACGCGCTGCAGGAACGGCTGAACGCCTCCCGCGCCCATTACGAACAGGGACTGAGCGAAGCGGAAGCCATCCTGAAAAACCGCAACGAAACCCGGCAGGGAACCGACGAACGGCCGGAAGACGTACGCGTCAAGGGGAAAGTGACGGTATCCTATTCGCTGGAGGGACGCCAGGCCGTTTACCTGCCGGTTCCCGCCTACCGGTGCGAAGGAGGCGGCGAAGTGACGGTGAACATCACCGTCAACCGGAACGGAGCGGTTACGAACACAGCGGCGGCACGGGGAAGCAGCAACGACCCCTGCCTGCTGGAAACCGCCCTGCAATACGCGGCCATGTCCCGGTTCAACGTGGACGGGACGGCTCCCGACCGACAGACGGGAACGATCACTTACGTGTTCATTCCGCAATAGGCAGCTGCGGAAGGAAACGCCCCGGAAAAGGCTTTCCGCACGGGGGTGGCATCCGGATTGCACCGGAACAAGGAAAGCCGGAGAGAAACATCGGCGCGGAACCGGCCGCGCACAGAGCAAAACCAGACAAACGACGGAATCATGCCGGAAAATAACCGCAGCGCCCGCAATCCCGTGGGAAGAATCAAAACTTCCAACGCCATCTATCCGATTCTGATCGGACTGGGAGTGGTCGGTTATCTCTTTTACAAGGATTTCAACCCGAAAGTGTTCGATGTCATCGCGTTTTCGTGGGGGATGCTGTGGTGGCTCCTGGTCGCGGTGCTGCTGATGGCGGGACGGGACATCGGCTACATGGCGCGGCTGCGTATCCTGAGCCGGCGTGAGCTCACCTGGCGGCAGGCCTTCCGGGTCATCATGCTCTGGGAGTTCACCTCCGCCATCACCCCTTCCGCCGTGGGCGGCACCAGCGTGGCCATCCTCTACGTCCACAAGGAAGGCATCAGCGTAGGGCGCAGTTCGGCCATCGTGATGCTTACGTCCTTTCTGGACGAAGTCTATTTTATCCTCATGTTCCCGCTGCTGCTTCTGCTGGTGGGAAAAAACGCCCTGTTCGACATCAACGCCACCACGGAAAGCGTCTTCTCCATGGGCCTCATCACCATCGCGCTGATCGGCTATTTCCTGAAACTGATCTACGTGCTGGTCCTTTCCTACGGGCTGTTCATCAATCCGCGGGGACTCAAATGGCTGCTGCTCAAAATTTTCAAGATCCGTTTCCTGCGGCGGTGGTACCGCTCGGTCAACAACGTGGGAACCGACATCATCCTCAGTTCCAAAGAAATCAAACACTATCGCTGGACGTTCTGGGGCAAAGCGTTCGGAACGACCTTCCTTTCGTGGAGCTCGCGGTATCTGGTGGCGAACGTGCTGATCCTCGCCTTCTTCGGCATGAGCGACCAGCTGCTGCTGTTCGCCCGGCAGCTGGTGATGTGGATCATGATGCTCATCCTGCCGACCCCCGGCGGAAGCGGCTTTGCGGAATACATCTTCACGGTCTTCTGCGGAGACCTGATTCCGGTCGCCGCCGACCTGCAGAAGGGAGCGGCCACCCTGATCGCCGCCGTCTGGCGCTTCATCACCTACTATCCCTACCTGATCGCCGGGGCGGTGATATTTCCGCGCTGGGTGAAAACCCACTTTTCCCGCCGGGTATTCCCGAAAAAAAGGTAATTTTATCCGACGTTTCACGTTAATTTCAGGATGAACGAAACCCAAATAATTCAGCCATGACAATCGAAGAACGTTACCGGGGAATCATCGAATGGTTCGGAAAAAACATGCCGGTAGCCGAAACGGAACTGCAATACCGGAACCCGTACCAGCTGCTGGTGGCGGTGATCCTCTCCGCCCAATGCACGGACAAACGGGTCAATATGACCACCCCCGCCTTTTTCGAGCGTTTTCCCACGCCCGAAGCGCTGGCGGAGGCGGAACCGGAGGAAATCTACCCCTACATCAAGAGCATCTCCTACCCCAACAACAAGGCGAAGAACCTGTCGGGAATGGCCCGCAAGCTGGTGGCCGACTTCGGCGGAGAGGTTCCGGACGACCTGGAAAAGCTGCAAACCCTTCCCGGCGTGGGGCGCAAGACGGCCAACGTCGTGGGATCGGTGATGTTCGACAAGCAGGTGATGGCGGTAGACACGCACGTGTTCCGGGTATCGGCCCGGATCGGGCTGACCGAAAACGCCAAAAACGTCCGGCAGACCGAAGACCAGCTCACGAGGCATATTCCGAAGGAACTGCTTCCCACGGCCCATCACTGGCTGATCCTGCACGGAAGATACATCTGCCTGGCCCGCAGGCCCAAATGCGAAGGCTGCGGCATTTCGGCATGGTGTCGTTATTTCGCCACGGAATACGGAAAAGAGCCGGAAACCGAAAAGAAAGCGACCGGAAAAACGAAGAAATAGACGCTGTTCGTTTCCCTTTCGGCCTGCCTTTTCAACCGGGCAGACGGATGGTTTATCGCCTGAACAACTGAAAAAAGTCCCTCGGTACAGGAAAGGAGCCGGAAAAACGAAATGAAACAACCCGGAAACGATCAGAACGGATACCCGATCCCGAAATTGAACGAAGTCTGTCGCAGGGTCAGGTTCCGGATCCAGCGATCCCCCGCGGGACGACCGGGGTTGTGCAGCTGAACGCCCCAGTCCACCCGGAACAGGAAAAACCCGAAGTCGAACCGGGCCCCCAGCCCGCCGTCGAAACCGAGCTGCCGGTAAAACCGGTTGAACCGGAATTCCGCTTCGGGCGTATAAACGTCCTTCCCCGCCAGCCAGATGTTCCCTACGTCCATGAACAAAGCCCCCTGCAGAAAGCCGTACACCGGAAACCGGAATTCCAGATTGGTTTCGAGCTTCACGTTGCCCAACTGGGACGGGAAGGCGTCGTCGCGGGGTTCGGGCGCATTTCCCGGCCCCAGCGTCCGGGCCACCCATCCCCGCATGCTGTTCGGCCCTCCGGCATAGAACAGGCGCTCGAAAGGAATGCTCGACGAGTTGCCGTACGAATGACCGATGCCCGCGTAGAGCCGGTAAACCAGACTGGTCTTTTCTCCCAGCACGAACTTGTAACTGGCGTCCGCGTCGACGCGGGCGTACTGCGCGAACTGGATGTCGAAAACCTTGTAATACCCTTCCGAAGAACGTTTGGAAAACAGGCGCGTCACCAGATTCAGCAGGTTTCCGTTGGTTTCGGCGTTGACCCGGACGCGCAGCGTGTTCCGGTTCACGTCCCGGCGCTGGTCGTTGTAGATGTAGGAACCCGAAATTCCCGCGATCAGCTGCGACGTGTAACTGTTGCGCAGGTAGGGATTCTGAATGCCGTCGAGGAAATTCTCATCCACGGAATGGAGCTTGACCAGGCTGATGTCCGCCGGTTTCAGCACGTAGGAACTGAACCGGCTGTTGCTCCACGTGTAGCCGAACGCAGCGGCGGAAAGCACCCGGCGGTAGTAGGGCCGGTTCTGGGAGTTGAGCGAAAGCTCCAGTTTGGTTTTCACGTTGTTCACCCGGTGGTAGCGATCCACCGGGAACGGAGCGATGAACCGGGGAAAGGTGAGCGACAGGGCGCCCCCCACTTCCACGGAATTCTCCTTCCCCTTCATCCGCATGAACTCGTACCCCCCGGTCAGGCTCGCCTCGAAAAGCTCCACTCCCTTGAAAATGTTCCGGTTCTGGTATCCCATGGTCAGCAGCAGGCCGTAGTAGTTGGAGGTCGTGGTCGCTTCGAGGTCGATGCTGTACCCCTGCTTCGGGCCGGGAGTGCAGAGGATGTTGCAGGAAAGGTAACTTTCCCGCGTGCGGTTGTCCGAGCCGCCCTCCCCTTCGCTTCCGATGAACGTGACCAGATTCTCTGCCGTCGTATCCTGCAGTTCGGTGAACAGGATGCTGACGTTCTTGAAATAGTTCATCTGCATCACGTTGTTGTAGGCCCGCTGAACGGCCGCCGCGTCGTAAAGCTGGTTGGGATACATGCCGACCGCCCTCAACAGCACGTCGGGGCGCACGTTGAGCTTTCCCCGGCTCAGAAAACGGATGCCGCGGTATTCGACGGTATCGAGCCGCCGGTAATAATCCGAGTCCCGCAGCACGGCATCGGGGTTGTAATCGGTCAGGATGTAAATGTCCCGGATCCGGTACACGGCGTTGTTTTCCAGCACGGGAGCATCGTCCCGGTCATAGCCCGCCACCCGCTGATGAACGATCATTTTCAGGTTGACCGTCCGCGCCTCGCTGACCGAATCGGCCACGTAGGAAATGTTGTTGATCGAAAAATTGTAGTATCCCCGGTCTCGAACATAGGAAGCGATCCGCTGCCGTTCGCGCTGCAACACATCCACATCGAATATCTCCCCCGGATGCAGCAGGGTCGAGGCGCTGTCTTCGAGAACGATCGGTTCGAGAAACCGGTCCCGGAAATCGTAGGCGACCATTCCCAGGCGGTAAGGCGCTCCCTGTTCCACCCGGTAGGTCACCGTAATCTTCCGCCTGACCGTATCCGTGTCGTAGGAAACCTTCGAGTTGAAGAATCCCCGTCCGCGCAGGTAGATGGACATGGCGTCGACGCTCCGCACCGTCATCAGGGAATCGTAGATCGCCGGTTCCTGCCCGATCCGCCGCTTCCAGTTGTTCCAGCGGTTGTCCTTGTCCGGGTTGGCGGTGTTGTAGATTCCCAGGTAAAGATTGACGCCCAGCAGCCGTTTGTTCGGTCGCTGCTTGATGTATTTGGCCAGGTCTTCCCGCTTCACCCGTTCGGAACGGGGCAGCTCCTTTTCGTCGGTCTGCTCGATCACGTTCCGCGCCAGCAGAAACTTTCCTTCCGGAACCCTGCGCGTCACGCTGCACGAAGCGAGGACGAGCATTCCGGCGGCAAACAGCGTCAAACGGATGAATTTCATGGAAAGTTTCTTGGAAAAAGTCGCGGTTTTCGGCAAACGCCTACAAATTTCATCATAATTTTCATAAATCACAAATTCCCTTTTCCGGCCCTTTCTCCGGCAGCCCTACGTCCGCAACGATCAGACGCACCGTCTCTTTCAGTTTCCGGAGGCCGCAACGGGAAAGAGGCGTCTGCGCGAAACGCCGGCGGAATTCGCCGCTCCCCATGGCGAGCCATTCCTGCGCCCGGACATCCGGCAGACCGCCCACCGGAGCGAAAAGAGGCGAAAGGGCCGGAACGACGCCGGAATTATGAGGACAAGCCTCCTGACAGGTTTCGCAGCCGAACAGACGGTTTCCCAGTACCTCCGCGATCTGCGGCGGAATCGTTCCCCGGTTTTCTATGGTATGATAGGATAGACAGCGTCGGGCATCCACCGTGCCGTCTCCGCCGATGGCTCCGGCCGGACAAGCCGATATGCACCGGCGACAGCTTCCGCAACCGTTTTCCCGATACGGCTCGTCGCAGTCCAGTACGGCATCGGTCAAGAGCACCCCGACGAACGTCCGGGAACCCAGCCGCGGATGGATTAGCAGGGAGCTGCGCCCGATCCAGCCCAGCCCGGCTTCCACGGCCCAGCGCCGTTCCAGCACGGGGGCCGAATCCACGAACGCCCGGCCCGACGCCCCGGGAATCTTTTCCTGCAACTTTTCCAGAAGCCGTCCCAAAAGCCCTTTCAGGACGAAATGATAATCCTTTCCCCACGCATAGGAAGCGATCCGGGGCGTTCCGGGCGACAACACGGCATCCTGCCCGTACGCAGCCAGGCAAACGATCACGGAGCGCACGCCCGGCAGCAACAGGGCGGGGTCGAGCCGCTCCCCGACGTGCCGCGCCATGTATTCCATCCCGGCGTGCTTTCCGGCCCGGAGCCACCGTTCCAGATACGAGGCCTGTTCGTCCAGCCGCCGGTAGCGGGCGATCCCGCAGGCGGAAAAACCGAGTTCGAGCGCCGCGGCCCGGATGGTCTGGGAAACGGTCATTTTCGGTCAGCGTTTTTCCTCTTCGCGCCGCAACAGGGCGAGCAGCGCTCCGATGGTGTCGAAACGATGGTTTCTTCCGTGCAGGGTCAGTTCCAGGGAAACGGCCTCTTTTTCCACCTGCGCCGTCAGGCGGTCGGGACAGCTGACATCGGCCGTCACCGCATACCCCACCCGTTCCAGCGCCTTTTCGAACAAACCGCGGTATTGCCTGTAAGCCTCCAGAAAGACCGTTCCCCGCCGCCGGAATTCCAGCTTGAGGTCGGCGTCGCACATGTCGAACCGAAGCACCGACCCCGCAAGCATGGCGTCCACCGCTCCGCTTAACATCAGGTCTTCCGGGGCGCCGGTGTGGAAACGCCCCCCTTCCAGAATGCAAAGGGTGTCGGCCGTCCGGAGGGCGACCTGCAGATCGTGGGTGGAAAACAGGATGGTTTTTCCGTATTCGTGCGCCAGCCGCTGCAAAAGCAGGGCGATTCCGTACGTGTTCGGGATGTCGAGGTAGGCGGTGGGTTCGTCCAGCAGGATCACGGGCGTGTCCTGCGCCAATGCCCGCGCGATCATCACCCGCTGCCGTTCTCCGTCGCTCAGGGACTCCACCCCCTTCTCCGCAAAATCCTCCATTCCCACCAGCCGCAGGGCACGGCGTACGACTTCACCGTCGGTTTCGGAAAGCCGGCCCGTCCAGCCCGTATAGGGAGAGCGTCCCAGGCCGACGAGGTTCCGCACCGTGAAATTTCCGGGACGGACTTTTTCCGTGGAAACGAAAGAGACCAGCCCGGCCAGCCGGTGCACGGGCAGCCGGTCGATCCGTTCCTCCCCGATCCGGATTTCCCCCTGCAAGGGCCGGAGCAAACCCGCGAGGGTTTTCAGCAGGGTGCTTTTTCCGGCTCCGTTCCGGCCCAGCAGGATGAAGACTTCCCCTTCCGGAACCGTCAGGTCCACGTCGCGGTAGAGCACGCGCGTCTCCTTTCCGTTGCGATACCCTCCTGCAATGCCGGTCAGTCGTATGTCGTATTTCGGTTCCGCTACCATGATCCGGTCAGTTTCCTGTTTTTCAGAATGACGTACACCACCACGGGAATCCCCACCAGCGCCGTCACCGTATTCACGGGCAAAACGGTTTCGGTTCCGGGCAGTTGGGAAACGACGTCGCAGACCAGCATCACCAGACCGCCGATCAGGATGGAAGCGGGCATCAACACCCGATGATCGGCGTCCCGGAACAGCATCCGCGCCATGTGGGGCACCGCGATGCCCACGAAACCGATGGGGCCGCAAAAGGCCGTCACGGTTCCGGCCAGCAACACGGTGCTGCAAAAAATCAGCATCCGCACCCGCCGCACATGCTGCCCCATCGTCCGGGCGTACGCCTCTCCCAGCAACAGCAGGTTCAAGGGCTTGATCAGCCGGACGGACAGCGCCAGCCCCGCCGCCGTGAAAGGCAGGAGGATTTTGAGCTGGGAGACGGAAACGCCCCCCAGATTCCCCATCGTCCACACCATAAAGGATTTGAGCGCCCCTTCCGGACTGAGGTATTGCAGGATGCTCACCACGGCGGTCGCACCGCTTCCGATCATCATCCCCAGAATAAGCAGGGCCATGATGTCCCTCACCCGGACGGACACGACGAAAATGATCCCCAGAATCGCCGCGCCCCCGATCCAGGCGGCTCCCGTCAGGCCGATGTTGCGCAGCCATTCCGCGCCTGCTCCCAGCCCCAGTACGGGGATGCCCAGCAAAAACAGGGAAACGCCCAGCGAAGCGCCCGAACTGACGCCCAGGATATAAGGGCCGGCCAGCGGATTGCGGAACAGCGTCTGCATCTGCAATCCGCTTGCCGCCAATGCCGTACCGGCCGCCAGCGCCGCCAGCGCCTTCGGCACCCGGAAAGTCCGCACCAGCGTTTCGACCATCGGATCGGCACCGCGCCCCGTCAGGGCATCGAACACCTGTCCCATCGGAATACGGACGGAACCCGTCCAGATATCCAGCAGGAAAAAGGCCGCCAGCAACACCCCCAGCAGGCAAAACAGGAAAAAGTTCCGCGAACGACCCGACGCCATGTTCCTTCGATTTTTGCACAAAGATAACATTTTTCGTCCGGGTCGGTCGGCATCTCGACTTCAAAAGAGGGGGGATCGGTTCGGCTGATTCCGGTTCAGCATCACGGGAAACGCATCCGGGCTTGACTGTTTCCGGCATGACGCAATCGAATCGGTTCCTTCCGACCATTCGAAAACCATCCTCCCGCGTCATGCTGAACAGAGGAAGACCAAAAGTATTCCGAGCCTCACTGACCAGAGCCCGCAGTCGCCGCCGGAGCGGCGGTGCGGAAAAAGCGGCGGGAAGTAGCACCCGCAACGCAGTTGCGACGTGAGCATCTTTTTTCTCCTTGTGTACTGGACAGAGATCCTCACGTCGGGCCATTCGGCCCTCCTCAGGATGACGCAAAGGCGGTAAGGCTTCCGGATGGTTAGAGGAAACCGGTTGCATCGCGTCATTCCGAACCGAGCAGGGCCTTCAGCCCTGCGAGCTCACCGACCGCAGCCCGTGGTCGT
>CAMLTW010000009.1 GCA_946486375.1 uncultured Rikenellaceae bacterium
ACGGTTTTTATGGCAGGCGGAAATTAAAAGACGGTTCCGCCTTTCCCGTTGACTTCCACCTCAGGGGCAGTGGGTGCATTAACACTCCACACGGGGGTTCGGAACCGAGACTTGCCGCAGGCAGTCGAGCTCATCGACCGAAGCCCGCGGTCATTTCGCAGAAATGGCGCGGATTAAGCGAAGGGAGATAACATGCGTCGGATTGTTTGGAAGAGACCTAAAGGGACAAAAAATACCCGCCACCGGATACATGGCAGGTTTATCACCTGCCGCCGAGTAATTAGAGCATTACAAATATAGGAAAATAATCCGTCCTTCCAAAAGAATCCGGTGTTTTTTAGGAGGAAATGTTGGCAGTGAGACAGCACCCGCAGACGGTTTCTTCCGTCCCTCCCAAACCCCACTCCCCCGCGTCATTCCGAGGAAAGCCCGCAGGGCTTGACGTGGGAATCTCTGTTTGTTCATTTCTGTCATTATACTTGACAGAGATTAACCCGCCTTCGGCGGTTTCTCGTTGCTCCCGCTCGGCATAGCTCAAATAAATTTAGCTCTGCTCTCGCTTACTCGCAACGCTGCCACGGCTTCTGACGAAGCCTCGCAATGACGCGGGGGATGAAGGCTTCGGAAAGGCAGGAAAGGCGTTACGATTCCCGAATAACAAAAAGCCCCCGGTTACAACGCGTCATGCTGAGGAGCAACGTCAGTTGCGACGTGAGGATCTCTATCGACTATAATAACGAAAATAGACAGGGATTGCCGCGTCGCTGCGCTCCTCGCAATGACGGGAAGCGATACGGCAGTGTGACGGTCGGAAGGAACTACCCGGCCTTGCGGTTCCCAAATAACAAGAAGTCCCCGGTTACAACGCGTCATGCTGAGGAGCAACGAAGTTGCGACGTGAGCATCCCTGTTTTTTCTTTATGCCGAACAGAGATCCTCACGTCGGGCCTTGCGGCCCTCCTCAGGATGACGCCGTGGGACGAAGGCACGGATGGTTGCGGGACAGTCGCAATGACGCGGGGTAGTGGGATATGGGTAGTTGTGAGACAACTGGAATGACGCAGGGCGGCGGGGGTGCGGACGGTTGCGGGACAGCTGCAATGACACAGGAAGGCAGTATCCGCAACCGATTATGCGCTAACGTTCGTTTCCCGTCGGACGGGAGCTGCAAAAACCGCCGAAAACCGATCTGAAAATACACAAGGGAGGCTGCCGGAATTCGGCAGCCTTCTTCCTCATGCAACCGGAATCTATCCGGAAAAACAGTACCTGTGCCCTGCGGCTTCGTTACTGCACTTTCTCACCGTTATTCGCTTCTTCCACACCCGCCGTGCCGTTATACTTAAGCACCTCGATCGCCTGTTCCCCGGCCGCCAAGTCGTAAGTGATGTTCTCAAACGACGCAGTTCCTTCATAAGCCACACCGCTCTTATATCCGGCAAGCACGATACCGTAACCGACGCCGTTCGATCCGCCGCCGTTGAGGGAATAACTTTGCGTCTCCGCATCGGAAGAAAGGGTAACGTTTTTTACGGCGATATCCGTCTTCTTGACCTCGATGGCGGATTCCCGTTCGCTGTGAATCGAGCCGCCCTCCACAGTCAGCGTATTTTTATCGCCGTCGGTCTTGTTGGAAAGATAAATACCGCTGTAAAGCCCTGAAATATGTGTATTCGTCACTTTTATGACCGATCCCGGGACGGTTCCGTTCTGGGTGATTCCGAACCACCGGTGATGGATCGTCGAATTTCCGACCTCCAGCGTGTGGCCTTTCCCTTCCAAAAGAATACCGGTGACCGCACCGCGGATCGTCAGGTTGTCTGCCGTCACGGTATTGTTGCATAACTCTGCGCCTTTCTCATGCGAACCGATGGCTATCGCAATGTTATCCGACTGGATACGGACGTTCTGAAGATTCAGGGCAGAGTTTTTGGCATACAGGCGAAGCCCGTTGGTCTGCTCTCCGGTGAATACGAGTTCGCCGCCCTTGACGGTAACTTCAACCTTGTCGCCCCGTATTTCCATGGTAGCGGCATGCAGGGTTTTGCCGTTCAGATCGAGCGTAAACTTCTTACCGGCGATCACGAGCGGTTCGGGAGAAATGTAGTCTTTCTGCAGCGTAAATTCGGTTCCGTTCTGCGCAGCAACGGCGAGTTCATCGTAGTAAAGTTTCACGACGCGGGAAACGGATATTTCCCGCCCCTTTCCGTCGATAAGGGTCACTTTCAGAACGGCCTTCCGGTCTTTCACCCTGACCCGCTTGTTGATAACGACTTTGGCATCGTTGTTACACCTGCCTTCGGCATCGAAAGTCGGTTTTACGACTTCCACGCCCGTACCTTCCGAACGGGTAAGGACATCCAGATCCATCGCACCGTCTTCGCTCCTTAGTTCGGCCACCAATGCCTGGTAATTCGTCATCGTCAGGCCCGAAAGATCGAGGTCGATCGTATCGACTCCGGTCTGCGCCGCAAAGACGTCCAGACCGTCCTTGAATCCGACGGACAGCGCGCTGACGCGGGGCAACTCGATCCGTTCCCCGCCTGCGAGCGTGAAGACGACCTTGTCCGGATCGCCGATATCGACGCCGTTTTCAGCGAATACCGCATCGCCCTTGTCTCCGGTAGCCCTGACGCCCGTGGAAGTCCAGTTCGCACCGCCGTCGGTCGAAATTTCCCACTCGCCGGTAGTGTCGTCGATCCGTACCTTCGGAGCGATGGCGTCGGCACCGGGTTTTCCGTCCGCTCCGGTATCGCCTTTGTCTCCCTTATCTCCGGTATCGCCCTTATCGCCTTTCGGCCCGGTCGCGGGAATCCTGTCGCCGTTTTCATCGGTCAGGAAATCGACCCCGGCATCCCCGGTTTTAACCGTCCAGTAATAAACGCCATCCGCCTCTTTCAGACCGATGATCGGGGTTTTACCGTCGGCGCCGTCGATTCCGTCAGCCCCATCCGTTCCGTCGGCTCCATCCGTCCCCTTTTTCCCGTGTCTGATGACGATGGGGCTTCCGGCCTGGAAGGTAATCGTATAGCCGACCTCCTCGCCTCCTTCTACGAGCGGAACGACATTCGTAATGAAATTCCTGTTTTCCAGGGCTGCAACGAGGGTTTGCAGGGATTGAATGTTCGTATTGACGGACTGTTGCCACGCTTCGAGCGTCGTCACCCGATCCCCCAGGTTTCGGATATCGCCCCGGATTTGAGCGTCATCGTATTCGTCGTTGCAGGAAAAAAAACTCCAGGCGCAAAAGCACAATAAAAGACATACGATCCTCGTCGCGAAGACCGGACTTCCTATAAAGAAATGTTTTTTCATGATTCAAAGCAACGTCTTCCCAGTTCCGCGAAAGACCTTTTTAAACACCGAAGCGTGGAACTGCAATGCCCACTTCGTAAGTCAGAGGTCCTGAGAAAACCCGTAGTACCGATATGGGGATAGCAGCCCACGCTATAGCGTGAGAACCACTATGCCATCCTTGTACCACGTTCGAAATTTCTCAGGTTCCTAACTTACAAGATAAGCATAACGCTTCTTTCTTTTCAATATGTCTTGGAGAGAGTCGACTCGGTCCAGGTACAAATGTAGAAAAATGTCGGAATATACCGCAGGGTTATTGCAATTATCTTTGCTCGAAATGCAAAATACGACGGGTTCTCCAACCGGCAGGAACGCAGGAGACAGCCGAAGTTTCAGGAACTCGTTCCCGGAAGGAATAAAAAATCAGCTTTCTCCCGAACGGAACCGTTCGGGACTGCCGGAAACGGCCCGGTCTACTTTAAATCGGAACTCCCGAATTTTTCGATAAAGGCTTCGGGGTCGGAAAAGTATCGCTCTACGTCCTGCAAACGTTCCGGCGGCCAGTTCCACCAGGCGATGCGCTCCAACGCCTCGATCTGCTCCGGAGCGAACCGGTACCGGAGAATCCGGGCCGGAACGCCGCCCGCCACCGCATAGGGCGGAATATCCCGCGTCACTACGGCTCCGGCGGCGATCACCGCCCCGTCTCCGACCGTCACCCCGTCCAGAATCATCACCCGCGCCCCGATGAACACGTCGTTCCCGATGCGAACCGGACGGTACTCTTCGAGCTTGTTTTCTGTGCAAAAGGTCATGCCGTTTTGCCGTCGCACGGAATAGAAGGCCGGGGAAGTGCTCAGTCCGTCCACCGGATGGATGCCCCATCCGCAAATAAAGTCGGGGCCGATGGAACAGAATTTTCCGATTTCGGTATGCTGCACCGAAGCGCTGCCTCCGAAGTAAGTGTAATCCCCAACGGTCGAACCGGAAACCTTGCAAAGACCGTGAAATTTTACCCGTCGTCCGATCCGGTTCCGGAATCCGTAGGTATGCACCGTCCGGAGCATCAGGCTGTTGTTGCCCAGACGCCGCAGCACGGCGCAAAAAGGCCGGGCGAGCTTCCAGAAAAGCCCCGTTCGGGGAGGGCGTCCCGGCACCGTGTGAGCGGAAGTTTGCGTTTCGTTCTTCTTCATCGTTCGGGTCAAAAAGTTACAGTTCCACGGCATCGGGCGTCAACGGCGTTCCCCGCTTCAGGTCGCGGGTCACCCGTTTGCCGATCAGCACCGGCAGGTACTTGGGAGGCATCCCGTCCGACGGCCGTACCGAACGGACGTTCCGGGCAGTGATTTCCTCCCCGGCCTGCATGTCCTCGGCCACGAACAGCGACCGGGCGAATTTCCGGTTCCGCTTCGCCCGTTCCGTCAGCTCGTAGGTAACCGTTCCCAACGCCTGTTCCGCTTCCCGCACGGCCCGCACCATCCCTGCGAACTCTTCCGGTTCGAGGGAAAAAGCCGCGTCCGGCCCTCCCGCTTTCCGGTCGAGGGTCAGGTGTTTTTCCACGATCCGCGCACCGAGCGCCACTCCGGCCACAGGCACCGTCGTTCCGCACGTATGGTCGGACACTCCCGTCGTCACGCCGAAATGCTCCCGCATATGGGTCAACGTCAGCAAATTCGCCTCCTGCGGGCTTGCCGGGTAAGCGGAAGTGCATTTCAGCAGCGCCGCCTGTTCGTTTCCCGCGCGGCGGCAGGCGTTGAGGGCCTCCGCAATTTCCTCATAAGTCGCGATGCCCGTGGAAATCAGCATCGGCTTTCCTTTGGAAGCCGCGTATTCGATCAACGGAATGTCGGTGATTTCGAAACTGGCGATCTTGTAGGCCGGCACGTCCAGCCCTTCCAGAAAATCGACCGCCGTAAAATCGAAAGGAGAGGAAAAGCAGATCAAACCTTCTTCCCGGGCGATCCGCATCAGTTCCGGATGCCACTCCCAGGGAGTATGGGCTTCCTCGTACAGCCGGTGAAGGGTCATTCCATCCCACAAGGTGCCGTGACCGATCCGGAAATAGGCGTTGTCGCAGTCCAGCGTAATGGTGTCCGCCGTGTAGGTCTGCAGTTTCACGGCATCGGCCCCCGCCCTCGCGGCGGCCCGAACCGTTTCGGCGGCCCGCTCGAAGCTGCCGTTGTGGTTGGCCGAAAGCTCGGCGATGACAAACGTTTTTCCGGGGTCGATTTCCCGGTCTGCGATCTTAAACATGCTTTCCGTAAGTATATTTGAAAACGTTTTCTCCCGTCTTTCCGACAGGCCGATAGCCGGCTTTTTCGAAACTCCGCCGCGATGCCCGGTTCTCCGCCTTGATGTAAGCGACAACCTCCGGTGCACGGGGATACTCCGCCCGAAAAACCGCCAGCGCCCGTTTCAGCAGTACCGGCCCCAATCCGTATCCCCGGAACGGAGCGGCCAGTCCGATGCTCGTCACCGTCTCTCCTTCCTCCACGTCGAACCGCACCTGCCCGGCCAGTTTCCCGTCCACGCGGAAAACCAGCAGCAGGACGGACGGATTTTCCAAGACCCGTTTCAACCACTTCCGATGGGTTTCCAGCGGGATCGGCTCCGAATGGAAGGAGGCAGCCCGCACCACGGGATCGTTCGCCAGCCCGAACAGGGGCATCAGGTCTTCTTCTTCCGCTTTCCGCACCGACAGCTTCCGGGCATACGCGGCTCCGAGCGCCGCCCGGGCGATCCGCACGGCTCCCCGACCGTCCACATGCGACTGTCCGATCCGTGCGATCCGTTCCCGTTCCCCGACCGGCAACAGCCTTTCCAGTGCAGGCGCCAGACCGTCCAATGTCACGGCTCCTGCGATAAAACCGGCCTCCGTCCAGTTCCGGATGTTGTCGGTCTGGTTTTCGGCCACCTGAAAAACCACGGACGGGACGCCGCACCGGGCCAGTTCGTTGAGGGTTTGACCCGCCGCCGAAACCGCCGCGTCGCATTTCTCCATCAGCCTCCGCATTTCCCGTGCCGGAAGGTTTTCGTAAAACGTCGTCCGCTCGTCCGCCGCCCGTTCCGCTTCCTTCCGCGTAACCGCCGCGCTTCCCATGACCACGTGTTTTTCCCAGGCGGGAAACCGCCGCGCCAGCATGTCGAGCACGCCCGGAGTCAGTCCCAGCACGTCGCTCCCGCCCATCGTCACCAGCACTTTACCGATTTGTGGAGCGATCCGTTTCGGGGGTACCTCCCGGAATTCCTCCCGCAGGATGATGTAATCGGCTCCCAGCAGGTAACGGCTTTCTTTACGGCACCGATAGGGCATCCGTTCGGCAAGCATCGTCCCGTTCGCCACGATTCCCGGCGGATAATCCAGCCGCATGTAATCGTCTATCCAAACCCGCACTCCAGCCGCCCGTGCTGCCGCTTCGTAAATTTCCAAAGGAGCCCGGTAAGAATCCACCACGACGATGTCCACCCCCGCCAGCAATCCGGTCAATCTTTCCGGTTCCCGCACCCAGTCGAAAAAATGGGCCCGCTTTCCCTGCAACAGCCGCCGGGCCGCCTCGCCGCCGGACACGACGAACTCCGCCTCGTGTCCCAGCGTGCGAAACGCTTCCCACAAAGCGGTGCACCGGCCGATGTGTCCCAGCCCGGTCTCTGCCGTACCTTCCGTAACGATCCGGATTTTCATAAGCGTACCGGGCCGAAAACCCGGAAAGGAATTTGTTTTTTCGATATCGCGTTCGCCGGCCCCCGGCCTTATTTTTCCCGAAGCAGGCGATATTTGAGTTCCGCCATCGCCCAGTCTTCCGGCGTATCGATGTCCTGCACCTCCGTTTCCGGCAGGACGATGGCCCCGGAACGGGCGGCGAACAGCGTTCCCTGCCGCCGGAACCGATCCGTCCGCATCCAGTAGAACTGTCCGCTGTCGTGGTACCTCGGCTCCAGATCCTGCGACCGGCTCCGGGCGTATTCGGGCCAGACCATCGACACCCTTCCCTCCTCCTCTTCTCCCGCTGCGATCCGCAGGCACCGCTGCACGGGATACCCGAAGCGCACCACCGGAAAAACCGAATCGTAATCCCACCGGGTCATCAGCCGCCACGCTTCCTCCAGCCGCTCCCCCCTCAGCAACGGAGCCGTCGCCAGCAAACAGCAAAAAGCATCGAACCGTTCTCCGCGCTTTTCGTACTCATCCAGTACCTCGGCGATGACATCGGACAACGCCGCATGATCGTCCGCCGTCGCCGCGCTCCTCACAAAAGGCACCTTCGCACCGTACCGCTCCGCCGTCTCCGCGATTTCCGGGTCGTCGGTCGAAACCATCACCTCGTCGAACAGACCGCTTTCGAGCGCCGTTTCCACGGAATAGGCCAGCATGGGCTTTCCCAGAAAAGGTTTCACGTTCTTCCGGGGAATCCGTTTGCTTCCGCCCCGGGCCGGAATGATCGCCAGACGCTTCATGTCGTTCGCCTTATGCCGTGCCGCCTACATCCGCTCCGGCACCTCGATGCCGAGCAATCCCATTCCGTCGGCCACGATGCGTGCCACCTGCTCCGACAACAGCAGCCTTGCCGCCCGCACGTCCTCGTTCGCCTCGCCCAGGATGGAGTGATCGTGGTAGAATTGGTTGTAAGCCTTCACCAGTTCGTATACATAGTTGGCGATCAGGGCCGGAGACATGGTTTCCCCCGCCTGCGCCACCACCACCGGATAATCCGTCAGCGTCTTGACGAGCTCCTGTTCCTTCGGCACGAGCGGCAAAGCCGGATCGACCCGGTCGGCCTTCCGGATACCCGTTTCGGCCGCCTTGCGCAGCACCGACTTGATCCGGGCATGGGTGTACTGGATGAAAGGCCCCGTGTTTCCGTTGAAGTCGATCGACTCCCGCGGATCGAAAAGCATGGTTTTCTTCGGGTCGACCTTCAGGATGAAATACTTGAGCGCGCCCAGCCCCACCATCCAGCTCACCTTTTCCGCCTCCTCCGGGGTGCAGCCGTCCAGTTTTCCCATTTCGCGGGAAATGTCGCGGGCCGTTCTCACCATGTCCCGGATCAGGTCGTCGGCGTCCACCACCGTCCCTTCGCGCGATTTCATCTTCCCCTCCGGAAGCTCCACCATCCCGTACGAAAGGTGATAGATGTGGTCGGCCCAGTCGAAACCCAGCTTTTTCAGCACGAGCTTGAGCACCTGAAAATGATAATTCTGCTCGTTCCCCACCACATAGATATGGTCGTCCAGACTGTATTCCGAAAACCGTTCGTAAGCCGTTCCCAGATCCTGCGTTATGTAGACCGAAGTTCCGTCGCCGCGCAACAGGAGCTTCTGATCGAGGCCGTCCGCCGTCAGGTCGATCCACGCCGATCCGTCCTCCTTCCGGAAAAACACGCCCGCATCGAGGCCCCGCTGCACGAGCGATTTCCCCAACAGATATGTTTCCGATTCGTGGTAGACCCGGTCGAAGCTCACGCCCAACTCTTTGTACGTCTGATCGAACCCGGCATACACCCAGCCGTTCATCGTCTCCCAGAGCGCGTACACCTCCGGGTCTTTGGCCTCCCACCGGCGCAGCATCTCCTGCGCTTCCTTCAGAATCGGCGCCTCTTTTTTGGCTTCTTCCTCACCCATGCCGCCGGCCACGAGTTCCCGAATCTGCGCCTTGTAAGCCTTATCGAATTCCACATAGTACTTTCCGACCAGATGATCGCCCTTCATGCCCGTGGATTCGGGCGTCTCGCCCCCGCCGAATTTCTGCCACGCCAGCATCGACTTGCAGATGTGGATGCCCCGGTCGTTCACCAGATTCACCTTCACGACCCGGTTCCCGACGGCTTCCAGAATCCGGGCCACCGAGTATCCCAGCAGGTTGTTGCGGATATGCCCCAGATGCAGCGGCTTGTTGGTGTTGGGCGACGAGTATTCGACCATGATCGTCCGGCCCGTCTCCGTGCTCCGGCCCGGCCGGGGATCGGCGGCGATCGCATTCAGGCGTTCGATCCAGAAAGCGGGACTCAGCACGATGTTGAGGAACCCCTTGACGACGTTGTAGGAACTGACCTCCGGCACCTCCGCCAACAGCCGTTCCCCGATTTCCGTCGCCGTCTCCTCCGGCTTTTTCCGGCTCAGCTTCAGGAACGGGAAAACCACGAGGGTCATGTCCCCCTCGAACTCCTTGCGCGTTTTCTGCAACTGAACCTGTCCGGGGTCGATTTCTCCGTATAGCGAAACGAGGGTGCCGAGCACCTTCTCCTGCAGGAACTTTTCGATATTCATCCTCTTATGCGTTTTAGCGCAAAAGTAGGGAATCCCCGACAATATTCAAAACCGGGTTTCTTCGTCCGCATTGGCGCGAAAGTTGCGCGTTCGGACACGCTCGAAATCTCAAAAAGAAACAACATCATAAAGAATTCAGAAGTCATGAAAGAAGCACAAACCGACACTTTGGAAAATCCCCGCAAGGAATACTATCGCGGAGAATATCCCGAACAGCATCAGGAAGCGCCGGGAATCGAAGGGAAAATGGATCCGGTACCCGACACCGGCGAAAAAAGCTACCGGGGCTACGGTCGGCTCAAAGGGCGCAAGGCGCTTATCACGGGCGGCGACTCCGGCATCGGACGGGCCGTGGCCATCGCCTGCTCGCGCGAAGGAGCCGACATCGCCGTAAACTACCTGGACGTGGAACAACCCGATGCCAACTCCCTGAAAAAGCTGATCGAAGAAGAAAACGGGAAAATCGCTCTCGTGCCGGGGGACGTCAGCCGGGAGGAAAACTGCCGGGAAATCGTTCGGCAGGCGCTGGAACGACTGGGCGGCCTGGACATTCTGGTGCTGAACGCCGGCACGCAGACCGCAGTCAAAAGCATCGAAGACCTCCCCACCGAACAGCTGGTGCACACCTTTGCGACCAATGTCTTTTCCATGTACTGGATCGTGAAGGAAGCGCTGCCCCGCCTTCCGGCGGGAGCCGCCATCATCACGACCGCCTCCATCGAGGCCTTTCAGCCGAACCCGTTCCTGCTGGACTATGCCGCCACCAAAAGCGCCATCGTGGGCTTCACGCGGGCTTTGTCCAAACAACTGGCGAAAAAGGGCATCCGGGTCAATGCCGTGGCACCGGGCCCCGTCTGGACGGCGTTGCAGGTAACCGGCGGACAGTTCCCGGAAAACATCCCCTCGTTCGGGAAAGACACGCCGCTGGGACGGGCCGGACAGCCCGCCGAGCTGGCTCCCGTGTACGTCTTCCTGGCCTCCGGCGAAGCGAGCTACATCACGGGGCAGATCGTAGGCGTCACCGGCGGGGAACTCCTCTGACCGCTTTTTGCTGACGGCCGAAAAAGACAGACCCGCTACAAAAGCGGGTGCTCACTTCCGCAGGGCCGCCGATTTATGATCGGCGGCCCTGCGTCCGTTTCAGTCCAATCCGCACCGCAACCGGAAAAACAGGAGAAGCGATCCGTCAAAGCATGGCGAACCGCCTGACTTTTTGCCGGTCGTCTCCGGCCTCCGTCGAACCGAAAATTAAAAATGAATGCTTTCCCGGTATTGCGTAGGCGTCATGCCCGCATACCGCCGGAAGAAACGGCACAGGGTCGGCCGGTCGGGGAAGCGGACGCGCAGGGCGATCGTTTTCAGATCCATGGACGACTTCCTCAGCAACGATTTGATTTCCAGAATTGTGTAATGCACGATCCACTCGCGGGCGGAATGGCCGCTGAGGCTCTTGACCAAGTTGGTCAGGTATTTGGGGGATACGCCCAGCTTTTCCGCATAGTATCCCACGTCCCGGCCGGAAAAATTTCCGTCGACGATCAGCCCGACGAATTTGCAGGCGAGTTCCTCCTTGTGGGAATACCTGTTTTTTTTCTTTTCCGGATCGTTGAGGTAAACGGTATAAATATCCCAATAGTACACCCGCAGGAGTTGCATGATCGACTCCTGACGGCAATTCTCCGGGGTATGCCTGACCCGATAGTCCAAAAATTCGCAATAGTAGAGAAAACGTTCGACATTTCCCTGCGTCGGTTCGGAAACGATGTGCCGCCCCATGTAAAAAAAGAAAGAGGGACGGAGCCTCCACAGGCAGCTGAGGCTGTCGGTAAACATCTCGAGCGGAACCCGGAAAAAGGTCAGGCGGAAATCCGCGCTGATCTCTCCGATGGATACGAGCTGCCACGGAAGCAGGGTAACGACCATTCCGGGTTCGATCCTGCACCGGTTTTCATACACCTGGATAACGGCGCTGCCCGACCTGCAAACGGCTCCGATGCTTTCTTTGATGTAAACCGGATCGGCGGTCACGGGAAAGTCCGCCAGCTCCGTGCAGACACGGAACCTCTCGGTTCCTGCCGGCGCACGCAGGTCGCGGCCGTCTTCCGTCGTGTGATTGTATTCCTTCACTTCCCAAGTATTGCGTGACAAAATTAGCGGTTTATTTTTCCCGAACCACATACCCGTTTCCACCATTAATTAGCAATAATTGCCCAAATGAAGAAGAAACGCGGTTAAAGGGTTAACTTCGTGTAATCGAAGGATGAGCCCTATGCGAAACCCGTTCGAGCACTCCATCGATACCGGTAAAACACCCGTCCTATGCGTACCGCAAACAACGAACCGAACGAAAAAATCCCCGACAGCGACGACCGACAGGGAGTATGCCGCTGTCCGGGTGCAGGCTATTATTCCGACCTGATGCTGGAGGCGATGCAGATCAGCGCCGTTTTTTTCAACGACGACGGCACGATTTACCGCACCAATACGCTGGCCCGCAAAGACCTGCGCATAACCGACGATTCGACGGGGCGGAACCTGCACGGACTCCTGTCCGTGGCCAGCGGCGAAAACGACATCTTGCCCGAACTCCTGAACCGGCTGGACGTTCCCGAAACCGATCAGGTCAAGCTGCCGGCCGGCGCCATCGTCCGATGCAACCTCAACAACGTGCAGTTTTTCGTCAGCGGCTGCATCACCCGGCTGGAATGCGGGCGCCGCCTGTTCTCCTTCCGCAACACCATGGACGAGATTACACGCGAACAGATACTGAGCATGATCCTCGCCCGTACGAAAATCTTCCCGTGGTTCTACGACATGGATCGGAACCGGATGCTGATCGACGCTCATTGGTTCTCCTATCTGGGCATTCCCGTCGGAGACTGCACGATCACTCAGGAAGAGTTTTTCGCCCGCGTGCATCCCGACGAACGGACGATGCTCGCCGAAGCGCTCCGGCTGCAGCTCTCCGAACAGGAAATACAGGACGTATTCTCGTACCGGTTGATGCGCGGCGACGGCGGCTGGGAGTGGTTTTCGGCCCAGTCCATGTACCTCAGCCGCACCGGCGACGGCTCGCCTTACCGCGTCGTCGGCGTCTGTCAGAGCATTCAGGAGTACAAGACCACCGAGGAAAACCTCCGTGCCGCCCGCGACAAGGCTCAGGAAAGCGATCGCCTCAAGTCGGCTTTTCTGGCCAACATGAGCCATGAAATCCGTACGCCGCTGAACGCCATCGTGGGCTTCTCGAACCTGCTCACCGGAGGGGAGGTCGATCCCCGCGACGAAGAGGCCCGGGAATACACCACGCTGATCAACAAAAACTGCGACTACCTGCTTACGCTGGTTTCGGACATCCTCGACCTTTCGCGCATCGAAACGGGCGCCATGGAATTCTGTTTCACCGAGCACTCGCTCGCGCAGATACTGACCGACATTTACGGGAAATACACGGAGAGGATACCCGAAGGGATAAAATTCAACCTGCTGCTGCCGCCCGACGACATCCGGATCGACACCGACGCCATGCATTTGCGGCAGGTGGTGGAACATCTGGTCGCCAATGCAGCGAAGTTCACGGCAACGGGACGCATCGACATCGGCTACACGCTTACCGGAGACGGTCGGGAAATTCGGCTTTTCGTCGCCGACACCGGTTGCGGCATTCCGCCGCACATGACCGAAAAAATATTCGACCGTTTTTACAAAATCGACTCCTTCAAGCAGGGTGCTGGACTGGGCCTGTCCGTCTGCAAAACCATCATCGAGGGCATGGGCGGCCGGATCGCCGTAGCCTCCCGACCGGGGAAAGGTTCCCGGTTCACCGTAAAAATTCCGATCAAACCGCAGCAATAATTTACGAAACCATGTGCGACACCCGTTTTACCAGAATATCCGACCTGTACGGCTCCGTGCTCGACGCCATCCCCGATATGCTCGTGCTTTACGACAAAGACGCCACGATTCTGGACATCGTCCATCCCAAGCCCGAACTGATGCCGGACGGGCCGGAGGCTTTCATCGGGAGGCGGCTGACGGAAGCCGGTATGGAGCAGGTCGCCGGAAGCAGTGCCGGACAATTGGAGGCCGTCATCCGCAGCCGGAAGCCCGGCCGATCCGTTTTCCGGCATAAGGGACGCAAAAGTGGCAGAATCCGCTATTACGAGGTTTTTCTTTCCCGGCTGGAAACGGATCGCGTACTGGCCGATATCCGCACGATCCACGAAGAGTCCGTCGCCCTGATGGAATCCGAACACCTGCGCTACTTCTTCACCGAGGTGCTGGAGAACATCGCCATTCCCATTTCGGTCAAAAGCATGGACACCGAACGCTACGTCTACTGGAGCAAGAAGGCGGAACTTTTCGGTCGCACGGCCGGGGAAATGATCGGCGGCACGGAAGACCTTTTCATGCCGAAGGAAAAGGCGCTCCGCGCCCAACGGATCGACCGCGAGCTGGCGCGGGGAACGGACAGACAGTATCAGGGCATCGAGAAATACACGGTGCGCGACGGGAAGGAACACACGTTCGTCGTCACCCGCACCCTGTTCACGTTCGGCACCGAGAAACTGGTCATGGCCAGCGCCCTCGACATCTCCGAACTGAAGGAAACCCAGGCATCGCTGCTGCAGACCAAGGACGAACTGGCCCGCAAGAACATGACGCTTTCTTCGGCCCTGAGTCTGGCCAGGGTGATCCCGTGGGGCTGCGATCTCGAAAAAAACATCTTTTACTGCGATTACAACGCCTACCATCCCGACCATGCACCGGGGCCCGATGAGCACGGGTGCTACGTCATTCCCATGGAAGGCTATTTCGCGGGCATCCATCCCGATTACCGGCAGGAAGCTGTTCGGATGATCGCGGAACTGGCCGAAGGCCAACGAACGGAATTTCACCAAACCTACCGGGTGCACTGGTTCAACGAGCGCGAGTGGGAATGGGTGCAGGTGCAATGCAGCGTCGCGCGCCACGGCGCGGACGGAAAGCCCCTTTCCCTGATCGGTTCGGCCCAGCGGATCACCGAGCAAAAGGAAACCGAGACAGCCCTGCTGCAAGCCAAGGAAGAATTGTACATCAAGAATGCCACGCTTTCTTCCGTGCTGGGCATCGCGCAGGTCATTCCGTGGCACGGAGACCTCGAACAGGGCATCTTTTCGTGCGATTACGACGATTACCATCACGAAGAGGCCGATGTTCCCGACGACAGAAACGAATATACGATCCCGTTCGAAACGTTTTTCTCCCGCATTCATCCGGACTACCGGGAACATGCCATCGAAGCGTTCAGAGACCTGATTGCGGGACGCATCTCCGAATACCACGAAATCTATCCCATCCACTGGTACAACGACCGGGAATACGAATGGCTGGAAGCCCAAAGCAGCATCCCGGAACACGGGCCCGGCAGCAATGTCCGGCAACTGATCGGCTCGGCCCGGATCATCACCGCCCAGAAACGGATGGAGGAATCCCTGCGCGAAGCCAAGGAACAGGCCGAGCGCAGCAACACGCTCAAAAGCGCCTTCCTGGCCAACATGAGCCATGAAATCCGCACGCCCCTGAACGCCATCGTCGGTTTCTCGGAACTGCTGGCCGACGCAGAAGACGAGGAGGAGAAAAAAGAGTACCTCAACATCATCAGAAACAGCAATATCCTGTTGCTGCAACTCATCGGAGACATTCTCGACCTGTCGAAGATCAAAGCCGGAACGCTGGAATTCGTTTTCGCCGACCACGACCTGAACGACATCATGGAGGAACTTCAACAGACTTCCCGCATGAAAATATCCGATCCGGCCATAGAAGTCGCCTGCAAGGACCGTATGCCGGGATGCACCATCCACACCGACCGGGGACGCCTGTTGCAGGTGATGCACAACTTCATCAACAACGCAGCGAAATTCACCCGGCAGGGACACATCCATTTCGGCTACCGGCGGCAGGCGGACGGGCGCTGGTACTTCTACGTGGAAGATACCGGTTGCGGCATACCGTCGGACAGCGTCGGCAACGTGTTCGAGCGTTTCGTCAAACTCGACGCGAAAATCAAGGGCACCGGGCTGGGCCTGGCCATCAGCAAAAGCATCGTGGAACGGCTGGGCGGCGAAATCGGCGTTTCTTCCGTGGAGGGCGAAGGATCGACATTCTGGTTCCTGCTGCCCGCCGGATGCGTGACCCCCGCGGCTCCCATAACCGGAAGCGCCGAAGAAGTACCCGAATCTCCCGGCCCGACCCCGGAACGGCCGACGCTGCTGATCGCAGAGGACGATCCGGCCAACTACAAACTTTTCGAAGTCATGCTGAAGAAACATTACACGCTCCTGCACGCCTGGAACGGACGCGAAGCCGTGGAAATGTTCCGGGCCAGCCGTCCCTGCTTGATCCTGATGGACATCAAGATGCCGGAAATGGACGGTTACGAGGCGACGGCCGCCATCCGCAGGCTGTCGGCCGACATCCCCATCGTCGCCGTGACCGCTTTCGCCTATCCCGAAGACATGCGGAAAATCCTCTCCAACGGATTCAACGGCTGCCTGCCCAAGCCCGTCAGCGCGGACAGTCTGAAGAAAAAGATTTCGGAGCTGTGCCCCGGCAAAGGAAAGAGGGACGAATACGGGAACTGACCCCGGTCGGGAATCATCCGCATACCCTAGGCGGCAGGGCGGGAAGAGAACGGCGATCCGACAGACCGGCTATCGGGAACCTTTTTTCTTCGCCCGGAGCCTTTCCGTTTTCCCCCTTATTTTTTACCTTTGGGGAAATTAACTCCAAACATCCATGAAAAACCCGAACCGAAAAATCTTCCGTTTCTGCGCGGTCGGCCTGCTGGCCTGGCTGGTCGCCGGATTCGCACCGCAGCGTTATCCCGTCATTTACATGATCGGGGATTCGACGATGGCCGACAAACCCATCGACCACGAAAAACCCGAACGGGGCTGGGGGCAGATGCTGCCCGGTTACCTGGACGCCCGGATCGTCGTGGACAACCATGCCATGAACGGTCGAAGCTCGCGCAGTTTCCTGGACGAAGGCCGCTGGACGCCGATTCTCGAAAAGCTGAAACCCGGCGACTACGTGTTCATCCAGTTCGGACACAATGATCAGAAGGTGAATACCAAACGTTATGCGGCAGCCGACGGCCTCTATCGGGAAAACCTGAAAAAATACATCGACGAAACCCGTGCAAAGGGAGGAATTCCGGTATTGTTCACTTCCATCGCCCGGCGCCATTTCGATGAAGCGGGGAAACTCATCGACACGCACACGGGATACACGGAGGCGGTGTTCGCCGTGGGAAAGGAAATGAACGTCCCGGTGATCGACCTCAACAAGGCCACCACCGACATGATCCTTTCCGTCCCGCAGGAGGAATCCAAAAAGTTTTTCATGTGGATCGAAAAGGAAACCAACCCTTCCATCCCGAACGGGCGGGAAGACAATACGCACCTGAACGTCTATGGCGGACGGGTGGTGGCCGGCATGGCGGCCGATTCCATCGCCCGACGGCTCCCCGATCTGGCCCCGTTCGTCCGGAAATACGATTTCGTGGTGGCCCGGGACGGCAGCGGGGATTTCATGACGGTGCAGGAAGCGATCGACGCCGTACCCGACATGCGCAAGGGAAACCGCACCACGGTCTATATCCGTAACGGGATCTATAAGGAAAAACTGGTATTGCCGGCCAGCAAGCAAAACGTGACCTTCCTGGGGGAAGATCCGGAAAAGACCGTGCTCTGCTACGACGACTACGCTTCCAAAAAGAACCGCTTCGGGGAAGCCATAGGCACTTCCGGCTCGGCTTCTTTCTATGTTTACGGTGACGGATTCGTTGCGGAAAACATTACGTTCCGGAACACGGCAGGGCCGGTAGGACAGGCCGTGGCGATTTTCACCGAAGGAGACCGGCTGGCGTTCCGCAACTGCCGTTTCCTCGGCTTTCAGGACACCCTCTATACCCACGGAGACAAGAGTCGGCAATACTACAAAGACTGCTACATCGAAGGAACCGTGGATTTCATTTTCGGCTGGTCGACGGCGGTATTCGACGGCTGCACGATCCACGCCAAGCGGAGCGGCGGCTACCTGACGGCGGCCTCCACGTCGAAGGACACGAAATACGGATACGTATTTCTCGGCTGCAAACTGACCGCGGACGAAGGAGTGGAGAATGTCTATCTGGGCCGTCCGTGGCGACCGTATGCCAAGACGGTCTTCATCGGCTGCGAAATGGACGGTTTCATCGCTCCGGCGGGCTGGCACAACTGGGGAAAGACGTCCAACGAAAAAACCGCCTACTACGCGGAATACGGCAATACGGGGCCGGGGGCGGCCATCGGGAAGCGGGTGAAATGGGATCACATCCTGACGGCGAAAGAGGCGGCGCAATATACGGTGGAAAACGTGCTGAGCGGCCCCGACGGCTGGCAGCCCCTGAACGACGAGTTCCGTCCGAAGGACAGGTGATCCTCCGTTCCGAAACCGCAAAGACGACAAGCAAACGCAATATTCATTCAATTCCACGAAAGCGATGAAAAAAATCCTCACTGCCGTTCTGGCGACGCTGGCCCTGACGGCGACGGCCCAGCAACCGAAAGGAATCCCGGTATGGCCCGACGGCGCACCGCAAAGCAACGGTTTGAGCGGCGAAGAACAATGGACGAAAAACGGACGGATAACCAACGTGAGCGTCCCCGAAATCTACGTGTACCCGGCAGACCCGGCCAAAAACACGGGGGCGGCGCTCATCCTCTGCCCCGGCGGCGGATACCTCCATCTGGCCATGAACCACGAAGGACATGAAATGGCGCAATGGCTGGCCCAAAACGGCATTACGGGAATCGTGCTGAAGTACCGGATGCCGAACGGACACGCGGACGTGCCGCTGAGCGATGCGGCGCAGGCCGTGCGGATCGTACGCTCGCGGGCGGTGGAATGGGGCGTGAACCCGCAGAAGGTAGGTATCGGAGGCGCTTCGGCGGGCGGGCATCTGGCCGCCACGCTGGCCACGCACTTCGATGCGCAGACGAGGCCCGACTTCGCCGTGCTTTTCTATCCGGTGATTTCGTTCGATTCCAAAATCGCGCATTCGGGCTCGGCGGTGAATCTGGTGGGCAAATCCCTCGATCCGAAGTTAGTGGAGCTTTATTCCAACGAAAAGCAGGTGACGCCCGAAACCCCGCCGACCGTGCTGTTCCTCAGCGACGACGACCGAACGGTGCCTCCGATGAACAGCATCGCCTTCTATCAAAGCCTGAAGGCCAACAAGGTACCCGCTTCCCTCTATATTTTTCCGCAGGGGGGCCACGGATGGGGATTCAACCCGCATTTCCGGTACCACGAAAACTGGAAAGACCTGCTGCTGAAATGGCTGGCCGACCGGAAGATCACGGCGCAATAAGCTCCCGAAGCGATATGGAATTTTCGGAACTGGTCGCCAAAAACCGCAGTTACCGCCGGTTTTACCAAGAGCGGCGCATCGCCGGGGAAACACTGGCCGGACTGGTGAACGCGGCGCGGCTGACCGCCTCGGCCCGGAACATGCAGCCGCTGAAATACGTTACCGTAACCGGAGCGGAAACCTGCGCCCGGATTTTCGAAACGCTGGCCTGGGCCGGTTACCTGACCGACTGGGACGGCCCGTCGGAAGGAGAACGGCCCGCCGCCTACATCGTGATGTGCAACGACGCCCGGCTGGCGGCCGAAAGCCGCTGGGATCAGGGGATCGCCGCCCAAACGATCCTGCTGGGCGCGGTCGAAGCGGGGCTGGGCGGATGCATCGTCGGAGCGTTTCGGAAAGAGGAAGCGAGCCGCATCCTGGAACTACCCCAATACCTGACGCCGGTGCTGGTGCTGGCCCTCGGCGTACCGAAGGAAAACGTAACGATCGTAGAGCCGGCAAGCGGCGACATCCGGTATTACCGCAAACCGGACGGAACCCACTGCGTCCCGAAACGCCCGCTGGAAGAAGTACTGATTGGAGAGAAATCCGTTTAATTTTCCATCCTGCGGCACGGAATATGATTAATTCTTAAAATCGGAGCCTTTTTCTTCCGGAGGTTTCCGATTTTTTTATATTTTTGCCGGGTATTCCGTAACGAACATGCTTTCGACAAAGACAACCGATAGGATTTCCGCTTTCGCCCGCCGCATCGGCAACGACAGGATCGCCGTTGCAGCGACGGGAAGGCAAGGTGCCTATGATAGGCGGGGTCGGCGGAATGCGTATGCCGCGACGGTTCGCATCGAACGGCGACGACGATAGTCTTTCCGGTTCCGTACCGGATGTTTCTCTTCCCGGTTTCTTCAGGGGGAATGCCTGCCCCGGAACGACGGGAAACGTTTTCCTCCATCATCCGAAACATTTTACCCGACTTTTAACGTATCATCGTTCAGTTATCATCATTTGGAAATGACAATCGAAGATTTTGACGTAATCGTAGCTTCGGAGGAGTACGTCCGCTACGCGCAGGAAATCTGCGACGAAATGGCCAGCTCCGCCCGGGCGCGCGGCACGGGGATCGCCCGCCGCTCCCCCGATTACGTGGCGCAGAAAATGCGCGAAGGGAAGGCCGTCATCGCCCTGCACAAGGACGGGACATGGGCCGGATTCAGCTACATCGAATCCTGGGGCCACGGACTTTACGTGGTGAATTCGGGTCTCATCATCAGTCCGCCCTTCCGAAAGCTGGGGCTGGCAAGAGCCATCAAGATCAAGACCTTCTTCCTGTCCCGCAAACGTTTTCCCGACGCCAAGCTCTTCGGACTGACGACCGGGCTTCCGGTGATGAAAATCAACACGGAAATCGGGTACCATCCGGTCATTTACACGGAACTGACCGACGACGACAATTTCTGGAAGGGGTGCGAAAGCTGCGTGAACTACCCCATCCTGCAAAGCAAAAACCGGAAAAACTGCCTTTGCACGGCGATGCTGTTCGATCCGGCGGTGGACACGCCCAAAGTGCCGGAACCCGACGACCTTTAACCCGCAAACTTTAAAAATCGGAATAATGAAGAAAAAAGTAGTACTCGCCTTCAGCGGCGGCCTCGACACCTCTTACTGCGCCATCTACCTGGCGAAGGAAATGGACTTGGACGTTTATACGGCGCTCGCCGACACGGGCGGATTCTCGCCGGAAGAACTGGAAAAAATCGAGACGCGGGCCCGCGCCCTCGGCGTGAAGGACTATGTCCGCCTCGACGTGTCGCATCAATATTACGACCAGAGCATCAAATACATGATTTTCGGGAACGTGCTCAAGAACGCCACCTACCCGATTTCGGTCAGCTCCGAACGGATTTCGCAGGCGACGGCCGTCGCCCGGTATGCGAAGAAGATCGGAGCGGACTACCTGTGCCACGGTTCCACGGGCGCGGGCAACGATCAGGTGCGGTTCGACATGATTTTCGACATCGTGGCCCCGGAAGTGAAAGTGATCGCCCTGATCCGGGAAAAACGGCTCAGTCGGGAGGAAGAGATTGCCTACCTGCGCTCGCACGGCGTGGATTTCGATTTCAAAAAAGCGGAATATTCCATCAATCAAGGGATCTGGGGCACGTCGGTCGGCGGCAAGGAAACGCTCACCTCCTCCGAAACGCTGCCCGAATCAGCCTATCCGAGCCAGTTGAAGGCGACCGATCCCAAACGGATCACCCTCGCTTTCGAAAAGGGAGAGCTGGCGGCCATCGACGGCGTCCGCTACGAAGACCGGGTGAAGGGGATTCAGGCGTTGCAGCAAATCGCCGCTCCCTACGCCGTGGGACGGGGCATGCACGTGGGCGACACCATCATCGGGATCAAGGGCCGGGTCGGTTTCGAAGCCGCGGCCCCGATGATCATCATCAAAGCGCACCACACGCTGGAAAAACACACCCTCACCAAATGGCAGCTTTTCTGGAAAGACCAGATTTCGGCCTTCTACGGCAACTACCTGCACGAAGGACAGTACTACGACCCGGTGATGCGGGACATGGAAGCCCTGCTGGAAAGCAGCCAGAAATACGTTTCGGGGGATGTTTTCGTGGAACTGCATCCCTATCGCTTCGAAGTCATCGGCATCGCCAGCCCTCACGACCTGATGTCGAGCCGGTTCGGGGCCTACGGGGAAATGATGGCCGGCTGGACGAGCGACGACGTGAAAGGCTTCGGAAAGATTTTCGGCAATCAGGTTTCCATGCACCGGAAGATCAACGGAGAAAACGAATAATCATCACGGGGAACGTTTAAGCATATGGAGAAAATCAGAGCGGCCGTCATCGGCGGAGCGGGCTATACGGGCGGGGAAGCCATCCGGCTCCTGCTGAACCATCCGCAGGCGAAGCTGGCCTATGTGCACAGCAACAGCAATGCGGGCAACCGTCTTTACGACGTCCACGCCGACCTGCTGGGCGATACGGAACTGAAATTCACCGACAGGCTGTCGATGGACGTGGACGTGCTTTTTCTGTGCGTCGGGCATCATGCGGCTTCGAAGTTTCTGGAAGAACATCCGGTTCCTGCCGGGGTGCGGATCATCGACCTGAGCCAGGATTTCCGGCTCCGGGAACGGAACGCCACGGGGACGCATACTTTCGTTTACGGCCTGCCGGAACTGAACCGGCAGGCGATCGAAAGTGCGCAGGCCATCGCCAACCCCGGCTGTTTCGCCACCTGCCTGCAACTGGGGTTGCTGCCGCTGGCGGCGGCCGGACTGCTGAAAACCGACGTACACATCACCGCCACCACCGGTTCCACCGGTGCGGGGCAGTCCCTTTCCGCAACGACCCATTTCAGCTGGCGGGCCGATAATCTGTCGGTCTACAAAGCATTCGAGCACCAGCACCTGCGGGAAATCGGACAGTCCGTCCGGCAGCTGGAACCGGATTTTCCGGGGGAAATCCATTTCGTTCCCTACCGGGGGGATTTCACGCGGGGGATCATCGCTTCGGTCTACACCGATTTCGAAGGCGACCTCGAAGAAGCGAAAAACCTTTACCGGGACTATTATCGGGAAGCGGCCTTTACGCACGTGAGCGACAAACCGGTCAACCTGAAACAGGCGGTAAACACCAACAAATGCCTGCTTTCTTTGGAAAAGCACGGCAACAAACTGCTCGTGGTCAGCGTGATCGACAACCTGCTGAAAGGAGCCAGCGGACAGGCCGTGCAAAACATGAACCTGATGTTCGGGCTGGACGAAAAAGCAGGGTTGCGACTGAAGGCTGCGGCGTTCTGATTCCGGCGCAGGAGCCGGGGACACCGTTTTTTTCGAGCGGCAGCATCCGGCCGACCGAAGGCGCAGAAAACGAGCGGTATCCGGAACCGGATGAATGCGAACCCGTGCGGACGGAAAGAACACGTGCTTTTCCGGCAACCGACTAAAAAACGAGAAAAATGAAAATGTTCGACGTATATCCGCTGCACGACATCGAAATCGTGAGGGCGGAAGGTTCCCGGGTCTGGGACTCCGACGGAACCGAATACCTGGACATGTACGGCGGACACGCCGTCATTTCCATCGGTCACACCCATCCCCACTACGTGGAAATGGTGACCAGCCAGATCAAAAACATCGGGTTTTATTCCAACTCGGTCATCATCGGACAGCAGCGGGAGCTGGCCCGGAAGATCGGAGCGCTTTCCGGTAAGGAGGACTACCAGTTGTTCCTGTGCAACTCCGGAGCCGAAGCCAACGAAAACGCCCTGAAACTGGCCTCTTTCCACAACGGGAAGAAAAAAGTGATCGCTTTCAAGGGGGCCTTCCACGGACGGACGTCGCTGGCCGTGGCCGCGACGGACAATCCGAACATCGTCGCTCCGGTGAACCGGACGGACAACGTGATTTTCCTGCCGCTGAACGATCCGGAAACGCTCGAAAAAGCGTTCGCGGAAAACGAAATTTCCTCGGTCATCATCGAAGGGATTCAGGGCGTGGGCGGCATCCGGCTGGCCGAACCGGAATTCCTGCGTCAAATTCGCAGCCTCTGCGACCGATACGATGCGGTTTATATCGCCGACAGCGTGCAGTGCGGCTGCGGCCGGAGCGGAAAATACTATTCCCACGACTGGGCGGGCGTGAATGCCGACATCTATACGATGGCCAAAGGGATCGGGAACGGGTTTCCCATCGGAGCGATTTCCATCGCACCCCATATCGCGCCGAAATACGGGATGCTGGGCACCACGTTCGGAGGCAATCACCTGGCCTGCGCCGCCGCCATCGCCGTGGCCGACGTGATCGCGCAGGACCGTCTGATCGAAAACGCCGCCCGGATGGGAGAATACCTGATGGACGAGCTCCGGAAAATTCCGGTTCATATCCGCGACGTCCGGGGACGGGGGCTGATGATCGGGGTGGAGCTGGACGGAGACTCGGCGCCGGTACGGAAAAAACTGCTGTTCGACGAAAAAATCTTCGTCGGTTCTTCGAGCAACAAGAACGTCCTGCGGCTGCTGCCGGCCCTCAACATCACGAAAGCACACGCCGACCTGTTCCTGAACGCTTTGAACAGGATATTGACAGCGAACTGACATCTTTTGAACCGGACGGAAAATCCTGTCCGGTCGAAGGCCCGGACTTTGGTCTGACGGGCGGGAGCATTTCGTGGCGTCCGTAACAGAAGACATAAAATTATATCCAAGGGTTGAAAAAGCGAACGTGGTACGTAACCGCTTTTCCGTCCGGCACACGCATTCCCTGCGGCAGACTGCGAAGTTTTGCCGCAGGGAATTTTTATTGCGGACTATCTTCACCGATAAGAACGCCTTGCTGAAATGAGCGTCCGTATCCGGCGATCCGGAAACGCTGCCGTACGACAACGGATCGAAACCGGGATTCCAAGCACACCTTCTCCAAACCGCCCCCGACTTTGCTTTTTGCAGGGGCCTCTCTATCCAGATGGACATTCGACATAGAAAAATTTGTTCTTTACCGAGCCGCTACGAACACCCGACGTCCCATCCGAACTGCATCCTCCTTGCATTTTCCCGAACCGGTTCCAGCTTTCATCTGAGGCAACTCTCTCTTCTTTTCCCGTATGCGCTCCGGATCCCTGTCCGACTATTGCCCGCGAACCGAAACCGGATGTTCATTCCCTGTGGATAACCGGAGAGAAACCTCCGAAGCTGAAAAGCCAGCAACCGTCTCGCTTCAAAATAATAAACTATTAATCAACACTTTAAATAACCGATTAAATACTATCGCCTTCTCCCTGTTCATTGTGGATAACTTCTTCACCGATCGCACGGGACGGTGAATAACCGTGCGGCCGTCTCCCGTCTTTCTTCCAAGAAACGCATCCTTGCTGAAACTCACGGCCGACGAAAGAAAATCTTAAAATGAAAAATGTTTTTATGGCCGTTATATAAAGCTTTACATAACATAATTTATGGAAAAACATTATGCAGGCTATTGCCTCAAACTGGCTATAAGTTAGCAGATTGGCCGCCATTTGCTTTTCATAATACTCATAAATGCATACTATTCAGTATTCCTTTCCACAATTAATTTTTCCGCTTTTCCAATGATGAGATATACCGTAGAAGAAGGTACTTTGATCTCCTTTCCAATAATCTTTTTTGCAATCTCCCGAGCTTGATCTTGATTTCCCGTTATTCGGTATAATTCCATCAAACAGTTTAGAGGCAAAAAACGATTAGGAATCATATTACTTGCTAAAACATAATGATGTTCGGCATCATCCCATTCGCACAATTGGAACTTGTTATCGGCCAGAAGCATTTGAACATCGTAATCATTCAGATATGTTTCACATTCTTTCATGATCATGTTACTCATAGCATATCGTCTCGACTGGTTGAGTACAGCCCCGTAATTATATAAAAAAAGAGGATTGCCGTTCCACCTTTTGAGAAGACGGTCGTAGCTTTCGATCAACTCTTCTTTGTTGCCGAAGCCTCCCCGTCGTGCCAGGCTGCCCCATTCGTTTTCAAAACGGATATCCCTGATGAGGAAAACACTCATAGCTGCCGCTATTAACAATAATACCGAACGAATAAAGGGCAGGCACGATATTATCTTTAAGGTCTTTTTTCGCAATCGTTTTGATAAGATAGTCAGGCTGTAGGCAATCAATATCCAGACAAACGGATAACGCATGGGATAAGAAAAGCACGAAAATACGGCAATGGACAAAAGGCACAAAATCGGAACGGAAAATTTGCGGTCAGATCTTAATATAACGACAATCACGAGAAACAGCAATAATATTCCCACAATACCGTACTCGATAGCAAGCAGCAGATATTCATTGAAAGGGTGAGTAACATTGTCGGCCAGTTGAGCGTACCGACTATCGGGATTCGCCGCGAAATAATCAGCCTGATAGAACATATATTCTGAAGAAAAGCCTCCCGCCCCGTAGCCAAAAATAGGTTTGTCGGCTATCATCTCCAGAGAGTTCCGCCAGATGGCAACCCGTCCTGCAGCCGAGTCTTTCTTAAGGAATATCAGTCCGATGAAGCATAGCCCGAATATTGTCGAGAGCAAAACGACAACCTTGAGGTGCTTTTTTATCAATAACCGATATTTATCTGCCACGTAGATTGCTGAAACGATGGCTATAGCCAAAATGCCCGAACGTGATCCCGACATTATAATGGCAGCGATCAAAACGATCAAACTCGCAATACCGAGTAATTTAACAATCCTGAATTTTCTCAATAATGAAAAACAGAATGGAAACCCGGCGGCCAGACACGCGGCCAGTCCGGCAGGGTTATCGAAACTGCCGATCACTTTGAAACCCGCAGCAGCAGGGAAAATGCCAACCCATTGTCCGATGCCGTACAGTGCTTGTGCAGCACACAGGCATACGACAATGATGCCCAAATACTTTATTTCATTTTCTGGGATAACTTTAAATAAGAAATATAGCAGAATAAATGAGGTAAGAGCCAGGATGTTTATAGCCGGAGCCCCGGCAAGGCATATTCGCACGAGCAGATAGCCCAGAAAAATGCTTACGGCAATGTCGATGTAGGTTAGTGATATTTTGATACTCTGGCGCGCGAACAACACGGCGTATACCAATGCCAGCAATACGGTTCCCGCTATAAACCCATACCATTTAGGCACAATCTGAGCCTCGACAAAACCGGAATGCGAAACGAATAACGTACAAAAAAACAAAAGGGCAATAGATAAATGTATAACTATCGCCCTTGTTGTTGAATTTAGATTATAACTTAACACGGAGTCAAAAAGTTGCATTAATCACCTGTTAATTCAACCAAATATTTTAAAGCGTTTTCAATATGTCCACGAAATATTAATTTACCATCCATATCAAATACTATTACTGTAGGAAAAGCAGTAACTCCGATTTCTTTTAGAGCAGGATCATTCATATCTATCGAAAGCACCGGGAATGTATACCCCCGTTCTGTTAGAATTTGGGAACCGATTTGTACTGTTTCACCTTTTTTATCTATCCTACAAAAAACAGAGTAAACAATAACGCTGGGATTATCATTGTACTTTTCATACAATTTTTGTGTTTTAGGGAACTTTTCTATGCATACTCCGCAGGTGGAACTCCAAAAATCTAAAACCACATATTTTCCTTTAAAATCACTTAATAAAAGGATTTCTTTTCCTATACTTTGAAATACTATTGGATTGCTGACTACCTGTTCTGTTTTGCCGGTAAACGTACGAAAGGTTAATTTATTCAAAAACAGTTGATATCCATAAGTCGCACACCAAACCCCAATAAATAATGATACGACTATTAGTGCTGTTAAAAAAAAAATTCTTTTCATATTTTTTTAATCAGCAAAAATGACAAATAGCCAACAATTATGCCGAAACACCATAATAGATAAGTAGGCAATGATCCTAACGTATCTTTTACGATAAGCCTTATAGGTAATTCCAAAATGGAAATGCCCAACCATATTGTCAGTATAACATATACAGGTTTTAATCGTTTAAATTTGATTAACGAAAAACAACTCCATATCCACATTACTAAAAAGCCCACCAATGCAGATAGTTTAAGACCGGCCATACCGATAATCGTTACATATCCTCCTCGGAGGGCGGCAATACCCCAGAAGAACACGAAACTGATGACAAAAATCGTAAAGAATTTTTTCTTATGCATTAATAATGACAGATTCCATTGCATGGCTGCGTCCAGAACCACCCACAATATGGAGTCTCAGTACAACCACCAGATGTACAATCCATAGCAGTATCTCGATTGGCGCACCAATTCATGGTATCATTACAATTTGTATCACAATCTGTTCCTGTTTCACTCCGTGTTTTTACCTTAGTTTGCCAATGCAATCCTTTATCACTATTTAAAACAGAAATCCGCATTACTCCATCCTTCTCAGTTTTAATTATATCTCGTGGCGTATTAAATAACGAAGAAATTATTTGGTCATCCCACCCAAGAATATCTTTCGCATATTCACTCCATTTGTACACAAACAATAAAAAATGATCATCTTCATCTTGTTTGCTATTAGTAAAAATATTTTTATTTTTTGTTATAAAAGAGCGCATAGTGAGCAGATGATTTTTTTCTTCTTGATTCCAATGGAACTGCAGTAAGTGGCTAAACTTTATCATCCAAACGTTGTATTTTTGTTCAGGAGACATCGCTCCAAAAATAGCCTTCATTGTTTGATCATCATATTCAATCAAATCGCTTCTTGTCATTGATGAGATCTCATTCAAGTGTTCTTTAGTCCATTTGTCAATCTCGGGGTCGCAACTGTAAATCGAATCTTTTTGGCAAGACAATGTGGCAAAGCAAATGGTTACAAATGCTATCAAAAAAAATTTGTTCTTCATAACAATTAAAATTAAGGTTCAATGAAATGAAATGAAAAATGACTATTTTTTCACCTCTCCGAGGATGCGAATCAACTCAACATCATTATCAGCGTTGGACTTGATGAATATGATTTTATTAAATCTTCCTTCCTGTGCTTTTGTATCCACGTTCACTATCAGTTTTGCATTCTCTCCTGGGCGGATCGGCGCTTTTGGATAATTAACCGACAAGCAACCACATGATACATCAGCTTTCAGGATTACCAATGGGTCTTTCCCTATATTCTCTATCTCGAACTCAATCGGGATATCCGGCATTTTCTTCCTGCTTATTTTCCCGAAATCGTACCGCTTCCTATCCAAATGCAAGTAAGCCCCGTTAATACTGTCCCATGGAACAGTTTGCCGCACAGATTGTTCGCTTTGCTCGCCCATCCCGACATTCATGCCGTTTTTTGCATTCTTGCTCCCGCACGATTGGATGGTCAATAAACCAAATATTAGTAGAAGGTATTTCATCCAGTCAATAAATTTTTATAACAAAAGTAAATAAAATTCTGATCATTGCAATCCTGCGACATAATATTTATCCTGATAATACAAACTCCACAATGCCGGAAGCTGTCTTGCTATAGCCTTTTGAGTCAACTCAATGTATTCTGAAATAAGTGCATCACTTTGAAGTACTTTAAGAAATATGAGAGCCGATTTTAACCCGGAGCAACTCCGGGCCTTTCTTTCGAGCCGTGTCTGCCTATTTTTTAAGGATATACGTTAATCCGGTCCGGTCACTTTCTGGTTGCGGCTATTCGGAAACAGCGGATACTAATAGCGTAAGGTAGATCCAGCGGCAGCGTTATCCACACGAAAGGCACAAACTGTAAACATCCGGCTGTAAATAACCCGTCCCACCGAAGGTTATTCCCGCAAATTGTTAAATTTGTGTCGAAAATCGGATCGAATCCTGTTCAAAGTATGTTGAAAGTTATCAAAATCGGCGGCAACGTTGTGGATAACCCCGCCAAACTGGAAAAATTCCTGACGGATTTCGCCGCGCTCGAAGGCCCGAAAATCCTGGTGCACGGCGGCGGAAAGATCGCCACCACCGTTTCCAAAGCCCTCGGAATCGAAACCCGGATGATCGACGGTCGCCGGGTGACGGACGAGGAAACCCTCCGGGTGGTGACCATGGTCTATGCCGGACTGGTGAACAAAACCATCGTGACGGGACTGCAACGCCGCGGCTGCAACGCCATCGGGCTGAGCGGAGCGGACGGACAGTTCATCGTCTCGGAAAAACGCACCTCCGTTCCGGTCGACTTTGGCTACGTAGGCGATCCCATCCCGGAAAAATTCGGCATCGGCACGGCCCGTACCCTGATCGACGCCGGCTATACGATTGTGGCCGCGCCGATCACCCTGTCCGCCGCAGGCGAGTTGCTGAACACGAACGCCGATACGGTGGCGCAGACGATCGCCGTCGGCATGGCGACGGCTTACGAAGTGGAACTGGTCTACTGTTTCGAGAAACGAGGGGTGCTGATGAACGTGGAAGACGACGCATCGGTCATTTCCGAAATCACCCCGGTTCGGTTCGGGGAACTGAAGAAACAGGGAATCGTGGCCGACGGAATGCTGCCCAAACTGGAAAACGCCTTCCGGGCCATCGACCGGGGGGTGAAAGCGGTTTCCATTTGCAGCGCCGAAACCCTTTCCGAACCGGGATACGGAGGAACAACCCTGAAAAATTAACTTTATTCCGTCCGCCGATCTTTATTTTGGAAACAACAGGGGAAGCGGACAGACACAACCGTCGCCCTACCGACGCCCTTTGCCATGACGGGAGAGGTAAAACAATGCCCGAGGGGACAGAAGGCCCCGGACTTAACAACCTTATCCCAAGGAAAGCCGAAAGTACGATGCGAAGATCTTTCTTTTTTCAAACCAAACAGAGAGATTGCCGCGTCGCCGACGCTTCAAGGTCAGCGCATAACCGGTTGCGGATGCTACCTCCCTGCGCTTTTTCCGTGCCGTCCCTTGCGGGACGACCACGGACTGAGGTCGGTGAACTCGCATGGCCGAAGGCCCTGCTCGGTTCGCAATGACACAACGCAACGAAGCACAGATGGTTGTAAGAGAGTCGGAAGGACAATACGGTTTCCGAACTACAGGAAGTCCCTCCTTCTATGGCGTCATTCCCAGGAAAAACCGAGAGGGTTTGACGTGGAAATTTCCAGACACGTCAGTAAAGCGAATCCGCTTCCGAAAGGTGAGAGGTTCAGATTGCCGCATCGGGCCTTGCGGGCCGCCTTAGGATGACACATTGCAACCGGAAACCTCTTGCCGTCCGGAAACAGTATCATCATCACATCATGGCGATAAGCACCGGCAACGTGACAATGACGCAACGGCAATGCCTTTGAAAGACGGTAGCTGAATCATCAGGACGACGCCAAGACCGGAGTTCCGAATAGCCGGAAGAAACTACGAACCGCACGGCCGAGAGCTTCCAAAAAGATCGGGAGAAATCCGGAACGAGGTTACAAGCGAACCATCGCCGCCATCCTTCTGTCCCGACCGCGGTCCGATCCCTGCAACGATTGCCCGGAACGGTTTGCATCCAATTCGTACGAAGCGGCGTTTCCCGATCGGACAGGCTTCAAGCAAGTTCCTTCCAGAGATGCAACCGGCCTGAAACGAAAAGAGGACGACCGGAATATCCGATCGTCCTCTTGCGTTGTTGACCCACCAGGATTCGAACCTAGAAAGGCAGAACCAGAATCTGCAGTGTTACCATTACACCATGGGTCAATTTACCGTTTCAAACTTTTTCAGAACCTTTGTCGAATCTCTGCGTTCCCCTTGCTTCCACCTCTCGTTTTATCTTTCTTCCGTCCTTTCAGCCTCTCCCTTCATCCCCTCCTTTCTCCTTCTCACCTATCCCTCTCTCCCGCATAGGCTTCATTTCTCCCCCCACCACTTCTCTCCGGCCCCTCTGGGTGTTGACCCATCAGGACTCGAACCTGAAACGACAGAACCAAAATCTGCTGTGTTACCATTACACCATGGGTCAATCATGGTTCGTTTCCACGGGGCAAAGATAAATAAAAATTTTTCCGCGCCAAAAAATCAGAACATTTTTTTGCGGGAAGCCGTCACCACGAAATCTTTCAGGTAAAACGGTTCGAAGTAAGCCACGTCCGCAAAGTCCTTCGCCCGGTAAGCCTCTTCCGCCAATCCCGCCATGCCCCGCGCCGAAGGATAGACGCTCACCGCCCGCAGGTTCGGATTCCGGATCACCGCTTCGCACTTCGGGGCCCCGCTGCCGAAAATCACCAATTCCCGCCGGGCGAGAATGTCCGCAAAACTGTCTTCCCCGACGATCATCGCCTCCACTTCCGTCTGCGGATTCAGGGCGCTGTCGAACACCTGCGCATAGACTTCCATCCGCCGGGCGTCGATCATGGGGCACAGGAAGGCCTGTTCCATGTTCTCCACATCCAGGATGCCCGCATCGTGATCTTCCAGCGCCACACAGGCCATCGCCTTCAGGCTGCTGACCGCGATCAGGGGTTTTCCCGTCCCGTAACACAGCCCTTTGGCCATGGAAACCCCGATCCGCAGACCGGTGTAGGAACCCGGCCCCATCCCTACGGCTACCGCATCCAGTTCCTCGGCATCGATTCCGATTTCCCGGAAAATCTCTTCAATATAAATGCCAAGATTTTGGGCGTGGTGCCTTCCTTCCGTACTTTCCCGCAAAGAAATCAGGCGTCCGTTCCGGGAAAGGGCCACGGAACAAATGTCGGTACCGGTTTCGATGCTTAAAATGAGCGCCATAGATGCGATGGATTTGATGGGGGCAAAGGTAACAATTTCCGGTCAAAACCGCCAGCCCCGGACGGCAAAGCGCCCTCCTTTCGGAAAAAGCTCCCTGTCCGCGAAAAGAAGCCGCCCCCTACCTCTCGTCCTGCCCCACCGTGACCGATGGGCGCATATACTTCCAGGTCAGCACCGTAAAGACGACGGAAGCGATCAGGAAGACCCACAGGCCCCAGCCGATGGAAACCGACGCGCCGCCGGCAAACGTCAGGTCGCCCGCCGTTCCTGCCGCCTGACCGAAAGCGCGGTAGCCGGCTCCCAGGTCGTAGTGGAAAACGGCGATGATGCCCAACAGAAAATCCAACGCCCCGACCGCAGCGGTAAACTTATGCCGTCCATAAGCCAAAAAACCACCTCCCAGCACAATGATCAGCGCGAATATCCCCTCGACCGTCCGGATGCCCGACCGGGACGCAGTCGCCGCATCGCCCGGCATTTGGAGGTGCAGCACGATCCAGGGCAGAAAAACGGCGACGACCATCGATACCGTAAAAATCAGCGGAACATATTCCCTTTTCATTTTTTCTCGGTTTGATCCGCAGGGAGTTCCCGCAAAAACAGTGCAAGGATGACACCCCTTTCGAATCCGCTTTCAGGCGAAACCATCCGGGGCCGATCGTCCGCCCCGGCTTCCGACAGTTACCGCATCCGGCGCCTGAATTCGGCGCAAACGATCGCCGCAGCCACCGCCACGTTCAGGGACTCGGAGGTCGGAGCACCCGGCGGATAAGCCGGAATCCCGATCCTCCGGTTCACCAGCGCGGTCACGGCGGGGGAGATGCCTTTGCCCTCGTTTCCCATCACGATGATCCCTTCGGAAGCGAGTTTAGCCCCGTAAAGATCCTCTCCGTCCATGAACGTACCGAAAACGGGCTCTCCGTTCCGGAGCGCCTCTTCCAGCAGTCCGGTCAGCTCCGTATAATGAACCCGCACCCGGGCGATGGCCCCCATGGTCGCCTGCACCACTTTGGGGTTGAAACAGTCCGCGGTAGCCGGAGAGCAGAAAACGTCCCGGATGCCGAACCAGTCGGCCAGCCGGAGGATCGTTCCCAGGTTGCCCGGATCCTGCACGTCGTCCAGCGCCAGCGCCAGCGAGCGTCCGAGCATACCCTTCTCCAGCGGATGACGGGGAATTTCCACCAGCGCCAGCACCGGAGAAGGGGTTTTCAGCAGGCTGATCCGCTCCATATCACCCGCGGAGACCGTCACCACGGAATCCGAAAAAGGAAGGGCGTCGGACGCCTCCGGCAAGGCATACACCTCCCGTACCCGGAGCTCCGATTCCATCAGTTCCCTGACCAGTTTGATTCCTTCGGCCACGAAAAGGCCGAGGGCCGTTCGTTCCTTCTTGTCGGCCAGCCGCCTGACCCGATTTATTTCCGCTTTCGTCAGCATGTTTTTTCCGATTTGGTTGCGTCTGCAGGGCACGGACAAAAGGCAAGCGATCTTTCGGCCAATCCCCCCTTCCGCTGATTTCCCGCTCCGCCGAAGGGATTTCCCCGCGGGAAATTCCGCATATTTTTTTACCTTGTTCCCGGTTTCATCCCATAAATCGCCTGCACATGATGGACATCGAACGTTACCGGGAATACTGCCTCGCCCTGCCGCACGTCACCGAAGAACTGCCGTTCAACGACGTAACCCCGGTCTATAAAGTGGGCGGGAAAATCTTCGCCTTCTACGGCACGGACGATTTCGCCGCCGGCATCAACCTGAAATGCGATCCGGATCGGGCCGTCGAACTGCGCGACCGGTGGCCGGACGACATCCTGCCGGGGTATCACATGAACAAAAAACACTGGAACACCGTCCGCCCGCTGGGCAATCTGCCCGAATCCCTGCTGCTGGAACTCACCCGGCATTCCTACGATCTGGTCTGCCGATCCCTGCCGCGGCAGGTACGGACGGAACTGGAAAAAAGAAAGTAGTCTTTCCGTATCCGGCTGTCTGTCGTCCTGCGTCCGAACCCGGAAAAGGGAACCCGGAGCGCCGCGATTCCTATTCCGATTCCACGAACGCCTCCAATGCCTTCGCAGCGGCGTCCGGCTCCTCCACAAAGCCCATGTGTCCCGAATGTTCCAGCCAGACCACCTGTGCCTGCGGATGATTCCGGATCATCGCTTCGGCCGTTTCCGGCCCGATATAGCCGTCCCCTTTCCCGAAAATGAACAGCACGGGCGCTTCCAGCCGTCGCAGCATTTCATTCATGTCCTCCCGTTCGATCATGCCGTTGAGCAGCGCCACGATCCCTTCGTCCTCGGTCAGCATCACCTGTTCGCCGAGCGCGTCGATTTCGTCGGCCAGCCGTTTCCGGTTTTCCTCCGCGAACCCTTTTTCCGGGGAAGTCCGGGCCAGCAGTTCCTTTTTCCCGGCACGGATCAAGGCGATTTCCCGGCGCCGGTTTTCCTTTTTTTCCTCGGTATCCGCACCCGGCACGGAATGAAAAAGCACCAGCCCCGACAAGCGTTCCGGATATTTTTTCGCAAATGCCAGCGCCGCGTATCCCCCCATGGAATGACCCACGAGCGTACATTTCTCCACCCCTATCTTCGCCAGCAGAGCCGCCACGGTATCCGCCAGGAATTCCATGGAATGCACCTCCCCTACGACTTCCGAAATACCGTGTCCGGGCAAATCGAGGGTAATGACCCGGTACCCGTCGCGGGTCAGACGCCGCACGAAATCGTCCCACACCTCCAGCGATTCCAGATAGCCGTGCAAGAGCACGATCGGTTTTTCCCCCTTTTCCGAATCCGTGTACCGGAGCGCCACCGGCCCCGCCATCGTCATTTTTTCCATCTTTCTCCTTCCATAAAAAAAGCCGCTCACGACCTGCAGGCAGCTTTCATTCTCGTCAAATCGTCAGTTCTCCAACGCCTCCTCGTCCTCTTCCTCCGCTTCATCCTCCCATTCCTCGTCTTCCCCCTCGTATTCCTCTCCGTCCCCCTCTTCTCCGTCGTCGAAATAATCGAGAGCGGACTCCCGTTTGCGCAACGCCATCCATTCCGGGTCTTCGTCCTCCTCGTCCAATCGGGAAATGAAGGACTGCTTTTCTTTGCCGCTTTTGCGGATAGGCTCCAGTCGGGTGGCTTTTCGGAGCAAATCGTCCGAACCGAAACCGCGCGTTCCGCCCCGGAGACCTTTGTTCGATTTCATGTGTGTGTAAGCGTGATTAAAATTAAATGATTAAGGGATCAAATGGTTTGCAATGAGACAAATATAATTTTTGTATCCGCAATTTTAATTATTTTTTCCCGACATCTGCCCGCTGCGCCTTCCATCCGTCCGCATCGGCCTCGCACTCGAAAACCCGCACGGCGGGCCCTTCCAGCCACACATCCGTAAACCGCTGACCGGCGGCTTTTTCAAAAGAAACTTTCAGTTCTCCCCCCCTCGCATACACCCGGAACTCCCTTCGGGAGGGATAACAGGCCAAGTGCACCGCCAACGCACAGGCCGTCGCCCCCGTACCGCACGCAAGCGTCTCATCCTCAACCCCTCTTTCGTAGGTGCGTATCCTGAAATTCCCGTCCGGCAACAATTGTACGAAATTGACGTTCGTGCCTCCCTGCGCCGCAAAAGCGTCCGAATACCGTATCGCGCGTCCGCGGCCGTACACGTCCACCGCATCCACGTCATCCACGAATTCCACGTAATGAGGCGACCCGGTGTTCAGGAAAAAATAGTTGTCCCGCGCTTCGCACCCTTCCACATCCGCCATACGGAGCCTCACCCGTCCCCGGTCGCCGTCGGCTTCGAGGATTTCCGCCTCGTGCACCCCGTCCGAACTGTCGAACCGCTTCAGCGTTCCCCCGATCCCCAGATGATGGGCGAACAGGGCGATGCATCTCCCCCCGTTTCCGCACATGGTGGATTCCCCGCCGTCGGCGTTGAAATAGCGCATGTAGAACTCGCCCCCTTCCGCAGCGGGTTCCAACGCCATCAGGCCGTCGGCCCCGATCCCGAAATGCCGGTCGCAAAGGGCCGCCACGGTTTCCCGGCTCAGATCGGGCCGGCTATCCCGCGCATCCAGCAGGACGAAATCGTTTCCCGCTCCCTGGTACTTGTAAAACTTACGCCTCATCGTTCGATTGGGTTGACCCGGCAAATATATAAATTTTAGGGATTTATCTTCACCGAAGCCCGACAAAAATCGACCGGAAAAACGTTAAATTTTTCTTCCCGTTTTTTCGGGAGGAATCCTTCCTGCTCCGACAAGAGAAACCGGCATTCCGTTGTCCTCGAAGTTCCGGCAGCGGAAAGCTCCCTGTCGGAAAAGCGCCTCATCGGAGAAAACAGAAACAGCCTGGAAAAAGACCCTGTTTCCGGAAAACGACTCCATCCCCCCCAGCAAAAAGCGTAGCCCGGTCTGACGACCGGGCTACGCCCCGTGGAAATTTCAGTTTGATGAAAACATGCCCGCGTGCCCGCAGCATATCTTTAAGAAAATCCTATGTATTCATCGCTCCGCAGACATGGATCACCTGTCCGCTCACATAAGACGCCAGGTCGCTGGCCAAGAACAAAGCGGCTTTGGCCACTTCTTCCGGGGTTCCGCCCCGCCGCAAAGGAATCTTTTTGGCCCAGTCCGCCCGCACCTCATCCGTCAGCTGTGCGGTCATTTCCGTAATGATGAATCCCGGAGCGATGGCGTTGCACCGGATGTTCCGCGATCCCAGCTCCTTCGCCACCGACTTGGTGAACCCGATCAGCCCCGCCTTCGAAGCCGAATAGTTGCACTGACCCGCATTGCCGGAGACCCCTACGACCGAACTCATGTTGACGATCGAACCGCTGCGCTGCTTGAGCATGTACTTCTGCACCGCCTTGGTCAGGTTGAAAGCCGACTTGAGGTTGATGTTGATGACCATGTCCCATTGGTCTTCGGTCATCTTCATCAGCAGGCCGTCCCGGGTGATGCCGGCATTGTTCACCAGCACGTCCACCTTCCCGAAATCCGCTACGATCCGGTCGATCAGTTCCTGCGATGCATTGTAGTCGGCGGCGTTGGAGGTATAACCCTTCGCCTTCACGCCCAGCGCCTGCAATTCCTTCTCGGTAGCGAGAAAGTTTTCGTCGGCCTTCAGGTCGGTGAAAGCCACGTCGGCCCCTTCCTCGGCGAACTTGAGAGCGATCGCCTTCCCGATGCCGCGTGCGGCACCCGTGATGACGGCCACTTTTCCTTCCAGTAATTTCATGCGTATAGAATTAAATTTAGGTTCGACAAAATCCTTCGTCCCGGCAGCCTACCAAGCGAAAAGCGGATAACCGGCCATCATCCGGTTCACCTCGGCCCGTACGGCCGCGATGTTTTCCTCGTTCTCCGGATCGCTCAGCACCCGGTCGATCAGCTCCACGATCACCGGCATGCTGTCTTCCTTCAGCCCCCGCGTCGTGATGGCGGGAGTCCCCACCCGGATGCCGGAAGTCAGGAACGGCGACCGGGAATCGAACGGCACCATGTTCTTGTTGGTGGTGATGTCGGCCGCCACGAGCGCCTTCTCCGCCTTTTTCCCCGACAGGTCGGGAAATTTCGTCCGCAGGTCGATCAACATGAGGTGATTGTCCGTTCCGCCGGAAATGAGCTTGTACCCTTTGTCCACGAAAGCCTGCGCCATCGCCGCTGCATTTTTCACCACCTGCCGCTGGTATTCCTTGTAGGAAGGTTCCAGCGCTTCGCCGAAGGCCACCGCTTTGGCCGCGATCACATGTTCCAGCGGGCCGCCCTGCACCCCGGGGAACACCGCCGAATTCAACATGGCCGAAATCTTCTTGACCTCTCCCTTCGGCGTCTTTACGCCCCAGGGGTTATCGAAATCCTTTCCGACGAGGATCACGCCTCCGCGCGGCCCACGCAGGGTTTTATGCGTCGTGGAAGTGACGATGTGGGCGTGTTTCACCGGGTTTTCCAGCAGTCCGGCGGCGATCAGCCCCGCCGTATGCGCCATGTCGATCCAGAGGATCGCCCCCACCCGGTCGGCGATGCGGCGCATCCGGGCGTAATCCCATTCCCGGCTATAGGCAGAAGCACCTCCGACGATCATTTTCGGTTTGGTTTCCACGGCGATGCGTTCCATTTCGTCGTAGTCGATCGTCCCCGTGGCCTCGCTCACGCGATAAGCGACGGCATTGTACAACAGTCCGGAAAAGTTCACCGGAGAACCGTGAGTCAGGTGTCCCCCGTGGGCCAGGTCGAGCCCCATGAAGGTTTCCCCCGGTTTCATGACGGTCAGGAAAACCGCCATGTTGGCCTGCGCCCCCGAATGAGGCTGCACGTTGGCGTATTCGGCCCCGTAAATCTCGCACAGCCGGTCGATGGCCAGTTGTTCCACCTGATCCACCACCTGACAGCCGCCGTAGTAACGGGCGCCCGGATACCCTTCCGCATATTTGTTGGTCAGCACGGAGCCCATGGCCCGCATCACCTGCTCGCTCACGAAATTTTCGGAAGCGATCAGTTCGATGCCGTGCAATTGACGCTGCTTTTCTTGCTCGATCAGGTCAAACAGTTTGGTGTCGTTAGTCATTGTATTCTGATTTAATCCTATGTTTCCCGCTCGGAAAAGCTCCGCCGGAGCGACGGTAAAGTTAGAAAAATGTAACGGATAAAAAAAATCTACGGCCCTGCGGCTCTGTCCCGGACGGCATTCCGACCCGGCCCGCCGGACAAGGCAGACCGGGAAAACCGAACCGGAGATTCTTCTGCGGCAGGGCGGAAACCCTTCCCGCAAAACGGCGCTCCGCTTCACGGCTCCGAAAAGGATGTAGGAACCCCCTCGCCCGTTAGCACCCGACGGACACATTCTTTTTGTTTCCGGTTGATCTCGCCTCCGGACGCACAATGCGTCGCAACAGGGCGGTGCTTCCTCTTTTCCACCCCCGGTCGGTTTCCGCCCCGGCTTCTCTTCGCAACGACTATTTCTTCAACAGCTTATGCGGATGGATCATGTGTTCCGGGGACAGGATTTCGTCCAGCTTCTTCTTGGACATCAGCCCTTTTTCCAGCACCAGGTCATAAATTCCCTTTCCCGTTTCAAGAGCCGTCTTGGCCAGTTCGCCGGACGTTTCATAGCCCAGGTACGGATTCAGCGCCGTCACCAGCCCGATGCTGTTGCACACCTGGTTCCGGGTGACTTCCGGGTTGGCCGTGATCCCCGTGATGCATTTGGTGCGCAGGGTATTCATCCCGTTGATGAGCATTTCGAGCGATTCGAACAGGCTGTACACGATGATCGGTTCCATCACGTTCAGTTCGAGCTGCCCCGCCTCGGCCGCCAGCGTCACCGTCAGGTCGTTCCCGATCACCGTATAGGCGATCTGGTTCACCACTTCCGGGATCACGGGGTTCACCTTGCCCGGCATGATGGACGAACCGGGCTGCATCCGGGGCAGGTTGATTTCGTTGAATCCCGCCCGCGGCCCGGACGACAGCAGCCGCAGGTCGCTGCAAATCTTGGACAGCTTGATGGCCAGCCGTTTCACCGCCGAAGAATACATCACGAAAGCTCCCGTGTCGTTGGTGGCTTCGATCATGTTCTTGGCCGCCGTCAGCGGCAGCCCCGTGATTTCCCGGAGGTATTCGATGCACAGCGCCGAATAGTCCGGATCGGTGTTGATTCCCGTTCCGATGGCGGTCGCCCCCATGTTCACTTCCAGGAACAAGTCCACATTGCTCTCCAGCCGGTCGATCTCCTCCGCTAGGTTGGCCGCATAAGCGTCGAATTCCTGACCCAGGGTCATCGGCACGGCGTCCTGCAACTGGGTGCGTCCCATCTTGATGATGTGCGCGAATTCCTTCCCCTTGGCCCGGAAAGCCGCCACCAGTTTTTTCAGGGAGGCGATCAGTTTGGGATTGGTGTTCAACAGGGCGATCTTCACCGCCGTCGGATAGGCGTCGTTGGTGGACTGGGACAGGTTCACGTCGTTGTTGGGATGAACATACCGATACTCGCCCCGTTTGTGCCCCATCAGTTCCAGCGCCCGGTTGGCGATCACCTCGTTGGCATTCATGTTGGTGGAAGTGCCGGCCCCTCCCTGCACCATGTCCACTACGAATTGGTCGTGCAGGGCGCCCTTCTCGATCTCCTGACAGGCTTTCTCGATGGCTTTGGCCACCCGCGGATCGAGCAGGCCCAGCTTGGCGTTGGCCCGCGCCGCCGCTTCCTTCACGATCGCCAGCGCGTTGACCAGCTCCGGAAAGAAATGGAGCTGCACCCGGCTGATGTTGAAATTTTCCAGTGCCCGTGCGGTCTGGATGCCGAAATAATATTCGACCGGAATCTGCTTTTCCCCCAGCAGATCGTGTTCGAGACGGGTCTCGCCCGACAGGTGACGTTTCGCAATGCCCATAACTCTGTCATTTTACAACCGAAATACTCTTTATCACAACAAATATAAATAAATATCCGACATTTTACCAACGAATTATAACCGAAAGCCTTTTTTTCGTGTTCAATAAACGTACCGCCTTCCGCATCGACTCTTCCTCTTTCCGGAAACAAAAGGTATTATTCTTGAATGAGTACTAAAAAATACAGCTACTATGTTTTGCATAATATAAATTTTTCCATATATTTGTCCCCTGAAAAGATCAGCGGTCTTCCGGGACGAAGCGGAAGGAGGCTGCCGGAAGAAAAGGAAAAACGAACCGAAAAGGCAGGAGATGAACAAGAAAGACACAGGAAGCGTGGTGCTCGCTTTGCAAATAGCCGTGATCTGGATGATCCTGGGAGGAACGTTCTGTTACAACCTCGGCAAATACGACAACTGGTCGGACACGCTGGCCGGATGCGGGGACTGGTTGCCGATGCTTCTGCCGATCCTGCTCCTGTGTGCTTGGAACGCATACCGCCTCCGGAGAAAACTCCGGAAAGAAAGTGCGAAGACCTGACGGGCCGCCGGAAATCTTAAAAATGCATGTTCGAAGGACGTGTATTTTTTTGACAACCACTACTTTGCATAACACGATACAAAAGAACAAATTTTAGTGTGTAACTTTTTATACCAAGGATCGTCTAATAGTTAACGTTTGAAAATAATCCGAAAAATGAAAAAATTTTACGTATGGATTTGGCTGTCGGCAGCGGTGATGATGGTGCAGGCGGCGGGGGCGGCTCCGGCCAACCGGGTGCGGGGAGCGGTAGAGGATGAAAAAGGGGAAGCGCTGCCCTACTGCAACGTGATGTTCGCTTCCGCCCGCGATACGCTCCAGGTGATCGGAGACATCTCCGATGCGGGAGGACGGTTCGATATCGCGGTGCCTTCGGGAGAATACATCATGACCGTAAGCATGTTGGGATATTCCTCCCACCGGCGACCCGTACGCGTGGAAGGAACGCTGGATGCGGGAGTGATCCGCCTGCGGCAGACGGCCGTGGAAATCGGCGCTGCGACGGTTCGCGCCGACATGATCCGCCGCCGGGCGGACGGCTACCTGTTCACGCCCGGAAACAGTTCCATCGTCACCGGCCGGACTTCGCTCGAGCTGTTGAAGCTGGCGCCGGGGGTGTGGATCGACGACAGGAACGGGATCACGATCAACGGAAAAACCGGCACGAAGGTGATGGTCAACGACCGGCTGTTGAAATTTTCGGGCGATGAATTGAGCAACTACCTGGAAAACCTGAATGCGGAGGATATCAAGAGCGTGGAAGTGGTGCCCGATCCCGGAGCCAAATACGATGCGGACGCCTCGGGGGGCATCCTGAAGATCACCCTCAAGCGCTCTTCCGTGGCCGGTTTGCAGGGGTCGGTCGGATTCCGCACCACGCTGGTGGAAAACAACAATCCCCGCGACCTGCGTCCGAACGTCAATCTGGATTTCCGCAAGAACCGGCTGAGCCTGTACACCAGTTTCTCCTACCGGGAGAGCAACTATACGGAAACGGACTGGGAAGACACCCGATATCACAACGAAGAACAACGGGTAATCAACAACGACATGGTACTGAAATCCGGCGACCGGGATTATTTCGGACGGCTGGGCCTGATGTACGAGCTGACCGACCGGCAGAGCATCGGAGTGGACGCCGATTATTCCCACTCGCGTTCCAAAGGCAACGGAATCATGCAGGGGGATATCCGAACGACCCTCGGCCATTCCACAGCATTCAGCGATTATCGCTCCCGCGACACGACGGATCGGTGGAACGTTTCGATGAACTACCGGGTGAAATTCGACTCGCTGGGCTCCTCGCTGATCCTGATGGCCGACTACATGCGTTACGATGCTCCTTCCACGCAGCTCAACTATTCGTCGGAAACGCCCGACGAGGGGCAAACTTCCGCCACCAACCGCTACACGGGACGGCGGCGGGGCACGGACAACTATTCCGTGCGGGCCGACTACACCAAATTCTTCAAAAACGGGATGCAGCTGGAAGCAGGGATGAAATACGCCTACACCGATATGGAAACCGACCTGCACTATGCGGACGAAACGGGCGGCGCATGGGTGCCGGACGAAGCATCCAACGACCATTATCTTTACCGGGAAGGGGTGCTGGCCGGATACGCCAACTGGCGGGCGACGCTGGGACCACTGAGCCTCACCGCCGGGCTTCGGGTGGAAAACACCGATCTGCGGCCCTACTCCTACGTCAACCCGGACGAGAGCCGCAACCAGAACTACACCGACTTTTTCCCCACCGCCACGCTGGCCGTTTTCTTCAACCGGGAAAAGGGGCACCTGCTTTCGGCCGGTTACAACCGGCGCATCCGCCGACCGGGATTCAACAACCTGAATCCCTTCCGCATCCAGCTGAACAACTATACCTATATAGTAGGGAATCCCGACCTGAAACCCTCCTACTCGGACAATTACACGCTGACCGGGGTGATCGCCAACGTTTATTCGATCACGGCCGGATATCAGATCCAGAAAGGAGCCGTATCTCAACTGGTAAAAACCGATCCGAACGATCCGAACATCCTGATCTACCAGCATTCCAACATCGACAAGATCACCTCGGCGTACATAGCGTTTAGCGGAGCGGTCAATCCGTTCAAATGGTGGCGCATGGGGCTGGATGCCAACTGGTCGTACAACAAGAACAAGCTGAGCAACCAGAACCTGAACGGGGGAACGTTCCAGGGACGGGTAAACAACCTGTTCACGATGCCGAAAAAATGGAGCGCGGAGGTCAACTATTACTACAGATCAAGCGTCTACCAGGGCACGATGAAAGTCGGTTCGTACGACCAGCTGAATCTGAACCTGAAAAAAACGTTCGGAAAGAATAAATTTACGGCTTCGCTCTGGGTGAACGACGTGCTGGACGACGGAGGCACCGTGTTCCATGCCACGATCCACGAACCGGGCCAATTCGACAAGACCCTGAGAGCCCGGAACACGAGCGGAGCGACCCGGACGTTCGGCCTTGCCCTGCGCTACAACTTCAAGGCCGGAAAGGACGTGAAAGTGAACAAGGTGAAAGCCGGAAACGAAGAAGAACGCTCCCGCTGACCCACCGGCGGAGCGCCGGACGGAGAAACCGGTTTTCCGTCCGAACCAAGCGGGCATCCTTTTGAGAGGATGCCCGCTTTTTTATCGAGGTTTTGGGAAGTCCATCCTGCCCGATGCCGGGTCGGAACGGCGAAACGGAATTTCGCTGCTACGGTTTTGCAACACTTGTACGTTGAAACGGAAAAACGAACATGCTCCGCCGCCCCTAATCACATAGCATAGTACTCCCGGAAGAAATCCGCCAGCCGCCTCAAAAATTCCCCGGTCGTCCACCGCTCCGGCAAATGATCGGCGATGTTCGTCACCGGACTGGACACCGAAGCCACCCTCCGTCCCCGCCGGGAAGCGTCTCCCCGCAACACGCGCCGCAGCATCGCCAGGTCGGTGTCGTAGAGCAGCGTTCCGTGGAACAACTGCCGGTCCCGCGTGACGTGGGCCGCCGTGCCGGAAATCTTCCGTCCTTCCAGCAAAAGTTCCCGCCGGCTCCCGACCTCGACCGACAGTCCGAAAGACGCCAGCGCCCGGACGACCGGCGTCAGGAAATCCCCGTCCAACACCGACACCTCTCCCCGGTTGAGCAAAAAGGAAAAATTGACGTTCCCCGGATCGTGGTAAACCGTTCCGCCGCCCGAAATCCGGCGCAGCACGGGGATTCCGTGCGCCCTGCAAAAACCGGTGTCGGCCTCCGCTTCCGGACACTGGTTGCGTCCCACGATCACCGACGGGCCGTTCACATACAGAAACAGAACGTCGTGGCGACGTTCTGTCAAAAGTCTTTCCTCCGCGCTCAAGTTGACCGCAGGGTCGAGTTCCGTGCTGACGATGATTTCCATACCCCGGAAACCGGGAGGCGTTCCCGCAGCCGGTTCCATACGCCTACTTCACATGAAAAGCCACCCGCAAATCCTCGATCTGCTTGTCGTTGATCGGTTTCAGCTTTCCGATGGGAGCCGCCATGATCAGCGATTTGGCGCTGAACTCGGCCACTTCCAGCTTGTCGAAGGTCTGAAGCAGCTTGTCGCCCGTCACGATGACCGAATCGTTGGCCACCAGCACCGCCGGCACCTTCGCGAACAGCTCGGCCACCTTCCCGCTCTCCTCGTACTGCATCCCGAACGGCAGCGTCGGCACATCCTGCAGGAAAATCCAGCTTTCCGGAATCGTCCGTACGTCGAACTTTACGCCCGACGTGCTGAACGCCATCAGGTTCGGCGACTGGGTCAGGATGATCGAGTTGATGTGCGGATTCATCTGGTAAATCTTCTGGTGCAGGGCCACCGAACGGCTCGGCACCTTCCCGGCTTCCACCATGCCGTCCTTCACCTGCACGATGTGTTCCGGCTCGATGTCCCACCGCGGCACATCGGGAGGCGTAATCAGGAAATCGTTCCCCCGCCACCGGACTGACACCGTTCCGTAGGTGCTGATCATCAGCCCCTGGTCGCAGGAACGGCGCACCATCTTCACGATTTCCGACCGGATGGCCCGTTCGTCCGACGGATAGGTCACGTCCATGAAATGCGGAAAGTCGGTCGGGAACGTCTTTTCAAAGGCCCCGATCTGCTGGTCGGTCAGGTAGGTCGGCTCGCCCAGCGTCTTGGCGTTGATGATCGTCCGGGCGCAGAATTCGAGCGTTTCGAACCGCTGGTAGGCGTCCATCATGTCGGTGCCGCAGAGCACCACCCCGTGGTTTTCCATGATCACCGCCTTGTAGCTCGGATTCTTCCGGAACTCTTCGGCGATCTTCACGCCCAGTTCGGCGCTTCCCGGCACGTCGTAGGGGGCGAATCCCACCCGTCCGCAGACCCGGCGGGCCTGGGGAATGATGTTGGTGTCGGGCACCTGTCCCGTGATGCTGAACGACACGAGTGCCGGCGGATGCGCATGGATCACCGCGGTCATTTCCGGTTTCATTTCGTAGATCGCCTTGTGGAAAGGCAGTTCCGACGAAGGTTTGTGGGGCCCTATGATCGTTCCGTCCTTCTTGACGCACATGATGTCGCGCGGGGTCAGCGACCCTTTGTCCACGGCGCTCGGCGTGATCCAGATGTCGCCGTTCTCGTCCCGGATGGAAAGGTTTCCGCCCGAGGTGGTCGTCATCCCGCTCCGATAGATACGTCCGATGATCACCGTCAGCTGTTCGGCCGGGTGCATGAACTTCGTATCCAACTGTTTCATCTTTTCCTCCTTTTTTCTGCGGCGCATCGATACGCCGCAGGGTTAAAATACTCCGTTACCGGAACCTGTCGGCGTTCCGAAGCAGGTACTCTTCCGCTTCGGGACTCCAAAGTCCTTTGTTCCGGCTGCAAATATCGCTAAGATTTTTGAAAACGGGGCACTTTTCCCCCAATTTTTCAAAATCGGCGATGGCCGTCAGCGGCATGTCGATGTGGGTATAGATGAGTTTCTTCCCGCCCGGTATCTTCGGCAGATTCAGCGTCGTCTCCGCCACGGCGTTGATTCCGCCGATGTGGGTCACCAGCCCCGCCGGATCGAGCCCTTCGCCCATCAGCCGGATGGCTTCCTTCATGTCGTCCGTATTTCCGCCGCTGGTGCCCACCACGTGCGTAAAGGCGTAATGCACGTTGTAGAAATTCAGCTTCGCGCTGAAATCGGGTTTGGAAGGCCCTGCGAAAAAGTTCAGGCAGCCGTCGAAAGCCAGGATCGCGTCGGCCTGTTCGACCACCGCAGCCACCGGAGCGAAAACGAACACGTCGTTGTAGCCCAGTCCTTCCGAAATCGCTTTCAGTTCATCCGTAGGATATTCCATGTTCCCGGTGTTGACGTACCGCAGATCGATGCCCCGACCGGCGGCGAACTCCGGCGTGTAGAGGCTCGCGGCCCGGTCGAGCCGGCTCTGGTCGATGTCGGTCACCACCAGCAGCGAAGGCTTCCGGTCGGGACGGTTCAGCACGTAGTTGATCGCCGCCAGCCCCATCGGCCCCACGGCGGCCAGCAGGGCCATCCGTCCTCCGTCCACGATTTCGGGCAGATGGTGATAAGCCCCCGGACAGGTATGGTAATTGGCGTGCATCGCCCCGATCACGCAGGAAAGCGGTTCAGCCAGCGAAGCCGGATAGAATCCCGCGCCCGTGTACCGGAGCAGGCAGCCGCATTCCATCACCTCGTTCGGAATCACCACGTAGGTGGCATCCCCGCCGATGTAGCGATAGGAATACCCCGGCGCACTCAGAATCCCCACCGGCCCGTGCTCGTAATTCATGGCCGGCTGGATGGAAAACTTGTCTCCCGGACGGAACTGTTCCTTCCACTTCTCGCCGACCTCCACGATCTCTCCGGCGAACTCGTGTCCGATGATGATCGGTTCCTGGGCGATGTTTTCCGGCACACGCTTATGTTCCGTTCCCTGGGCCGCCGCCTTGTGGGAGGACATGCAAATGCTGTCGCACACCACGCGGGCCAGGATTTCGTCCTTCCCGATCGGCGGCAGGTCGAATTCCTCCAGCCGGAGGTCGTTCGTGCCGTACAGTCTGACTGCTTTTGTTTTCATCGGTATCTTTTTTAATCGTTTTTTCCTGTCTCTTCATACAATTCCGGAAAGGACATAAAAGGCCCATGCCCTTCATATCCCGCCCTCCCCGTGCCCCTCAGCTCAGCATCACCTGTCCGCCGGTCACCGGCAGCGCCTGCCCGGTTTCGCAGGTCTGTTCCACCAGGTAGAGCACGGCCCGGGTCACGTCTTCCGGACGGCATCCCTTGCCCATCGGCACCTGCGCCATGTAGTAGGCCCGTACGTCCTCCACCGTCTTCGCTCCCGGCACCTTCCCGGCCTTGAGGTACTGCACGAACAATCCGTTTTCCGGATCCGACCAGAGCGGCCCTTCGTAGAAATTCCCCGGACACACCGAATTGACCTTGATCCGGTAGGGCGCCAGTTCGAGCGCAAAGGACTGCGTCAGCCCGATGCCCCCGAACTTTCCGCCGGCATAGGCGAAGTTCGCCTTGCTTCCCCGCAGGCCCGACTTGGAATTGATCTGCACGATGTCCCCGTAATTCCACGGTGCATACTGGTTCTGCAGCTTCATCACGGGTGCCACGGCTTTGGCACAATAAAAATAGGCGTTATAGTTGATCCGGGTGACGAAATCGAAATTTTCGGGGGTCATCGCGTCCAGCCCTCCGGCCCGCAGCACTCCCGCGTTGCTGATGAAAACATCAATGCCCCCGAATTCCATCGCCGCCGCCCGCATCAGGCCGTCCAGACTGGCCGTATCCGACACGTCCGTCCGCACGAAAACGGCCCGGTTTTTCCCGGCCATCGCATTGAGGCTTTCCGCCGTCCGCATCCCCGCGGATTCGTTCAGGTCGGCTACCACGATGTTCGCGCCCTCCCGCACCAGACACCGGGCGATTCCCTCGCCGAATCCCTGCGCCGCGCCCGTAATCACCACGTTTTTGTTTTCCAGCCGTCCGGATCGCCCTCCGGCGCTCACCTTCCGGCGGTAATTTTCCACTTCCCAGTTGTCGATGAAGTCGATCTGTCGTTGCGTCATGGGGTGTTCCCCGCCGAACGACCGCGCCAGCCAGGCGATCTTCATCATGTCCTCATAGACATCGAGTATGATTTCGCACTGCGCCGCATGGTCTCCCGCGGCCACCAGCCCGATTCCCGGCATCAGGAGCACTTTCGGCCCGTAACCGTATTTTTCCCGGAACGCCTTCAGTTCCTGCGCCAGCGCATCCGGCACCGTGCAGGCCTCCGCCTTCGGGAACAGGTAGCCCGATTTGCAATACACGATGATGTCCGGCGTAAACGGACGTCCGATCCCCGCCAGCCGTTCCGGCTCGGCCAAAAAATGCGCGATCAGGGCATTATGCCGCACCTTCAGCACCTTCAACGCCCCTTCCTCCGACAGCATCATCCGCACGGCAGGCAACACCTCCAGCGCCCGCCGTTCCCGTTCCGCCGGATCGTCCTCCGCATCCGCTCCTTCGGGCAGCGGATTTTCCACCGCCTTTCCGATCGTCTCCAGCACCCGGTCGTAAACCGCCCGCACCCGCTCCGGCGTTTCCGCTCCCACGAAAATCCCGTGGTTCTGCAACAGGATGACTTCCGGCTCCCGGCCGCCCGTCCGGGCCTTGTATTCCCCGATCCGCCGTTCCACTTCCTTGAACAGGATGTAGCCCGGATCGATGTACGGGATGTAAAGCGCCTCCTCTCCGAACAGTTCGGCGGTTTTGGCTTCCGCGTCCCGGCTGCACATCAGGGCGTTGACCAGCGTCGGATGCAGGTGCACCACATAAGACGCAGCGAGCGCATTGTGCAGCGAAGTTTCCACGGACGGACGCCGGTCTTTGGTCAGGCAGGCCGCCGCCAGGTCGTTCTTGACCTCCTCTTCCCGCGCCGCCGGATCGTCGCTGTAAGTCTTCGTGGAGATCAGGTTCAGCTTCGCCCGGTCGAGCACGGCGAATCCTTCCTCGCCGATGGTCGCCAGCGCGTGTCCGCTCGCCTTCACCCACAGTTTTTCCCCGTTCTTATAGGAAGTGTTCCCTCCTCCCGCAATCACATACCGGCTGTCCCGTCCGTAGGATTGCGAAATTTCGATCAGTCGCTGTATTTCTTTCATCTTGTTCCGTTTCTGAATGGTTCACGAGATGGCCGCCTTGATGACCTGATCCCCGTATTCGATGTATTCGTCCCGCTTTTCCACGTCGGCCAACCCGCGTTCGTCCACGTATCCCTGCATCCCGCTCTCGACGATATCCTGATGAGCCGCCACCACGCAGGCCCCCTCGTAGCCGATCTGCATCAACCGGGGCGACAGCGGAACGCCTCCCCGCGCCGTCAGGGTGATCGGTTCCGCCGCCGGCGTATTGTGTTCGCTGCCGAACGTCACCACGAACCCCGCGTCATGCAGGTAGCCCGCATACCGTTCCAGCGTCTCCAGGCTGTTCCGGCCGGTGATGAATTCCACCGACCAGAGATGCCGTTTTTTCAGCGTCTCCGCCGCCCGTTCCAGATCCCGCTCGAAATCAGTGAACTCTCCGTTGACGTCGTCCGCCAGGAACGGATAGGTCGGAATCCCTCCGGCCCGCAGGATCAGCCGGGTCACGTCCTCGAGGGGCAAAAACGCCTCCGGGCTTTCCGGCACGAACGCCGCGCCCCCCGCCTTCAACAGCTTCCCCCGAATTTCGTTCTCCACCGCCGCCGCATCCGTCGGATCGGCTTTCAGCGCCACGCCGCCGAACACCTTTTCCAGCAAGGCCCGGAAAGCTTCCGCATCCCCGCCGGTCGCTTTCGCCGCCGCCAGTCGCAGGGCCTTGGCCAGATGCCGCTCCCGGACGGAACCTTTGGTCAGTTCCCGACAAACCGCATCGAAATCCAGCACAAGCCCCGTACCGCGTTCCGCCAGCACCTCGTTCAACCGTCCGCACATCCGCCGCACATGGTTGTCCGACTCCTTCCGCACCGCCGCCAGCCGGGACTTGGAAGGCTCGGTCAAATCGACCGGAAAAGCCAATCCCTTGCCGCTGAGGTACGTCCGGCCCGGATTGTTCGGGTCGTTCACCCGGATGCCGGCCGCGCGGTCTTCTTCCTGCAAGCCGATGAACTCGATGTTGAACAACGGGCAAAGGCGGCGTCTGCGGCATTCCCGCGCCCACTCGCCGTAGCCCTCCATCGTATAGAAATCGTTGATCCCCACTACCTTCACCCCTTCCTGTACCGCCATGTCCAGCGCCTGCGGAATGTCGTCGAACGCGCTGAAGGAATAAGGCGTATGCAGGTGGGCATTGACCTTGACCGCTTCGGGTCGATGTTTTTTCATGGTTTCTGTCGAAAGTTAATTCCGGTTTTCCGACGAAAAGCCATCCGCCTCCCCCTTCCGGGAACGAAACCGGTCTTTTCCGTCCTGTTCAAAATACAGGGGCGCCCGCCCGTTTTTTCCGGGTTCCGGCAAACGGACGGCACGCCCCCTCTGTTTTTTCCGTGCCCGGAAGCCTTACCCGGCCTCCGGCTCCGAAAATCAGACTCCTTCCTTCGCCCTGCGCACTTGCTCGGCGTCGGTGAAATTGCGGGCAGGCACGTGTCCCTTCAAAGGCACGATTTTTTCGTGGATCGCGTCGATGAACCAGTCCGGCTGCGGGAAGAACGCGTCTTCCAGTTCGAAGGCCGGTGTGATCCAGTTCCGGGAACCGACCACCACCGGAGGCGCATCCAGGTAGTCGAACGCCAGTTCGGTGATGTTCCGCGCCAGGTCGTTCAGGAACGATCCGCGTGCGTTGGCGTCGCTCGCCAGCACGATCCGTCCGGTCTTCTTCACCGACTCGATCACCTTTTCGTAGTTGAACGGCACCAGCGAACGGGCGTCGATCACCTCGGCGCTCATACCGTATTGTTCTTCCAGCATCTTCGCCGCTTTCAGCGCCACGTAGAGCGTGGAACCGATCGTCAGAATGGTCACGTCCTTTCCCTCCTTCTTCACGTCCGGTTCTCCGATCGGAATTTCGTAGTACCCTTCCGGCACTCCGCCTTCGTGGAACTGCTCGCCGATGTCGTAAATCCGCTGACTTTCGAAGAAGATCACCGGATCGGTGCCCTGCAAGGCGGCGTTCATCAGCCCCTTGGCATCGTACGGCGTCACGGGGAACACCACCTTCAGCCCCGGAATGTGAGCCACCAGCGAAGTCCAGTCCTGCGAATGCTGCGCCCCGTATTTCGAGCCGACCGACACCCGCACGACCACCGGCATCTTGATGACGTTGCCGCTCATCGCCTGCCACTTGGGCAGCTGATTGAACACTTCGTCCCCGCACCGGCCCAGGAAGTCGCAGTACATGATTTCCGGAATCACCCGGCCCCCGCACATGGCATAACCGATGGCCGTCCCGACGATGGAAGCCTCCGAAATCGGGGAGTTGAACAGCCGGTGGTACGGCAGCGCCTCGGTCAATCCCCGGTAGACGGCGAACGCACCGCCCCAGTCGCGGTTTTCCTCTCCATAGGCCACCAGCGAAGCATCCTTATAGAAACGGTCGACGATCGCCTCGAAAATCCCGTCCCGGAGCTGGTACATCTTCATCTTGGAAACGGGGTTGCCGTCCTTGTCGAACGCGAACCGTTCCTTTTTGGCGATCTGCTGCATGCGGGGATTTTCGGCCATCGGGTGATTCACTTCCGGCACGGCGTCGGACATCGAATCCACCGAACCGTTGGAGAACATCATTTCGCCCAGCGCATCCGGATGCTTGTGCACGTCCATCCGCGGCGAAATCTCATCGTCGATCGCCAGCTTGAAAATATCGAGCAACACCTCTTCCACATCCTCATGGATAGCGTCCAGTTCTTCCTGCTTCACTACGCCCGCCTCGGTCAGCTGCCGTCCGAACCCGGCGATGCAGTCCTGCGCCATCCAGGCCTCCACTTCCTCTTTCGTCCGGTAGGACGAAGCGTCGGAAGGCGAGTGGCCGCTATATCGGTAAGTCAGCACGTCCAGCAGCACCGGGCCGTCCTTTTCTTCTTCCAGCACCTTCCGTTTGCGGCGGTAGGCGTCGATCACCGCCAGCGGGTTGTAACCATCCACCCGTTCGGCGTGCATCTGTTCCGGATTGACCCCCGCACCGATCCGGGCCGCAACATCATATCCCATCGTTTCGCCGCGCGTCTGTCCGCCCATCCCGTACTGGTTGTCCATGATATTGACGATGACGGGCAGGCCGCCCTTCATGTCCCCTTCCCAGAGCTGTTTGAACTGATCCATCGCCGCGAACACCAGTCCTTCCCAAACCGGGCCGCAGGCCATCGCCGCATCCCCGATGTTGGCTACCACGATTCCCGGCTTCCGGTTCACCTTCTTGTAGAGGGCTGCCCCTACGGCGATGTCCCCGCTTCCGCCCACGATGGCATTGTTGGGATAAATCCCGAACGGCGTGAAGAAAGCGTGCATGCTTCCCCCCAGCCCCTTGTTGAATCCCGTCACGCGGGCGAAGATTTCGGCCAGGATACCGTACAACAGAAAACGCCGTCCCAGTTTCTTGACCGACGTCCCTTCAAATCCCTTCCGGGCCGCTTCCAGCGTGGCCCCGCCGAGGAAATTCTCCATGATGTCCGTCAGCTGCTTTTCATCCAGCAGCTCGATGGCCCGCAGGCCTTTCGCCAGGATTTCCCCGTGGCTCCGGTGGGACCCGAAAATGAAGTCGTCGATGCCCAGCATGTAGGCCATCCCCACCGCAGCGGCTTCCTGCCCGGCGGAAAGATGCGCCGGCCCCGGATTATTGTAGGTAATTCCCTTATATCCTCCCGTGGTTTTCACCAGGTTGAGCATGGTTTCGAACTCGCGGATCACCACCATGTCGTGGTAGATCCGTTTCAGATCGTCCACGGTGAAGTTCTTCGCATCCAACTCTTCCCGGACGCTCTTCTTGTATTGGTTGACCGGAATCGGTTTGAATTTCACCTCTCCCGGCTGCCTCATCCTGTCGGGGTCGATGTACTGTGACTTAGGCATAATTTCAGGTTATTTGAGTTGTTCATTCATTCTTTTCGTCGGGCAATCCCCTTAAATATACGAGGGAACACATCCCCCCGGCAATAACACGCCGCCGTACGATCACTCATCCAGCGCGAAGATCGTTTCCTTGAATATTTCGGACACCGTCGGATGCGGGAAGACCACTTCCTCCAGTTCCTTCAGCGTCATTTCCTGTTCGATGGCCATGCAGGCCCCGTAGATCATTTCGCTCGACGGATTCCCCAGCATGTGCACGCCCAGCACTTCCCCGTACTTCGCACCCACCAGCACCTTGCACAGGCCGTTGCCGCCCTCGTTTTCCGCCACGAACCGCCCGGCGTAGGCCATCGGCAGCGACGCCACCCGGTATTCCACCCCTTTGGCCTTCCCGCTCTCTTCCGTCAGCCCTACGGCGGCGATTTCCGGATTGGTATAGACCACGCCCGGAATCGCATCGTAACGCATCCGGTCCTTGCGTCCCGTCAGGTTGTTCACCACCACTTCCCCCTCCCGGCTCGCGGTATGGGCCAGCAGGGAAAATCCGGTGACATCCCCGGCGGCGAAGACTCCCGGCACGTTCGTGCGCATCCGCTCGTCCACTTTAATCCCCCCCCGGTAAAGCTCCACGCCGAGATTTTCCAGTCCGAATCCGGCGGTCACGGGCCGTCTCCCCACGCACACCAATATCTTATCCCCCTTCACCACGGAGGTCACGCCCCCCTTCTCGAACACCACCTCGTTCCCCTTCACCTCTACAACCCTTGCCGACAGGTGGAACGTCACGCCCTTCTTCGCATACACATCCCGGAGCATCGCGCTGATCTCCCGATCCATGCCGCCGCCCAAGATTTCGTCCATCATCTCCACCACGGTCACCTGCGTGCCGAGGCTGTTGTAGAAACTGGCGAACTCCATCCCGATCACGCCGCCGCCCACGACCACCAGCGCCTCCGGACGCTCCTTGAGCGACAGGATTTCCCGGTTGGTCACCACGGTATCTCCCAACGCTTCCCGCACCCCCGGAATAGGCGGCACCGCCGCTTCCGATCCCGTACAGATCAGCAGGTTCTTCGCCCGATACGAAACACCTCCGCATTCCACTTCGATCCCTTCAGCACTTCGGCCCCGGATAAACGCGTCTCCCTTCACCACCTCGACCCCGGCGCCCTTCATCTTGGCTCCGATGCCGCCCACCAGCTTCCGCACCACCTTGTCCTTCCGGCCCATGATCTTGCCGAAGTCATAGGTCACCTCTCCCGCTTCGACGCCGTATTTGGCCCCATGCCGGGCCGTATCGTAAACCTTGGCGCTATAGAGCAGGGTTTTCGTCGGAATGCATCCTTCATTGAGACACACGCCTCCCAGCGCCTTCTTCTCGAACAGCACGACGTTCAAACCTTTCGCGCCCGCCCGTTCCGCAGCCACGTATCCCGCCGGGCCGCCTCCTATGATGGCTAAATCCTTCATCATCGACTCCTGAATTACATTTCAAATTCCATGTTCTCGATTTCCACGGCGATCTGCTTCACGAAGCGGGTCGCCTCGCCGCCGTCCAGCGCCCGGTGGTCGTAGGTCAGGCTCAGGCCCAGATGCGGCACGAATCCGTACACCCCGTTCCCCAGGTCTTTCGGACGCGGCACGATGGTGTTGACTCCCAGGATCGCCACCTGCGGCAGGTTGATGACCGGCGTAAAGATTTCCACCCCGTAATTCCCCAGGTTGGACACCGTGAAGGAAGCCGCCTCGGACGACAGCAAATCCGGATCGACGCTCCCCTTCCGGCAGGCCGCCGCCAGCTCCTTCAGCTGCGAAGCCAGTCCCCGGATCGACAAATCGTCGGCGTTCCGCACCACCGGCACCATCAGCCCCCGATCGGTATCGACCGCCAAAGCCAGATGCACCTTGTTGAAATACTTGATTCCGTCTCCCAGAAAATGAGCGTTGACCTGCGGGAACTTCTTCAGCGCCCGGATCACCGCCAGACACACCATGTCGTTGAGCGTAATATTGACCGGATAACCTTCCTTTTCGACGGCGTTCTTCACCTTTTTCCGCAGCTCCAGAATCCGCCGGGCATCCGCGCTCAGGTGATGGGTCAGCTGGGCCGAATTCTGCAGGGAAGCGTGCATCGCCTTGGCGATGAGCTTCCGCATGTTGGTCAGCGGCTTGATCTGGTAATCGGTTCCATAAACCGGATTCTTCATCGCGGCGGCCACATCGGCTCCCCGCACCTTGCCGCCCAGCCCGGAACCTTCCTTCGGCATCGCGGCGGTCTCGCCGCCCGCTTCCGCCGCCATCGCCTTGGCCAGCGGGGTCATCTTCGGCCCGGCTTCCGCCGCAGCCCGGACATCCCGTTCGATCACCCGCCCATGCGGGCCGCTCCCGCCCACCGCACGCAAATCCACGCCTTCCCGCTCCGCCAGCGCCCGTGCCCGCGGAGAAACCGCAGCACCATTTCCGCCGCCATCGCCGGACACCGCGACATCTTCCGTCGGTTTCCCGGCCGCCGCTTCCGGCTCCGCCATTTTCTCCTTACCGGCAGACAGCGCACCGCCAGCGTTTTCAGCCCCGGCTCCGCCGGACACCGCACCGCCCGGTCTGAATTCCTCGGCGGACTCCCCTGCCTGACCGATCACCATCACGTTGGTCAGCACGGGAATCTCGTCCCCTTCCGCAAAAAAGACGTCCAGCACGACGCCTTCCACTTCGGCTTCCTCCTCGAAGGAAGCCTTGTCCGTCTCATAGGCGAAGAGGATTTCCCCCTTCTCGACCGTATCTCCTTTTTTCTTCCGGAATTCCGTCAGGATGCAGCTTTCCACCGACTGTCCCTGCTTGGGCATAATGACCGCTTTCGCCATAATCGTTTATCGAGTTTTGAGTTGTACGTTCTCCACCGGGGAGCCTGACAAAGATACGACAATAACCCATATTTACAAGTGATTCGACAAAAATTTTGTAACAACTGAATAACAATCACTTATAAACAACAAAACGGTTTACAAGTTTAAAACTTGTTTATCCGGTTCCGGACTCCCGGCATTTGGCGGAAAGCGGAGAAATCCCTACTTTTGAAAAATGGCATCGGGGCGAAAGCGATGGAAAAACAACCGTTGTATCGGAAAGTATATGAAATGCTGCGGGAACAGATCGCGGCGGGGAATTATCGTGCGGGAGACCTGCTGCCGTCGGAGAACGAATTGTGCGCCGCGTACGGAGCCACCCGCCCCACGGTGAGGAAGGCCCTCGAACGGTTGGTCGCGGACGGAGCGATCGTCAGGCGGCAGGGAAAAGGGAGCATCGTCAAGGGGGCGCCGAAGGGAATCGGCATCCTGTCGCTCAAAAGTACCACCACGGCGGTCGGGCAGGACGTGCTGACGACGCGGATCATCCTGCGGCCCGAAATCCGTCCGTGGGAAGAAGCCTTTTCGTTTCCGTTGAGCGAAGAGGAGAAAAAACGGGGATGCATTTACTTCGAGCGGCTCCGGCTGGTCAACGGGGTGCCGCTGTTTTTCGACATCACGATGCTCCCGAACGAAGGGCTGCCGCGCTTTACCGCGCTCAGTCTGGAAAACCGGTCGCTTTTCGAAACCCTGCGCACCCGATATCAGCTCGTCGTTACGGGAGGTACGCAGCAGCTTTTCGCCATCCGGGCGGACAAACGCCTGCAGGCCTGTTTCGGCATCAAGGCGGGCCACCCCGTCCTGCAGCTGAACCGGAAAATCGACACGAACCGGGTCGGATTCCACATTTACAGCCAGGTCTTCTGCGTGACGCAGGGATACGGCCTGATCGGGACGTTCTGACGTTTCCGCCGGGAAAGGAAAATCCGAATTTTCAGAGCAGGGTCAGCAAAAGGTACACCCCGGCCCCGCAAACGTATCCCGTGAGGGCGATCCAGGTAAACCGCTTCGTATAGTAGGCGAAGGGGATTTTCTCCATCCCCATGACCGTCACCCCCGTAGCGGAACCGATGATGAGGATGCTTCCGCCCGTCACGGCGCAATAGGCCAAAAAGGTCCAGAACTCTCCGTTCGCGGCGAAATAGGCAAGGTGACCGGCCGCATCCGCATCCGGCAGCGGATACATGGCGATGGTTCCGGCCACGAGCGCCACGTTGTCCAGCACCGCCGACATCAGCCCGATGAAAAAAGCGATCAGCAGCGGGTCGTGGATACTCCGGTCGAGAAAATCGGACACGCGCATCAGCTGTCCGGCGCTCTCGAGGGCCGCCACCGCCATCAGAATCCCCAGAAAATAGAACACGGTGGACATGTCGATCCGGGCGAATATCCCGGAAAAAGAGTTGTGTTCCGGATCGGCCCCCGGCGTAAAGGCGTACATCCAATCGGTATAAATCCAAAGCACCGCCATACCGAACAGCACGCTCATGAAGGGAGGCAGTCCCGTCCAAACGTTGACCAACGGCACGATGGCCAGCGAAAGGATGCCCGCCGCCAGCATGACGACCCGGCTGCGCAGCGCCACGGGGGGAAGGGCGACCCGGTTCCGAGCGGTACGCCGGGCGACGAAATCCGCATCCCAGCGGTCGTGTTTTCCGAAAAAGCGGGAAACGATCCAAAGGCTCACGCCGAGGCAGGTCAGGCTGGGCAGAATCAGCCGGGAAACCTGATGCGCGGGGGTGAGGTTCCCGTGGTTCCACAGCAGGATGGTGGTCACGTCTCCCACGGGCGACCAGGCCCCGCCCGCGTTGGCGGCGATCAGCACGGCCCCCGCGTATATCCACCGCTCGCGGCCGGAAGGGATCAGCTTCCGCAGCATGGCGACCATCACGATGGCCGTCGCCAGGTTGTCCAGCAGAGCCGAAATGACGAAGGCGATGCCTCCCACGATCCAGAGCATCCGGCGCTTGTTCACCGTATGGATCCGATCCGCAACCAGCTGAAACCCGGCATGGGCGTCGATCAGGGCGATGATCGTCATGGCCCCCATTACGAAAAACAGGGTGGACGAAACGTCTCCGAGGTGATCCGTGATCTGGTTGTCCACGATGAACCGCAGGTATTGCTCGTGGGAGGGAAGAGCTGCCGCATCGGGATTCTCCGCCAGGAACGTGAGGAAGGCGGGGCTGTTCCCGCCCGCCAGGATCTGCGGGGCGTTCACCAGATAAAGGAGCCACAGGACGAGGGCCGTCAGCAGGGCCGAAGCCGCCTTGTCGACTTTGATTTTGTCTTCGAGGGCGATCGCGGCGATACCCAGCACGAAAACCAGAGACATGATCGAAAACATACCGGACCGGTTTTAACCGGGAAAACAGCCGTCGCTATTTCTTCCCGAAATCCCGTGGTATCCTCAAAAACTTTGCCGCCGCGAATCCCGGAAGCGTACAGACCATCACCCACACGAAAAACCAGCGGTAGCCCGCCGCCTCGCCCGCTCCCGGCGCCAGCGCGGGAAGCACCTTTTCCAGACCTTCCTGCACGTATCCGGCGAACATTCCCGGCACCATCATGCCGAGCGCCATGAATCCGGTGCAAAGGGCGTAATGCGCCGTGCGATGCTCCCCTTCGCTGAACAGCATCAGGTAAAGCGTATAGGCCGTGAAGCCGAACCCGTATCCGAACTGTTCCACGGCCACGCAGGAGGAAATCAGCGTCAGGCTTTCGGGCTGCACCAGCGAAAGATAGAGGTAAACCGCATTGGGAAGGTTCATCGCCGCCGCCATGCCCCATATCCAGCGTTTCAGCCCCTGCCGGGAAACCACGATGCCGCCCAGGATGCCGCCCGCCACCAGAGCGATCACCCCGACGGTGCCGTAAGCCAGCCCGTAGGCTTCCGGGCTCAACCCCAGACCGCCCGCCTGCCGCGCATCCAGCAGGAAAGGGGAAGCGATCTTCACCAGTTGGGATTCGGCCAGTCGGAACAGCAGCATGAACGCGAGGGCCGCTCCGATGCCCGGTTTACGGAAAAAGGAAACGAAGGTTACCCCGAAAGCCCGGAAAGGATGCCGGTGTCCGGGAACCGCCCGGTCGTCCGCCGGAACGGGGAGCACCCGACGATGGTAAAGCCCCAACAGGAGGAACATGCCCGCCAGCAGCAGGAAAACCGCCGTCCATGACAAATGCATTTCCCCCTTCCAGACGCTCCGGGCCAGCCATCCGGCCAGCACCACGACCAGTCCCTGCCCGGACATCATCGCCAGCCGGTAACAGGTGTTGCGGATGCCCACGAACCAAGACTGCTGTTTTTCGGTGAGGGCGAGCATGTAGAAACCGTCCGCGGCGATATCGTGCGTGGCGGAAACGAAAGCCAGCGCCCAGAGGCAGATCAGGCTGTACCGGAAAAAATCGGGTGTCTGCAGCGAAAGGGCCACCGCACCCAGCATCCCGGCCATCGCCCACTGCATGGACACGATCCACCAACGCTTGCGGCGGAAAATATCGACCACCGGGCTCCACAGGGGTTTGACCACCCAGGGCAGGTAGAGCAGGCTGGTGTAAAACGCGCTGTCGGTGTTGGAAATGCCGAGCAGTTTATACATGGCCACGGATGCGGACATGGCCAGCGCATAGGGAAGCCCCTCGGCGAAATAAAGCGTGGGGATCCAGCCCCACGGGTTTCTTCTTTCGGACATCGTCGTTCGGTTTCTGCGTTTCCGGCCCTTCTTTCCCCGTACCCAAGCAGGCCGGGTTTCCGCCGCCACTCCCGTTCCCAACAAAGGCAGGGCCCCGCACACCCTACGGCGAACCGGAACCTCCGGTCACCGCCTCCGGCCGGAACCGGATCACGCGCCTTCCGGCGCCGGCAGAATGCCGCCTCCGACCGTTTTTCCTTCCCGGAAGTTCCGCACGCCTTCCTGCAGGAAACGGACGAAAGCCGTCTTATCCAGATCATAGCCGCGCGGCGGAGCCAGATACTGCTGTTCCCCGTTCAGGAGCACGTAATACGGCTGGTTGTTGATGTTGAACCGTGTATTGGCGAAATAGGAATTGATTTTCCCCAGCCCTTTCAGCACCTTTCCGTTCGCGGTCGTCACCCACTCGTTTTCCGGAAGCTGGGTCTTGTCGTCCAAATACAGGGCCACGATCACATAGTCGTTCCTCAGCAACCGCAGCACTTCCGGATCCGACCAAACCTTCGCTTCCATTTCCCGGCAGTTGACACAACCGTGCCCCGTGAAATCCACGAACAGCGGTTTGTTCACCCGTCGCGCGTAAGCCAGCGCCTCGTCGTAATCGAAAAACCCAGTCAGGCCGTGCGGCAGGTGGAGGAACTCTCCGTACCGGGGCCGCAGCGGAGTTCCGTCCTCGGCGGTCAAACCACCGGCAACAACCGCACTTCCCCCGGACCTATTCCCCTCCGTCCCCAGCACGAAGTCCTGCGTATGGAGGGGAGGCAGGTAACCCGACAAAAATTTCAGCGGCGCTCCCCACATGCCCGGCACCATATACACCACGAACGAAAGGGTGACGATGGCGAGCACCAGCCGCGTCACCCCGATATGCTTCACCTCGCTGTCATGCGCGAACCTCAGCTTGCCCAGCAGGTAAAGTCCCAACAACGTGAAAATCACGATCCAGAGCGCCAGATAAACCTCCCGGTCGAGCAGGCCCCAATGGTAGGTCTGATCCGCCACGCTGAGAAACTTCAGTCCCAGCGCCAGTTCCAAAAAGCCCAGTACCACCTTCACCGAATTGAGCCAGCCGCCCGATTTGGGCAGGTTGTTCAGGAAGGAAGGGAAAAACGCGAACAGGGTGAACGGCAGGGCGAAAGCCACGGAAAAAGCCAGCATGGTCACGATCGGCTCCCAGATTTCCCCCTGCGTGGACTGGATCAGCACCGAACCCACGATCGGCCCCGTGCAGGAAAACGAAACCAGCACCAGCGTCAGCGCCATGAAAAAGACGCCCGAGAAGCCCCCCTTGTCCGCCTTGGCGTCGCTCCGGTTCACCAGCCGGCTCGGCATCCGGATCTCGAAGGCCCCGAAAAAGGACGCGGCGAAGACCATGAAAACGATGAAGAAAAGGATGTTCGGCAGCCAATGGGTCGCCAGCCAGTTGAAAATGTCGGCGGTTACGGTTTTGCCGCCCGCGAAATAGGTGATCAGGATGATGACGGCGATCGGCAGCGTGTAAAGCAGCACGATGGAAACCCCGTACAGGGCAGCCATGAGCCGTCCGCGCGCCTTGTTTTCGCTCCCTTTCAGAAAAAAGGAAACCGTCATCGGCACCATCGGGAACACGCACGGGGTCAGCAATGCGGCGAATCCCCACAAAATCGCCTCCACGATCATCCGCCAAAGCGAGCCGTTACCCGCCTCCGCAGGTTCCGAAACGGTCGTTTCCGGCTCCGGAGCGGGCGTGACCGCCGGCACGAGCGTCCCGGAAGCCGCTGGATTTTCCTCCGTCACGCTGTCCGCAGATTCCGCGTTTCCCGCAGGCGATGCCGCACCGTTTTCTTCCGCCGTCTCTTCGGTTGCTGCCGGAGGCGCCCCTTCCAGTCGGATCGTGAAATCGTGCTCCGCGGGCGCCAGACAGCTCTGGTCGTCGCAGACCTGATAAGTAACCGTGACATCGAGCCGCACAGGGGATGCCGCCGTCACCCGCACCCGCTGGGTGAAAACGGCGTTCCCGGCGAAATAGCCGATCTCCATGCCGAATATTTCGTCGTAAATCCGTTTCGGCACCGGGGACACATTCATTTTCCCCACCAGCCGCACGCCGGGAGTTTCTCCGAAGGCGAATTCGGTGGCGTTCGGCCCCCCGTCGTAAGGCCCCAGGTCGTACATGTGCCACGGCGAAAGGATCGAGGCGGTGAACACCAGATCGTATTCCCCCCTGTTCCCGGCCACGGGTTCCACCCGGCTGCTCCACGTCACCGGATCGGCCGTCTGCTGCGCGCACAGCGACAAGGCCGCCCACAACAGGCCCAGAAAAAGCGCCAGTTTTCTGTATCTCATGAACTATCGAACTTTTAAATCCCTGCCGGCTCTCCGGCATCGTTCCGTTTTCAGCAAAAACGGCTCCGAACTATTTCGGGTCGCCGCCTGCCGCATCCCCCAGCTCCCAGTCGAACCCGTCCTTCCGATCCTTCACCACGATCCCCAGCCGGGTCAGTTCGTCCCGGATCCGGTCGGAAGCGGCCCAGTCCCGGTTCCGCTTGGCATCCATCCGGATGTTCAGGATCATCTCCACCAGCCCGCCGATCCGGTCGGCATTTCCGCCCGCCACCGCTTCGTCCCGCAGCCCCAGCACCTCGAACACCAGCGTATGCACGCTGCCCCGCAGCCGCTCCAGATCGGAAGCCGTGATTTTCTGCTGCCCCTCGTAAAGCTGATTGACGATCCGCACCCAGTCGAACAGCACGGAAATCGCCACCGGGCTGTTCAGGTCGTCGTCCATCGCCTCCCGCCAGCGGGTATCGAAATCGCCGACGTCCACCGTGGAAACGTCGGAAGGCCCGATCTTGTCCAGCGTCCTCACCCCCTTCATCAGCCGCTCGAACCCTTTTTCCGCGGCCTGCAGCGCCTCGTTGGAAAAATCGAGGGTGCTGCGGTAATGCGCCTGCAGGATGAAAAAGCGGATGGTCATCGGACCGTAAGCCTGCGCCAATAGCCGGTGTTTCCCCGTGAAGAGTTCTTCCAGGGTGATGAAATTCCCCAGCGACTTGCCCATCTTCTGCCCGTTGATGGTGATCATGTTGTTATGGATCCAGTACCGGGCCGACTCCCCGCCGCACGAAGCGGTGTTCTGCGCGATTTCGCATTCGTGGTGCGGAAAAAGCAGATCCAGCCCTCCCCCGTGAATGTCGAACTTCTCCCCCAGGTACTTGGTGCTCATGGCCGAGCATTCGAGGTGCCAGCCCGGAAAGCCCACGCTCCAGGGGGATTTCCACCGCATGATATGCTCCGGAGCCGCCTTCTTCCACAGGGCGAAATCGAACGGGTTCCGCTTGTCGTCCTGCCCGTCGAGCGTCCGGCTGTTGGCCATCAGTTCGTCCAGCACCCGTCCCGAAAGCCGCCCGTAGGTATGCTTCCGGTTGTACGCCTCCACGTCGAAATAGACCGATCCGTTGCTCTCGTAAGCGAACCCTTTGTCCAGGATTTCCTTCACCAGCTCGATCTGTTCCAGGATGTGTCCCGAAGCCCGCGGCTCGATGCTGGGGGGCTGCACGTTCAGCACCCGCATGGCATCGTGATAGCGTTCGGTATAATACTGCGCCACTTCCATCGGCTCGAGCTGTTCGAGCCGGGCCTTTTTGGTGATCTTGTCCTCCCCTTCGTCCGCATCGTTTTCCAGGTGTCCCACATCGGTAATGTTCCGCACGTAGCGCACCTTGTATCCGGACGCCTTCAAGTAGCGGAACAGCAGGTCGAACGTGATCGCGGGCCGGGCGTGCCCCAGATGGGGATCGCCGTAAACGGTCGGCCCGCACACGTAAAGCCCCACGAAGGGCGGATTGTACGGTATGAAAGGCTCTTTCTTCCGCGTCAGGGAATTATGAACGGTCAGTTTCGTTTCCATCATGCTTCGCTTCGATAAAACCGACCGGGCGCCTTTTGAAAAAACGCGCCGGCCGAAAGTTGTCGGAAATAAATCGTTTACTTCCGGCGTTATTTTTTAACTTTGCCCCCAAAAATACGAATTTATTGCGGAACATCGGCCGCAACCCGAAAATAAAAACGGAATCGACGCATGAGCACTTACAAAAAGTACAACCTCATTTTCGGCTGGATCTGCTTCGTGATCCCCGCCATCGTTTACCTGATGACTACGGAGCCGACCGCCAGCCTGTGGGATTGCAGCGAATTCATCGCCACTTCCTACAAACTGGAAGTGGGCCATCCGCCGGGAGCGCCCCTGTTCATGATGATCTCCCGGTTTTTCACCCTTTTCGCTCCCGACACCTCGCACGTTGCGTTCATGGTGAATGTCATGTCGTGCCTGGCGAGCGCCTTCACGATCCTGTTCCTGTTCTGGACGATCACCCACCTGGCCCGCAAATGTTTCGCCAAAGCGGAAGACGAGCTTTCCCGCGGACAGCTCTGGGCCGTGATGGGCGCCGGTCTGATCGGCAGCCTCGCCTACATGTTCACGGACACCTTCTGGTTCTCGGCGGTCGAAGGGGAAGTGTACGCGCTTTCGTCGTTTTTCACGGCCGTGGTCTTCTGGGCCATGCTCCGCTGGGAAAACGTCGCCGACCAGCCCCACGCCAACCGCTGGCTGGTGCTGATCGCCTACCTGATGGGGCTTTCGATCGGGGTGCACCTGCTGAACCTGCTGGCATTCCCGGCCATGGTGTTCATCTATTATTTCCGCAAGTATCCGAAGGTCACGACCAGGGGAGTGCTGGGAGCCATCGGGGTGTCGGTGGCCATCGTGGTCTTCGTGCTTTACGGCATCGTTCCGGGCACCGTCAAACTGGGCGCATGGACGGATCTGCTGTTCGTCAACACCTTCGGGCTGCCGATCAATTCCGGAATAGCCTTTTACGCCGTTGCACTGTTCGCCCTGCTGGGCTGGGCCGTCTGGTACACTTATAAGAAAGGAAAAGTGCTGCTGAACACCATCCTGCTGATGGTCACGGTGGTCATCCTGGGGTATTCCTCCTACGCCTCGGTCATCATCCGGGCCGAAGCCAACCCGCCGATGAACAGCAACAACCCGAACAACCCCTACTCCCTGATGGCGCTGCTGAACCGCGAACAGTACGGCGACCGCCCGCTGGTCAAGGGACAGTATTACTCGTCGCCGGCGGTCAGCTACAAGGAAAAGAAATCCTACTATGCGGGCGAAGACGGGAAATACCACCCCATCTACACCGTTTCCGGACTGGAGTACGATCCGGCGTTCACCTTCTTCTTCCCCCGGATGCACAGCAGCAAGGAAGACCACATCGAAGCCTACAAGGAGTGGGCGAAGATCAAGGGCAGGCAGGTTCCGTTCCGGGACGAGATGATCACCGTGCCGACCTTCGGGGAGAACCTGCGATTCCTGTTCGCTTACCAGTTGAATTTCATGTACTGGCGTTACTTCCTGTGGAACTTCGTGGGACGGCAGAGCGACGTGCAGACCACCGGTTCGATCACCGACGGCAACTGGATGTCGGGCGTCAAGGCCATCGACGAGCTGTACCTGGGGCCGCAGGACAATGTTCCTTCGGAAACGCGGGAAAACAAGGGACGGAACACCTATTATTTCCTGCCGTTCATCCTGGGGATCATCGGGCTGCTCTTCCAGCTCAACCGGAACGGGAAGGACTTCACGGTGGTGATGTGGCTTTTCTTCATGACGGGAATCGCCATTATCCTCTACCTCAACCAGTCTCCGGCCGAGCCGCGGGAACGGGACTACGCCTACGCGGGATCGTTCTACGCCTTTTCGATCTGGATCGGGCTGGGCGTATTGTGGATTTACGAGCTGTTCAAAAAGCTCCTCAAGCGGGGGCCTGCGGCGGCCGTGGCGGCTACGGTGCTGTGCGCCGGCGTGCCCGTCATCCTCGGCGCCCAGAACTGGGACGATCACGACCGGTCGCACCGTTATGTGGCGCGGGACTTCGGCTGGAACTACCTCGAATCGACCCTGCCCAATTCGATCATCATCAATTACGGGGACAACGACACCTTCCCCCTGTGGTACAATCAGGAGGTGGAAGGGGTGCGCACGGATGTCCGCGTGATGAACATCAGCTACCTCGGCGCCGAATGGTACATCGACGAGATGAAAATCCGGGCCAACGATTCGGAACCCGTGCCGTTCTCCCTGCCGCAGGACAAATACACCGGGGTCAATGAAATGCTCTACGTCAACGACATCTTCAAAAAACCGGTGCTCATCACCCAGGTGATCGACTGGATCAAAAGCGACGATCCGCGGACGAAGGTGGACATGGGACGGAAGGGAGAAAAGAGCAGCTTCCTCCCGGCGCGGACGATCGCCATCCCCGTCAACAAAGAAAACGCCCTCGCTTCGGGCATCGTGAAGCCGGAAGATGCCGAGCTGATGGTCGACACGGTCTACGTGCAGATCAAGAAAAGCGCCATCGACCGGGGCGAAATGATGCTGCTCGACCTGTTGGCGAACTTCGACTGGAAACGCCCGATCTATTTCACCCAGCCGTCCACGGCCGCGCCGCTGGGACTGGGCGACTACCTCCAGTTCGACGGATTCGCCTACCGGCTGGTGCCGATCAAAACCCCCTATTCCTCCTACATTTCGGTAGGGCGCATCGACACGGACTACCTCTACGACAAGCTGATGAACACCTTCCGTTACGGAAACGTGAAAGACCCGCGGGTAAACGCCGATTTCTTCGTTCAGCACTCGTTCAACGCCACGCAGGCGCGGACGGCCTTCGCTCGACTGGCCAAGCAGCTGGCGGCGGAAGGTGAGCGGGAAAAAGCGCTGGAAGTGCTGAACCGGGGCATCGAAGAAATACCGTTCTCCCAGATCCGCCATTCCTACGGCTCGACCATTCCGATCGTCGAAGCGTACTACGCGGCGGGCGACACCGTCCGGGCCAACGAAATCCTGAACGACTACGCGAAGATTCTGAAAGAATACATCGACTACTACCTCACGTTCCCGGAAAGCAAGCAGAACATGATCCTCAACGAAATGCGGGAAAAGGTGACGATCCTCTACGAGCTTTACAACGTGGCCGAGAACAACGGGCAGCGGAAAGAGGCGGACGAACTGATCGCCTATTTCAAGGAGAAAGGGCTGGCGTAAGGTTCCGGAGCGAAGGAGGAAAAGGGGGCGAAAGAAATGCTGGAAAGTTATTTCGATGAAGTGCTGACCGAAGCGGGATGCGACGAGGCGGGGCGCGGCTGTCTGGCCGGCCCCGTTTTCGCTGCGGCGGTGATCCTGCACAAGGATTTCCGGCATCCGCTGCTGAACGACTCCAAGCAGATGACCCCCAAACAGCGCTACGCCCTGCGGGAGGTGATCGAGCGGGAAGCGGTGGCGTGGAAGGTCGAGGCGGTTTCCCCGGCGGAAATCGACCGGGTCAACATCCTGAACGCCTCCTTTCTGGCGATGAACCGCGCGGTGGAGGGGCTTGCAGTTCGGCCGCAGTTGTTGCTGATCGACGGAAACCGGTTCCGAACGACGCTGGACATTCCCTATGAATGCATCGTCCGGGGAGACGGAAAATACGCGGCGATCGCGGCGGCCTCGGTGCTGGCGAAAACCTACCGGGACGATTACATGACCGATCTGGACGCGGAGTTTCCCGCGTACGGCTGGCGGCGCAACAAAGGGTACCCTACCCTCGAACACCGACGGGCGGTCTTCGAACACGGGCTTTCGCCCCACCACCGCCTCAGCTTCAACAGCACATACAACCAGCTCTCCCTGTTTTAGGGGCGGCTATCGTTACCGATGGTCGTGGGACGACGGGGTTCCCCGGAGAGCAGGAAGAACGTGCTTCCCTTGCGTCATGCTGAACCGAGCAGGGCCGAAGGCCCTGCGAGCTCACCGACCGCAGCCCGTGGTCGGTCTGAAAGACCGGCACGGATTAGGCGCAGGGAGGTAGCATCCGCAACAGGTTCCTTCTAACCGTTCCGGCTCCTTAGCCGCCTTCGCGTCATCCTGAGGAGCGGCAACGCCGCGACGTGAGGATCTCTGTTTAGCATAACGACAGAAATAAATTGTCAAAGATTAATCTGCCTTCCCTTGCGTCATTCCGAGGAAAACCCGACAGGGTTTGACGTGGGAATCTCTATTCTTTTTTCATGCTGGACAGAGATGCTCACGTCGCAACTTACGTTGCTCCTCAGCATGACGCGGGGGTGGAAGTTTGCGGACGACATAAAGAACCCGCTTCCCTTACGTCATGCTGAACCGAGCAGGGCCGAAGGCCCTGCGAGCTCACCGACCGCAGCCCGTGGTCAGTCTGAAAGACCGGCACGGATTAGGCGCAGGGAGGTAGCATCCGCCACCGGTTATGCGTCGACATCTCGGATCGAAGGCCCTGCAAGTCGGGCAAGCCCCGCCCGCCTCCGGCCGGTTACAAATCGAAGTGGGTGATGGAACCGCTTACCCGGTACAAATGCCGGATCGCCTCGCGCCGGATCACCAGATCGCCGTACCGCTCCGGAAAAAAGGTCGTCAGCCGTACGTACGCCCGATCTTCCCAGGGCCGGACGATGCGGAATACCCGCATCCGATCCGTCACTACCAGATGCACCTGTCCCCACAACGGCTCGTCCGCCTGTTCCTGTTCTTTCAAAAGCAGCAGCGACCCGCTTTCGATCCGCGGAAAAAGCTCGCCTCCGTGATAAACCACGGCCATCCCCGCTCCCTGCAAAACGCTCTCGGGCAGGCTCATATAGCGCTGCGGGAGGGTCGGAGGGGGCGGAAAGGATTCCGGAAGGCGATCATAGAAGGCCACTTTTCGGATCGTGTCGGCTATCGGGGGCAGGGCCTGTCCCTTTTCGGCCGCTCCCTCTCCGGTCAACAGCCAGCTTATCGTCAGATCGGGATACGCCTTTTGGATGCGCTCGGCCAGCTCCCGGCTGATGCTGTGGTTCCCCTTTTTGATCTGGTAGAGGTTTTCCGAGCGTTTCAGCCCCAGGTGCAGTGCCAGCGCGTTCAAAGAGGGAAGCCCCGAATAGCGCAGCACGTAGGCAAGCCGCCCGGCCGGGGTGGAAAATTCGTTTTTGGCAGACATGGTAATTGCGGGTTAAAAGGTGAGTCGGATGGATTTTCCCGGCCTTTTTCCCTTTCCGACAAGGTCATGAAAAAGGCGCAGGTACAACCGCCTTTCAGAAGGCCTCGCGAGCCATGTTCCGGTAGTTGCCCTTACGCCCAAGCCCGCCCCGATCCGTCGGATCGGGGCAAGACTCAGGTTTCAGACAAGATTTGTACCGGAATGTAAACCTGCCGCATAGCCTGCGACAGTCGCGAGTTTACTGAAAGGCACAAAGGTCGTCTTAACCTTTATTCGATCACGGTCTACGCCGTGCTATGATCAGACAAAGTTAGCATAATTTCTGCATTTAGCGTTTATGGTTATCAGCGCAAAAGTAAGAAAAAAAATGTAAAAAACATGTTAGCGAACATTAATAAAAAGTTGTAGCGGCCTATTCATTTGTAAAATGAATAAAAAGCGTTATAATAAAGATAAAGAATTTGCTCGTGTTATCGCTCTGCGTATAAAACAATTACGTCAAGAATACAATTGTACTCAAGAAAAGTTAATCGATAAAACCCACTTAGATATCAATCGCTACGAAATGGGGGAAACCATTCCGTTATTATCATCTTTATCGAAAATCTGCGAATTCTTTAATATAACGTTGGACGAATTTTTCGCTCCGATGCACTATCCTCCGAAAAAGTAACCCTTTTATTAAATAGGTAACAAATGAGATTATCGCATTTGTTCTTTGTTAAATGAGAAAAAAAGAACAAATAATCTTCTGCTTCACTCGGTAGCCTGTAAATTAAAACGGTTAAGGCAGGATAAAAACTTAACCCAGGAAACAGTAACCCATCATACGGGAATCAATATCGGCCTGATCGAGTTAGGTAAAACCAATATATCATTAATTACGCTGGCTGCTTTATGCAGTTACTACAATGTGCCTTTGGAAGAATTTTTCAATGAAATAGAATACGAAAAGGAAACATTTCTTCAATAGTACGGAGATCGGAAGGTTCTCTAAAAGATTTTGCAAAACGCGGAAAAAGGCTTATTCATTTGTATCAATGAAAGTCAGAAAGCCGAAAAGAACAGACCCGATATTGAGCGACATGATTGTATAACGTATGAAGACGATACGTAAGAGTTACAATCATTCGCAGGAGTATGTTCACGAACATACAGGCTTAGACATAGCACATTTTGAGACGGGTAGTTATGTTCCTTCCGTAATTTCTCTTTCTGTCTTTTGTAAATTTTACGATATCACATTGGATGAATTTTTCGCTCCGATGCAGTATCCTCCGAAAAAGTAATCCTATTATATAGAGTGGAGCTACCGGCTTCCGGATGGTTGGAAAGACACGCTTCGATCGCGTCATTCCGAACCGAGCAGGGCCAAAGGCCATGCGAATCTCACTGACCGGAGCCCGCAGTCGTTCCGCAGGAACGGTGCGGAAAAGGCGAAGGGAAGTAGCATGGGGCCGTAAGGCCCGACGTGGGAATCTCTATTCTTTTTTCATGCCGGACAGAGATGCTCACGTCGCAACTTCGTTGCTCCTCAGCATGACGCAAGGTGTGGATGTTTCGAAAAGGCAGGAAGTCCCCGCTTCCCCCGCGTCATTCCGAACCGAGCAGGGCCGAAGTCCCTGCGAGCTCACCGACCGCAGCCCGCAGTCAGCCGTAAGGCTGGTACGGAAAAAGCGAAGGGAGGTAACACCCGCCACCGGTTATGCGTCGACATCTCGGATCGAAGACCTTGAGAGCTCACCGACCGGAGTCCATGGTCGTCACGTCAGTGAGGGCACGGGAACAACGAAGGGAGGTAGCACCCGCAGCAGGTTCCTTCTAACCGTTCCGGCTCCTTAGCCGCCTTCGCGTCATCCTGAGGAGCGGCAAGGCCGCGACGTGAGGATCTCCATGGGTCCATTTCTGCCTGTTATACAGAGATTAACCCGCCACCTTCCACGAAACAAAAAACCGCCGCCCCACGGGCAACGGCGTAAAACTCATTCCGGTACGTCGGACACATGCCCCGTCCGGCATCAAATGGAAAGAATCCGCAGCGTGTTGAGCAAATCCCGGTTGATGGGCTTGTCCTTTTTGATCGCCTTGACGAACGGCACGTTCACGATTTCGTCGTTCTGCACCCCGACCATGATGTTCCGCTGCCCTTCGAGCAGGGCGTCGATGGCCGCGTTCCCCAGCCGGCTCGCCAGAATCCGGTCGTTGGCCGTCGGCGATCCGCCCCGTTGGATATGCCCCAGGATCGTCACCCGCACGTCGTACTGCGGATATTCGTTCTTGACTCGTTCGGCCAGTCCCATCGCTCCGCCGGTCAGCTCGCTTTCGGCCACCAGCACGATACTGCTGTTCTTGGATTTCCGGAACCCGTTCTGGATCAGCTCCGCCAGCTGGTCGACCTCGGTCGCGATCTCCGGAATGATGGCCGCCTCGGCCCCTACGGCGATGGCTCCGTTCAGCGCCAGGAAACCGGCGTCCCGACCCATCACCTCGATGAAGAACAGGCGTTCGTGAGAAGTCGCCGTATCCCGGATTTTGTCGACCGCCTCCATGATGGTGTTCAGCGCCGTGTCGTAACCGATCGTCCGGTCGGTGCCGTACAGGTCGTTGTCGATGGTGCCCGGCAGCCCGATGATGGGCACATCGAATTCCTCGGCGAAAATCCGCGCTCCGGTCAGGGAGCCGTCCCCGCCGATCACCACCAGCGCGTCGATACCGGCGTTGCACATGTTGTCGTACGCCAGCTGCCGACCTTCCGGGGTCATGAATTCCTGGGAACGGGCCGTTTTCAGGATCGTTCCCCCCTGCTGGATGATGTTGCTGACGTTCTGCGTCTTGAATTCGACGATTTCGTTATCGATCAACCCTTTATATCCGCGGTAAATTCCCTTGACTGCCAATCCGTTGTAAATTGCGGAACGTGTCACGGCACGGATGGCCGCATTCATTCCGGGAGCATCGCCGCCCGAAGTGAGGATTCCTACGCATTTTACTACACCCATAACCTCTTTATTTTTAAAAGAAAAACGCCCAAAATTAATAAATTTTCAAAAATCCGTACTTTCTCCTACAAAACTCCCTCCAAAATCTCGAGCCGGTTTCCGCGCGACCCTTTCAGCAGGACGGCGCAACCGCGCAAAGGGTGTTCCGACAGGTGTTTCCGCAACGCTTCCGTGGTCGCAAACCCCAGAAAATCCGGACAGTCGTTCGCAGCGCAAAAATGCTCGCCCACCAAAAACGCGCGCCGGATGCCCGCTTCCCGTGCCAGCTTCAATATCCGGCGGTGTTCGGCCTCCGCGTACCGACCCAGTTCGAGCATATCCCCCAACACCGCGACCTTTTCCCGCGTCCCTTCGCCGGCACGGGCGAAATTCCGGATCGCCGCCTCCATGCTGGTCGGATTGGCGTTGTAGGCATCCAGATAAAGCACGTTGTCCCTCGTCTCCCTCCGTTGGGAACGGCCGTTGTCCGGCACGTAGCTTTCCACCGCCCGTACCGCCTTTTCCGCCGGAATATCGAAATAGCCGGCCACGGCCATCGCCGCCGCCACGTTGTCCCGGTTATAGTCCCCGACCAGCGAAGTCCGGATTTCCATCCCTCCGCAGCGAAGCGCCAAGCCGCCCTCCCCGTCCGCAGCGGGTAGCAACTCCAGCTCCGAGGACGAATAGGGCACGGTCAACAAGCCGGGCCGCTCCGCCGTCATTTCCGACAGCGCCTCGCTTTCCTTCAAGTAAAACGCCACGCCGCACTTCTCCCGCAGGTAATCGAACAGCTCCCCTTTCCCGCGCCGGATGCCTTCCACGCCGCCGAAGCCTTCGAGATGGGCTTTCCCGATGTTGGTAATCAGGCCGTAATCGGGTTCGGCAATGGCGCACAGCGCGGCGATTTCCCCCGGATGGTTCGCCCCCATTTCCACCACGCCGAACTGCGTGCTCCCATTCAGGGACAGCAGGGTGAGGGGCACGCCGATGTGGTTGTTCAGGTTCCCCTGCGTCACCCCTATCCGATACCGGCAGGCCAGCACGCGCGAAACCAGCTCCTTGGTGGTCGTCTTTCCGTTGGAACCGGTGACGGCCAGCACGGGAATCCCCAGCTTCCGGCGATGGTGCCGGGCCAGCGCCTGCAACGTGTGCAACACGTCCTTCACTACGATGCACCGCTCGTCCGTCGCCGCCTTCGGATCGTCCACCACACAGCAGGAGGCGCCGCTGTCCAGCGCCTGCGCCGCAAAACGGTTTCCGTCGAAATTCTCGCCGCGCAGGGCGAAGAACATCGCCCCTTCGGTCACCCGGCGGCTGTCCGTGCAAACCGTCGGACGGGCGAGAAACAGATCGTAAAGGCGAAACAGAGTATAGTCGTACATGACATGGAACATTTAAACCGCCTTCGGAACGCATCCGTCCCTTTTCGACCGTCTTCCCGCACCTTCCGGGCCACCGGGACAGACGGCAGGCGTCGCAAAAATACGCATTTAAAACGACGCTTTCCCTCTGCCGGCGCTTTTTTAACGTTTCCTTCACCGGACGCCCGTTCATCGTGCTGCGCCGTCCGGCTCCGTCCTTGCGGTCGGAAATAGAAGGCGGCACAAAAAAGAAACCGTTCCCCGCCTGACGCGAAGAACGATTCCGGAATTCCTAAAACGGGCGAAAAAGCCGTTCTAAACGTAGCCCGGCCCTTTCTTCAGCCGAACCTCTTCGACGTAACGGCGGATGTTCTGTTCGTCCGCCTTCGGGCAGATCAGGAGCGCGTCTTCGCTCTGCACCACGATATAGTCTTTCAACCCCTGCACCACGGCCAGCTTTCCTTCCGGCACCCGCAGGATGCACCCCGTCGTATCGTAGGCCATCACCTCCCCGGAAACGGCGTTCCCTTCCGCATCCTTGGCCGCATGGGTGTAAAGCGATCCCCAGGTTCCGATGTCCGACCACCCGAATTCGCTGCACCGGACGTAAACGTCCGAAGCCTTTTCCATCACCCCGTAATCGATGGAAACGTTCCGGCATTCGGGATAAATCCGGTCGATGGCCGCCGCTTCGTCCGGCGTATTGTAGGCGTCGGCGATCGAGCGGAACAGCTGCGCCATGTCGGGAAGATGAGTTTCCATTTCCCGGACGATGGTTTCGGTTTTCCAGATGAAAATCCCGGAATTCCAGAAAAATTCGCCGCTTTCGACGAACATCTTCGCCACGTCCAGCGTCGGCTTTTCCGTAAAGGTTTTCACCCGGTGCATCGTTCCGGCCGGTTCGGAAGCGTCGATCTGAATGTAGCCGTACCCCGTATCGGGCCGGCTGGGGCGGATGCCGATGGTCACCAGGGCATCGTGCGCCTCGGCGAAATCCAGCCCTTCGGTCGCCACCCGGGCGAACTCGCTCTCGTTCAGCACCAGATGATCCGCAGGCGTCACCACCATCGTGGACGAGGGGTCTTTCGCCCGCAGCTTGTAGGCCGCGTAGGCGATGCACGGCGCCGTGTTGCGGCCCAGCGGCTCGCAAAGCACCTGCTCCTCGCGAAGCTCCGGCAGGTGTTCGAGCACCAGCGGCTTGTAGTTCACGTTGGTGACCACCAGAAAATTTTCCGGGGGAACGATTCCCTCAAAACGTTCGTAGGTATGGCGGATGAACGATTTTCCCGTTCCCAGAATATCCAGAAACTGTTTGGGCAGGGCGGTGCGGCTGACGGGCCAGAAACGGCTGCCGACTCCCCCGGCCATGACGACGCAATAACGGTTGTTTTCCATAGAGAAGCTCACGCTGTTGAATTGAAACGATTTCCGGCCCTTTCGTCCGGAACGGTTTCCAAAGATACTTCCGCCGGAAGGAACAAACAAAATTTTGCCGGAATTTTATGCTACCTTTGTCCGTCCTTATACGCACACGGCCATGAAACTGAAAATTTTCACCGTACCCAATACGATCACCTGCCTGAACCTCGTTTCGGGTTGTCTTTCCATAAATTCCGCATTCTCCGGGGACTTTCTCTGGGCTTTTCTCTGGATCGTTCTGGCCGCGGTGTTCGACTTTCTCGACGGATTCGCCGCCCGGCTGCTGAAATCCCCCTCGGAAATCGGGAAGGAACTCGACTCGCTGGCCGACGCGGTCAGCTTCGGCGCGGCTCCGGCCTTCATCCTCTACAACCTGCTGACCCTCTCCGGCGGAGAACGGTGGGAAAACTACCTGGTTTTCATCGTGGCCGCCTTTTCGGCGCTCCGGCTGGCCAAGTTCAACCTCGACACGCGGCAGACGACCGAGTTCATCGGGCTTCCCACTCCGGCCAACGCCCTGCTGATCGCCTCGACCGCCGAAACGCTGGCCATGAACGGAAGCGCCTGGCGGGATGCGGCGCTCTCCGGGCCGTGGTACGTCATTGCCGGAGCAATCGTCCTCTCCCTGCTGCTGACCAGCGAAATCCCCATGTTCTCCTTCAAGTTCAAGCACTTCGGCTTCCGGGAAAACGCGTTGCGGTACATCTTCCTGCTCTATGCCGCAGCGCTCCTGTTTGCATGGGATCTGAAAGCGGTGCCGGTCGTGATCCTCTCCTACATCCTCGTATCGGTCGTACGGGCGATGGTGCGGAAACGGAAAGAGTAAAACCGGCGGCACACGACATCCGGCTTTTCGGAATGTTGTATAAACATGAATTTCCGGAATTTTCCTTACCTTTGGAAAGGAATACAGACCTTTTTACAGCATAAAAGAATGCAAGCATCCATGAAACGGATTCTCCTTGTCCTGATTCTGTTTTTATGCAGCGTGAATTTCCTGTCGGCTCAGGAAGGAACCTATGTCGTCACCCGCAAAGCCGATAAAATTCCGGTGTACAACCACGACCGGGAGATCGTCGGCCATCTGCGTCCCGGAGATAGAATCTTCGTCACCCTCTTCCATCAGGTGCTTCCCAATGACGATCAGCTCACGGAACCCATTACGTTCGTGGAATACAAGGGACAAGAATGCATCCTGTTCCTCGAATCGGCAGACTGGATGAAGTGCATCCAAAAAACGGCCGTGGATTTGGACGAACTGGAAACGACGGCGCCTCCGGATCCCTCGCAAAGCATTCCGTTCCTGCTCATCGTCGGAATCGTGAACCTGCTCGTTTTGCTGTATCTGGCCAAATTCCGCAATGTCATAAGCTGGGAGATGCGCGACCGGGCTTTCCGGAAAGGTGCGGCTCTGATACCCGGTTTGGCTTTGCTGACCGTATTTTCAGCCGAATTTTATTATTTGTACCGGGCCGTGAACCCCTTCTGGTTTTGCCAATGGGAACACGCGGGCTTCCTCGGAATGATCGCCGGCCTGGCCGGGATGATCGTCCTGCTCTATATTCAACTGACCGTGCTTTTGATCGTCATTTCCGCACTGGCGTATACCCGGAAGCCGAACGCCCGGTATTTCGATTACGGGACCTCGTTCCTCGTCGCCTTCGTCGGCACCTGGCTCATCCTCATCGTCGACGGTTGGGAGGTCCTCTGGAAAGAGAACCTGCAGATCGGGATCGTCATCGCCGTCAGCTCTTTCCTGCTGTATAAAGTCCGCCACGTCATCCGGGAACGCAGCCTGATCTCCGGACTTCTGATCGTGCTCCTGTTCCTTACCGGCGTATCGACCTTATGCTACGCCTCCCTCGAGGTCTTCCGGAGAATATTCGAACTCGTCGCTCTCGTGTATATCATCCGGTTTTGCATACAGGGAATCGGGAACAAGAATTTCCAGTGGAACCATGAAGGAGAGGATTACGTCGATTACTACGATTACAGGGAGGGAAAATCGCGGAGACTGTACCACGACGGCGGCGGAAATTACACGGACTATTCGGACGGCTCCAATTGGGGGAAACGCGGAGATACCGGCGATTTCAACCGCTACAATTAACTTTTCTTTTCGGGAAATCATGGATATTTGGCAATACAACACCTTCAAATTTTTCAGACAGTACTTCAATCTTCCCCGGAGCATCGCCCTGCAATGGTGCATCGTAAAAGAATCCACGCCCAAGGGGACGGAGTTTCGATTGGGCGTTGCCTTGAAAGGCACCGAACTGTATATCGACGTGGCCATGAGGAGATTTTTCAGCCGGATAGACTGTCCCGCCATACAGCGCGCTTGTTTTCCGGCCGAAAGGATCGACAAAAAAGACCGGTACGAATACCGGAGTTCGGACGGATGGGTGATTTCCAAACCGAAGCGTTACATTTGGGACATCTACACCTCCTCGTGGTACGATGAAGATACGCTGGACCGCACCTTTCTATGATCCGGCGGATGATGGAAGGGGACAGTCAATCCGGCAGTTCTCCGGTTCCGATGTTTCCGTCTTCCGCCCTGCGCCCGGTCGAACGAACAGGATGCAGCCCGTAAACGGAACCGACGGTATTCCACCGGAACCCTACGGTTTACGGAAATATTTCGTTCCGCCTGCCGCCCTTTACGGGGAAACGATCGAACTTTCACGGATGGCGGACACAAATTTCCCGGCCTCGTTCGTCCTGCTCTAAACCTCTCGTTTACAACCTTCCCGCCCTCATCCGCTCTTATTCTCGTTTTTTATCCTTATCTTTGCCGGCGTCAAACTCCGGCTCGGACAGGCGGCCCACGGACGAATTCCCCGCATCGTCCCGATCCGGACTAAAATCAGCGAATGGCCTTTCTTTCGGGACATATTCTTCCCCGGCTCTTCAGCATCCTGCTGGGGACGGCATTCGTGCTGGGAGCGGGCCAGGCTTCCGCGCAGCAGGATTTGCTGGAAAAACTGTTCCGCCGCAACAAGGACAAGGACTCGACCGAAGTTCGCCCGAAAAAGCCCCTCGAATCCTACTTCTTCGACGACTCCGTCCGGAAAAGATCGCTGTTCGCCTGGCGCGCGGACATGTTCCGGAACGACATCCACCCCGCGGAAATCGACACCATGCCCAACCGGTTCGAAGTCGACTACCCGTTCCTGCGGAACGACGTGGGAGCCGCCTACCTCGGCAACCTGGGAGCGGCGGCCCAGCCCCTCAATTATTTCATCCGTCCCGAACTGCAGAACTTTTCCTTCCTGACGGCCTACGACTCCTACATCATCACCCCGGCGCGGGCCCGGTTCTACAACGTGAAACGGCCGTTCACCCACCTGTCCTACTTCATGTCGGGACAGACGCGGAACGCCGAGGAACAGCTGCGGATCACCCACGCCCAGAACATTTCCCCCTCGACCGGCTTCAACATCGAGTACTTCAACCGGGGAACGCGGGGGATATACAGCAGCCAGCGGTCGAAGGACAAGAATTTCTCGTTCGCCTTCTCCCACACGGGGAAAAAGTATTCGATCCACGCGGGTTACATTTACAACATGGCCGAAGTGCGGGAAAACGGAGGGGTGCAACGGGACGAAGATATCACGGACACGATTTTCAACCCGCCGTCCAACATCGCGGTGCAGCTCAAAGACGCCCAGAACCGGTTCAAGGGGAACACGTTCTACCTGGTTCAGGCTTACGGGATTCCCCTGCAACGGGTGACGGACGAGGACTTTTCCATCGCGGACAAGTCCTCCATCTTCGTGGGCCACGCCTTCGAATACACGCGGTATTTCAAGAACTACTCCGACACGCGGGAAAAAACCAACGAGGGCTTCTACGAGCACTGGTACATCGACCCCGACCGGTCGCTGGACTCCATCAACGAATCCATCGTCGACAACCGCCTGTTCCTGCAGATTCAGCCGTGGAACCGGAACGGCATCATCGGCACCATCGACGCGGGAATCGGCTATTCGTTCAACCACTACTACAACTTCTCGCTCGGCCAGTACCTGAACGCCGACCTGAAAGGGAACCGGAAAAACGACGCTTACGTGTACGGCTCCCTGGAGGGGAAACTCAAAAAGTACGTGTCCTGGAACGCCGGAATCAACTACCACCCCTTCGGGTTCCGCAGCCAGGACATGAGACTCGACGCCCAACTGAAAATAAGTGCCTACATAAAGTCACGGCCGATCACCCTGACGGTATCGGGCTTCATCGACAACCGGTCGCCGAATTACTGGGACGAACATTATTTTTCCAACCATTTCGTCTGGAACAACGATTTCGCCAAGGAAACGGAAACCCGGATCGACGGAAAGCTCGAAATACCCTCCATCGGACTGGAAGCCGGCGTCTGGCAGAGCCTCGTCAAGGACAAAATCTACTACGATGCCTCCGGCGTTCCCGCCCAGTTCGACGGCAACCTCAGCGTATCGGGCGTTTACCTGCGGAAGGATTTCAAGGCGGGCATCTTCCGGTTCAACCACCGCGCCCTGCTCCAGTGGAGCTCCCACGAGGAAGTGGCCCCCGTACCGCTGCTCAGCGCTTACGCGGCCTACTTCATCGATTTTTTTGTGGTACGAAATGTGCTGCGGGTGCAACTGGGTCTGGACGGGTGGTACAACACGAAGTACTATGCCCCCGGCTACAATCCGGCCGTCATGCAGTTTTACAACCAGCGCGAAAAGAAGCTCGGCGCCTATCCCTGGCTCGATGCCTTCGTCTCTGCCAAATGGAAGCGGATGCGGATACTCGTGAAGCTTCAGCACATGAACGAAGACCTTTTCGGCGAAAGAAACTACTTCAGCGTCCTCCACTATCCGTTGAACAAGAGGATGTTCAAGTTGGGTTTCTCCTGGGGCTTCTACGACTGACGCCGCCTGCCGGCGCCGCCCGAAAAGGAGTCCGGGCAGTATTCACCAAAAAAACGCTTTATGATTCGAAAATGCAAGACTTTATGGCTGATATCCATTTTTTTCATCCTGCTGTGCGCCTGTGCGCAAACCCGGTCCGTTGACGACCGGGACGATCGGAACGACCGGCTGACCGTGGCGCTCGACCTGGACATGCCGGGTTATTTCACCCTGAACGGCGAAACGTTCGGGTACCAGTACGAACTGCTCCGGGCCTACGCCGAATCGGAGGGAACCGAGCTGAAAATCGTATCCGAGAACACGCCGGCCTCTTACCAGAGGCTGCTGGCCGAAGGGAAGCTCGACATGGCGACCACCCTGCGGGAACACATCACCGGAGAGGACAACATCGTGATCCCGGTTTACAACACCTCCTACGTCATCCTGACCGGGCGCAAGACGGCCCGAAACCTGACCACCGTTCCGGACGATCCGGCGGCCCTTCTGGCGGGTAAAAAAGTCCTCATCTCACACGGCTTTTCCGCTTCGCTCTCCTACAACCGGCTGCTGGATTCGCTCGACCGGGCCGAAACCTACCTTTCCTCCCGCAACTGCTTCGAGCTGTTGGAAGCCCTCAGCACCGGAAAATACGATTTCCTGATCTGCGAAAAAAGCGTGGCGCACCTGGGTTGCGCCCTGCTCCGGAACATCCGGGAGGTGTACGAATTCGAAGAGGAAATTCCCGTCTGCGTCCTGTTCAGCCGTCGGAATGCGGAACGGGCCGGACGGTTCCGGAACTGGCTTCGGGAATACGGGAAAACGGAAGCGTACGCCCTCCTGAACACGCATTATTTCGAAAAGGGAATCGCATCCGAAATCATTTCCCGCGGCATCCGGAACAAGAAACGGGGAGCCATTTCGGTTTACGACGACGTTTTCAAACGGATCTGCGAGCGGGAAAACATCGACTGGCGGCTGGTGTCGGCCATCGCCTACAACGAGTCCAAGTTCAATCCCTACATCGTTTCGCCGCAGGGCGCACGGGGCCTGATGCAGATCATGCCTTCCGTGGCGCGCCAGTTCGGCATGCCCGCCGACAGCGTCATGGAACCGGAAAACAACGTGCTGCTGGCCATCCGGCTGATCCGGAAACTCGACCGGATGATGAAGTTCTCGCCCGCAACCGGGGAGCGCGACCGGATGTCCATCATCCTGGCCTGCTACAACGGCGGAGTGGGTCACGTGGTCGATGCCCGGAATCTGGCGATCAAATACGGGGAGAACCCCGATTCGTGGGAAACGGTGGCCCGGTACCTGCGGCTGAAAGCGGAGGAAGACCGGTACGCGCAGGACGAAGTGGTGACCAGCGGCCGGTTCTACGGCCCCGACGAAACGCTGGCGTTCGTATCCAACGTCATGTCCAAGTACGATTCCTACTGCATGCGGGTGAAACGATAACGACGGATGATCGTCTGCGGAGCCGCAGCAGCTTCGGCGGAAATACCCTCCCGACCGGAGAACGGATAGCGGATACGAAAAAACGAACCGGGGAAGCATATGCTTCCCCGATTTCGATCTCCCAACCTGCAAAAACGCTTTGTCGGCTCTGCGTTTCCGGCAATCCGGTTCGGTCTTCCGCCCGTTCACCCACCGGAAAAGAAACGAACCGCACGCATCCCCTCCCTCACCCCACAACCGACGGAAAATAAAAAACGGGAGCGGATTCTCCGGCGAATCCATTCCCGTTTTTGTATTTTGCTACTGTCGTCGTCTCCGCCCTCCCGATACCGCCTTTCGCCCCCAACAGGATGAAACGAACGGACGGACGGCTTCGATCATGCCCCCATCACCACAACCCTACTGCTCCATCTCCTTCAGCAGTTTCCGGGCATAATCCAGGATAGTCCGGTCATCCAACGTCACGATTCCCCCGTCGGGCCCCTTCTCCACGTGAAATCCCACGGACTCCCCGCCTTCATAGTGACGCCCTCCGAAATAGTTGCGGACGGTATCCACACTCAGATTGAGATCATCGGCAATCCGCTGCATGCTGCCCGACGGCAGGCTGTCCTTGATACGACGCAGCTCATTGAATGTTATCACCTCCATATCCGTAAAGTTTTAGTTAATGTTTTTGTTTTTGTGTCCTTAAAGATAGAAATTATATTTCACTTTCTCAAACATCTTTCGACATTTCGGACAATTCACACTCAAAAAACACCTTCCTTTTTCATCGCTGCATTTCGCATACCAAATTCCGCGTCCGGGGCCCGGACGCCCCCTTTCCGGAGCGTGCGAAGCGTTTCCCGCGTGAAGAAAAAAACATATCCCGATAATTGTCAATCAAATAAATATCCCTATATTTGCACTCCGTACCACAAAGCAAAAACTAAATAATTTAAACTTTTATAGAAATGACAAAGGCAGATATCGTAAACGAAATCTCGAAAGGCACCGGTGTTGAAAAAGCACAGGTACAGCAGATTGTCGAAGCATTCATGGAATCCATCAAAGGTTCCCTGACCGCCAACAATAACGTTTATCTGAGAGGATTCGGCAGTTTTATCGTCAAAAAACGCGCTCAGAAAGTGGCCCGGAACATCTCCAAGAACACCACCATCACCATTCCGGAACACAACATCCCGGCGTTCAAACCGTCGAAAAGCTTTGTCCTGAAAGTAAAAGACAATCAATAACGACCCTCCGTTCCGCCAAGGGGTTCCGGCCCGCCCCGTCTGCGGGAAGCGCCTCCGGACGGACACAGGCAGTAAATACCATCGTATAATTTAAAAACTGAACGTCATGCCAAGCGGAAAAAAAAGGAAAAGGCATAAAATGGCTACCCACAAACGGAAGAAACGCCTCAGGAAGAACAGACACAAAAAGAAAAAATAGGTAGCCTGTTTTTTGTCTGACCCAAGTTTCGATAAACCTAAAGAGACGCTGTATCCTCTTTAGGTTTATTGCATCATAAGGGAATTTTCCCCGGCGGCTCCGTCGGGAACCGCGGAGAGATTCCGTAAACGACACTGTTATGAACAAAGAGTTAATCATCAACGTAACTCCGGACGAAATACACATCGCTCTGGTCGAGGACAAGCTGCTGGTGGAATACAGCCGGGAGAAGAGCAAGACCGGATTTTCCGTGGGGGACGTTTACCTGGGAAAGGTCAAAAAGATCATGCCCGGACTGAACGCCGCCTTCGTCAACATCGGCCACGAGAAGGATGCTTTCATCCACTACCTGGATCTGGGTTCCCAGTTCCAGACCCTGCAGAAGGGGCTGACCAATCCCAAGGCTAAGAACGTGCCGTTCGAGCAGCTCCGCAACGAGCAGGCGCTGAAACGGGACGGCAAGATCGCCCAGGTGCTGACGACCGGCCAGAACATCCTGGTGCAGATCGCCAAGGAAGCCATCTCGACCAAAGGGCCGCGGCTCACGTCGGACATTTCGCTGGCCGGACGCCGCGTGGTGCTCATGCCGCTGGTCAACAAGATTTCCGTTTCCCAGAAAATCAAGTCCAACGAGGAACGGAAACGGCTCAAGAAGATCGCGGAAGGGATTCTGCCCAAAAACTACGGACTGATCATCCGCACGGCCGCGCTCGGCAAGGAGGCGCAGGACCTCGAACAGGAAATCACCGCCCTGGTGAACAAGTGGGAGATGATCTACAAAAAGGCCAAGACCGAAACGCCTCCCGTCCTGCTGGCCAATGAAATCAACCGCACCACCGCCATCCTGCGCGATCTGCTGAATGTTTCCTTTTCCAACATCCACGTGAACGACGAGACGGTCTACGAGGAAATCCGGGAATACATCAAAACCATCGAGCCGGAGAAGGAAAAGATCGTCAAGCTGTACAAGGGGAGCGTTCCCATCTTCGACAATTTCGACATCACCAAGCAGATCAAATCGTCGTTCGGCAAGACGATTTCCTTCAAGAAGGGGGCCTACATGATCATCGAGCACACGGAAGCCCTGCACGTGATCGACATCAACAGCGGCAAACGGGCCAAGGTGGCTGACAATCAGGAGGAAACGGCGCTGGAAGTGAACATGAACGCCACGCCGGAAATCGCCCGGCAGCTGCGGCTGCGGGACATGGGCGGCATCATCGTGATCGACTACATCGACATGCACCAGAGCGCCAACCGGCAGGCGGTGTACGAAAAGATGAAAGAGGCGATGGCCGGCGACCGGGCCAAACACACCATCCTTCCCCTGACCAAGTTCGGCCTGATGCAGATCACCCGGCAGCGGGTGCGTCCGGCCACCGAAATCGACACGGTGGAAATGTGCCCGACCTGCGGGGGAACCGGCAAGATCACCCCGTCCATCCTGTTCGAAGAAAAGCTGGAAAACCTGGTGGCGTACTACGCCAAAGAACAAAAGCAAAAGTATCTGGTCATTCACCTCCACTACTTCGTAGCGGCCTACCTCAACGCCGGGCTGGTATCCATCCGTACCAAGTGGATGATGAAATACAAATGCCGGATCAAGATCATACCCGATATGTCCATGGGATATATCGAAGCCAGGTTCTTCGACCGGAACGGAGAAGAGCTGCACTGAACGCAGACGGCAGGAAAAAGGAACCGCGTCCCGGCGCGGAGACAAAAAGAAAATTCAAGCGAACAGGGCGTCCTATGGTATAGGACGCCCTGTTTCGTTTTTATAGACCGCAGGCAGAATTACCGCTTCGCAGAACCGTCGGAACCATCCGCGCCGTCGGGCACCACATAGCTCTTTTCCCGAAGATGGGTGTAGTACTGCTGGAGGATGGCCTTCAGGTATTCTTCCGCACGCTGCTGGGCCGGCGTGCGCAAATCCTTCACATCCCGCCGCTGAAGCGTGTCGGCCCGGTCGTAAGCGAATAGCGTTTTGTTCCCGTCGGAAAAAACCACCACCGAATCGGTCACGATCTGATAGGCTTCGTTGGTGTAATTGGTGGCCACGGGCATCCGTTCGGGTTCGTTGAACACGTCCCGCCCGAAAGCGAAGTAGGGCTTGTCGTACCCCACCAGCCCCAGCAGCGTGGGCATCAGGTCCATCTGCTGCGCCACCGTCCGGTCTTCGCCCCGAACCGCCTGATCGGGCGTGAAAACGAACATGACGATGGCGCTGTTTCCGGTCGGGGTTTCGGTCTTCTCGGCGAAGATTTCGGAAGAGACGTGATCCGCCGTGAAGACGAAAATCGTATTCCCGTACCACGGCTGCGTCTTCGCATATTCGAAGAAATTCCGCAGCGCCCGATCCGTGTACTGCACGGGCTTGTGATTCCGGGTGATTCCTTCCCGGAAGGCATTCCTGTACTTTTCGGGCACCTGGAACGGATGGTGGGAAGAAAGGGTGAAAACGCTGGCCATGAACGGCTCCGGCATCCCGGAAAGGGTTTCGGCCATGTAGTTCAGGAACGGCTCGTCCCAGATGCCCCAGGCTCCGTCGAAATCGTCGGTTCCCCGCGCGGCTTCATAATCCTCGCGGGTATAGACATTTTCCACGCCCGCCAGCTTGACGAAAGCGGCGAATCCCATCGAATTGCGCTGCGACCCGCAGAAGAAGGAGGTCATGTAACCTTCGTCGGCCAGCAGACGCGGCAACCCTTTCATCTCTCCCAGCGCCTGCGGAAGCAGGACGAACGGTTTCTTGTAGGACGGGATCGAAGCGAGCACCGAAGGAAGCGCGTCGATGGACTTCCGCCCGTTGGAATAGGCGTTCATAAAAACGTACGAAGACCCCATCAGGGAATCCAAAAAAGGCGTATAACCCTGTCCGTCCGGATAGAGGTCGGGATTCAGGAAAGCGGAATGTTCGCTGCTGAAGCTCTCCAGCGTGAAGACGACGATGTTCCGGCGTCCCAGATTCGGCGCATCCGGTCTCGGAAAATGGTAAGGCGTAAAAATGGAATCCCGTTCGGCCCGCCCATAATACTCCGGCACCTCGATGCGGATTCCGCCGAGCGTCCGGAGCACGCAGAACGGATTGCTCAGGATCAGCGAAGCCTTCTGGTGCGTCGTGGCATACTGGGCCGCGTTGCTCAGGGTGATGGGGCGAACCGCGCGAGTGAAGCCGCCCCGGATGCCTCCGACGGACAGGCCGGCCGTTCCGGCCAGCAAAAGCAGGTTGACCCCGAAGTAGACGAACGGATTCCGGATGCGGGTTGGCCGGTATTCGATCCGCCGGTAAACCCGCACCATCCCCCAGATCAGCAGCACGGCCAGTATCACCAGATACCAGTTGTCGGCGGCGAATTTGAAAAAGAGATTGGCGTTGTTGTCGTTGCCCGCGAAATAGAACTCGTCGGCAGTGAAGCGTTTTTTGGCGTAGTGGAAATAGACGCTGTCGGCCAGGTTCAGCAGGATCACCGCGGAGTTGACCGCGGTAAAGAGCCAGAACAGCATCCGCTGATACCACCGCCTTTCCCGGAACCGGAAGGGCAGCAGCGAAAGGAAGATGAACAGGCCGTTCACGTACAGCACGGAAGCGGTGTCGAAAACCAGCGTTCCCCGGAAAAGGGCGAAAAGTTCTCCGGCGGAAACCGCTCCCAGCGAGTCGGTGTTCATCAGGTAGAATTCCACCCGGCACAGGAACAGCACCGCATAAACGACCAGCAGCCGGAGCAGGAGGGTGGTAAAGTCGTTTCCGAGTATCCGCTTCATAAACCTTGCTTTTTGGAGTACAAACGTACGCTTTTTTTGCTTATTGTGAAACCGGAATGTCCCGCAGCCCGCCCCATGGCCGATTGCGGGGAACCGCAGAAACCGATCGTCCCTTCAAACTCCGACCCGTAAAAAACGCTGCCGGGAAACAGCGCCGGCAGCGAATGAAAAAGGGGCGGAACCCGTCCGCCCCCGCTTTCCAAAAACAAGCTGAACCGGAAAAGACCGGAAACAACGATATGGAAAGCCCGCGAAATTATTTCTTCTGTTTTTCGTGATACCCGATCAGCGTGGTCATGTTCCGGATATAAGACCACATGGAAATCACCTCGTCCGGCAGCCGGTCGGGGCCGAATCCCACGTATTCGCTCGACACGCCCGGCAACTTGCCCGGCCAGTAGTCCTTTCCGTCCAGGGCAGCCACGATCGCCCGCACGTTTTCTTCCGTCGGTTCCCCGCTGTTCCAGCGGGAATAGTACTTCGGCAGCGTCACGGGAGTCGTGCTCTTCAGCGGGGAATTTTTCGTCAGTTCCTCCGCCGGAACGTTCAAAAGTTCTTCGTACTCCTTCTTGAGACGCGCCAGGTCGATGGTTCGCACGGAACTGTAATGGTCGATCAGGTTCTCCCTGTCGTAATCCACGTAGTATTTCCCCGTCCGGATATCCCCTTCCGTCCGGTGCAGGTAAAGCCCTTTGTTCGTTCCCACTTCGACGAACGTCGGACAGAGGATCTGCCCGGGACGTTTCGGCAGGCGCCGTTCTTCGAACCAATGGTATTCCGATTCGGGAATGGCGATCGTTTCCAGAAACTCGAACGCATCGGGAATCCGGGCCAGAAACTTGGAATTGCCCGTCAGCCGGTAGAAACTCATCAAATCTTCGATCATTTCCGCCGTGCCGTGGGAAGCATAACCCGCCGGCTCGAACGGTCGGGCATGGGCCGGGGTGTAATCCACGTCCAGCTTGTGCTGCAGCCCCCAGCCGGCCTGCGGTTTTCCGCCCTGCAAAGCCAGGATGCAGGTCATCGCACGCGAAATCGGTTCCAGCACCCGCTGTTCGCCGAGCGTGTGGTAACATTCGATCAGGAAATGGATGTTGTTCGTGTGGACGCCGTCGTTGATGGTGATGAACGAAGAATAGTCTTCCTTGTCGGGGCCTTCCGGAAAATCGTGGCGGAGCGGATAACGCTGCGGCCAGCCGCCGATGGGATATTGACTTTCCAGCACGAAGTCGATGAATTTCTCCAAAGCGGGCCTGAACTTGGGATCGTTCCGTTCCAGATACATCCGAAGCAGCAGTTCCCCCGCCTGCACGGTTCCTCCGTCGTCGAAGGTGGCGTTCCCGTAATAGTGGGAATGTTCCTGCGCGGGCCATCGGTATCCGTCGTACACCCTTTTGTACCAGTCCCTGAGGGAAGCCTCTCCCGCGAAATCGGCCATGTAGGCCCACCCTCCGCACGGGAGCTGCGCCCAGATCAGCGCTTCGGCGGCCTTTTCCGCCGCCCGGTAATAGTATTCGTCCCCCGTGGCATGATAGGCGTCCAGAAAAAGATGCCCCATGGCCGGGGTTCCGGGCGGCTCGATCCACATCATCGTGGGCTTCGCCTCCAATTCGCCCCAGACGCGGGAAAAATCGGGGGCGTAGTTCCAGAGGTAACCGCCCCGGTAACTCACTTTTTCGACCAGAAAGGTCGTCGCCTTTTTCATGGCGGCCAGCACCCGGCCGTCCAGCGCGGGCTCGTTCTTTTTCGCGGCGGAAACCCCTCCCGCAACGGTCAGCAAAACCGGCAGAGCCAGCGCCCGAATGCTCATTTTCTTAATACTTCGTATCATTTTTTAAAGTTTGGGTATCCTTTTATACGAGATTAACTACCCCGAAACCGGGATAGTTAATCCGCACAAAAGAATGGTGGGTAATTTAAGAATAGGGGTTTCCCGTCCCTCGTATACCAAGCATGGCTACTGCCGCTCGGCATCCAGGTAACGGATCAGCCCAAACATATTCTGCAAATAGGTCTGCGTCGAAATCCCTTCGACCGGTTCCTTCGCCGAATAAGGCGAAGTATCGAACTTGTCCCCCACATGGGTGCTGCAATAATCCCCCGGCGTCACTACTTCCGCGCCTTCGGTTCCGATGTAGGGATTGGAGGTCGAACGAAGCGGCGTCGGCCAGTAGCCCCGGCTGTTCAAAGCGGCCAGCACTTCCGCCACCTGCTGTTCCGTCATGGCTCCTCCGCGGCCGCGGGTGAAATACTTCGGCAGTTCCACCAGCCCTTTTTCCAGCAACGGCGATCCCTTGGTCAGTTCTTCCACCGGAATTTTCCGGATTTCCTCGAACCGCCTGCGCAGATCGGCGATGTTGATGACCCGTACCGAGCCGTAATGACCGATCACATGCTCCAGGTTCTGATCCACGTAATATTCTCCGTTCACCACGTTCGATCCGCGGCGATGCACGTACTGCGGCTTGCCGGTTTTCCATTCCACGACGGTCGGACACATGATCAGCCCTTCGCCGAGCGTCCGCCCCGTCTTGGCCACCTCGCTGGGAGGCAACTTGATGGATTCGAGGAAATCGAGCGCATCCGGAATCCCCATCAGGTACTTGCTGTCGCCGGTGAGCCGGTAGTATTCCATCATTTTGGCGATGCAACTGGCGGTACCGTGCGAAGAAAGTCCCCCCGGTTCGTACGTCCGCGCCCCTGCCGGAGCCAGATCGAGCGTGTACTGAAGCGCCCAGCCGGCCTGAGGCTTGCCCTGCTGCAGGATGCGCATGCAGTTCATCGACCGGATGATCGGATCCATGATGCTCTGGGTGCCCAGCGTCTGATAGCAGCGGATCAGGAAATCGGTGTTCTCTTCCATCACGTCGTCGTTCAGCGTGATGTAGGAAGAATAGTCCGGATTGCCGTGATGCGAGAACTCGTAACGCAACGGATAGCGCTGCGGCCAGCCGCCGATCGGGTACTGGCTTTCCAGCACGAAGCCGATGGCCTTGTCCAAAGTGGGCTTATACTTGGGATCGTATTTTTCCACATACATCCGCAAGATGAAATTGGCCGCTTCCGGCGTAGCCGCATCGTCGAAGGTGGCGTTGCCGTAATAATGCTGAAACTCTTCCAGCCGCCAGCCGTTCTTTCCGATGGTGTTGTACCAGTCTTTCAGGGAAGCCTCTCCCGCGAAGTCGAAACAATAGTTCCATCCTCCGCACGGCAACTGCGCCCAGATCAGGGCACCGGCCACCTTTTCCGCCGCTTCGTAATAGTATTCGTCTCCCGTGGCATGGTAGGCATCCAAGAGCAGGTGTCCGATGCCGGGCGTCCCAGGAGACTGCACCCATCCCATCGTGGGTTTGGCCTCCATTTCGCCCCAGCTGCGGGAGAAATCGGGCAGGTAATTCCACACGAACGCTCCCCGGTAGCTTACCGTGTCCATCATGAACCGGGTAGCCCGCTTCATGGTCTCGAGCACCCGCTCCCGCGACACGGGAGCCTGCTTCCGCTTCTGCGCCACCGCCCCGAAGGCGATCCCCACGCACAAAACCGACAGGAACAACGTCCTCAGTGTCAGTAAATTTCTTTTCATTGTTCAGGTTTAAATTTAGGATTGTTTCAGGTTGAGCCTTCGGTGTTCCGGTCGGGACGCACTCCGGCTTTACAAATTTGATGAATTTGAAAACGGAAAGCAAACAAATCCTATTAGAATAAGATTAAAAAGCGAATTCTTACATTTTTTTACGATTCTGGCGAAACCCGACAGAAAGAAGGCCGAAACGAAACGTCCGGAAAACTGATCCGCGTCCGCCCCGCCGCCGGAAAAACGGCAAAACCGGAAGCGCCGCCGGATCATCGTTCCGACGCCTTCCGGCTTCCTTACAAAATATACGCACTTTTGGAAACGACGCTCCCGGCCCCGAAACCAATGCGGACACGACCGGTTCAGGCCGGCTTTTCTCCCGTTCCCTTCATGCTCAGGCTGATCCGGTTACGCGTCCGATCCACCGACAGGACGCGCACCGCCACCGGCTGACGGAGCCTCACCACGTCGGCCGGGTTGGACACGAACCGGTCCGCCAGTTGGGAAATGTGCACCAGACCGTCCTGTTTCACCCCGATGTCCACGAAAACCCCGAAATCGGTGATGTTGGTCACGATGCCGGGCAGGGTCATTCCTTCCCGGAGATCGTCCGGGGTATGGACGTCCGCAAACTCGAATTCCGCCGCCTCCGCACGGGGATCGCGCCCCGGACGGGCCAGTTCGTCCAGAATGTCCCGGACGGTCGGCAGTCCCACCTTCGCAGACACATAATGTTCGGGGACGATCCGCTTTTGCAAGGCCCTGTCCGCCAACAGACCCGCAACCGTCACCCCCCGGTCGGCGGCCATCCGTTCCACGAGCGCGTAGGATTCCGGGTGCACGGCACTGTTATCGAGCGGATATTCCGCTCCCGGAATGCGCAGAAACCCGGCGCACTGCTCGAAAGCCTTCGCCCCCAGCCGGGGCACCTTTTTCAGTTCAGCCCGGCTGCGAAAACCGCCGTTCGCCTTCCGGTATTCCACGATGCCCGCCGCCAGCGAAGGCCCCAGTCCGGAAACATAGGCCAGCAGGTGCTTGGAAGCGGTATTGACATTCACCCCCACCCGGTTCACGCAGCTTTCGACCACCGCATCCAACGCCTCTTTCAGCCGCGTCTGATTCACGTCGTGCTGATACTGTCCCACACCTATCGATTTGGGGTCGATTTTGACCAGCTCCGCCAGCGGGTCGATCAGACGGCGTCCGATGGAAACGGCTCCCCGCACCGTAACGTCGTAGTCCGGGAATTCCTCCCGTGCCACCGGGGAAGCCGAATAAACGGAAGCGCCGTCCTCGCTGACCATGAATATTTTCACCTCCCGGTCGAAACGCATCCGCCGAAAAAGCTGCTCGGTTTCCCGTCCGGCCGTGCCGTTCCCGACGGCCACCGCTTCGATGCGGTAACTTTCGATCAGCGCGCCGAGCTTTTTCAGGGCCTGCGATGCCTCGTTCCGCGGCGGATGGGGATAAATCGTTTCGTTGTGCAGCAGGTTGCCCTGCGCATCCAGACAGACCACCTTGCAGCCCGTCCGGAAACCCGGATCGACGGCCAGCACCCGCTTTCCGCCCAATGGGGAAGCCAGCAGCAACTGGCGCAGGTTTTCCGCGAATACCCGGATGGCGTCTCCGTCGGCCTTTTCCCTGGCGACCGCCATCGTTTCCGTTTCGATGGAAGGCTTCAGCAGCCGTTTGTATCCGTCCCCGACCGCCTTTTCCACACAGGGCCGGGCCGGAGAATTTCCCCGCACGAACATGCGCTCGAGGTGTTCCAGCACCGGTTCGTCCTCCGGAGAAACGGAAAGGCGCAAAAAACCTTCCGCTGCTCCCCGGAACAGGGCCAGCAACCGATGGGAAGGCATCCGGCGCAGCGGCCCGGAAAAGGCGAAATAATCGGCATACTTGTTTCCTTCCGTCTCCTTCCCTTTGACCGCCGTCGAAGTCACGACCGCTTCGGCGGCGAACTTGCGCCTCACGAAGTTCCGCGCCCGCTCGTTTTCGCTGACCCATTCCGCAACGATGTCGCAGGCGCCCGCCAAAGCGCTCTCCGCATCGGCGATCTTCCCCTTCACGAACTTTTCCGCCGTCCGTTCGGGCAGGCTCCCGTCCTGCCGCATGAGCAGTGCAGCCAAAGGTTCGAGTCCCGCTTCGCGGGCGGCCGTCGCACGGGTTCTGCGCCGGGGTTTGTACGGCAGGTAGATATCCTCCAGCCGGACGGCATCCCAACAGGCCTCGATTTTCCGTCGAAGCTCCTCCGTCAGTTTTCCCTGTCCGTCGATCGTGGCCAGCACCGTTTCCTTGCGCCTGACCAGTTCGAGCAGCCGCCCCCACGCATCCTTCACCTTCCCGATTTCCACCTCGTCCATTCCCCCCGTCGCCTCTTTCCGGTAACGGCTGACGAAGGGCACCGTAGCCCCTCCTTCCAACAGTTTCACGCATCCCCTGACGCGTCCGGCATCCAGTGCCAGTTCTTCGGCGATCAGTCCGCACAATCGTTCTTCCGTCGTTCTGTCTTCCATCCCGTTCGTTTTACTTTTTCGCAAAGATAGGGGAATCGCGGAAACTTCTGCCGGAATCCCCGGAGCCGTTCCGAAAACGGGCCGGGCGTTTTCGCTCCCGACGGCCCTCATGCAAAAAGGGACTCCCGCCTTCCGGGAATCCCTTTTTCTCGATCCTCCCTTCTTCCCGAAGAGAGAAATCCGCAACTTATGATACCAAGCCGACCGCTAATCGTTCAGCGAGAACCGCTGATAAGCCACAACGGTCGCTTCCGGATCGGCTTTCTTGATGAAAGCGCCCACCGTCGTCTTGTTGTCCTTCACCAACGGCTGATTCAGCAGGGTGTTTTCGGACAGGAACTTGTTGACCTTTCCTTCCGCGATCTTGTCCAGCATCGCTTCCGGCTTGCCGTCCAACCGGGCCTGTTCGCGCCCGATGTGGCGTTCCTTCTCGATCACTTCCGCGGGGCAGTCTTCCCGGCTGATCGACACCGGAGCCATCGCCGCAGCCTGCATGGCCACGTCCTTGGCCACCTCGGCCGGCACTTCCCGATTGAAACCGATCATCGCGCCCAGCTTGTTGTTCATGTGGATGTACGCCACACACAACGGAGCTTCGATCCGGCCATAGTAAACCAGTTCCACCTTCTCGCCCGTCTGACCCGATTTTTCGGTCACCAGGTCGGCGACGGTCTGACCGCCGTCCACCTTCACCGCTTTCAGCGCTTCCAGGTCGGCGGCATCGGCTTTCACCGCCAGGTCCAGAATCTGGTTGGCGGAAGCGATGAATTCAGCGTTCTTGGCCACGAAATCGGTTTCGCAAGCCAGGCAAAGCATGTAGGCTTTCTTCTTGTCGTCCAGCACTTTCGCCGTCACGCATCCTTCGGTGGCATCCCGGTCGGCCCGTTTGCTGGCCACCAGTTTCCCTTTTTCCCGGATGATTTCCTGGGCTCTATTGTAATCGCCTTCCGCTTCCTGAAGGGCCTTCTTGCAATCCATCATGCCGGCGCCCGTCATCTTGCGAAGCTTGGCGACATCGGCCGCTTTGATTTCCATAACGTCTCCTTAAATTATACGGTAATACACTCAAACAATTACTCTGCCGCAGCTTCTCCGGCGGCTTCTTCCGCGCCGGTCGCACCGTCCTGTTCCGGAATTTCCACCGCTTCAGCCGCCGATTTGCGCGCCCGCGCCGGTCTGGCTCCCTTTTCCCGTCCGGCAGCCGCACCTTTGGCTTCCGCCGCAGCGGCATCCTTTTCCTTTTCGATCTTCCGTTCGGTCAGGCCTTCCTGAATGGCGGCCGTCACCACGTCCACGATCAGGTCGATGGATTTCGAAGCATCGTCGTTCGCCGGAATTACATAGTCTATATCTGTCGGATCACAACATGTATCAACCATGGCGAACACCGGGATGCTCAATTTCTTCGCTTCCTTGATGGCGTTGGATTCCTTCTGCACGTCCACCACGAACAAAGCCGCAGGGAGTCGCGTCAGGTCGGCGATAGACCCCAGGTTCTTTTCCAGCTTGGCCCGCTGGCGGCTGATCTGGAGCTTTTCCCGCTTCGAGAAATTGTCGAACGTGCCGTCGGTGGCCATCTTGTCGATGGTGGCCATCTTCTTCACGGCCTTCCGGATGGTCGGGAAATTGGTCAGCATTCCGCCCGGCCACCGTTCCGTCACATACGGCATGTTTACGGCGGCCACCTTTTCGGAAACGATTTCCTTCGCCTGCTTCTTCGTGGCTACGAACAGCACGCGGCGGCCCGATTTGGCGATCTGCTTCAGGGCAGCGGCCGCTTCGTCCAGCTTGACGGCCGTCTTATGCAAATCGATGATGTGAATCCCGTTCTTTTCCATGAAAATATACGGAGCCATTTTGGGATTCCACTTTCTTTTGAGGTGTCCGAAATGTACACCCGCTTCCAACAATGCATTAAAATCTGTTCTCGGCATTTTTTTTTCGATCTTTAAAATCTTTTAAACTCTTTCGTCAATCGCAGGGTAGTGACCGACGGCCCGACGGCCGGGGCAATCCCTCCGATTTTTCCGCAGTGCGGCAACATCCGGGCAGCACCATTCCGTTCTCTCTCCCTCTCCTGCCTTCCCGTTCCGATGAACGGCGATCCCGAACGTTTTTTCGGATTCGACCGACACTGTGCAAAAAACAACGACAATACTAACGTTTGCTGAACTGGAATCTCCGGCGCGCTTTCGGACGACCCGGCTTTTTCCGTTCCACCTCGCGCGCATCGCGGGTCAGGAATCCGTTCTTCTTCAGCACGGGACGCATTTCGATGTCGATTTCGCAAAGCGCCCGGGCGATGCCGAGACGTGCGGCTTCCGCCTGTCCCTTGATTCCGCCTCCGTCCATGTTGATGGCGATGTCGTAGGTAGCGACATTATCCGTCACCAGCAACGGCTGTTTGACCACGTACTGGAAAATTTCCAGCGGAAAGTAGTTTTCCAAAGGCCTTTCGTTGATGGTGATCTCTCCCTTACCGGGCTTCACGTATACTCTGGCTACCGCCGCCTTTCTCCGTCCGACGGTATTTACAACTTCCGTACTCATTATTTGATTTCATTTAAATTAAGGGCCTTCGGATTCTGTGCCGCGTGCGGATGTTCCGCGCCCGCATAGACCTTCAGGTTGGTCAGCAGCGCCGCCCCCAGCCGGTTTTTAGGCAACATCCCCTTCACGGCCTTCCGGATCAGAAAATCGGGCTTCTTCGCCAGATAATCCGCCGCCGGCGTGAATTTCTGTCCACCGGGATACCCCGAATGACGAACATACAGCTTGTCGGTCAATTTCTTGCCCGTAAGCCTCACTTTCTCGCAGTTGACGATGATGACATTGTCGCCGCAATCCACGTGAGGAGTGTAGTTCGCCTTATGCTTGCCCCGCAGGATCTTCGCCACCTGGGAAGCAAGCCGACCCAATACCGCATTGGTCGCATCGATCACGATCCATTCTTTCTGGACGGTCGAAGCGTTTGCGGAAATCGTCTTGTAGCTTAATGACTCCACTTTGTTTACGATTAAAAAGTTAATACATGTTATTAATTGTGATCCAATACCCCATATAAACGGGCTTGCAAAGATAGGGATTTTTTCGGGAATAAAAAAAACGCCCCTTTCTTTTTGGGCTTTACCGCCAAAAAATCAGGCATTTTCCTGCTGCGGAGGGGATACGACTCAGAAAAGCGATCTCACGATGTAGAAAAGAAGGACGGCGGAAACGATCAGTTTGGCTCCGGTACCCACCAGAAAGGCGACGAAGGAATAGAAGGCGACCCGGAAAGCTTTGGACGCATCCCGGCTGTCGTGGTACAATTCTCCCAGAAAGGCTCCGACGAACGCTCCAAGGATCAGACCGAAGGGAGGAAAGAAAACCATCCCGACCAGCAGCCCGGCCAGCGATCCGCGGACAGCCATGCGGGAACCGCCTCCCTTTTTGGTCATCCAGACCGGCAGGAAGTTATCGGCCACCGTAACCGCCAGCGTGACGATCCCCCAGACCAGCAAAAAGCGGTCGGAAAAGTTCCCGTAGCCGCTCCACCGTGCCAGCAACAGACCGATAAAGCTCAAGGGAGGCCCCGGCAACACCGGAACGATGCTCCCGATCATTCCGACCAGTCCGCACAAAATCGCCAATATCAGTAACAGCGTATCCATTCTTCCGGGAACAAAGTTAACGTTTTCGGTTGAAAGTTCTTCAAGACAGCGCAAGGGAAACGGTTTCTTTTCACCTTTCCGCACCCCCGCTACCCCACGTCATCCCAAGGAGCGTCAGCGACGGGGCAAGCCCTGTTTCGTGCTTGGCTGAGACGCTCACGTCGCGGCTTTGCCGCTAATGCTACTTCCCTCCGCTTGATCCGCACCAGCCTTACAGCTGACTGCGGGCTACGGTCAGTGAGGCTCGCAGGCTTTCGCCTGCTCGGTTCAGCATAAGGCAACGGTGACCGGGAACTTTCTGCCGGCGGGGAACCGTAGCGCTTTTGCATCTTTACGGCCGC
>CAMLTW010000010.1 GCA_946486375.1 uncultured Rikenellaceae bacterium
ATCCGCAGCGGTCTGCTTACCCGGAACGTTCCCGGTTCCAGCAGCACGGCACCCCACCCGAAGCATCGATCCGCAGCGGTCTGCTTACCCGGAACGTTCCCGGTTCCAGCAGCACGGCACCCCGGAATCCGGAAGCGTCGGGGGACAAACCCGCAACATAATCGATGGCGGCCTGAATCCGATTCGTGGCATCGCCGTCCATCGTTCCGACCACGATTTTATTTTCGACCGTCGGGATCGGAACTTCGGAAAGCCGGTAACCGCTGTACGAATAATCGGGGATGCGGTTTCCCAACGAATCTTTTTCATAAACCGGTTTTCCCTGCACCGCATGCAGCAGCGGCACGGGCGCCGGTCTCTTTTGAGCCGTCACCGGCAGAGTTCCGCCTAAAAGAGCGGCACAACACCATACGCCCAAGAATGTCAACATCTGTTGAAAACGGATTTTTTTCATATCGAAATAACAGTTTGTGGGTTCCGAAAATTTATGAAAGGCTAAAATACGAAAATATCCGAAAACGCAAAAATACGAAACAAAAAGAGCGGCTCTCTGCCGCTCTCTTATTCCGCCGGTTATTGAAGCCGTAGGATCGAACCCGAAAATTACTGTGCTCCGGCGATTTTGTCCGCTATTTCGGTGAACCGCTCGGGGGAAAGTTTCAGTTTGGGTTTTCGGAAATCGATGTCGCTTTCCCGATTCAGAGGAATCAAATGGATATGCGCATGCGGCACTTCCAGCCCCAATACGACCACGGCGACCCGCTTGCACCCCATGGCATTTTTGATCTTCCCGGCCGCCTGCTGTGCGAAACGCATCATGCCCCCGAGCGTATCCGGGTCGAGATCGAAAATGTAATCCACCTCCTTCTTCGGCACCACCAGCGTATGCCCTTCCGCCATCGGATTGATGTCCAGGAAAGCGTAATAGTTCTCGTCCTCCGCCACCTTGTAGGAAGGAATCTCTCCCCGGATGATCTTCGTAAATATCGTAGCCATATCGTTCGAGTTTAAAAATTACCGTCTTCCGCCTATTCGTTATAAGCCTCGATCCGCCGCACTTTTTCGATCCCGCGTATTTTTCCCAGCCGCGCCATGATGGTCTTCAGGTCGTCGATGCTCTTCACGTAGAGGCTCAGTACGCCTTCGAAAATTCCGTCGTGGCTCTGCAATTTGAGTTCCCGAATGTTGATGTTCATTTCCTCGGAAATCAGTTTGGCCATGTCGAGCATGATCCCCATCCGGTCGATTCCCCGCAGTTCGATGTGCGTCAGGTAAGAGACCGCCTTGAAACTCGACCATTGCGCGGGAACGATGTTCTCCCCGTGCTGAGCGGCAAGTCTGACCGCCTCCTTGCAACTGCGCTTGTGCACGGTAATGTGCCCCGCATCGTCCTTGAAACCGACCACCTGATCGCCGGGGATCGGGCTGCAGCACTCGGCGATCGAAAATTTGATATCGTCGTCCTTGAGCAGAAGCGGCCCTTCGGGCATTTTCTTTTTCTCCTGACCCCCTCCGCCCAGCAGTTTGAACGGATTGGGAAACTGAAGCGACCAGTATTTGATCATCTTGCTGGCGGCGTTCTGCCGGAGCACCTTTTCCACCCCGTCGAGGTTGATGATGCCCGCGCCCAGCTTGCTGTAAAATTCGTCCTTGTTCGTACTCTCGTAGGCAGGCAGCAATTTGCGGAACACGCGGGCGCTGGGCTGAATGCCGAATTCGCGCATCTTTTCCTCGAACAGGATCATTCCCCGCTCGATGTTGTTCAGCTTGTCTTTTTTCAGGAAATTCTTGATCGAGCTTTTGGCTTTCGCCGTCACCACGTGTTCCAGCCATTCCACTTTCGGCGTCACGTTGTTGGACGTGATGATCTCGATCTGATCCCCCGAACCGATCGGGGTGAAAATGGAAACGATCCGGTGGTTGATCTTCGCCCCGACCGCGCTGTTTCCGATCTTGGAGTGGATGTCGTAAGCGAAATCGAGCGCCGTGGCTCCCTGCGGAAGCGTCCGCTGATCCCCTTTCGGCGTGAAGACGACGATCTCGGAAGCATAGAGGCTGAGCTTGAAATTGTCCAGAAATTCCACGGCATTCTCGGTGGGGCTGTTCAGCGCCTCCCTCACCTGCTTGATCCACCGGTCGAGCTCCCCGTCCGCTCCCCGGCTCAGCATCTCCTCCTTGTACTTCCAGTGGGCGGCGAACCCGCGTTCGGCGATTTCTTCCATCCGCTGCGAACGGATCTGCACTTCGGCCCATTCCCCGTCCGGTCCCATGACCGTGCAATGCAGAGCTTCGTACCCGTTGGCCTTCGGGATGTTCACCCAGTCCCGGATCCGGTCGGGCTTCGGCTTGTAAATGTCCGTTACCAGCGAATAAATATGCCAGCATTGGGATTTTTCGGGAATGAGAGGCGAAGGCTTGAACACGATCCGGATGGCGAAAATGTCGTAAATCTCATCGAACCCGATTCCCTTGCGCTGCATTTTCCGCCAGATGGAATAAACGGATTTTACCCGACCGGAAATCTCGAAGTCGATGTTGTTGGCTTTCAGCGCCTCGATGATCGGGGCATTGAACCGGTCGATGTACTGTCTGCGGGTCGATTCGGTCGCCGCTATCTTGTCCCGGATGTATTTGTAGTCGTCCGGGAAACGGTATTTCAGGCTCAGGTCTTCCAGTTCGGATTTGATGGAATAAAGCCCCAGCCGATGGGCCAGCGGAGCGAACAGGTAAATGGTTTCGCTGGTGATCTTCATCTGCTTGTGGGCCGGCATGGATCCTAGCGTCCGCATGTTGTGCAGCCGGTCGGCGATCTTGATGATGATCACGCGCACGTCGTCCGAAAGCGTCAGGAGCATCTTCTTGAAATTCTCCGCCTGCTTGGACGTTTCATCCCCCACGTCGGACAAAAAGACTTCCGACATTTTGGTCAGCCCGTCCACCATCCGGGCGATCTTCTCCCCGAAAAAATGTTCGATGTCCGATACGGTGTAATCGGTGTCCTCCACCACGTCGTGCATCAGGGCGGCCACGACCGACTTCACCCCCAGCCCGATCTCGTTGACCACGATGAGCGCCACCGAAACCGGATGCAGGATATAAGGTTCGCCCGACTTGCGCCGTACCCCCTTGTGAGCGTCCTTCGCAAAATAAAAAGCCTTCCGGATCAACTCCATGTCGCTCTCCTGCTTGCAGATTTTCCGGCAAGATTCGAACAACGCTTCCCCCAGTTTCCCGATCTGCTTTTCGTCCTTTTCGGTATATTCCATACCTTTCTTTTTTACCGACTAAAGATAAAGTTTTTTTGTATTTTTCCGCTTCCCGAACGTACTCTTCCGATGCGTTATAAAGAAAACAACGACAAGTCGCCTGATCCTGACCGATTTGCCGGCGGCCCGATTCCGCACGCCAAACTTGCGTTCAATTCACATGATGTTGCAAAAACGCAAGCTCCATCCTTTAGCCTATTCAAAATTAACAAAAAGTTTAAAAACACATTTCGTCATTTCTCCAAAACAGCTACATTTGTAGCGTAATCCGTACCGTACATGAAGGTTATCGACATCATCGACCGAGCCGTCTGCGCAGGCAAAACCCGTTTCGCGTTCGAGCTGCTTCCTCCGCTGAAAGGGGAAACCATCGGCGCCATCTACGACACGATCGACGCCCTCAGGGAATTCGATCCCGCATACGTCAACGTCACCTATCACCGGGAAGATGTCAAGTACATAGAACGTGCCGACGGACTGATGGAACGGAGAATCGTGCGCAAACGTCCCGGCACGATCGGGATTTCCGCCGCCATCATGGCCAAATACGGCATCGAGGCGGTGCCTCATCTGATCTGCGGAGGGTCTTCCCGGTTCGATCTGGAAGACGCCCTGATTGAAATGGATTTCCTGGGGATCGAAAACGTGCTGGCCCTGCGGGGAGACGGTTTGAAAGGGGAAAACGCCTTCCGGCCCCATCCGGAAGGCTATGCCCATGCGATCGACCTGATCCGACACATCCGCAACATGAATCAGGGACGGTATGCCGATTCGGAAATCGAGAATTGCCACCCCACCCGCTTCTGCATCGGAGCGGCCGGTTATCCGGAAAAACACGCGCAGGCTCCCAACCTGACCGCGGACATCGCTTACCTGAAGGAAAAGACGGATGCCGGAGCGGAATACATCGTCACCCAGATGTTTTTCGACAACGCCAAATATTTCGCCTTCGTGGAAAAGTGCCGGGAAGCAGGGATTACGGTTCCCATCGTGGCGGGGCTGAAACCCTTTTCCACGAAAACGCAGCTCACCCTGTTGCCGCAAATATTCCACGTCGACCTGCCGGAAGCGCTAGCAACGGAAGTCACGCGCTGCAAGACCAACGCCGAGGTGCGCCGGGTCGGTATCGAATGGGCCATCATGCAGGCGCGGGAACTCAAGGCCGCGGGAGTTCCGGTGATCCACTTTTACACGATGGGGAAAAGCGATAACACGGTCAGCATCGCCCGACAGGTTTTCTGATCCATTTTTTCCGAACGTCCCTCTTTGGCCGGAAGAAACGCCGGCTATCCCACCTATACGCAGCTCCCGGAACGATCCGGCCGAAATGTCAAAAATAAAAATTCCGTAATCGGGGTATTTTTTCCGGGGATTCGTCTACCGGACAAGGGCCTGTATCGCCCTACCTTTACATCGAAGCGGAGAAAGATCAAAGTCCGAAAAGCTTGGCGGTTTCCGCACACAATTGCGTCGGACAGAACAAATTCGACAAATAAGATGAACCCGAAATATTTAAAAGGGATGATACGTATCTTAAAAATAATTTTTGCCGTGCTACCGATCGTACCGATCGCCGCAGGCAACCTAAATGCTCAAGAGATGGAAACGAAAGTACCGAAAATCAGCGTTTTCCCGGTCGGGAAAGAAAACACGGGATTCGAACAGTATTTCACGGGAAAATCGTGGCTGGCGCCCCTGACCGCAAACCCGTCGCTGAACGTACCGATGTTCAACGTTACGTTCGAACCGGGCTGCCGTAACAACTGGCACCGGCACACGGGCGGACAAATTCTGATCGCCGTAGGAGGCACGGGGTATTATCAGGAACGGGGCAAAGCGGCGCGCCGCCTGCTTCCGGGCGACGTGGTCGAAATCGCACCCGGCGTGGAACACTGGCACGGAGCCGCGCCGGACGAATGGTTTTCGCACATAGCCGTGGAATGCAACCCGGCGACCAACGAAAATACCTGGCTCGAAAGGGTGAGCGATGAAGAATACGCCGAGGCCGTGAAACGGTAAAAATACGGAGAGCGCCAACTACGGACATTTCCTCCCCTTCCGACACCGAATCGAAAACTCCGTTTCCGGCATGGGACGCAAGGAAAAAGGAAACCGAATCCAACCGAACCGTCCGATGAAAAAAATCTTTTTAGTCTTAACCGCCTGTTTATCCCTGGCCGGGACAAAGGCACAGGAAACGAACCAACCCATGAAAATTTTAGTAGCCTGTTTTTCCTACAGCGGCAATGCCCGCACGGTAGCCGAACAAATCCGAAAGGCGACGGGAGCCGACTTCTTCGGGATCGAAGTACGGGATGCCTACCCGTCCGACTATCAGGGCGTGCTGGATCGTGCAAAACGAGAAATCGGCAACGATGAAAAACCTGCGTTGAAAGCCATGCCGGAGAACCTGGCAGCATACGACGTGATTTTTATCGGCTCGCCGAACTGGTGGAACACGATTGCGCCTCCGGTGGCAGCATTCCTGTCGAGCGGAGATTTTACCGGAAACACCCTCGTGCCTTTCGTGACCCATGGCGGCGGAGGCATGGCACACTGCGAAACGGCGGTAAAGCGGCTTTGTCCCACAGCCACGCTACTCAAGGGGCTGGCCGTGAACGGCAGCTCGGTAGCCGCAGCCGCTCCGCGCGTCGAAAGGTGGCTGAAAGAAATCGGTGTGGGAAAATAAATTCCGAATGTTATTTTTCAAGAACAGCAACGAAAATGCGTCGAAGCTTTCCGTTGTCGGATCGAAACGGAAGCGATGAAAATAACAGTATGGACAGGCAGCCCGTGCCGGAACGGGAACACGAATGTTCTGGCCCGCCGTTTCATCCGCCGCCCGATCCGCACCGGAAACCGAAAGGGTCGATGAAATTGCAAAGACACCGTTTCCCGGGAGTCATGCATCGAAACCCGGTACGGCGACTTCTGCCGGGTGAACCGAAAACGGGAAGGCCCTGCACGCCTTCCCGTTTTTTTATCTGTCAACCGTAGTTTCCGAAACCGTTTCGCGGAAACACGGAACCGAATTATTTCGCGGCCCGTTTGCGGTCGTTCTCGTTCAGCAGAATTTTCCGCAGCCGGATCGACTTCGGGGTCACTTCCACGTATTCGTCTTCCTTGATGTATTCCAGGGCCTCTTCCAGCGAAAACACCCGCGGCGGAGCGATGTTGGTCTTTTCGTCCGAACCGCTGGCCCGCATGTTGGTGAGCTTCTTGGATTTGGTCAGGTTGATGGCGATGTCGTCGGGGCGGGTATTCTCTCCGACCACCTGTCCGCAATAGATTTCCTCGCCCGGCGATATGAAGAACGTTCCCCGATCCTGCAGCTTGTTGATAGCATAGGCGTAAGTCTGCCCCGTTTCCATCGAAATCAGCGAACCGTTGATGCGCAGTTCGATTTCTCCCTTGTAAGGCTCGAAGCCTTTCAGCCGGTGGGACATGACCGCTTCCCCCGCCGTGGCGGTCAGCATGTTGCTCCGCAGCCCGATGATGCCCCGCGACGGAATATCGAACGTGAGCCGCGTCCGGTCATACACCGTTTCCATGTTGACCAGCGTCCCCTTCCGTTTGGTGACCAGCTCGATGGCCTTGCCCGAATGTTCCTCCGGCAAGTCGATGATGAGTTCCTCCACCGGCTCGCATTTCTTGCCGTCGATTTCCTTGATGATGACCTGCGGCTGCCCTACCTGCAATTCGTATCCTTCCCGGCGCATCGTTTCGATGAGGATGGAAAGGTGGAGCACTCCGCGACCGAAGACGATGAAACTGTCCGCCGACTGTCCCGGCCGTATGCGCAAGGCGAGGTTCTTTTCCAGTTCCCGGTCGAGCCGTTCCTTGATGTGGCGCGAGGTGACGTATTTCCCTTCCCGCCCGAAGAAAGGCGAATCGTTGATGGTGAACAGCATGCTCATCGTCGGTTCGTCGATGGCGATAGGATCGAGCGGTTCCGGATTTTCGTAGTCCGTAATCGTGTCGCCGATCTCGAAGCCGTCCACGCCCACGATAGCGCAGATTTCGCCGCACGGCACTTCGTCCACCTTCGTCTTCCCCAGACCGTCGAAAACCATCAGTTCCTTGATGCGGGTCTTGACCATCGTCTGTCCGTCCCTTTTCGCCAGCGTAATAGGCATCCCCGCCTTGAGCGTTCCGCGCGTTACCTTCCCCACGGCGATCCGTCCGATATAAGATGTGTATTCCAGCGACGTGATGAGCATCTGGGGCGTTCCTTCTTGGACCTTCGGTGCGGGAATCTCGTCGATGATGGTATCCAGCAGGGGGGCGATGCTGTCCGTCTTCTGTTTCCACGTATGGGACATCCATCCCTGCTTGGCGCTGCCGTACAGCACTTTGAAATCGAGCTGTTCTTCCGTGGCGTTAAGGGTGAACATCAGGTCGAACACCTGCTCGTGCACTTCGTCCGGACGACAGTTCGGCTTGTCCACCTTGTTCACGACCACGATCGGTTTCTTGCCCATCGCCAAAGCCTTCTGCAGCACGAAGCGCGTCTGCGGCATCGTCCCTTCGAAAGCGTCCACCAGCAGCAAAACGCCGTCGGCCATGTTCAGCACCCGTTCCACTTCGCCTCCGAAATCGGAGTGACCCGGAGTATCTATGATATTGATCTTGTAGTCCTTATACCTAACCGAAACGTTTTTGGAGAGAATGGTGATCCCCCGTTCGCGTTCCAGGTCGTTGTTGTCCAGTATCAGTTCTCCCGCTTTTTCCGCATTCCGCACCAAGTGTCCCTGCAAAATCATCTTGTCCACCAGCGTGGTCTTTCCGTGGTCTACATGGGCGATAATGGCAATGTTTCTGATCTTTTGCATCCTTTTCTTCGTATATTAGGGCACAAAGGTAATGCTTAATCCCGAATTTTTTTACTTTTGTTCCTATTATTCTTACAGAAGGAAACGGAGTATGAACCAGATACTGGAAGTGCGGCGCGGCGACGGATCGATGTCGAAGGTGGCGATCGGAAACGTGATCGGCGAACTGGAAAAATTCCTGCCCGAAGGGGCGCGGGTGATCGTCGTCACCGATCGGAACGTTATGCGATATTACGGAGATTTGCTCAGCCGGTACGAATGCATCGAAATCGGGCTGGGAGAAGAACACAAAACGCTCGACACGCTGGCGCATATCTACGCGCGCCTGCTGGCCGCAGGAGCCGACCGGAAAACCTACCTGCTGGGATTCGGAGGCGGCATCGTCACCGATGTGGCCGGATTCGCCGCTTCCACATACATGCGGGGACTGCAGTTCGGATTCGTAGCCTCCACGCTGCTGGCGCAGGTAGATGCCAGTGTGGGCGGGAAAAACGGCGTGAATTTCGAGGGATATAAAAACATGGTGGGAACGTTCAACCAGCCCGATTTCGTACTCTGCGACACCGCCCTGCTGAAAACGCTTCCCGAACGGGAGTTTCGGGCCGGACTGGCCGAGATCATCAAGGCCGGGCTGATTGCCGATCAGGAACTGTTCGAACTGTTCGAGCGGCACGATTTCGACCGCTTCCGTGGGGACGAAGCGTTGCTGACGGAAGCGATCGTGCGGGCCGTAAGGGTCAAAAAAACGATCGTAGACCGGGACGAAAAGGAAACGGGCGACCGGAAAAAACTCAACCTGGGGCACACCTTCGCCCATGCCGTCGAAAAGAGCACACGGGATTTCATCCACGGAGAAGCGGTGGCCATCGGAGCCTGCATGATCGCCGATATTTCGGCAGGACTCGGTCTGCTTACGCCTGAGGACAACCGGCGAATCCGTTCTGTTCTGGAACGCATGGAGCTGCCGACCGCCTCCGGAGTGGGACTGCCGGCGCTGCTGGAAGCGCTGAAAAGCGACAAAAAAAAGGATGCGGATTCGGTCGATCTGATTCTCCCGAACGGCATCGGAGACTGTCTGATCCGAAAATATTCTTTCGATGAAATCGAAAGACTGGCTGATACTTACATACAACACTGAAAGCCATGTCGAAACCGAAGATTCCCTTTCTGCTCGCAACGGGATTGGTAATACTGAGCACAACTTCCTGCGGAAACGACAAACAGGAAAAAACGGTGACCGGGTCGGTAGCCGACGGCACGATGCATACCCTGACCGTGGCGACGCCTGCGGGAGACACGATTCTTTTCAGCACGGTAAATGCCGATATGGATTCCCCTAACGGTATCCTGATCGGAGATTCCGCAACGGTATGGTACGCCGGTAAGCTCGAAACCGTCGGAACCGAAAACGTCGCCGATGCGGTTCGGGTGAAGGTCACTCCGGGAAACACCCTCTCCCGGAGGCTGGACGGAACGTGGGTGGAACCGGTCGAAGGGATGCCGGGTCAGGTGCAGGGATTCCGGCTGGATGGCAACGGTACGGCTTCGTCCGTGAACATGGCCACGTTGGTCTACGAAAGCTGGGCGCTCGGCGGAGCGGATACCCTGCTGCTGATGGGCCGGAGTATCGGAAACGGACAAACGCTGCCATTCACCGACACGCTGGGCATCGTCCGTCTGACCGCCGATTCGCTGATCCTTTCCGACCGAGGGCGGATAAGAGCATATGCGCGGGAAAATTGATCGAGCAAACGAACCAATATATCTATCATGGGGAAAACCATCACGACATATCTGATCGACGGAAAAGCGAACGGGCCTCAGTATGTTTTTATCAGCAACCGCATTTGCCAGATGCTCATGATACCGAGAGTCAACCTGAGCATTATCCGGGAAAGGGAAGAACTGAAATCGCCTGCCTTTTATATTTTACTGGGAAACGAGGATGACCTGGCACCCAATGCCTATATCGGCGAAACCGAAAATTTCTGTGAACGTGTCAAGGATCACGACAGCAACAAAGATTTTTGGGAGAGAGCGTTGGTTTTCATCGCTAAAGACAACGCCCTTACCAAAGCGGACGTTCAGTATCTGGAGTATCTGGCCATCCGGGTTGCCGGTAAAGCCAAACGCTATTCCCTGATATCCAACGAACAAACGCCCAAAGCGCCCAATCTCCCGGAACATCAGAAGGACAGTGCGGAGGAATTTTTCGAAGACGTCAAGCTGCTCGCTTCATTCAGCGGATGCCCGATTTTCGAAGTGGTAGAGCCCAAAAACCGTCCTCTTTTCCATTTGAAAAACCGAGGGGCGAACGCCAAGGGATTTTACAGCGAAGCAGGCTTTACCGTACTGAAGGACAGCATTCTGGCAGAGGGCATGGTACCCTCCTTCATGCTGAAAGAAAAAAGGAAGAAATTCATAGCCAACTTTACGATCCAAAGCCCTGAAGGGATCGTACTTCACAGCGATTACACGTTTTCCAGCCCCAGCACGGCCGCCGGTATCGTAGTGGGACGCAATTGCAACGGCTGGTCGATCTGGAAAGACGATCAGGGAAAAACGCTGGACGAAATTCATCGCAAGCAGCTCGAACAAAGTAAGTAGACTTTTCGCCACAACGATCTTAAGGGAAAACCGGCCTCTTAAAAAATCCGGGATATCTTCGTGAAGATATCCCGGATTTCAATTCGTCCGAAAACCGATACGGGTTCCCGTAACTACCGTACTACATGCTCCGCATTGGCATCCGGGTTTCCGACGTTCTTGAACGAAGCGATGATGTTGCGCTGGTCGTTCAGCAACAGCAGGAACTGTCCGTCGATCTTATACCCCCGCGCATCGTTCAGGATGGCGAAATACTGGTTTTCCTGCTGCTGATTCGGACACATCATCCGGGTGGAAGCCACCTGGGAAAATTCGATCCTGTCCCTTTTTTCGTCGAGCGTGTAGCCGCCCATGCAGCGATTGCAATCGCCCATGCCGCTGAAACGTCCGTCGTCTCCCAACCGCAGCGAATACTGCTCTCCGCCTTCCGGCCGGTCGATGACTTTACCGTTCATTTCGATCAGCTGCCACTCCGTTCCGGTGATCGGCAGGCTTTTCACCTTGCGGCAGCCGCAACACGACGCCAGGCCGATCCCCAGTCCGATAACCAGCACGTACAATGCTTTTTTCATCTTCTGTCTCTGTTTTTGGTTTTATCGGGCGCCAAAATAGCCAGCTGCTGATTCCCCCCGTCGTACAACACCAACTGCTCTTCCGCAATCTCGTAAGTGGTTACGTTGCGCAAGATCGCCAGGAAACGGTCTTCGATTTCGATATCCGGGCACATGGCCTGCGTAACGCCCAGCACCTGGATGGAAAGCTTCGAACCGTTTTCCTCGTAGTTGCCGAAGAAACGGTTGCAGCCTCCGTAGCCGTTGATCCGGCTGCTGTCGGTAAAGACAACGGACGGATTGTTGGCAGTGATGACCAGCGATTCGCCGTTGATGTACATGGTTTTGAGAAGCCACTGGTAATCGGTGAGCTTCATCCTGGATGAAGAATTCTTACAACCGAAAACCGCTCCCGCCAGCAGGAACAGGACGCATACCCTGAAAACATTTTTCATAATTCTGAAATCTTTATACGGTATAATTCAAGCAAATATTACGTTTCCTGTCCCTTCCGGAAAAACGTTCCGCTTCCCTTTTCGGCGCCTTTCCGTTCTGTCCGGCTATTTGGCGAAACTTTTGGCGATGGCAATGAAATCTTCCGCCACCAGCGAAGCTCCCCCGATCAGACCGCCATCCACGTCCGGTTTGGCGAACAGTTCGGCCGCATTGGACGGTTTGCAGCTCCCTCCGTAAAGGATTGACGTTTCCTGAGCCGCATCCCCGAACTTTTCGGCCAGCACTTTCCGGATGAAAGCATGCATTTCCTGTGCCTGATCCGAGGTAGCGGTCTTGCCCGTACCGATGGCCCACACCGGTTCGTAAGCGATAACGACCTTGGAGAACTGTTCCGACGTCAGGTTGAAAATCACTTCTTCCAACTGCGCCCGCACCACGTCGAAATGACGGTTCGTTTCCCGTTCTTCCAGCTTTTCCCCCACGCAATAGATCGGAGCCAGGTCGTTCGAGAAAGCCTGCGCCATCTTTTTGTTGAGCGTATCGCTGGTTTCGCCGTAGTACTGCCGCCGTTCCGAGTGCCCCAGAATGACATATTCCACGCCGAGCGATGCGATCATGGAAGCGGATACCTCTCCGGTATAAGCTCCCTTGGCTTCCGTCGCACAATCCTGGGAGGACAGTGCAATTCCCGTGCCTTTAGCCGCTTCGGCTACCGGGCACAAATGCGTATAGGGAGGCGCCACGATCAGCCTGACACACGCACACACTTCCTTTTTCAGTTCGGCTACCCCTTTCAGCAGGCCCACTCCTTCGGCCGGCGTGGTATTCATTTTCCAGTTGCCGGCAACGATTTTTTGTCTCATTTTCCTAATGTATTTGAATTCGCGTAAATATATTTTCTGTCGCTTTCCGCTCAGTTTTCCGCCGTCCACCGTTCGACCTCTTCCGGCGCAGGCGGCGTCAGCCCCAGTTTGTTTTTCTTGTTGAAACCGCACAGGTCGTTATGCAGCTTACCGGGGGAGAGCTTTTTGAGGGATTCGGTCGTGATGTAGCCCATCTTCTGCAAAACCTCCGCCCATGCAGCCGGAACGCCCAGCGCTTCGTATTTCTCCACCGGATCGACGGTCGGTTTCTTTTCGGGACGCATCTGCGGGAAAAACAGCACGTCCTGAATCGAGGGCTGGTCGGTCATGAACATCGTCAGCCGGTCGATGCCCATCCCCATCCCGGAACAGGTCGGCATGCCGTATTCCAACGCCCGGACGAAATCCATGTCGATGAACATCGCCTCGTCGTCTCCTTTTTCGGAAAGCCGCAGCTGTTCCTGAAAACGCTCCAACTGATCGATCGGGTCGTTCAACTCCGAATAAGCGTTGCACAGTTCCTTTCCGTTCACGAACAGTTCGAACCGTTCGGTCAGTTCGGGATTGTTCCGATGCCGCTTGCACAGCGGAGACATTTCAATCGGATAATCGATTACGAAAGTAGGCTGAATCAGGTCTTCCTCGCAGTACTGTCCGAAAATGGCGTCGATCAGCTTTCCCTTGCCCATCGTTTCGTCCGCTTCCACGTTCAATTTTTTGCAGGCCTCCCTCAGTTCCGCTTCGCTTTTGCCCGCGATATCGAAACCGGTTTTTTCCCGAATGGCGTCGGTCATGGTCACCCGGCGGAACGGACGCTTGAAGTCGATGTCCCGCTCGCCGATCCGGACCTTCGTGGTACCGTGCAGAGCCGTTGCCACGCGCTCGAGCATCTCCTCCGTGAAATCCATCATCCAGAGGTAATCCTTATAGGCGATGTAAATCTCCATGACGGTGAACTCCGGATTGTGCGTCCGGTCCATCCCCTCGTTCCGGAAATCCTTGGCGAACTCGTAGACCCCGTCGAATCCGCCCACGATCAACCTTTTGAGGTAAAGCTCGTTGGCGATCCGAAGGTACAGCGGAATATTGAGCGCGTTGTGATGCGTCATGAAAGGCCGCGCCGCTGCGCCGCCCGGAATGGGCTGCAGAATGGGAGTTTCCACTTCCACGTAATTCTTCGAGTTGAAGAACTCCCGCATGGTGTTGATGATCTTCGACCGTTTCAGAAAGACGTCCCGCACCTGCGGATTGACGATCAAATCTACATACCGCTGACGATAACGGATCTCCGGATCGCTGAAAGCATCGAAAACCTGCCCTTCCTTCTCCTTGACGATGGGCAGGGGACGAAGCGACTTGCTGAGCAGCTTCAGTTCTTTGCAGTGAACGGAAAGTTGTCCGGTCTGCGTGATGAAAGCGAATCCTTTCACGCCTACAATATCGCCGATGTCGAGCAGTTTCTTGAACACGGTATTGTACAGGGTGGTATCTTCCCCCCGGCTGAGCTCGTCCCGCTTGACGTAAACCTGTATCCGTCCCGTGTGATCCTGCAATTCGAAGAAAGAGGCGCTTCCCATGATACGCCGCGACATGATCCGGCCGGCCAGCGACACTTCCTGAAAATTCCCTTTCTCCGGATCGTATCCGGCGGCGATTTCCGCAGCCGTGGCCGTCACTTCGTATTTTTCAGCAGGATAGGGTTCGATGCCCAGTTTACGCAACTCGGCCAGCGAATTGCGGCGAATGAGTTCCTGTTCGCTTAATTCCATCGTCACTTAGTTTAGTACAGTTTGCGATATAATCGGCAAAGATATAAAAAGCTCTCGGGAAAACGGCAAAACCACGGATGAATGAAACAAGTATCCGGCAATCAAACTCATTCCGTCTGTTCATGCCATAAAATGACAAAATGCAGATAGATCAGGCAGAATTTATGCTACCGGTCTACTGTTCCAGATTTCTTTTGCAGTCCCGTTTGAATATAACAACCCCGCTAAATATAGTGAGAGCATTCTTTTTCATGACGTTTTTCCATTAATCCAATCGGAAACGATAAAATTTCATCGTTTCGTTATCCTCGTCGCAGATGATCTGAGTCACATAGTAAGGCGCTATATATCCGGCTACACGGAATCCCTTGGGAACTTCCACGTCGGCGATAAGCGTGGCTCCCCGGTATATCTGCAGGCCGTCTCTATCCGAATGGCTTCCCTTTTGGTAACTGCGGAAAGTCATGTCCGTTTCATCCACATACTCAAGCCAATAGTAGTAACCTTTATGGGCGAGATCATTGATATAGGCTCGTTCAAAATCGGCTGTCGAAGGGGATGGGTTTGTGTAATCCGTATCCATGTTCTTCCCTTCGAATCCGAAAGCTTTAACCGGTTTGAATTTGCGGTCGGATACGTATATCAGGGAATCGGCCTGATGACAGACATATAAATTACCTTTTTTATCTACATCATAATATGTCATTATCATGTGTCTGATATCAGCATAATTTTTAATATAATAGTCGGAATACTCCCCCATAGGCAGAGCTTCCCCGCTTTCGATATCCACTCTCATCAGGAAATGACCGTTTTCAAAATAATCGTATTTTTCTATCGGATCCACGGCATCGTTACTACCTAAAATATTATAAAAGAATGTCTTGTCGCTCGCCCTCATAACTACTTCCCTGAACAGGGTATAGGCCGACGAAGCATCGTAAGAATTCTTTTGCCCCGAAACTTTAATGTTCAATCTTTGAGGATTGGGGTTATGCGACTCATTGAACAAATAGGCAGCGTAAGAACCTCCCATCACCATAAAATCCTCGCCGCGAGCCACAACCCCAACCGGAGACCTTATCGGCAATTCATTAGGCCCGCGTCCCAATCCCATAGAACGCGTCCCCGGCACGCCGTCGATAGAAACCGGATAATAATAATTGAAAAACTCATCGAAAAAATAGTATTCCCCATTATTGACTCCTGAAAAACCGGCATACGAGGAGTTCTCCATATCGACATGGATCGTATCGATCGACACGCAGGTATACAGGATATCCTTTTCTCCTTCGGCAGCAACGGGAACTGTCGATCGGCATGAAAATATAAATGCGGGAAGCAGTAATAAAACCGCACGCTTCGGTATTTCCATAATCTATGATAAAAAACCATCTTACGGATGAGGAACATACATCATCCATAAGACGGTAGTTAATAATTAATCGTTCGTAATTTTAGCGAAATATATGGATAATCTTCCGAACCTGCAAATCGAAAACACTTCAATATGCAAACCATTGACTTTCATACGATACCCGAACAAAAGAAAAAACCGCCGTCTGTCGAAGAGGCGTGTCCCGTTATCGGAACCCATATTCGGACACATGAATTCTTTAACCTTTAAAAAATGACTGCAAAACAGATTCTGGGCATCCTCCTGCTGATAGCAGGCGTTGCGGCCGTTATTTACGGCATTTCCATTCAAAATTCCATGGACTACAAATTCGCTTCGGCTTTCGGAGCCGACACCTCGCGTGTCGCCATACTGATCGTATGCGGAGTCATCGGAGCCATAGCAGGGCTGCTGTTGCTGGCGATCAAATCGAACAACCGACAACAATAACGTTCAATCCGCATCCATCATGAACAAACTGCTACCCATTCTTTCGGCCGCCATCGTAGCGGCTTCCTGCGGCGGTTCCGGAGCGGAATCCACCTGGTTCGACGAAAGCAACGGCTATTGTCCGCTGGAACAAAACCGCCGCCTTTCGTACCTGAACCTCTCGAACGGAAAAGAAGTGGATACCGAATTGTCCGAGCGCGAACTGGTCTGCACGGCCGCCGATATTTTCCGGGACGGTCTGGCCGCGGTAAGCGTCCGCAACGCGCGGGGCAACCGCGGTGTTGTCTACCTGGACAAAAACGGTAAAATCGCCATCGGAAGCGACCTTCGGTATGCCGTCGGAACCTTTTTCAGCAACGGGCTGGCCTGGGTGTGCGAAAACCCGGCAGAAGCCCCGCTCAAGGCTATCGACACCCAGGGCGATGTGGCATTCGAACTGCCCGACGCCCGAACCGTCCATCCCTTTTCCGAACGCGTCGCCGTATTTGAAAACGCAGAAAGAAACACGGGCGTCGTCGATACCAAAGGCCGCGTGGTGATCGAACCCGGCAAATTCAGCATTGCAGCGCCTTGCGCCATAGGCGGTCTGTTGCCTGTCATTGATGCGAGAAACGCCACTTACGGATTAATAGACCTCGAAGGGAACATCGTGGTCGAATGCATTTACCGAGATATCCTCTGGCCCAAGCAGGATCCTTTCCTTCCCCAGCTTTTCCCCACCCAGATCGAAATGGCGGAAGGCATCCGCAACGGCCGGATCATCGTGCAGGGACAGGACGGCAGCTACGGCATCATCGACGGCAAAGGCAACACCGTCATCGAACCGCAGTACGTGCTGATTCAACATGACGGCGACAATTACAAGATATTGAAGAGGATGGATGACGAATGGAAGTGCGGCTGGTGCGACAAGGACGGCAAAATCATCATCGAACCGCAGTACGCTTCCACGGGTTCGTTCCACGACAGCGGGTTCGCGCCGGTTTGCGATCAGCGCGGCGGAAAGTGGTATTACATCGACACCAAAGGGCAGAAGGCTTTCGAAGGAGAATATTTTTCCGCCGACGATTTCGTGAATTCGGTAGCGGTGGCCGAGGCGCAGGACAAATACAGCAGCCTCAACGAATACAGCCTGATCGACTCGAAAGGCAACATACTGACCGGCGAGAAAACCTACTCTTCCATGCAACCGTTCACGGATTCAAAAGCCGTGCTTGCCTACAGCGGGGGATATTACGGGCTGCTGGACGGCAGCGGCAAGCCGATGACGGAATTCTGCTATACGGTGGCAGGCGAATCTCTGTTGTCGCCTTACCCTCCGGCAGGAAAGTCTTTTTCAAAGATCGCTACCGGATACAGGCATTAGACATTTTAAGGCTCCCGGTTCGAACATCCGCAGGAATCGTCCTGCATCCGCTGAAAGGAGACGTCTTCGGGAAGACGTCTCCTTTCAGGTATTCCCCGAGAGCCGCGACAATACGGCGGAAGTTTCCGCGACGAACGTCCAGGCCGGAAGGCTGTGCGCTCCGAACTTGTGTTTGGCCACGGCATGGGTCACCCCCATATCGATGCGCCGTATTCCCTTCCGGATGGCATCTCCCACCGAAGCGAGGGTCAGGTTGTGCCACAAAAACAGTTCGTCGATCTTCCGGAACCCGATGTATTGGTGCACGCAGCTTTCCGCTCCGTAGAGCAGGAGCATGAATCCCAGATATTCTCCGCTGCACCGATCCATCACAACGACCATGACCGCATCCCGTCCGAACGCCTCCTTGACCCGGTAAAAATAATCCGGCGGATAGGGAGCCGCCGCATACTCCGATGCGCGGGCGCACACTTCCAGATAAAGCGGATAAAGCTCGTCCAAGAGGGGCAGGTAATCCTCCACGGTCACGGTTTCATATCGCTGCGGATCGAGTGCCGCACGGTATTGCGCGAGTTGATAGCGGTATTTATACTTTAACGTGGAAACGTACTCTTCCAACGTTCCGCAAGCCTGCGGAACTGTCAGTTGAGACACGTCCAGCACCCGCACGGCCCGAAACCCGAACTCGTCGAAAGCAGACCGGGCGGACGGCGTTTCCTCCCCGATGAAATCCCGGTACACCACGACATCGAACTTCCATCCAGAACCGGCGATCTCCGTCAGCGATTCCCGCAGGAAATCCCGCATCGACATCCGCGTCGGGTCGTACCAGAAATGGCATCCGGTGGTTTCCGGGGTTCCGGTCGCCGCCGTGCGGAAAACCTTCCCGTCCAATCCTTCCACACCGAAAAAAGGAGTATCCTCGCCGAGCATCGCCATGAACAGCGCCGCCGGCTCGCCGCCTTCCGTTTTCAGGAAATACCGGAACCCGTTCCGGGGGAACATCTCCTCGGCTACCCGGAACAACCGGCTGTCCAGGCAAGCCCGTCCCCGGCCGACCGTGGCATCCCATATGCCCGCAGGCAAATCGTTTATCGTATCGGCTTTTATCCACATGCCACACATGCACCTTTATATTCTACCTCCGTCCCGTAAAAAAACATACTTTTGGCAAAATTTCAAAACGATGCTCCGTTTTACCGCATACCGTCATCCGGAACACGACGAATTTCTCAGAACCGCCTTCCGCGAAGCCTTTCCCGGCTACCTGCCGCAGGAAATGGATCGCTGCATCGCCCTGCTCCGGGCAGGGATGCTCCGCTGTACGCTGCCCTGCCGGGAGGAACTTCCCGTAGGGTTCATCATCTATAAGGAATATCCCGCCTTTTTCTACTGCGAATACATCGCCATCGCCGCCGCCCACCGGGGCCGCCGCTATTCCACCCTGCTGCTCCAGCACGTTATGGAACAGAAAGACAAGCAATGGGTGTTTGAAGTGGAAACCACCCATCAGTATAACCTTCGGGCGCCCCGCATCAAACTGTTCAAGGACTGCGGCTGCACGGAAGACCGCTTCCGATACGACATGCCGCGCGTGGAGCAGATTCATCCCGGCACCCGTTACAACCTCTGGTCGCGCTATCCGATGAACGAGGAAGAGTTCCGGGAAGTGTACGATACGCTCAGAAGCGATCCGGATTTCTGACCCCTTCATAAAGTTCCAGCAACCGGAACGGCTGATAGGACAACTTGTTTTTCCGCAGCCCTTCGATGCCGAGGTCTTCCGCCAGATTGACATACCGGTAGGCGGGATGAACCGAGAAAAACTCCTGGTACAGGAGCGGTATCAGTCCCTTCATCCGGTGGTCGCCGCGAAGGAAAAGACCGGCAGCCGTTTGCCCGTCTTCCGAGGGAGCACACACGAAAAGGGCGGAAATCCGCCCATCCACCCGCAGCAGGCCGCCGTCGAGCCGCAACCGGCCGAATTCCCGCAGGGCCGTTTTCAGAGCCTCGTTGTCCGCCTCGAAACTCTCGTTTCCGTCGAACATCTCCGCAAAGGCCAGACACTCTTTTCTGTTCTCGGGCTCTATGTTTTCGTATTTCCAGGCGTAATTCTTTTTCGCGTAATTCACGAAATTCCGCTTCGGTTGGAGGGCCGTTCCCCGATAAGTGACGAACTTTTCCGTCTCGTAAATGTATTCGGCATGATCCCGGACGTTCCGAAAGAGAAACAGACCCGACAGCTCCCGTTCGAGCCGTTCTTTGGCCCCTTCGGGCACTTTCGTCAGCAGAAAAGGAACGCCTTCCGCTTCGGATCGGGCCGCCAGCGACCGGACGACGGCCACGGCATCCCCCTGCCCGAACGGAAAAAAATAGCGAGGCACTTCCCCATCCCACGCACGGACAACCAGCACGCCATCAAGCAATGCATACTCCAGTCGCAGCACTTCCCGCCACAGGTAAAACGCCTCGAAGCAACCGATCAGTTGAGGCGAAGGGGTTTCCCCCAGTTTTTCCCTGAAAAGGGAAGCGTCTGCCGCCGTAATCTCTCTGAAGCCCGTCATATCTCCGGAACCGCTCCTTTGTAAATTCACGGACAAAAATACGGAGAAATGTTTAAAATCATTAAATTTGTAGTTTTGAAACCAGTTTTCATCAACTCGTAAACGTATTTCATTCATGGGTAAAATTTTAATTATCGGAGCCGGAGGTGTCGGAACGGTCGTCGCCCACAAAGCGGCGCAAAATCCGGCGGTTTTCACCGAAATCATGCTGGCCAGCCGGACGAAGGCCAAATGCGACGCCATCGCCGCAGCCGTGGGGGGAAACCGGATCAAAACGGCGCAGGTCGATGCGGACAATGTCGGCGAACTGGTCGAATTGATGAATTCCTTCAAACCGGATCTCGTCATCAACGTGGCACTCCCCTATCAGGATCTGACCATCATGGACGCCTGTCTGGAATGCGGAGTGAACTATCTGGACACTGCAAATTATGAGCCACGCGACGAAGCCAAGTTCGAATACAAATGGCAGTGGGCCTATCGGGACAAGTTCGAAAAAGCAGGTCTGACGGCCATCCTCGGTTGCGGCTTCGACCCCGGGGTAACGAGCGTTTTCACCGCCTATGCGGCCAAGCACCATTTCGATGAAATGCACTACCTCGACATCGTGGACTGCAACGCCGGCGACCACGGAAAGGCATTCGCCACCAATTTCAACCCGGAAATCAACATCCGCGAGGTGACCCAGAAAGGGCGCTACTGGGAAAACGGGAAATGGGTGACGACCGAACCGCACGAAATCCACAAGCCGCTGACTTATCCCTGCATCGGCCCGAAAGAATCCTACGTGATTTACCACGAAGAGCTCGAATCCCTGGTCAAAAACTATCCGACCCTGAAACGGGCCCGGTTCTGGATGACCTTCGGACAGGAATACCTGACCCACCTGCGGGTCATTCAGAACATCGGGATGGCACGCATCGACCCCATCCTGTACAACGGGGTGGAAATCGTCCCCATCCAGTTCCTGAAAGCGGTGCTTCCCGATCCCGGCGAACTGGGAGAGAACTATACCGGAGAAACCTCCATCGGCTGCCGTATCCGGGGAATCAAGGACGGCAAAGAACGCACCTATTATATCTACAACAACTGCAGCCACCAGGCGGCTTACCGGGAAACCGGCGCACAGGGCGTCAGCTACACCACCGGAGTTCCGGCCACGGTGGGAGCGATGATGTTCATGCAGGGCCTGTGGAAAAAACAGGGCGTGTTCAACGTGGAAGAATTCGATCCCGATCCGTTCCTGTCCGAGCTGGCCAAACAGGGGCTGCCGTGGACGGAGCTGTTCGACGTCGATCTGGAAGTGTGACCCGATGGACTACGGACAGATACCTTCCCCCTGTTATGTCATCGACGAGGTTGCGCTCCGGCGCAACCTCGCGTCGATCCGGGACGTGCGCGACCGTTCGGGCGCGGAAATTATTCTGGCACTGAAAGCGTTCGCCGGCTGGGGCGTGTTCCCGATCATCCGGGAATACATTCCCTACACGACGGCCAGTTCGGTCAACGAAGCGCGGCTGGCCTTCGAGGAAATGGGCACCTTCACCCACACCTATGCCCCGGCCTACACCGATCGGGATTTTAGGGAACTGCTGAAATACAGCAGCCACATCACGTTCAATTCCCTGAACCAGTACGAACGGTTCCGGGAAAACGTCCGTGCTTTTCCTCGGGAAATTTCCTGCGGGTTGCGGATCAATCCCGAATATTCGGAAGTGGAAACGGGACTTTACAATCCCTGTTCTCCCGGTTCCCGGCTGGGCATCACGGAGGACAAACTGCGGGAAGGGCTTCCGGAAGGCATCGAGGGGCTTCATTTCCATACCCTCTGCGAATCGGATTCGTATGCGCTGGAAAAAACGCTGAAGGCGGTGGAGGAAAAATTCGGCCACCTGTTCCCGCGGCTGAAATGGCTGAACATGGGAGGCGGTCACCTCATGACCCGCAAAGACTACGACACGGAACACCTCGTCGGTCTCTTACGGAATTTCAAAGCAAAATACCCGCACCTGCAACTGATCCTGGAACCGGGAAGCGCCTTTACCTGGCAAACGGGCGTACTCGTAGCCACGGTGGAAGACATCGTCGAAAGCGGAGGCCTCCGGACGGCGATGCTCGACGTTTCTTTCGCCTGCCACATGCCCGACTGTCTGGAAATGCCTTACAAACCGTCCATCGTCGGAGCGACGGACCCTGTGCCGGGCAAACCGGTCTACCGGATGGGGGGAAACAGCTGTCTGGCCGGAGACTTTTGCGGCGATTGGTCGTTCGAGCGGGAGTTGAAAACAGGCGACCGGATCGTCTTCGAAGACATGATTCACTATACGATGGTAAAGACAACGACGTTCAACGGTGTGGCTCATCCTTCCATCGGACTGTGGAGCGCGGACGGAAAATTCCGCCTGTTGCGGAAATTCGGATACGAAGATTTCAAAGCGAAACTTTCCTGAACGGAATTTCAAAAACGAAAAGGTTTCGTCTCCATCTGCCTATGGCCGGAAAGCGAACCGGAAGCAGGGATTTTCCCTGCTTTTGTTTTTCATGGTCGTGCCCGTTCGGAATTCTTTTTCTGTAAAAACCCCTTTCCCGGAACAAAGATGCCTATTCCATACCCAACAAAAACGCCATCGTATCCACCCCGTCCGGATAATCCCACAGTTCGGGTTGTTGCGTCCTGCCGAAAAGCACTCCGCGCGGATGAGAGACCCGCGAAGAAACCACGCATTGAATCCCTTCATCGTTGAAACGAAGCCATGCTTCGACCTCGTCTCTTTCCCGGTAGCGGGTGTAAACGATATCGGGCAACGCCTCCGAGAAACCCGTACTTTCCCGGAGCGTAAAAAAACCGCCGTCCTGAAATTCCGTTCCCCGCATCCGGAGCAAAGCCCGGTGGTGTCGGTAAGCGTTCCGGTAACCCGGATGCGAAACCTTCGCTCCGCATAGTGCCCCGAACAGCCTTTCCACGTCGTAACCTTCCGGAACGAAAACCCGGCTGACGTTGCGGCATCCCATACCGAAGTAGGAAAATACGTCGCGGGCGAGCGCATCCAGTTCTTCCGCCGTTTCCGCTCCGGAAAGCACGGCGACACTCGTTCGGTTCCGCCGCAACAGATGGGGAATTTTTCCGTAGCGGCTGACGAAGTAACGATTGGCGTTGTCGCTTCCCGTGGCAATGACCGCGTCGAGCGGGGAATCGTCCTCCAAAGGGAAAACCGGAAGCTCCGGCCATGCTTCACGCAATAATTCCGTGACATATTCCGTCAGCATCCGATCTTTGGAAGAAGGCTTGACCAAACAGCGGTGGCCGCTCACCAGCACGCAAAGCAAATCGAAAAAGCCCACCAGCGGAATGTTTCCCGCCATAATCACCCCGATGTTCCGGGGAACCGTCACCGGTCCCGTCGGATATTTCGAGAGCCACGTTTCCAACCGGGAGGCATCGAGCATCCGGCACCGCACGGTATCCAACGCCGAACGGATGTTCTCCGCCGTGAACCAGCCGTTTTCGGTCGTTGCCCGCTTCACAACGCTCCGGAACGCGGAATCATTTTCCGTCAGGATTTCGCCCAGCTTATCTCCGAGCCGAATAAAGGGAACCGTTCGATACATTTTTCTTCCGTTTCCGGCAAAATTAGCAAAACCGTGCTATCTTTGTTTTATAAACCGAAATGAAATGAAGTTCCTTGCACTCATACCCGCCCGTTACGCCTCCTCCCGGTTCCCGGGAAAACCGCTGACGGACATCCTCGGCAAACCCATGATCCAACACGTTTACGAACGGGCGGCGGCCATCTTCGAAGACTGCTACGTCGCTACGGACGACGAGCGGATCGCACAGGCCGTTACGAAGTTCGGGGGACGGGCGGTCATGACTTCCGACACGCATCGGAGCGGCACCGACCGTTGCCGGGAAGCGCTCGACCGTGTGGAAAAAGAAACCGGCAAAACCTTCGATGTCACGGTCAATATCCAGGGGGACGAACCGTTTCTCGACCCGGAACAGCTCCGGCAGCTTTGCGCCTGTTTTCTGGACGCTTCGACCGATATCGCCACGCTGGTAAAACCTTTCTCGAAACAGGAGAATATTTTCAATCCCAATTCGCCGAAGGTCGTGCTTTCGACCGACGGCTATGCCCTTTATTTCAGCCGGTCGGTCATCCCTTACCTGCGGGGAATGGAAAATCCCGAAAAATGGCAGGCGAAGCACCGTTATTTCAAACACATCGGATTGTACGCCTACCGGTCGGAAGTTCTGCGGGCGATCACGGCACTTCCTCCCGGAATGCTGGAACAGGCCGAATCGCTGGAACAGCTCCGCTGGCTGGAAAACGGTTACCGGGTCAAGGCAGCCGTGACCGACAAGGAGAATTACGCCGTCGATACCCCGGAAGACCTGGAACGCATATGCGAATTGTACGGACGCAAAACGGTCAGATAAACCCGGAAGGCGGTGACGGCAGCTGTATCCGTTACCAGTTTTTCACCTCCGCGATCCTCTTTCGCACAGCGAAAAGGGATGTTTTATGTCGGATATTTCTTTCCGAGCGGCGGTTCGTGGTCGGAAAGTTTTCTGTTCTAAATTATCCGGTCCGACCGAGGGAAGACATCTTCCGGTAAAACATCCGGTCGGGAAATAGGGGCACCCGAGCGAAAACCGCAAAGACAGGCGTCGGAACGAATCTTTGCACTCCCGACGGAACCTCAGCCTAAAAATATTATTTACCATACCCTTACACGGACAGCGATCGGCCGGAAAACAAAAAGCATCCGTTTCCCGGATTCGGGCATTTTAATTGCATAAAAAGAAACCCGGCCTGTTGGGGTTTATGAAAAATACGCTATATTTGCATCATCAATAACGAATTGTATCTGATGCAGAGGTCATTTCCGACCCCTTTTTATCATCACCACAAAACATAACATGATTTTCGAATGCAAGACGATATGAATTTGGAAGGGAAAACCCTGACCGAACTGCGCGAAATCGGCAAAGCACTGGGCATCAAAGGCCTGATGAAGAAACAGGAACTGATCGAGAGGATCCGTTCGGCCGGAGGCGGCGAAGGGAAAGCGTCGGAAAGACCGGAACCGGCATCCGGGGAAACGGGAGAAAGCGATGCCGTCCCCGTGCATAAGAAACGGGGGAGAAAACCGGGGACGGTCATGGCCAAAAAGACCGAAGAACCGAGCGGGGAAGAAACGGTATCGGTACAACCGGAAAATCTTCCGGCACAAGACGATAACCCAGAACGCAGGAAACGGGGACGACGTCCGAAAACCAATTTCGTAAAGGTAGGAGGCAATCAGGATGCCGGGACTCCGGACATCGCGGACGGAGGAACGACAAGACGCGAAAGCCCCTATGGCCGGGAGGAGGAACCCGCGGAAAAGCCCCAGCCGATCGTCATTCCGGAACCGGAATACGTGCTGCGCCGGGATACGCCCAACAAATTCCGGAACAATAACCAGCGGTTGCGCTGGAACAATAATAACCGGGAAAGCAACAATGCGGAAACGAGCAACGTCCGCAACGAGGATGCCCCGGCGATCGCGGAAGAACCCGCAGTTCAGGAACCGGCAAGCGAACCGCAGCAAAAGAACGACAAAACGGGGAACCGGCGCCAGCAGCACCGGGAAGCCCGCGACGAATACCTCGGCACCATCGAGGCCGAAGGAGTGCTGGAAGTGATGCAGGACGGTTACGGTTTCCTGCGTTCGCCGGACTACAACTATCTCAACTCGCCGGACGACATCTACGTATCCCCGTCGCAGATCAAGCGGTTCGGGCTGAAGCTGGGGGACACGGTACAGGGTACCATCCGCCCGCCGAAGGAAGGCGAAAAATATTTCCCGCTCATTACCGTCAATAAAATCAACGGGCTTCGGCCGGAAGACGTGCGCGACCGGGTGCAGTTCGAATTCCTGACTCCGCTCTTTCCGAACGAAAAGTTCAACATCACGGGGAACGGGCACAACGAAATCGCCACCCGGGTCATCGACCTTTTCGCTCCGATCGGCAAGGGACAGCGGGCGCTCATCGTGGCCCAGCCCAAAACCGGGAAGACCGTGCTCCTGAAATCGGTAGCCAACGCCATCGCGGACAACCATCCGGAAGCCTATCTGATCGTGCTGCTGATCGACGAACGTCCCGAAGAAGTGACCGACATGGCGCGGAGCGTCAAGGCGGAAGTGATCGCCTCCACGTTCGACGAACAGGCGTCGCGGCATGTGAAGGTGGCCGAAATGGTGCTGGAAAAAGCAAAACGGATGGTGGAATGCGGACACGACGTAGTGATTCTGCTGGACTCCATCACGCGGCTGGCCCGGGCGTACAATACCGTGCAGCCGGCTTCGGGAAAAGTGCTGTCGGGCGGGGTGGACGCCAATGCGCTCCACAAACCCAAGCGCTTCTTCGGAGCGGCCCGGAACACCGAGGAAAAAGGCTCGCTGACCATCATCGCCACGGCCCTGATCGAAACGGGTTCCAAAATGGACGAGGTGATCTTCGAGGAATTCAAGGGAACGGGCAACATGGAACTTCAGCTCGACCGGAAACTCTCCAACAAACGGATCTACCCGGCGGTAGACCTGACGGCATCGAGCACGCGGCGCGACGACCTGCTGATGGAACGGGAAGTATTGCAGAAAATCTGGATTCTCCGCCGGTATCTGGCCGACATGAATTCGATGGAAGCGATGGAAGACCTCAAGAAACACATGGAAGGCACCCGTTCCAACGAAGAATTCCTGGTTACGATGAACAAGTAGCATTCGACCGGATTCGGCTCCGGCTTTTCAAACGACGGAACCGCTTACGGAAAGGCCGGGCCTCAAAGCCCGGCCTTTATAAAATAAAGCATGAGCGCTTCGACATCACCCAAATACCTCGTCGCCGTAGCAGGCCCGACGGCTTCGGGAAAAACCGGACTGAGCATCGCCCTTTCCCAAAGGTTCGGCGCTCCCATTCTTTCCTGCGATTCGCGGCAGTTTTACCGGGAAATTCCCATCGGAACGGCCGCTCCCACCGCGCAGGAACAGGCGGCGGCGCCCCATCATTTCATCGGCACCCGCAGCATAACCGAATTCTATACCTGCGGAAAATACGAAAAGGATGCGCTGGAGCTGCTCGATACCCTCTACCGGGAACAGGACGTCGTTTTTCTGGTCGGCGGATCGGGATTATACATGGATGCGGTTTGCCGGGGATTCGACGACGTCCCCGAAACGGACGTCCGGCTTCGGGAAGAACTGAACCGGCGGATCGAGACCGAAGGACTGACCGGACTGCTGGAAGAACTCCGGCAGCTCGACCCCGCCTATTACGAACAGGTGGATCGCTGCAATCCGAAACGGATCGTCCGCGCGCTGGAAGTATGCCGCAGCACGGGAAAGACCTACACCGAAATCCGCCGGGGCCGGCAAAACGAACGCCCCTTCCGGACAATCGGGATCGGAGTCAGTCTGCCGCGGGAAGAACTGTATGCCCGAATCGACCGCCGGGTAGACGAAATGCTGGCGGCCGGTCTGGAAGAAGAAGCCCGGCGGGTTTATCCGCTTCGGGAACACAACGCGCTCCAAACGGTAGGCTATCGGGAACTGTTCGACTATTTCGACGGGCTGACCGGTCGGGCGGAAGCGGTGGAACTCATCAAGCGTAACACCCGACGTTACGCCAAACGACAAATGACCTGGTATCGTCGCGACCCGGAAATCGTCTGGTTTGCTCCGGACGAAGTCGACCGCGCGGAAGCCTATGTCCGAAGCCGGATGAAAGGCTGAGGCAGGCGGAACCGTGAAAAGCCGCTTATTCGCACCGACAGGTGAAAACCGGGATCATGCTTCGGCCATCGCTTTCTCGATCCGCTGGGTCACGAGTTTCGATCCGATCAGCACCATCGGCAATCCGGTTCCGGGTACGGTGGAAGCTCCCACGTAAAAGACATTCGCAAACTCTTCATCGTAATTTTTAGGGCGGAAACCGCCTACCTGCCGCATGTCGTGAGCCAATCCCAAACCGCTTCCCCGATACAGGTTGAAGCGCTTTTCCCAATCCTCCGGCGTGTAGACTTCCCGGAAAACTACGTCCGGACGCACATCCTGCCCGATGCGGGCGGAAAATTCTTCGAGCACGCTGTCCGCCACGGCTTCCCGGTCCTCCCAGTTCTTTTTGAAACGCAGGTCGGGCACCGGCACGACGAAAAACAGCGCCTCGGTTCCTTCGGGCGCACATCCGGGATTCAGTTTGGAAAGGGCATTCACGTAGAAATACGGTTTCTCCAACGTTCCCGGATGCCGGAATACGCGACGGGCATACTCCCGGAAATTTCGTCCCAGGAAATAATTGTGCAGGTGAAGCTGCGGGAGCCGACGCCCTACCCCTACGTACATGGTCAGCGTTCCCATCGTCCAGCCCATCCGGTCGAGCCGCTTTTCCGAAAAGCGTTTGCGCCCGAACACCCGGCCCCGGAAAGCGGCCGCATCCGAGTTGATGACGAACACGTCTCCCGTCCAGCGTCCGCCTTCCCGGTCGGTCAGGGCGGTAAGTCGTCCGCCTTCCGTTTCGAATCCCGTGACTTCGGTGTGGTAAAACATTTTCACGCCCTCTTTTTCCAATTCTCCCAACAGTCCCGTCACGATTTCGTACATTCCCCCGTGAACGTTGTAGTAACCGTCATGCCGGAATTCCGTATGCGACAGCAGCGAGTAGACCGCGCTGGTATCGAAAGGCGTACGTCCCAGAAAAAAGGAAACGAGCGACACGATCTGGCGGGCTTCCTCCGAATCGAAATAAGTACAGACGTGCTTCCAGAAAGTGCGCAGCAACACCTGAACGAGCCCCGGATCGACCCGGGTCAGACTGAGCACGTAATCCCGGACGGAATCGAAGTTCTGCCTGACCACCACGTCCACCGTCGCATCGAAAATCCGGCCGCTCATGCTCAGGTACCGTTCCATTTTCCGTTCAAAATCCGGTTCCACTCCCGCAAACCGGTCGGCCAGCCGACGAATATCCCGGTAAAGCAGGTAAGGCTGCGGATCGTCGGCGAAACTGACCGTATAAAGCGGATCTACCGGGGTATAGCTGAACGGCAGTTTTATGCCGCAATCCCGGGCGAAATCCTCGAACTCATAAGACATGCTGAAAAAGCTGGGCCCCGTGTCGAAAGTGAATCCGTCCCGGCGGATGCGGTTGAGACGCCCGCCCGCCTGTCCGTTTTTTTCCAGTACCCGCACCTGATATCCTTTTTTCGCCAGCCGCAGCGCTGTCGCCAAACCGCCCAGCCCTGCGCCTACGACCAATGCCGTTTTTCGTTTCATAATCGTTTTTCTTTAGATTACCCGCCCTTTCCACTGCTGCGGAATCAGGTATTCCCCCGCCACACCCCACATCAGAATCACACCCAGACACAACTGTTGTGGAATGCACAGCAAGAGATTTTCCGCCACCGACTGCCCGCTCGTCAGCGAAACGGGAACACGAACCGCCAACCACAGCAGCACGAATCCCCAGAAAACGGAGAGCGGGAAAGCCAGATAAACGAACACGAATCCGAAAGTGGTGATGAACCAGAACAGCAGGGCCAGCAGAAAAGAATCCCCGAAAAAGTTCCGGACGTTGCGGCCGAATCCGCATACGGCTTCCGCCAGACCGGTGTACATGCGGCAACTCACTCCCTTGTCCGCCGCCAGACAGGCAACGGGAATGCCCTGTTTCTTGTAGTTCCGGGCGATGGCGATGTCCTCCGCCTTTTCCCCACGCATGGCGTCGTGCGGCTGGGTGCGTCGGTAAACCGCAGCATCGAAAAACATGAACTGCCCGTTGGCCGCCGCCAGGGACGGATATTCCTTCGCTTCCCGGACGCACCGTAACGGCAGCAGGGTAAGCAGGATGTAATTCATCAGGGGAACGGTCATTTTTTCGCCCCAGGATTTCATCACCTGCCGGGGAAAAATCGAAAGCAGCCCCAAACCGTGCTGCCGCACGAACCACAAAGCCCGTCCGATGCAGGGCGGTTCGAGCCGGACATCGGCATCCAGAAAAAGCAGGTACTTCCCGCGGGCTTCGCGCGCCAGCTGCCAGCAGGCAAAGTTCTTGCCCAGCCAGCCCAGAGGAAGGGGTTCCGAACGGATGAGCCGCACCGAAGGATGCTTCCGGGCCAGCTCCCGAACCAGTTCCCCCGTTCCATCGGTGGAATGATCGTCGCAGACGATGATTTCGAGGGGTTTATAGTCCGACTCCAACAGATCATGCAGCAGAGCCGGAATATTCCGCACTTCGTTGCGGGCCGGAACCAATACCGATACTTCTTCCGCGGGCGGAACCGTTCCCGTCGGAATCCGCTTCCGGTAAAGCAGGTTCACCATGGCCACGACGAATTGCAGGGCCGTAAAAATCAACACCATCCAGGCGACAGTCGCGATCATCTTTCCAGACTTTGTATGTGTTTTTCTCTGCTTTCCCGATAGAACGCCAGGTATTCCTCTTCCAGATTTTCGCCGACGATTCCGTTGCAAGAGACAAAATACCCCCGTACCAGCGGCCGGCTGCGGTTCCCGTTCTCGGTAAAATAAGCCATCATCAACAATTCGACCGCCTCCGGCAACCGTTGCAGGAGAAAAGCGGCTCCGCGTCGGAAACGAATCCGGTCTTCGTACACCGACCCGATTTCACCCTGCGGATAGATCAGCACGGCATTCCGGGAAGCCGTCAGCAGATCGGCCGCATAGCGCAAACTTTCGCGCGCTCCCGCCGCATCCCGCCGCACGGAAAACCCGCCGATCCGGTTGAGGAAGGGATGTTCTTCCAACTGCCGCTCCCCCGACATGAAGTAAAAGCGACGTTTCAACACCTGCGTCACGAACCGAAAATTCCACAACCCGTCCCACCAGCTGACATGGTTGGAAAGCAAAAGCACGGATAAGCCCGTCTCCGTTCGCTCCCCGATGTACTCCACGCTCCGGAAATGCCGTCCGAGCCGGTACCCGGTATAGTACCGGGCAAAGGGATACAGAATTTCGTGATGCCTCGCTTCTTTCATGTCTTTATCCTACGAATAAAATCACGGCGACGAACAGGCCGACCTGAAACAGCAACAGGGGAACCGCCGCAGCGTTGCGCAGGGGAAGTCCGCTCCGGTGAACCCAGAACTGAAATCCCAGCGCCAGCAGGAACCAGGACGCATAGTTGCGAAACGGAACCGCTTCCCCGCCCCACCTCCACATATCCATCCCGGGAGCCGCCTGTTCGAGTACCAAATCGTATGCCACCATCAATACCGAAGCGGTCACGGCGCGAACCGAATTTCCCGTCCGAAACAGAGCGGCCGCCCCCGCGCAGGCAAAAGTCACGAACAGCCAGTTCACGCCGATCAGCAAAGGCGTATGCCATACTTTAATTCCCAAAGCATCTCCGTATGCATAGTTTCCGAAAAGCACTCCCGTATTCACTCCGGCCACTTCCACCAGATAACCCGCCAGCACGATTACGGCGCAAACCGTAACCGACCGGATTCCGAAACGGAAACGGGCGAAGGCGAAAAGAACGACGGTGCTGATCGACAGTGCAAGCGGAGTGGCCTCGAGTGCCGCCGTCCGGGTATCGGGACGGATGATGAGCACGGCGCCCATGAAATAGACGAAAAAGGCGACCGCAGCCAGAATCGCCCAACGAAAAGTTCTTTTCCAAGCCAGTTCCCGTATCATGCCCGTTACCAGTTACGCAGGTATTGCACCCGGTCGTAAATCTTTCCGAACCAGACCGTATAAGTCTCCGGGAAACGGGTCATCTCCGTGCGGATGGTCCCGAACGGCGCATAGCGGTAGGCTTCCGCTTCCCCCGGATTCAACCGGGGCAACGCATCCGACACGCCCACGAAAACGTGGTCGAATTCGTATTCGATCAGCCCGTTTCCCACTTCGGCCCGATACACGAAATCGAACAGTTTGTCCAGAGGACTCTCCAATCCCAATTCCCGTTCCAGACAGCGCCGGGCGGCTTCCGAAGGAAGTTCGCCGGGCAGCGGGTGCGTACAGCAGGCGTTCGTCCAAAGGCCTCCGGAGTGATACTTGTCCCGGTGTCGGCGCTGCAAAAGCCACTCTCCCTTCCGGTTGAAGATGAATACCGACACCGCCCGGTGCAGCAAAGCCTCCCGATGGGCCCCCATCTTGTCGCAGGTGCCTACGGTCCGGTCGCAGCCGTCCACCAACACGACCGTCCCTTCCCGATCATTCGCCCTCATAACAGATTCACTTTATTCATGACCACGCTCCGGGTGAAAAGCACCGCCTTGTTGAAATCGGACACCCGGATCCGTTTATCCATCAGCCGGCGCGCCGGCGTCCGCTTGATTTTCCGCAACAGCCGGGTATAATAGACGTAAGCCATATAAACGCCCAGCCTGGAATTCTGCGGCAACTGCCGAATCCCTTCGAACGCCTCTGCGAAATCGGTTTCGATCTCCCGGATGATCTCCCGTTTTTTTTCTTCGCAGAAATTATGGCGGGTCACTCCGGGAAAATAAGCCCGGTCGAGCTGCTCCATATCCTGCTTCATATCCCGCAGAAAGTTCACCTTCTGGAAGGCGGAACCCAATTTCATGGCAGGGCGTTTCAGCCGTTCGTACAAAGGCCGATCGCCATTGCAGAAAACCCGGAGGCACATCAGCCCCACCACATCCGCCGAACCGTAAACGTAAGCATCCATTTCCCGTTTGTCGTCATACCTGTTTTTGGTCAGGTCTGCCCGCATGCTCGCCAGAAACGCGTTGACCAGCCCTTCCCCGATGTCGTACCGCCGGACGACCTGTCCGAAAGCATTGATTACCGGATTCAGACTGATCCCCGTACGGCGGGCATTCCGGTACTCGGCTTCGAAATCGTTCAGCAACCGGGCCCGGTCGTATCCGGTAAACGTATCCACGATTTCATCGGCCAACCGCACGAATCCGTAAATTCCGAAGATCGCATCCTGTATGTCTTTGTCCAGCAAGCCGACGGCCGAAAAAAAGGAAGTGCTGTAATTCCGGGTCAGAACACGGGAAACGTCGAATGAAGTTTTCAAATAAAGGTCGTCCATAAAGCATTTTCCTGATTAAACGTTTCCGCACGGCATCGAAAGACCGCGCCGACCACACCCGATGCAACATTCATACCCCGAATCGGAAGCGAGCGGAAGATTTTCTCCATGGGTCGAAACGAATCCGCGGCTTCGATCGGCAACCCGGAGGAAAAGGCGTTCCCGGTTTGCAGAATCGGAAATATATCGTAATTTTGAGGCCGCGAAAGCCGTCGCAACGGAAACCGGACAGTCGGTGAAGACCGGGAAGCCGAAAAGATTTCCCGGCATAGCGAAGCGAAAGCGGCCCGGATGGTGGAATAGGTAGACACGCAGGACTTAAAATCCTGTGGGCAGTGATGTCCGTACGGGTTCGATTCCCGTTCCGGGTACAAAGATCGGACAGGTTTTTCCAAAAGCCGCTTCCACGTTCATGTGGGGGCGGTTTTTACTTGGAATGAATCCGCATTTTTCGAAAAACGTTCCCCGTTTCGTTCCCCTTCCGGGCCGGAAAAAAATTCTTTTCTGAATCAGCCGTGCGACCGACCCGTATCCCGCCAGGAGCCGTGAAAGGCCGGTTCCGTTATTTATGGTACTCCACTTCGTTCACCAGCGGACGGTTATCGCAAAAATCCTGAATGTTCTGCAGGGTGGTTTCCGCAATGTTATCCATGGCTTCCCGGGTAAAAAAGGCCTGATGGGAAGTGACCACCACGTTGTTGAAGGAAAGGAGCCGCGCCAGCGTGTCGTCGTCGATGATCTTATCCGACTTGTCCTCGTAGAAATAGTCGCCTTCCTCCTCGTAAACGTCCAGTCCGGCGGAACCGACCTTTTTGTTCTTCAGGGCTTCGATCAGGTCGTTGGTGTGGATCAACTGTCCGCGCCCCGTGTTGATGATCATCACCCCGTCCTTCATTTTGGCAATGGATTCCGCATTGATGAGGTACCGGGTTTCGTCCGTGAGCGGAGTATGAAGGGAAATAATGTCCGAGCGGCGGTACAGTTCGTCCAGCGTGGTATAAATCAGGCCTTCCTCTTCGGCAAACGCGGCATCGGGATAAAGATCGTAACCGTACACGGTCATTCCCAGTCCCCGCAGGATGTGAACCAGAATCCTGGCGATTTTTCCCGTCCCGATGATGCCGACGTTTTTCCCGTGCATGTCGAACCCCATCAGTCCGTGCAGCGAAAAGTTCCCTTCCCGCGTCCGCCAGTAAGCCCGGTAAATTTTCCGGTTGAGCGAAAGCATCAGGGCAAGGGCATATTCGGCCACCGCATAGGGGGAATAAGCCGGTACCCGGACCACCGTCAGCTTGCCCAAAGCGGCCTTCAGGTCCACGTTGTTGAATCCCGCGCAGCGGAGCGCAAGCAGCCTCACGCCGTTTTGCTCCAGCCCGCGGATCACTTCCGCATCCGCGGTGTCGTTGACGAAGATGCAGACGGCATCCATGCCTTGCGTGAGGACGAGGGTATCCCGGTTCAGGTGTCCCCGGTAGTACCGGATATCGAACCCATAGCGTTCGTTGGCCCGATCGAAAAACTGCCGGTCGTAAGGCTTGGTTCCGAAAAAAGCGATTTTACAGGTCGTCATATGGCATTTTGATTTTGCCCCGGAAATATCCGTCGCGGCAAACCGCGAATCCCCGGAGATACGAATCCTCTCGAATTCGTCCGCATCCCGGCAAGATACGCGCCAAAATCGACCGGGAAACGGTTTTCCGCTCCCGTACCGTTTCATCCGGAAAAGCGGGCGGTCATGTTTCGACCTGCCGCCTGCCAAAAAGAAAGCCGTTCCGAAAGATTCGGAGCGGCCCATTCCGGTCGGTGCTGCAAAAAAACGGTTTCAGTAAACCGTAATCAAATTTTCGATGCGGAAGCATCGGAAAGACCGCGCCTCCATGTCGTAATAGACGAATGTCCGGATATTTTCCGGGCGGGTGGTTTTCGGCACGTACTTCACATCTTTCAACGTTCCCCGGGCCTTGCGCAGGGAACCGTCCGTCTTTTCGTAAGCGAACCGGACGACGCCCCGTTCCATGGCTTTCTCCAGCCGGAAGAGCGCCCAGGATTTCGCCAGGCATACTTCGAATGTTTTTCCGGTAGCCTCCCGGATTTCGTACGCCCTGCGGAACACTTTCGTTCTGAATGCATGATCTGTCGGTTTCATATTTTTTCTCCTCCTCGGAAGGAGTGTGTTTTTATGCGGATTCAACATAAGTCATATACTTGAATTTTACATAGATATAACGAAAAACAACCTGTTTTTATGCATAAAAACAGGTATTTTTCATTCTTTTCCGACTTTCCGTCCCGGCAAAAAAGTCCTGCAAAAAACAAGCCGCGGCCCCCGAATCCGGGGGGCCGTACAATCCAAACGAACCGTAAAGAAAAAATGGAGGACAGCGGAAAGAGAGCCGGCAACGATTGCATGCACGATATGCCTGCAGGTACCCGTCCTCCCCTTGCAAAACGCGCTGAAACGAACAGGCCGTCCCGTTATCTTTTGTCGGCTAAAATTTCACACGGTGAATACCCGTCGTGTCCACAGCGGTCGATCCCGCTACGGTCACGGTTCGAACGCCTGAGGGAAGAGCCAACCGGACATCCCGAAAAGTCACATTTTGAGCCTCTCGTACGGTAATTCCTTCCTCTGCCTCGAACGACACTTCTTCCACGGATACATTTTGCAGTTTCATCTCCGGAAGCCCGTTGAAAAGCATGGCGGTGCCGATCCCGGTTCCGGTAATGTTCCGGACAAAGAGATTCCGGAACACCGGCGTCCCTTCCGTAACCGGCGGCACCGAATCGCCGGGCGAAAACCGCTTTTTGTAATATAGGTCGAAAAGCAGCGCCTCCCCCGGTATGTCGGTCATGGAAATGTTTTCGATCCAGATGTTCTCCACCACACCCCCACGCCCCCGCTGGCTCTTGAAACGCAGTCCCACGTCGGTGCCGATGAAAGTGCAATTCCTGACTACCGTCCGATTCACTCCCCCCGACATTTCACTGCCCACCACGAATCCCCCGTGACCGTGATAAACCGTACAACCGTCGACAAGCAGATTTTTCGCAGGCACGCCCCGTCTTCGGCCCGCTTCATCCACCCCCGATTTTACGCAAATGGCATCGTCTCCGACATCGAAGCTGCTGCTGACGATCAGCACCCGGTCGCAAGATTCGATGTCGATACCGTCTCCGTTCTGCGAATACCACGGATTCCGGACGGTCACGCCGTCCACCGTCAGATTCTCGCACAACAGGGGATGTAGGTTCCATTCCGGGGAATTCTGAAACGTAACTCCCTGCAGAAGCACGTTCCTGCATCCGGTCAATTTTACCATGGCGGAACGGAAAAAGGCATGATAGGCCTTCCGTTCAGCCGAGGTCATAACTTCGAGCGTCTCCGGTTTATTATTGTTGAGCTTCAGGTAGGCATCCAGCGCACCCTGCGTCGGGAACCAAACCGTTCCGCTCTTTTTTTCATAGGTAACGCCCCCGGAAGCGACCAGAGCGTCCCATTGACCGGGCGTGAGCTTGGAACGATCCACGGGCCGCCACGCATCCCCGCCTCCGTCGATGATCCCTTCCCCCACGATGGCTATGTTGGTCAGTCTGGTTCCGGTGATGTTGGAAAGGGCCTTGACCGTACTTCTTGCCCCGTAAGTGGTGACAATCAGCGGATAGTCTTCGAAATTCCGGCTGAATTTCAGCAGGGCGCCCCGTTCCAGTTCCAGACGGATATTGTCCTTCAACACGACGGGGCCCGTCAGCCAGATGCCTGCCGGAATCCGCAGCGTGCCCCCTCCCCCGGAAGCCAGTTCTTCGATGACCCTGCGGATGGCAACCGTATTGGAAACAAGACCGCCCGGCAAGCCCCCGCATTCGGAAAGCGTCAGCGTCCGTTCCGGAAAAACGGGAACCACGACCTGCGGCATATCGAATGGCAAATGACGGTAGTACCGTCCGTAATCTTCCTGAGCGTGTACCACTCCGACGACAAATGTCGCCGACAGCAAGAGCAAAAGTTTTTTCATCGTTTCCATTTGTTTTGCGGCTTCCCGAAACGGGGCACTCCTTTTGCAAAAATAACGGAAAATCGTTCCCGGAAAAGTTTTCGGGAACGAATCCGGCCCTTCTTCCGTCTTTCCGGCTGCGGCTTTCCTGTCGGAACAAACAAAGAAAGAGTTTTCCCCGGAAGCGGCCCGGCACAATATTTACTATCTTTGTACGTCTTATCGAAAAACCGCACCATGAAACATCCGATGCTGATCCTGGCCGTTACGGCCTTCGCATTCGCCTGCACGCAGCCCGAAACGGCGGCACAGCCTTCGACACAAACAGGAACGGAAACCTATGCTCCGGTCATCGTTCCCGAACTGCCCCGTTCGCTGGAATTCGCCGGAGAACGGGTGCCGCTGGAAAACTACGACACGCGCGAAAGCCTGATCCGGGAATTGCTGACCACTTCCTATCTGCATTCCCGCACCATGCAAACGTTTCTCGCCACCCGACGCTATTTCCCGATCATCGAACCGATTCTGAAAAAGAACGGGGTTCCGGAAGATTTCAAATACCTCTGCATGGCGGAAAGCGGACTGAACCCCAACGTCAGTTCCCCGGCCGGAGCCGGAGGATTGTGGCAGCTGATGCCCGCCTATGCCAGAGAAAAAGGGCTTTATATCGGGGGCGGCGTGGATGAACGGTTCCACATCGAAAAATCCACCGAAGCCGCCTGCAAATATCTGCTGGAAGCCAAGGAACGTTTCGGAAGCTGGACGCTGGCCGCCGCTTCCTACAACGTGGGAATGGCCGGACTGGCCCGAAGGCTGGAGAAGCAGGGAGTCGATTCCTATTACGATCTGTTCCTGCCGGAAGAAACGCTTCGCTACGTGTTCCGGATCCTGGCCTTCAAGATGATGACGGCAGATCCGTCGGCTTACGGCTATCGGATCGAAGAAGAGGATTACTACCGCCCGCTGCCCGAATCTCGGGAAGTGGAAGCGGCCGGAACCGACATCGACTGGTCGGCAGTCGGAAAGGCGGAAGGAACCAACTATAAAATGCTGCGGGTGCTGAACCCCTGGATCCGGGACTACAATTACAGGAACAAAACGCCGCGTACCTTCGTCCTGAAAGTGCCGGCAGCCGGATTCAGCCGGGCACAATAAAACGTTTTATCGGACAAACGAAGGCTTCGCATCGAAGCCCGGAAAAGCAAAACGCACCGGCTTCGGGCCGGTGCGTTTTTGCATAAACGACCTATCCTAAAGAATCATCGGTTTCCGCCGATCTCGATTTCCTGTCCGGCCAGATACGGTCCCAAATCTTTGGCCTTTTCCAGCCGGTGATAATCCAGGATATGCCCCGTCCAGTCGTTGTCGGTTTTGTCTCCCGTCCGCTCCCGGTTGTAGGCGGTTACGAGTTCGTCGTAGGCGGTCAGTTCTCCGGCAAGCGTTTTATCGTCCGGATACCAGTTTTCATGCACTACCACGGGCATGGGACGTTTCGGTTTCATGTCCGGAAACTCGTTCGGATACCCCACGGCCAGGCCGCAAACGATGGCCACTTTATCCGGAAGTCCCAAAATACGGGAAGTTGCTGCCGGATCGGCTGTGCGGGCATACCCGATGCAGCAACACCCCAGCCCCAGAGCTTCGGCCGCTACTACTGCATTCTGCATGGCCAGCGCCGCATCGATCACTCCTACCGTATACCCGTTCAGGGTATTCTGGAAGTCGGGAAACTCCAGTCCTTTGGCCTTCGCAGCCACTTCGAGCTGATGAAAATCCACGCAGAACACGAAGAAAACCGCAGAGGTTTTCACCTGCTTTTGCCCCATGATGTCATAGAGCTTCAGCTTGATTTCGGGATCGGTCACCGCCACCACGGAAAATTGCTGACCGTTGTAGCTGGTCGCCGTATTGCGGATGGCTTTGTAAATGAATTCCAGTTTTTCCGGCTCGATCGGACGCCTTTCGTAGCGGCGCACCGAGCGGCGGTTCAGCAAAACATCGTCTACTGTTTTCATATGCTTACGGATTATAAATATCGTTATATCGGTATTCCAGTATTTCCCGGATCATGGCCGCATGCGCGGCGGCCTCGCCGTCTTCCGGACGGAGTTCCGAAGCCCGGATGAAATCGTTGAGCGCTTCCGGGAAAAGCCCCCGTTCCCGGTAAAGCCGTCCCCGGCGCATGTAAAGTTCGTAATCCTCCGGAGCCGCTTCCAGCGCTTCCGTCAACCGGACAATCTCGTCATTTTCCCGCGGTTCCATACAATCCATGCTTTACGATATATGCATAAACTCCCGGCGGCAAAAGGGCCGGAACAGGCGCACCTTCCGCCAGCCATTCCCGCAACCGGGTGGAACTGATGTCCAACAGAGGCGCTTCCGCCAACCGTACGAAATTTCCGGCGGAAAGCCCGCCCGTCGGTTCCGGCGCTTCTCCGCTTCGGGGATACACAAATATCCTGCAACGATCCAGAATCACGGCGGACTCCTTCCATTTCCCCACTTCGGCAGCGTTGTCCGCTCCCATCAGCAGGGAAAATTCCCGGTCGGGGCAGTCCGTCCACAATCTCCGCAGGGTGTGCACCGTATAGGAAGGCTGCGGCAACCCGAACTCCGCGTCGCAAACCTTCAGCCGGTCTTCCAGCCCGCTACCGGCTACCGCCAGCCGTGCCATTTCCAGCCGCTGCCGCCCGTCGGCCAAGACCGCTCCCTCCTTGAACGGATTGTGAGGAGAAACCACCAGCCACATTTCCGCTTCCGGCTCGGCCAACAGCATGTAATTGGCGATTGCCAGATGCCCGATATGCACCGGATTGAACGAGCCGAAATAAAGGATGGTCTGTTTCTTCGCCATAGTGTCGCCCGCAGGTCGTTTTTCCGGTTGTCCCGTTCCCGATTCCGGCAACGAGACGTTTCCGAAACTTATTTCAAAAAATCCCGGATCAGCGTCTCGGCTTCCCGCTTCGCTTTTTCCAAATCGTCGTTCACGATGACGCGGTCGAATCGGGGAGCATATTCCAACTCCTCTTGCGCCTTGTCCACCCGTTTGCGGATGGTTTCCGGAGAATCGGTGCCGCGGGCGATCAGCCTCCGTTCCAGTTCCTCCACGGACGGAGGCATCACGAAAAGGGCCAGCGCCCGGTCGCCGAACCGTTTTTTGAGATTCACGCCTCCCTTGACGTCGATGTCGAAAATGATGACGTTCCCCTTCTCCCAGATTCGCTGCACCTCGGATTTCAGCGTTCCGTACCGGCATCCCGGGTAAACCTCCTCCCATTCCACGAACTCTCCCGCCCCGGCCCGCCGGACGAATTCGTCGTAACTCAAAAAATAATACTCCTTTCCGTGCACCTCCGTACCCCGCGGCGCCCGACAGGTGGCCGACACCGAAAACTCCAGCTCCGGGAACACACCCAGCAAATGATTGACGATGGTGCTTTTTCCGGCCCCCGAAGGAGCGGAGAATATGACGACTTTTCCTTCCATGATCCGATCTTTTCCGCTGCCATTTCCCGGCAGCATTCCGTTTCTCCGCTGTTCGCAGACTCGGCGCCTTACAGCAGATTCAACAGTTGTTCCTTGATTTTTTCCAGTTCATCCTTCATCTGCACGACGATACGCTGAATGTCGGCCTGATTGGCCTTCGACCCCAGCGTATTGATTTCGCGACCGATCTCCTGTGCGATGAAACCCAGTTTCCGGCCCGGCTCTTCCTCCCCGCGGGCCACTTCCCGGAAATAACGGCAATGGTTCTTCAGGCGCACTTTTTCTTCCGTCACGTCCAGCTTTTCCAGGTAATAGATCATCTCCTGCTCCAGCCGGTTGGAATCCACCGGAATGTTCATCGCCTCGATGTTTTCCCGGATCCGGGCCTTGATGGTCACCGTCCGTTCCTTTTCATAAGGCTCCACGCCGCCCAACAGTTCTTCGATTTTATCCACCCGTTTCAACAGGTCGGCGATCAGAATTTCCCCTTCCTGCTGCCGGAAGGCATCCAGCCGGTCGAGCGCTTCGGTTACCGTCCGGCGCAGAGCGGCGATTTCCTCCTCCGGAATGACCGCCGCATCGTTCTGCACTACTTCCGGCAAACGCAAAATAGCCGGAACCACGGCGGCCTGCAGGTCGTTGTCCCCCCACGCCAATCCGTCCGCGGAACAGATTTCCCTCAACTGCCGTAAATAGTCCGCAAAGGCGAGCCGGTTGATGGTCACCGTTCCGGCCCCGTCCGTCACCTCGTAGGAAACGGTGATGTCCGCTTTTCCGCGTTTCAGCCGTCGGGACGCATCGCTCCGGATTTCGTATTCCGTTTGCCGGTAAACGGCCGGTATCCTTACCGAAAGGTCGAGTTGCTTGCTGTTGAGGGAACGGATCTCGGCCGTAATCTTCTTTCCGTTCACCACGGTTTCGGCCTTGCCGTAACCGGTCATCGACTTTATCATTTTCCTTGTGTCTTTTTTAACCGAATGACAAAGATAATCAATCCCGGCGAACGAGTGATTTTTTCTTCCACCTTCCGGAGAAATAATAAGTCATCGCTCCCGCCATCCCCACGAACCACCCCAGCGGCATCGCCCACCAGATGCCGATCACGCCGAACGCCTTCGACAACAAGGCCGCCGCCGGAATCCGGATGATCCACAGGGACAGCAGGGTGGTCAGCATCGGAAAAACGGACGCCCCCGCCCCCCGCAACAGGCCGTTGAAAGTGAACATGACGGCGAACAACAGGTAAAAGGTATTGAGGATGACCAGCAGCTCGTATCCGATGGAGATCACGTTCGGATCGGTGGTAAAAAGAGACATCAGCGGACGTCCGAAAACGATGATGGAGGTATTGAGCACGAGACAGGTCGCCAGCGACATCCCCAACGTGGCTTTCAATCCTTTTTTGATGCGGTCGATGTTTCCGACCCCCATGTTCTGCCCGACGAACGAAGTCAGGGCCGCCGCGAAGTTCATGACCGGCAGCGATACGAACGTGTCCAGCCGGTTCACCGAAACATACGCTGCGATGACATCGGTACCGAACGTATTGACGATACCCAGCAGGGCCAGCATCCCCACGGCTACGAAAGTCTGCTGAAGCCCGGCAGGCAATCCCATTTTCATGCACTGTACGAATATCTTCCGGTCGAAACGGGGATGCCGGAAATTGATGCGGATCACATGATCCCGGCGGTTGATGTATATCACCGACCAGACGAAAGCGACGCCCTGTGCGATGATGGTCGCCCAGGCCGCCCCTCCGACGCCCCAGCCGAACGCCACGATGAACAGAAAGTCGAGACCGATGTTCAGCAGGGAAGAGACGATCAGGAAATAAAGCGGGGTTTTGGAATCCCCCACCCCCCGCAAGATGGCGGCTACGGCATTGTAACCGAACAGAAACAGCGACCCCGTGAAATAAATCCGAAGGTAAGTTTTCGCCAGCGGCAGGATGCTTTCCGGCAAAAGCATCAGCCGAAGAATGTACTCGCTGCCGAAATATCCGATCAGGCTGATGGCCACGGCGGCCCCCAGCAAAAAAATGAAAAGGGTGTCGCACGTGCGCCGGACATTCTCGTACTGCTTGGCTCCGAAGTACTGCGAAACCACGATGGAGGCTCCGATCCCGATCCCGATCACCAGCGAAATGGTCATGAATACCACCGGCGTGGAAGCTCCCACGGCCGCCAGCGCCTCCTTGCCGAGGAACCGGCCCACGATCACCGTATCGGCGAACTGGTACAGCTGCATGAACACGTTCCCGAGCAGCATGGGCAACGCGAAGTTCAGTATCAGCCTTCCTTCGTGGCCGGTGGTGAAATCCTTCATGGACGCTTGCGAATAATAAAAGTTTACAAATTTACATTAAAAATGCCGAACCGCTCTACCTTTCGAAAAAATCAGTTCCCTTCCCCAACGGGGATCCGTTCGCTTCTTCCGAGGGGGATTTTCAGGCATTTCCTCTATTTCCGTGCCGGCCGGGCTTTCAATGTTTTTATCGAAAATTTCTCCGGTTCGGAAAATTTCCTTAAATTTAGGGATTCGTTTTACCGGGCCGGGATGCGGAATTTCAAGAAAAACGGGAGCGGGAAACGAAAATTTTACCGGGAAACCGCTATTTTTGTTCCGGGATACGGATAAAAGAAAAAAACAACGAACAATTTATAAATGACATCGGATATGAAGAAGCACAATTTCAGCGCAGGGCCGGCGATACTGCCGCAGCAGGCGATCGAAAACGGAGCCAAGGCGGTCCTCGATTTCGAAGGCATGGGGCTTTCCATCCTCGAAATTTCGCACCGGAGCAAGGAGTTCCAGGCCGTGATGGACGAAACGGAGGCCCTGTTCAAAGAACTGCTGAACATCCCGGAAGGATACCACGTTCTGTTCCTGGGAGGGGGCGCCAGCACCCAGTTCTACATGGTTCCTTTCAACCTGCTGGAAAAGAAGGCGGGCTACGTCAACACGGGCGTATGGGCGAAAAAGGCCATGAAGGAAGCCAAGCTCTTCGGCGACGTGGAGTGCCTCGCTTCTTCCGAAGACAAAAACTGTTCCTACATTCCGAAAGGGTTCGCCATTCCGACCGACTTGGACTACCTGCACATCACCACCAACAACACCATCTTCGGTACGGAATACCACGAAGATATCGACTCCCCCGTGCCCCTCGTGGCCGATATGAGTTCGGATATCCTGAGCCGGCCGGTGGACGTTTCCAAATACGCCCTGATTTACGGAGGAGCGCAGAAGAACCTGGCTCCGGCGGGCGTTACGTTCGTCGTGGTGCGGGAAGACGTGCTGGGCAAAGTATCCCGCGCCATCCCGACGATGATCGACTACCGCACCCACATCAACAACGGTTCGATGTTCAACACGCCTCCGGTGTTCCCTATTTATGTGATGCGCGAAACGCTCCGGTGGCTCAAAGGATTGGGCGGCGTCGAAAAGATGCAGGAAATCAACCGGGCCAAAGCGAAACTCCTCTATGACGAAATCGACCGCAACGCCGTCTTCAAGGGAACGGCGGCTGTGGAAGACCGTTCGCTGATGAACGTTTGCTTCGTGCCGAACAACGGCTACGAAGACCTCTACGATGCCTTCATGGATTTCGCGAAGGAACGGGGCATGGTCGGCGTGAAGGGACACCGGCTGGTAGGCGGCTTCCGGGCATCCATCTACAACGCGATGCCGATCGAAAGCGTACAGGCGCTGGTCGACTGCATGCAGGAATTCGAAAAAGCGCACGCGAAATAGCGGGGTGGCATTCTTTTCGCAACGCCGCACGGGAAACCGCATAAAAACAAGGCAGGCATGGCGCTCGTAACGACTTACAGCCAGAAACGAAAAGAAAAAAGTATCGACTGGTTAACCATAATGAACGAAGGTATGAAAGTATTGGTAGCAACCGAAAAACCGTTCGCCAAGGCGGCCGTCGACGGCATTCGGGAAATCGTCGAAAAGGCGGGGTACGAATTGGCCCTGCTCGAAAAATACACCGACCGGCAACAGCTGCTGGATGCCGTGGCCGATGCGGACGCACTGATCATCCGCAGCGACAAGGTGACCGCCGAAGTGGTGGATGCGGCGAAAAAACTGAAAATCGTCGTGCGGGCGGGCGCGGGCTATGACAACGTCGACCTGGCGGCCTGCACGGCGCGGGGCATCGTGGTGATGAACACCCCCGGACAAAACTCCAACGCCGTGGCGGAACTGGCGCTCGGCATGATGATCTATATGTCCCGCAACCAGTTTACGCCGGGCACCGGACACGAAATCCACGGCAAGAAGCTGGGAATCCACGCCTATGGGAACGTGGGGCGCATCGTGGGACGATATGCCAAGGCGCTCGGCATGAAGGTCTGCGCCTTCGACCCGTTCACCGATCCGAAGGTCTTCGAGTGCGACGACGTGGAGACGGTCGGTTCGGTGGAAGCCCTTTATTCTTCCTGCGATTATATTTCGGTACACATCCCGGCAACGGAACAGACCAAAAAATCGCTGAATTACGACTTGTTGTCGAAACTTCCGAAAGGAGCAGTGGTGGTGAATACCGCCCGGAAGGAAGTGGTGGACGAAGAAGGGCTGATGAAAGTGCTTTCCGAACGGGAAGACCTGAAGTACGTCACCGACATCGCCGCCGACAACCAGGCCGCGCTGAATGAAAAATTCGGGAAACGGGTTTTCGCCACTCCGAAAAAGATGGGAGCCGAAACCGCCGAAGCCAACATCAATGCAGGATTGGCGGCGGCACGGCAAATCGTGGAATTCTTCGTCAACGGCGACCGCAAGTTCCAGGTGAACAAGTAGGCGTCCGCACCGGAAGGCTCGGAAGGGGAAATACCTGCATCCGTATTCGGATAGGAAGCCGGTGTTTCCCCTTTCGCATTCGACCGGATCACGGATATTTCGATGCGAAAAACGGAAGCGCATCGGCAAACGGTACCCGAAACCAAAAACACATGAACCCATGGTTAAAGTAAAACCTTTCCGGGGCGTACGCCCTCCGAAAAGCCTGGCGCGCGAAGTGGCCTCCCGCCCCTACGATGTGCTGAATTCCCAGGAAGCCAAAGCCGAGGCGGGCGAAAAATCGCTGCTTCACATCATCAAGCCCGAAATCGACTTCGATCCCATCGCCGACGAGCATGCGCAGGAAGCCTACGACAAGGCGGTGGAAAACTACCGGCTCTGGAAAGAGCGGGGCTGGCTGGTGCAGGATCCGGCGGAACGGTATTACGTCTATGCCCAGACGATGGACGGGCGGACGCAATACGGACTGGCGCTCTGCTGCCATTTCGAGGATTATCTGACGGGGAAGATCAAGAAGCACGAACTGACCCGGCACGACAAGGAGGAAGACCGGATGAAACACGTCCGGAACCAGAACGCCAACCTCGAACCCGTATTCTTCGCCTATCCCGCCGAACCGGAGCTGGATGCCATCGTCCGGGAAATCACGAGCCGGCAGGCACCGGAATACGATTTTACCGCGGAAGACGGTTTCGGCCATACCCTGTGGGTGGTGGACGATCCCAAGACCATCCGCCGGATCACGGCCATTTTCGAAGCGATGCCGGCGCTTTACATTGCGGACGGCCATCACCGGACGGCGGCGGCGGCGCTGGTGAGTCAGGAAAAGATGAAACGGAACCCCGCCCACAAGGGCGACGAGGAATACTGTTATTTTCTGGCCGTGGCGTTTCCGGACAACCAGCTCAAGATCATCGACTACAACCGTGTTGTCAAAGACCTGAACGGAATGACGCCGAACGAACTGGTGGAAAAACTGAAAGCCGATTTCGAAGTGGAACCCAAAGGGAAAGAGGTTTACAAACCCGTCGGGCTGCATAATTTCGGAATGTATCTGGACGGACAGTGGTATAGCCTGACGGCCAAAAAGGGGCGTTACGACGATACCGATCCCATCGGCGTACTGGATGTCACGATTCTTTCCGAGCTGGTGCTCGACAAGCTGCTGGGCATCGAAGACCTGCGGAAAGACAAGCGGATCGACTTCGTGGGCGGTATCCGGGGACTGGGCGAATTGCAACGGCGAGTGGACAGCGGGGAAATGAAAGCCGCTTTCGCGCTTTACCCCGTTTCCATGAAACAACTCACGGATATCGCGGACACGGGAAACATCATGCCGCCGAAAACCACCTGGTTCGAACCCAAGCTCCGTTCGGGGCTGGTGATTCACGAGCTGGATTGACGTCGTTGCATAGAAAATGTCCTACGAGCGAAGGGCGTGCCTGAAAACGGCACGCCCTTTTCGATGGCGGCGGCAGTCGGCTGGTCTTTCTGTCTTTCCCGGAACCGACGGATTTTTCTTCACGGCGTACGGAAGGAAAAACATTTTTTTGCAGAACCCGTAAAATTCGTTACATTAGCTTCACTTAATCGTGCACGAACCATGTCGAAAATTACCCGAGAAACCAGAGGACTTCTCTATCAGCTATACAAACTGATGCATAAACGGGAGCTGGAACCCGCCGAAGGCATTACGCTGGACGTGGTGATTCCCGTCCTGGAGAAAGACCTTCGAGTGTTGCCCCTGTGTCTGGAAGGGGTCAGAAAATGCGTAAACCACACCCTCGGAAAAATCTACATCGTCTCTCCCCCGTCGGAAACCATCCGGAATTTTTGCCGGGAATACGGAACGGAATTCGTGGATGAAAATACCGTACTGGGGTACTCGGCACGCGACATCAATTTCGTGACGGACGCGGGGATCGACCGAAGCGGATGGATTTTCCAGCAGCTCGTCAAGCTCTCCGGAGCTTTGGGCCAAAACCGTTACTATTTGGTCATCGACGCCGACCATGTGCTGTTGAACCCGCATACCTTCATCGCTCGCGACGGGCGGCTGGTCTTCTACCGGAGTTCGGAATACCATGTTCCCTACTACAACAACATCGAGGTCTTGACAGGCTACTGCGACTACGGCTTCTTCACGTTTTCGTATGTGACGCACAAGATGATTTTCGACAAGGAACTGCTGGCCGATTTGCGGAAAATTCTGGAGGAAAAGAGCGGCAAGCGCTGGGACAAGGCCATCGTCGAATCGCTCGACAGCGGGGAGATGTCGCCTTTCTCCGAATTCGAGCTTTACGGCAACTTCGTGCCCGACGAGCGGAAAGTCAGCCTGCCGTGGCGCACCAAGAGCATGAGCTATGCCCGGCTGGATGCCTACGACAAATTACAGGCGAAGTACGGCAGGCGTTATCTGGCCGTCACCTTTCCGGATTACTACAACCGCTGATTCCGACCGAATCGACAAGCCGGCATTCGGATCGACCGGTCTGAAATAAAAAGGAACCGTTTTCCAACGGTTCCTTTTCCGGACAAAGACTTTTCGTTCTCCGTCCTATATCTTGCATACGATCTTCTGCAAACTATCGGCATGACCGACTGTCTTGCCGTTCACCAGCACGGTCAAACCCTTGCCCCGGCCATACTTCTCACCGGTCTTGTCCCACACGACCGTCAACGTTTTTCCTTTGTACGGCAGATTGTCCAGGCAGAACCAATCCCACTTCCCTTCCGGCACCAGCGGGTTCACCTCCACCTTGTTCCCCGGCTGCGGACGCACGCCCACCAGCCCGGAAATCACCAGATCCGCGAAAGTCGAATGGTTGTAATACCGGCTCCGTTCCTGATCGCCCTTCAACCAATAGCCCGTCTTTTCGTCCAGGTATTCCCCGACGTACGGATGCCCCCGATAGTACTGCGACTCCACGTATTTCTCCATCTGCTTGAAATAAAGAGAATCCGTAATCGTTTGCTGAGGATAATTGTTCAGGAAGTTGGCCATGGCCGTGAGGGTCTGCGACGTGGCGAAAGGCCAAACGGCGCCGTCCCATTCGCAGCTGCAGCATCCCCGTGTTCGGAACAGCGGGCTGCGGCGTTCGCAGGTCGTCAGACCGAACGGAGCATCGAACCCTTCCGGGTCTCCGGCCTGCAACCACGCTTCATCGTATTTCCGGTCGCCCCGGTCAGGCAGGTTGAAATACCACGGAATGAAACCGATGGCTTCCCGAACCTTCGACGACGTCCCGTCCTGATTCATCGTTTCGAAAAAGCGGTCTTCCGGATTCCACAGATGTTCCTGTACGGCCCGGCGGATCGTATCGGCCTTCGCCTCAAACAGCTTCTTTCCTTCCCGGTCTCCCGCCATTTCGGCCATCTTCGCCAACGCCACCGCGTTCCCATACATGTAGCTGTTGATCGTGGGACGACGGTTCTGCACGCGCCGCCCCCCGCTGGCCGATTCTTCCATGCCGTCCGAAACGTCCCGTTGCCAAAACAGGTTGTCCGCCACCCGCTTTTCCCGTTCCCAACGGAAATAGTCTTCCTTCAGGAGCGGATACATGTAGCGCACGAATCCCTCATCGTCGTTGACCAGATAAGCGTTGTAAACCGCATCGGGAGTCCAGCTGCTGAATCCGTGGAGCTTGGACATCGGCTGACCGTCGTTGCCCGTGTACCACATTTTCAAATAGGAAGTCAGGTAATCGGGATCGTGCAGCCACCGCATTTCATAGGTATGGTGCCCCATGGCGCAGGCGATCATATTATACTTGTCGGCATAGGGACGGTTCACCAGAAATTCCGTCACCACCGGCCCCTGCGGGGTATCCGTAATATGCTTGCGGAAAGACCACCAGCGGAAATAATAGATTTCCCGGAAATTATCCTGCGGACAGTCGAACAGGGGAATGTTATCCTCCATCCATTCCCACGCTTTCGCATTCGGAACGGCCTTGGCGATATTCTCATCCTCCATCCGGTTGAAATACTCCGCATAAGGTCTGTAGTCTTCCGCCCGAAGCACGGCAGGGCCTGCCGCCTTCGCCGCATCAGTGGAAGGAACGGCAGCGCAAACGGTTCCGCCGCCCAGCAAAAACGCCGCGCCCGCTGCCAAAACGCCCGCAACCGCCTGTCTTTTCTGTATCATACTCGTATCGAATTAGGGGTGATTTATAAAAACGCAGGACAACGGATCATTGTTGTCCTGCGAAAATTCCGTAAACGTCGATCTCCTCCACCGTACCGTGCCCGAACCGCAAGGTGCGGGAAGGATAATTCCGAAGATTATTGATGTTGTGCGTAGCCATGATGACGGAACACCCCGTCTGAACGATCACGTCCGTAAAAATCCGCATGATGACATCCGTGGCCGCCGGGTCGAGATTTCCCGTGGGTTCGTCCGCCAGAATCACTTCCGGATCGTTCAACAGCGCCCGTGCGATTCCCAACCGCTGTTGCTCCCCTCCCGACATCTGGAACGGCATCTTGTGCATTTTATGGGACAGATCCACCCGCGAAAGCACTTCTTCGATCCGCTGTTCCACCTTCCGCTCGTCCTTCCATCCCGTCGCCCGCAATACGAACCGCAGGTTCTCGTATACATTCCGGTCGCCCAACAACCGGTAATCCTGGAAAACGATCCCCAGCCGCCTCCGCAAGTAAGGAATATCCCGCCTCCGCAACCGGCAAAGGTCGTATCCCGCCACGCATCCTTCTCCCTCCATCAACGGAAGCTCGCCGTACAACGTCTTCAGCAAAGAACTCTTTCCGCTTCCCACACGACCGATCAGATAAACGAGCTCCCCCGGTTCCACCCGCAGGTTCACGTCGGACAGGATCAGCGCATTATCCGCATCTCCCGCCTTCCGCTTCCCTCCGTCCCATTTCCGGGAATGGTAAATGGAAGCGTTCTTCAACTCGATCACCGGCTGCCCGTCCGTCATCTGCTTGCGTCTTTAAACTCGTTCCGTTCCCCTATCCATATCATACTTGGGCAAGTCACTCCCTACCAACTCCATTACGCATCGATATTGGCATACTTGGCGTGCTTCTCGATAAATTCCCGCCGGGGCGGCACATCGTCCCCCATCAGCATGGAGAAAATCCGGTCGGCTTCGGCCGCGCTGTCGATCGTCACCTGCCGGAGGATACGGGTTTCCGGACTCATGGTCGTGCTCCACAACTGTTCGGCGTTCATTTCACCCAGCCCTTTGTACCGCTGTACATGCAACCCTTTCGCCCCCAGTTCCTGCGAAATCCGGTCGCGTTCCTCTTCCGTCCAGCAATACTTTTCCACCTTCCCCTTCTTCACCAGGTAAAGCGGCGGCGTGGCGATGTACAAATGCCCGTTCTTGATCAGGTCCACCATATAGCGGAAGAAAAAGGTCATGATCAGGGTGGCGATATGGCTGCCGTCGACATCGGCATCGGTCATGATGATGATCTTGTCGTATCGCAGTTTTTCCAGATTCAGCGCCTTGCTGTCTTCCTCCGTGCCGATGGAAACCCCCAGCGCCGTGAAAATATTCTTGATTTCCTCGCTCTCGAACACCCGGTGATCCATCGCCTTTTCCACGTTCAGGATTTTCCCCCGCAGCGGCAGGATGGCCTGAAAATTCCGGTCGCGTCCCTGCTTGGCGGTTCCGCCTGCGGAGTCTCCTTCGACCAGATAGATTTCGGCGATGCTCCGATCTCTCGACGAACAGTCGGCCAGTTTCCCCGGCAGACCGGCCCCCGAAAGCACCGTTTTCCGCTGCACCAGTTCCCGCGCCTTCCGCGCCGCATGCCGGGCCGTAGCCGCCAGCACCACCTTCGACACGATCGCCCGCGCATCCTTGGGGTTCTCTTCCAAATAGTTCAGCAGAGCCGCGGCGATCGCTTGATCCACCGCTCCCGTCACTTCACTGTTTCCCAGCTTGGTCTTAGTTTGTCCCTCGAATTGAGGTTCGGCCACCTTCACCGAAATCACCGCCGTCAGCCCTTCCCGGAAGTCGTCCCCGCTGATCTCGAATTTCAATTTGGCCAGCGCACCGGAATCCTCCGCATACTTCTTCAGGGTGCGGGTCAGTGCCCGTCTGAATCCGGTCAGATGAGTCCCTCCCTCGATCGTGTTGATATTGTTGACATAAGAATGGACGTTCTCCGAAAAACTGGTATTGTACTGGAAAGCCGCTTCCACCGGCACACCGTCCTTCTCCGTGTCGATGTAAATCGGCCGGTCGATCAGACGCTCGCGGTTCTGGTCGAGATACCCGACGAATTCCTTCAGCCCTTCCTGGGAATAAAACTCATCCCGCACAAAATTCCCCGTCTCATCCTTTTCCCGCTTATCCGTCAGGCTCAGATGAATCCCCTTATTCAGGTAAGCCAGTTCCCGGAGCCGGGTGGAAAGAATCTCGTAATTGTACACCACTTCCGTAAAGATGGAAGTGTCCGGCTTGAAGGACACGATCGTTCCCGTATCCTCCGTTTCCCCGACCACCTCCACGGCGGTAACGGGCGCTCCTTTGGAATACCGCTGCCGGAAGATTTTCCCCTGCCGGTGCACTTCCGCTTCCAGCATCGTGGAAAGCGCGTTCACGCAGGATACCCCCACGCCGTGCAACCCCCCCGACACCTTATAGCTGTCCTTGTTGAACTTCCCTCCCGCATGGAGCACGGTCAACACCACCTCCAAAGCGGATTTTCCCTCCTTCTCGTGGAAATCGGTCGGAATTCCCCGCCCGTTGTCCCGGACAGTGATGGAATTATCTTCGTTGATCGTCACATCGATATGCGTACAGTAACCGGCCAGCGCCTCGTCGATGGAGTTGTCCACCACTTCGTAAACCAGGTGGTGCAACCCCTTGACCCCGATATCCCCGATATACATGGCCGGGCGTTTCCGCACCGCTTCCAGACCTTCCAGCACCTGGATACTCGACGCCGAATATTCCTCTTCCGGCTGCAATTTTTCGTTTTCAGTTTCCGTATTCATTACTCCTCCAAAATGAAGTACAAATATACGGAATTTTCCCGAAAACCGCAAATCAAACCGGCGGTTCCGAAGCCCTTTCCGCGGTCATTTTCCGGAACCTGTACGAAAGCAGAACGGCCGCCACCGTCAAGCCGAAAATGAATCCGATCCAAAGCCCGGAAGCCCCCATGCCGAAGGTGAAAGCCAGCACGTATCCCACCGGTAAATTGATAACGATGTAGGAAAGAAAAGCGATTATCATGGGAGCCTTTACGTCCCGGATTCCGCGAAGCATCCCGACCGACACGGTCTGTATGCCATCCGAGAGCTCGAAAAAGGCCGCCAGAATGCAGAGCTGCGCCCCGACCTCGATCACCGCACGATCCGGAGTAAATGCGCCGATCAGCGGATAGCGGAACACGACCAGCAGCAACGAGACGAGCAGCATATAGGCCACAGTAATGTGGTAGGAAGCGGCAGCCACCCGCCGCACCGCCGTCAGGTCGCCCCGGCCCGACTCGTGGCTGATCCGGATGGTCGTGGCCGCGGAGATGCCCGTCACCACCATGAACGAGAAAGTCACCAGCGACATGGTGATCTGGTTGGCCGCCATCTGCACGGCCCCGATCCAGCCCATCATCACCGAAGTGATGGAGAAGGCGCATACTTCCAAGAACATCTGTCCCGCGATCGGCAGGCCGACCTTATTGAGGGTCGTTATTTTCGGCCACGAAAAACCGCCGGTGCCGAAAAACCGGAAATAACGCCGGTAGGAATCTTTCCGCATCAACACCGCCACGAAGAGCACCGGCATCACGCACCGGGAAAGGAACGTAGCCAGCCCGGCTCCCGCCGCCCCCATCGCCGGAGCGCCGAAATGACCGTAGATGAAAACGTAATTCAGACCCACGTTCAGCAGGTTGGCCGTGATGGTGATTCCCATGGCGATGCTCGTGTTCCCCACGCCTTCCATAAACTGTTTGAAAGCGCTGAACAGCATGAACGGAATGACCGACCAGGCCAGATACCGGAAATAGGGCACCGTCAGTTCCGCTACTCGCGGCGGCTGACCGATCCGGTCGAAAAAGAAGGAAGCTCCCATCATCAGTCCGAACAGCAACACCCCGACCGCCAGGTTAAGCAACAGAGAATTCTGGAAAAAACGGGCTGCCGTACGGTGGCCTCCCTGCACGTACAACGGGCCCACGATAGGAGTCAGCCCCAAAGCCAGCCCCATGCCGGGCATCATGCCGGTGACGAAAAAGGCCGTCCCCAGCGAAACCGCCGCCAACTGGTCGGGATCGCCCAGCCTTCCGACCATCATGTTGTCCACCAGCTGCACGACCACCTGTCCCACCTGCGAAAGGATCACGGGAAACGCCAGCAGCAACGTCTGCCGGTATTGCGGCATATAGGTTCTGAAATTCATGTTCTCTTTGTCGTTTCTTCCGGCTTACCCCTGTCTCCGGGCAAAGCCCCCTTACCGAAAGCCGGTCATTCTTCGTACCCACTCATAAAAAACGGGAAGCCGAGCCTCCCGTTTCCGTTTCGTTCCCGCCGGTCTTTCCCGGCATCAAAACAAACTCTCGGCCTTGGACGCCACCTCTTCCGCCTGCGGGTTCAGATCGAAAACGAAGGACGGCTGGAGGTAAAAAAGTTCTTTTCCCTGCATGAATCGTTCCTCGCCTCCCCCGGTCACGTTCAGCATCATTATCTTGTCGCGTTCTACCAATCCTTCTTCCACCGCCTTGATCAGTGTCGCCAATGCAACCGCCGGAGCGTGATAAATGTCGATCCCTTCGTGTTTCAGGAAAAGCGCCTTGGCCCGGTTGCTCTCCGCATTGGTGGCATAAAGCACCTGACCGTCCGTATCCTTTACCGCATCGTACATTCCCCCTGGCACGCCGTAAGGAGGACGGCGGTTGGAAAGCACTTTCGCCTCGATTTCCTCCACGTCTTCCCGTGCCCGGTCGTCGTCGTAGGGAAGCATTTCCCGCGAACCCGCTTTCCAGGCATTGAACATCGGGATGAACGGATAGTTCTGCGACACCATGAGTTTCATCTTGTGGGAACCGAACCGTCCGTCTTCGATCAGGCGCATGTTGGCTTCCCAGGCCGCGATGGCCCCGGTGCCGCTTCCGACCGCCTGAAAATAATAATCCGGAATCCGTCCGATGAAAGTCGTCGCCGACAGCACCGTCGTTCCCATGCCATCCCGCCGCGCCACGTTTTTGGCTCCTCCTTCCGCAAAAAAGCGGTTCGATTTCAGCACCAGATTGCTCAGGTGGATGGCATCGAAATAGTCCCCCCCGCTCCGGGAAGCGATCAGTTTGACACAATCGTCCAACGGCTTCTCGAACCAAAGCGCGTCCAGATTGTCTTCCGGAACGCAAAGCAGCAAAGGAATGTGATTGTCCGAACAAACCCGCGCAAAAGCCCGTGCCGTGTTTCCGGCCGAAGCCACTACCAACACTTTCCGTCCTTCCACGCCCCGTCCAAGGCCGCAGTCGTCCCCCATCCGGGCGCACACGGAATAAGCCTCCGTTTCCTTGAACGAACAAGTCGTCATACAGCAACCCCGTTCGGGGAAATAGCCGTTAAAGGTAATGTAAAGGTTTTCCAGCCCCAGATGCTTTGCCAGTCCTTCGCTCCGGTAAGTGACCGGAGCGCACGATCCCTGCAACGTTCTCCGGATGGGAAGCCAGTCCGCGAACCGGTAAATTCCCTGCTCGACCCCGCCCACGTCTATCCGCTTTTTGGCATAAATCGTCCGGATCAGGGAAGGCCCTCCCCCCTGCGGATCGTCCAGCAACCAGCCTTCATCCTCGAATTCCCTTCCCGTAACCACGTTTTTCAACGCATATACGGTGGGTTTGAATCCGTTCATCATCGAAAACCTTTCTTTGTTATACACTTTTTCCGGTCGCAAAAGTACGAATCCCCCCGTCCATTTTCGTAAGTATAAATACCTATTTTGCACAGAACGGCTCCGCAAACGGACACTGCAGAAAGAGGAAAACGAGAAAAAACGCATCCGAAAAAAGCCGTAACGACGTCCTTCCGACGAAAACGGTTATGAAAAAATACCGTATCCGGCAACAAATATCTTTCTGGCCGCCCTATCATTTGCACAAAATTTGGTCGGTAGGTTTTCAAAGCACAGCATCTGAAAACACATGAAAGCAGGAAATCTTTTGTTAGCTGCAACGACATTATGGGGCGGCACCTTCCAGGCCATCGCCTGCACGGGCATCTCCCTGACAGCCAAAGACGGCAGTTACGTACAATCCCGCACCATCGAATGGTCCAGCGGAGCGTTGCAGAGCCATTATGTGATCGTCCCGCGCGGCCAACGGCTGACCTCATTCACGCCGACCGGAGTGAACGGGCTCGCCTTTACCGCCAAATACGGCCTCGTGGGATTGGCCGTCGTCCAGCCGGAATTCATCGCCGAAGGCATCAACGAAGCCGGGCTTTCGGCGGGACTGTTCTTTTTTCCGTATTACGGAAGCTATCGGAAGTACGAACCCGCTCAAAACGACCGGACGCTCTCCGACCTGCAAGTCGTAACCTGGATGCTGTCGCAATTCGCCACCATCGACGAAGTAAAAGCCGCCCTTTCCACGGTGCGTATCGTCGGCCTCGAACCTACCTCCGTGGTACACTGGCGTATCGGGGAAGCTTCCGGACGGCAGGTAGTTCTGGAAATCGTGGAGGGCATACCGCACTTTTACGAGAACGAGGTCGGCGTACTGACCAACGCGCCGGATTTTCCATGGCAACTCACGAACCTGAACAACTATGTGAATCTTTACCCCGGAAGCGCTCCCATCCACAAGCTGGGGGATGTTACGCTGCGCCCCCTAGGCGGCAATTCGGGCTTCCTCGGCATTCCGGGAGACGCGACCCCGCCTTCCCGCTTCGTCCGGGCCGCCTTTTACCGTGCTACCGCCCCGCAGCGGGCCACGGCTTTCGAGACCGTCCTGCAGTGTTTTCACCTGCTCAACGCCTTCGACGTTCCCATCGGCATCCAGCATCCCGAAGGCGAATCCCCGGACATTCCGAGCGCCACGCAGTGGACATCGGCCATCGACCTGACCCACCGGAAGGTTTACTACAAAACGGCCTATAACAATTCGATCCGTTGCATCGACCTTGCGGAGATCGACTTCGCAAAAGTATCCTGCCAGTCTCATCCGCTGGATCGGACACAGGAACAACCCGTAGAGAAAATCGTCGTCCGTCCGTGATCATCGAAAGGCACCTTGCCGACCGTAACAGTTAGAACAAAGTCCGGAAACCGGGCCGGATGCAGAAACCGATGCGGATCATGGACGTATAGCGGTCGTAATCGAGCAGGCTTTCCCCGTAGCCGTTATAATATTGAAGTTTGGCTGGATCCTGTTCCACAGCTCCGGAGCAAAACCGCGCACCCAACCATCGGACGCATTAACCTCCGTTCCTAAGCCAACTTTTTTCCGATCAGAATCAAAAATAAATCGTCGTCTTCTTCAAGACGACGAAAGGAAAGATAACCGGTTCAGGTTAAGAAAGTCGGAAAGCATTATTCGATGCCGGCGGCCTTCAGCGCACGCCACTTCTCACCCGTGATGGGAATGTAAACGTACGCCTTATCGAAAAGTTCATAGCATTTCTCGTAATCTTCCTCTTCATAGGCTTTCGCTATCTCCTGCCCGGCTTTTCTAAAGACCGAATTCGGAATATAGGCTACCGTATCCAACTGATTTTCATTGCAAATCTTTATGCTATTGGGATGAAGCACCACTCCGTCCTGCACTTTTACCACTATTACCAAATCATGATAATTGTGCGTAAATACGGTGCTCAATCCGATGGGAGGCATGATAACATCCGTAGCCGGATACCCCAGCCTGCAGTTGATCGTATCCCGCTGCTCCGGAGCAAAACCACGGGCCCAGCCATCGGGCGCATCATCGCCTCTTCCCATCGACCAAAAAGCATACTTGGCCACGAACAAGACACTGTCCCGCAGAGACATGCCCTCTCCCCACGAGACGGAGCCACGTGCATCCAATGAAGTTTTTCCATTGAAATACATATTCACATCCGTTCGGAACTGAGGACCGTCGTCCTTGCCGCAGGAAAGAACAGTAAGGGTCAGAAACAGGAAAAAGAGTTTTTTCATGACAACGAAATTAACATAACTTGTAATTATACAAATTTAGTACAAAATTTAAATACTATTATCATTTATTCAATCAACGTGGCAACAAAAGCAGCAGACAACGGAACACTGTTGCTTCCGTCGGCAATATAGAAGCTACAGGAAGTGACCGTCAAGGAAGTAATATTGACCACTAGCTTCCGGATGGTACCGTTCACGAAGGGTGTAATAATTACTACGGGATTGGAGCAACTAAGGTACGTGATATTATACAAATCGCCATTTTTATAAATATTACTTACTTTACCTTTTGTAAATACTTTTCCTCCTGTAGCTGTACCATGAGCCGTTCCCACAATTCGGGGGGAAGAAATATTGTCGTACGTATGGCTGTGAGAAGCGGCGGCATAACTGCCTGCAGGCTGGTAACCGCTGTGGACATGGTCGGCGGCGGCGAAAGCGGAAGCATGCTGGCCGTCCAGCGTATCGGCGTTTCCGGCATTGGTCGCCGTAGCGGCCGTTCCCGCGGAAGCGGCATGACTGACGCTGAAATTGGACGGGTTATAAATATACATATTCCTTCCGTCGTTGCCGCCCCAGAGCCAGGAAGGCTGTCCCTCCTGTCCCACCCAATACCAATTCTTGTTGCAGGAAGCGCCTGCGGGAACATAAGCGCCATCGTGGTTGTGACCCGTATCCGCCTTGCCGGCGGGATCGAAGTTGCCCGAATGCCACAGTTCGTTCCATGCGTTCCAGCGTCCGTCCACCTCACTGTAATTGGCCCGCATCCAAAAACGATTGGTTCCCAACATTTCCGCCGCCAGTTGCATGGCGCCCAGCCCATACGATTTCATGCTGAAAACATGTGCGAACGAAGCCGGAACATTGCTATTGGCATACGATCCCCCATTGGTAAAAATCCCGTTGGGATCGACGACCCCATAGGAAAAATCCTTGGGAAGCATATCTGAACGAACGGCAGTCTCCCGTCCGTCCGTATATGCCTTGGCATCGGTCAGCGTGACGGAACACGTATTCATTACATCGGAACGAAGAGAAGCTTCCTTTGCGTCCGTATATGTTCTGGCGTCGGAAAGCGCCCGGCCGGCTTTTTCCTGCGCTCCTTCGGGGGTCTCTTTCGCATTCCAAGCCGTACGTTCCGCAGCGGTAAGGTGCCGAACGGAGTCTCCTGCATGGGCCGAAAGCGCCTCACTGGCCGTCCGGCCAAGATCGTCTGCATACGTTTTTGCGGCAGCGAGTGCCCCATCGGCCTTTTCCTGCGCTGCGGCAGGGGTCTCCTTTGCACTCCAGATCAACCGTTCGGTATCGGTCAGAAACCGGTGGTCCGAGTCCTGAAGCACATCTACAAACCGAGGAACGGAACCGGAGTCGAGCACCAGACAGGGTATCTCCTCTTCCGGAGCGACCGTCGAAGCCGCAGCCCGATAATCACAGGCAACCGGTTTCACCTTTCCGTCTCCGTAGACTCGCTCCTGAACCGCATACGTCAGTGTCAGGTAAAGGGGCAACGAAACCCCGGAAGCTCCAGCAAAGGGAACAACCATCGTTACCGGTCGTTTACCGTAGTCTTTCCCCTCGAGTACCACGAGCCCGGGAGCTACGTCCCAAACGCTTCCGTTCGGAGTGATTTCGCATCCTTGAATGACACAGGGGCCATATTGGGCAAAAAAACCGTCGATGGCCCGGAACGTCTCGCTTTGGAGCTCCACCAAATCCTGGCCTGCCCATTTGCGGATGCCCACTTCCTGTATATGCCTTTTCATAAATTTAATTTTGAATGATTTTATAACGGGTCAGCACTTGTTTATACCTTTCGATATCGGCCCGAACCTGTTCCGTATCCAGCCCTTCGGGAACATAAACCAAAAAATCCGCATTGCCGAACGCCTCACGGATTTCTCCTGAAAGCGCAACGGCGGCCATCCGGGTTTGATCATCGCTGATTTCCGGCATCATTCCTTCCGTTTCCAATCCCACAGGCAACAGTCCGTCTTCATAAGTAACGATTTTGATGGCAACCGGTTCGCAATATTTCCGACGCAAGTAACCTTCCAGTACTTTTACCTGGCTGTTCACATTGATTCTCAACCGGATATCATCTCTCCATGTATCGAATTCCGCAAAAAGAATTTGAAGAGGCTCCGCCAACGACCGGAGAAACCCCAGCCGCACGGGTTGACGTTTGTACGGAGGCAGCATTTGACGGATCAAGTTGGCCGTTTGTAATTTCGGATTCATTGCTTGGTTGAAATCAGGGTAAATTCGCAGTCGTCGGCATAGTTAAAATAGCCGCTATAGAGTTCGGTCATCACGGTAACGGGAAGAAAGCCTTCGGTATCGGCACCCTGCCGGGATACGGAAACCGGATCGACCGTCACTACCCCGTCTGCCGCCATGACCGCATCAACCAGTCGTTGAACGTAAAACATAGCATCGAAAGAAAGAGAAATGCGGAAGTCATCCAGCGCCTGTTTCACCTTTTCACGCACGGTTGTTCGAGGAACCGCCGGATCGTAGTACACATCCAGACGATACCGGATGCAATCGGCAACCGTACTGATGACTTCCGTTTCCACGCCCGCAAATTTGAAGGAATCCACGTATCCGGCAAAATTGTACCGTTCGTCTTCGGTCAGGGGAATGATTTTTCCCGCCTCATCGAATTTCGCCACCTTGACGGAAAGGCCCGCCTCACCTTCCGCTACGGCTACCACCCGAATGATTCGGGCATCCGGATCATCCTTAGCGTAGTAAAGCATGGCTGTTTTTTCGTCGAACAACAGTTCATGACCGTGCTGAAACCGGTAACACATCTCTGCATACCAGCGTGTTGTGCCCGGAGTAATCCGATCGGTCAATGCGTTCACCTCGGTACGGAACAGATCCAGGATAATTTCGAAGGAATAAATGGCCACGGCCACGACATAAGTCCATAACCGCCATTCGGATACCTTTGAATCAGAAAGGTCGGGGTGGCTATTTCGCAGACCATCGACGATCTGCCGTTGTATTTCGTTAATCGTTCGTGCCATTATCGTATGTAGTTATATCGTTTTGCAATTGTTTCACCACCATTTGCCGAACCAGTTTGCTGTCCGTATCGATCTCGATCTCCGTTCCCGGACACAGGGCGACGTCAACGTAAAAAGCATCGTTGTCCAGAACATTGATACCACAAGCAGCCAGCGCTATCGGGTCGTTTTTCAACTCCGGATTATCCACCAGCAATTGACCGACGGCTTCCGCAGTGCCATACCAGCGAGCGGCAATATCATAGACGGTTTGGTTTCTGTCAGCCGTTATTTTCATAGTCTGCATCAAGAATTAGTTCTCCGGTGCGGTCGAGAGAGACATCCCGTACTTTCATACCGTCCCGTTCCATTTGCCGGCGGACAGCCCTCAGGTAATCTGCCGGATCGCTGTCGCCCAGATATAAGGCACTGTCCACACCCGTTTCCGGGTTTTCTTTGTAATCGCCCGGAGCCGCCAGCAAAATGTCGCGCTGATGTTGTCCGGTGGATTCCGTGTACAGGATATCCCTCTCACTAAGGTCGATATCCCCGTTTTCGGAGTATGCGATATCCGTTCTCATTTCAACGTGTATGTAAATGATCCTGTGACGGAGCCGCCTCCGATCGGAGCGGTCAATCCTTCAGTGTAAGTAATTTCCATCGAAAGAATGGCATCCACAATCGCTTGGGCAAGCGTATCGGCCACTTTTTCGATGGCAAGCTCCCGATGATCGTCCCGTTGATTCATTACCTGCATGAAAGCGGATTGAATGCCGGCTTTTATCGTTGCTTTTACAAGTGCCATATTCAGTCCTCCAAATAATCGTTCAGTTCCTGTTTTATTCGCTGAAAATCCATCTTATTGATCGGAGTACCCGACGGCCCGACGCCGGTAGTCACGGTCAGCCTTGCCAGAGCGTCGCACAAGTCGCCGAGGGTCTTTTTCAAACCGGCCCCACCTCTTTTCAATATCAATCCCTCAGAAGTGACTCCCAGCGCACTCTGGTCGGTTTTTATTTCAAACCCGTTGGCGCAAAAAGTCGCAATCTGTTTTTCACCGATCGTGACCGTAATTTTATCAATTACCGAAAACATCGAAACATAGAACCGGTTCCCCCCGGCAATCCGGCTCACCAATACGCCGCTGTCTCTACCAGGTATCACTACGGCTCCTTTCAGGCTCCCGTCCTCCAAAGCATAAAGCAGCACCCCTTTATAGACGATCCTTCCTACCCGGACATCGCAGGTGCGGGTTTTCTCGTCCACCTCCTCGACCGTTCCGTAAAAGGTACCGTACGCGGCCTGTTGCAGACGCCGGGCCAGCAGCCGCCGCGCTTCATCGACTTCCCTGCTCATAGTTTCAGTCCGATTTCAACCGTGCGACGGGCGCCTCCGGTTCCAAACCTCGTTTCCACACCGTCAATGTAATATCGTCCGTCACGTTCATTATAAACGGGATCCTCGATTTCAGCCAGCAGAGTCGGAGCGGCAAAAGGATACAGGAACGTCTCGATTTTGCCTGTATAACCATCAAAACTGTATCGTTTCAGTTCGGCGGCAGCCAGGGCGGCCAGTTCCTCTTGGTCGGCTACATCGTAAAAATACAGTACCTTTTCCGTACCGTCTTCGGCTCCGACTTCCGCTTCGATTTTCGTCCCGTCTTTATGGATGCAAATGGCTTTGATTTTCAGCCTTCTATCATCGGCCCGGTGATATTTCAAATCGTCGTCCCCGATGACATTATAACGCAAGCGGTATTTGACCGTTTCGCCCCTGATTTTATCCGGTTCCCCGGCATACACGCGTCCGTCGAGGTCGAAAAAAACGGAAAGACCGTAGTCATTTTTTAACTTTGCAAGCACCCACGCTACGGGTTTGTTGTCTGCTAGAAACTCCGACAAAGTCAGCGAAGCGCAGTAACCCGCCTCAAGACCGCATTTCTTCAACATTCCGGCCAGCGTCGTTTTCCCTTGCAGGCTGACGCTTCTGTTGCGGGTGAGGTAGAAAGCGTCTTCACACACGATCTCGAGAGGTGTTTGCAAGTTCAATAGCTTGACAAATCCCCGAAATTCCAAAGTATACGAGCCATTATATCCGAGGTAGATCTCTACCGGATCGCCGACGTTGACCGTTCGAGCCGTTTCGACACGGGTCGGAGGAGTGCCCTTCTGACGCAGGACTGCCGTGACTGGAACTTTGACCGATGCCGTACCGGCCAGTTCATGCACGGAGTGCCTGACCGTTATTTCATGAACGCCTCCGAACTCCTTATCCCCGATGCGTACCTTACTGCATAGTACCAACATAGTCAAATAATGTCAAGTTCAAAATCCTGATCGGTTACGCATTCGATGGTAACGGCCTGGCCATCTTCAACACCTGGTGTTGACGGGTAGCCGATATCCGTAATAACAGCTTGACCGCCACCTAAAATCAGATCGGTAAGCGCCGATACCACCTCTACCGTTTCGTTGATTTCAAACAGTTCCTGCATTCGTATGATCGAATCGGCAGGATAGCTTCCATCTCCGGAAGAAATGAAGGCCGCCAGCGATATTTTATAATCGTTGACACTGACCAATTCCTTGACCGACCCTTTGCGACCTACCAGCGGAGTTTCCACGATACTTTTACTACCGGTCACACTGATAACCGCATGCGGAAGTTCCATTTCCCCTTCCGGCAATGACGGATGCTTAACAAACACCGGCATGAAATACCATTGGCCGAGTGCGTCCTGCTTGTAAAGTCGTGTGCCTTTGACGAATTCCTGCCGAAATATTGCAGAAGCTCCGGGCATAAAATCATCACCGACAAACTTCTTGTCGGGTCGCATGGAGAAAAAACCACGGGAATAAGGCACTCCCTTGTAACCCGTAACCGCCCCCAGCAGATCAGGGATGTTGTATTTATGCTTCATAATCGTCTAAAACCTGTTTAAGCACATTCGCCACCTCGCTTTGAATTTGCCGATAGCCTTTACCGTCTGCGCTGGCAATATGGATTTCAATCTTATCGCAAAACCTAGCCACGTTGACCGTTTTTCCGGAGCGGATTTGCGCTGCATATTCAGTTTTGTCCGGATCGTGCTGCAACATGTTCTGCGGCAGCACCGTGGCAGCCATGGTCATCGGCATAGCGACCGAAACCGCTGCTGCCACAACCGGCCTCCAAAACGTCGACCGGCGCGAGGCAGCCGGTTCCAGAGACGCGGCACCTTTCAGGTTCGGAACCATCCTGCCCCCAGCCGGCACTTGCGATCTGACATCCTCTGCTCCGATTTGCGCATAGCCGATTTCTCCAGCATCCAAAGCAAATGATCTGTAAGAAACAGAATCGCTCCAATCGGGTACGACTTTACGTAGGTCGAACATACCCAATTCGTTGCCGCCCGCCCTGTCAGAATCAATCTTCCTGTGAAACAGTATGGAGCTATCGACAACTTCCGAAACAGAAGATGACACCTTTGTCGGAAAAAGCCTGGAAACAACCGCTCCATAGGACGTGGAACCTTTCAAATCAGGCACAATCTGGTTTAAATCAGGTGACAGTGAACCTGTCACGGCTCCGGTACTTTTCCTTTCGGAGGCCAGCGCGGAACTGACCGGCTGCAAACCGTAGTCGGTATCCGAATTAGGAGAGGTGGTAGCTCTTTTTCTTTCGGGAGCGTCAATTCCCGAAAGAAGATCGCCTTTTTCATCGTCCTGTTTCCAAGAGAGTTCCCACGTCAGCGAGTTTGTAGCTTTCTCGGTCAATTTCCGAATTTTCATGGCTCCGTCGATGATATCCTGCTGCCGTCGTTCGATATCTGCACCTATCTGGCTGATCATCATTCGGTTTTCGGAGGAATCACCCAACCCACACGCCTCTTTGAACTTGTACCAGCCCAGTCTGATATAGTCCAGTCCGATCATAATGCCGCCCGTAAGAAGGTTCCATTCGAACCTGAAATTTTCACAGAACAGTTCCCATACAGCTTTCATGAAATTTACGATACTGTCCCACTGTTTGCCCCATCCTTCCACTTTCGTCACACAAACCGCGATGACAGCGATAAAGGCTAGGATACCGGCCACAATCCAGGTAAGAGGACAAGCCCATAATGAAGCATTCAAAAACCACTGTACGCCTGTCCATATCACCGTAGCACCGTTAACGACATTCGTCCAAAGCGCTTGCAGTTTCTGCATACCAATCACGGACTGAATGCCCTTGCGAAGTAACGAAAATAACGGAATAAGCTGCGTCAGAGTCACCGCTTGCTCGACAATGATAGCGGCATAACCGCCTGCCGAGCCGGTAAGTTCGAAGAAAGATATCTTCAAATCCTCTATCTTAGACCGGCAGCGTTCCATCATCTGCTGAGTGGTTTCGGTGCGGATGGCAGCCAGTTCCTGAGCCGCATTGGTATCCGTAACACACTGGGTCATTTCGGCTACGGCGTCGGCATTTTCAATCAGGAATCGGGCCGCGACGACATTCTCCGTCCCAAATGCTTTCGAAAGATAAGCAGCATCTGAAAGTTTCGGTTTCAAGGCATCCAAAGCTTCTGAAAAATTGCTTTCCCGGAGGTCCGTGTCCGACACAGACTGCATCTTTTGAATAATTTCACGCAGGGCCATACCGGCCTCCATACCTTTCATCCCGCTTCGGCCAAGCACTTCGACGGCTCCGGCGATACTTTCTATCGACAATCCGGCAGCCTGAGCCGCATCGCCCACGATACGGAAAGATTGCGACAAATCGGTAATTTCGGTATCGCCATACTTGAAACCGGCAACCAGAACATTGACGATTCGATTCGCTTCAGTGGCCTGCAGACCGAACCGTTCGATGGTTCCTGTCAACGCCCTTGCGGCCTCATCCATTGACAGTCCGGCAGCCTGAGAAAGAACGATGACGTTTTTATGAAGCTCCAGCAATCCCTCCATGCCGATTTTGTCCACTTGGATATGCGAAGCCAGCAGCGCGAAGGCACTGACCGCCTGTTCTGCACCGAGACCACTGTCCATACCTGTTCGGCGGGCTGCCTGGCTCAGTATTTGCAGGTCTTCCCCGACGATACCGGTAGTGGCCGACAAACGAGCCATACTTTGCTCAAAGCCAATGCCAGGAGCCAAGAGGCCAGCAATGCCATCCCTGACCTTCTCGATCTGCTCCGCAAGGGCATTTAAATTAATTCCCTTTGACTTTTTCTGTATGTTGGCGAACATGATGTTTATTGAACGATCCACACTTCCTGTCAACTGAAAAAGCTGGTTAAAATCACCCTGCAGTGTCCCGACACCGGTAAGAACGTTTCCGCCGATATTTACTTGAGATATACGGGAATTATTCATCATTCTACGAAAAGGTTTAAAACGACGTTCTTGGATTTTCGTATTTCCAGGCTCGGAAACTTATTGATCAAAGCAGTTAAAGATGGCCTGCCATACATATCAATCGATGGAACAGCCTACTGTAACAGCTATCCTCCGTCAGATCTGCAGTCTCCAATGGTAAAGAACCGAAAAAACATGATGTCCGGATTCATGCTATCGAAGGAGGAAATGCTTATTCCAACATTCCACCCTAACAATACTTCAGCAGGAGGAATCTTATCCGCCGAACAGTTCTCCTAACTTTTTGAGGCGATGGTTCTGTACCCATTCAGCCATCCGGACCTGCATAGCCCATCGGTCGTCCGGCAACGAATCGGGATCCATATGGAGCACGGAGCGAATGAGAGCATCACCTGTTAAAAGCCACCCAGCTTCCTTCTCCGTCTCAGTGCCCCTTAAAGCTTTTTTATCTCTCCGACCTTAATTTCCACGATTTCATTAATTTTTTGCGCCAACCCCATGAAGTAACGGTCTTCGGTACGCAGTGCTTCATCACCACCCAGCCAACAGTTCACCAATACTGTCTCGGCAAACTTAAAAGGATCGTTCTGACCGGCAACCGACGCCAGAGAAACGACCTGACGGGAAGGACGACGCAGGTAACCGATTTTATCGTCCACGGCATAACCGAAAATATCGCCATGCCGCTTTTTCCACTGTTCGATTTGTTCGGGTGCAACCTGCCCCGAAAGGGTTTGTTTCGTTGTGCTCATAATAAGAAGGTCTTTACAATTCAATGGTATTCTTGAATATCTTTGTTTATTTAATTGCCGAAATGTCCTCTTCAATGTTCAGAGCTACGAACGGCATGGCATGCTCGCTGCCAGCGTCCCCTTGTTTCATCCCTTTTGGAAATTCAGAAAATGACGCACCGATGATCCTATCCATCGTAATAGGCAGCGTAGTTTCCGGGGTATAGCTGACCACGATGTCGATTTCACAGTCCAACAAGTCTTTATAACCTTTTTCCCGTGCAGCACGGTTCATGGCGATCAACTCGCTTTGCGATACAGTAATTGTACCTTCATATGTTCTCTTCCCGTGCTGGATACCGCGCGGGTCGCGTCCGGCACCATAAAGCACTTCTTTATCCTTTTTGGTTTTGTAATCAATTCCTTTCAGACCGACCACAAAGCGGCCCCACATAAAAACCTGGATGTCCCCGTAGGCGTATTCCTGTTCGTTGATAGTTATCTTCATGATTTTTTATTGTTTTAAAGCCGGATTATCAAATCCAAGTGTTACGTTGATATCGCGCAAAATTCCTTTAGGCGTAATAAGGCAGTTGATTTTCATCTCCGACGTGGTAAGAATATCCTGGTCAGGATCGATATAAGCGGAAAAGCTGCTGATTTCATCCTTCATCCGGCTTCCAACCGCACTATCAATCATGCGTTCATAGGAAGCGCAAGCCGCTGCAGACAAGTGTCCCATCTCATCCGCTTCAACGCTATCCAAGATTTCATCAATATAAGTTTCATAAACAATAAGGACGGCTTTGTCAATTACGCGTCCAAGGTTCAGATTGCTATAGTCATCCGAAAGAGGGGCCGCCATGGGATCGCCGTTCAAGTAGTATCCGTTTTTGCGGACGAACGTCCGATAAACAATGTATCCGGCTTCGTCAAGTGTTGGCAACAGGGTTTCGCATTCCTCCGGAATCCTGCCATCGGTCAACCATCCTTCAGCAGTGACGGCTCCGGACTTAACCCGTCCCAACGAGTAGTTTACCGGCAGTCCGGCAGTTCGCCCCAATATTTGTCCGATAGCTGCTGTATGATTCTGCGGGTCGTCCGAGGCCATCACGAAACCCACCCGGCTGTACGTGCTTTCGCGGGGTTTGTAAAGATGTTCTGTTGATCCATCCCACAACAAAGCCGGAAGTAGGCAACGAAAGGGAATTATTTTTTCAGCGTAGCTTTCAGCTACAGCTTGCACGGAAGCGGCCCCCGTGACTGCATCCTTGTCAATGCCGGTAGTTTCCGTATCGGCACTGTATCCGGCAGCTGGCAGTCGATTGAAACCGACCAACCGGATACGTCCTCTGGAATAGTCAATAAGCTTGCGAATCGGAGCATCGGCCTCTATGGCGCCCATCTGCGAGAGGGTGGTTGCTGCCGGTACGACCAGTAAATACAATTCGGCACCATCACCCGCTTCCCTGTAAAAGGCCAAGAGATCTTTGTATGCCAACGGATTGTTTTCCGCAGTGATACCGAGAATGGTCAGGTCGCGTGGAGATGAAAGTTGGTAGACTTTATTCAGTTCCAGTTTGTCCGCTACGGCTTCGCCGGTTACGATCAATCCGGTCACCCCGTCGTCGCCTCGTACTACACGCCCGAGCGAACCGTTTTTGAGTTGAATGTGAATGTTTGGTAATGCCATATTATTTCCTTTTAAGATGATGGTTATTTTTTCATTTTCCTCGAAGCTTCTTTCGGCCTTTTTTGCTGACAATTGAGGAAAAGCCGAAGGCTTGCATTTTTCTTACCGTGGCAATGACAGCCTGATTCCACCTGCTTGTTTTCAGCTTCGGCGAATTTCTCGGAGCTTCGCTGGGATTTTAGCCTGTTCGACGTGTTGAGCAGCGATCTTTTCGTTGCAAACATACATTCAGTAAAAGCCGCAAACAAAAACAGTGTCAAGGTATAGCACTGTTTTTCATTCTTCTGCCTATGCTTCCCCATATTTGCACGAAGAAAGGAAAGGAGGATTCCGACAGACACTTGCATCTTGAACCGGTAGAGCAAAGGAAATGTGATCGTTCGTCCAAAACATGCTCCTTTCAAGATTAAACCTTTAATACAAACTCAATTATGTTTAAGAATGTTCTGTTTGCCGTACAGGAAGCACTTGCGAATGTGCCTGGTGTCGCATACATCGCCAAGGATTGGGGACAACTGGACGTTTACACGGATGCTCCTCCAGTAGAGTTTCCTTGCGTGCTGATTGATGTCCAAATGGCCAACTATGCCGACCGGGGGCGACATTCTCAGCAGGGCGAAGCTTTTCTCATCATTCGGGTAGCGGTCGACAAGCCTGTGAACGCATTTGCAGGCGATCCTCCTTTTCTTATTTTTGACTTGTTGACCGACATTTACAAGGTCTTACAAGGTCTTTCCGGAACGGCTTTTTCCAGGCTTACCCGCACCAAACTACGAAAGACGGTACACACCAACGCCATTCGGGAAACGGTCATGACCTTCCGCTTCGGATTCGTAGACGATTCAGCCCTGCTGCGGATGCATCCCATCACCGCGGGCGCCCACATCATACTCAGATGAAAACGAAAAGGCCCCCAGTAGGGGGCCTTTTCGTTTCAATCGAATAGATCAGGCTCCAATTTCCCAGTACCATCCCGTTCCTCTCGGAGCCATTTTAGATAAGTTCGATACTCGATGTGGAACAAATCACGAATATGTTTTTGCCATACCCACCGGTGACACCTGTCTTGGCGCCCCGGCTCATAGTACTGTCGAGTAATTTCCAGAGCTTGACGGCGTTTCAGAAGGTGATTTTTGTTGTTATATGCCATGGGAAAACAATATGAATTCGTTAGAAGGTATTTACAATTACATGTTTATACGGATACTTGGCTCCCGGCTATTTTTCCTGCCAGAGAAAAATAGCCTTTTCGAGTCGAACAGGTTTTCTTCCGGATCGTATCCATAGTATCTCCGATTACAAATCGTCGGGAAAGATATGTCTTCCATTCAGTATATTTTTTCTACAGTTGTATACTGAAAAACTATCTACTACTTTTTTATCAGGATTTATACGAGATTATATGAACCGAAAGGGCTTCTTCTGTCAAGGATATCCTTTACCGTTAGACTGTCAAGCTTCTTTTAAAGCTTTTGTTGCTTGTGTGGGATTTTAAAATAACAATAGCTTGGTTGCTCCGACTTGCTTTCGGAGCATCATCACAAGGAATCCAAGACGGGAAAGCACAGAGCGAGCAACATAAGAATGAAACTGTTGCCCTTATGACTATCTCTCTATAAGAAATCTCTGAAACGAATCTTTTAAATCTGGAACACACGGTTCCCCGACAAAACAAGGATATACTTTTAAAACAAAGTCCGGAAACCGGGCCGGATGCAGAAACCGATGCGGATCATAGACGTATAGCGGTCGTAATCGAGCAGGCTTTCCCCGTAGCCGTTATAATACTGGAAGAAGACGTACTGATTGGCCGGCAGGTTGATCTTGTACCCCGCTTCCAGAGTGGTGTTGATCCGCATGAAACGCTTGCGGGGCTGGAGCACCGCCGTCAACCAGAACCGCTGATCCCGGCTCTGGTAATTGAGGCTCACGTACCCGATCCCCCGGTATTTCAAGATATTTTTGTTCTCGCTCGCCACCAGAAACGGGAGCCACAGTTTCATGGAAAAAAAGAGCCTCGGATTGAAAAGATAGGTTCCGTAAGCGGACAGAAAATTCCAACTCCGGGACTCCGAAGAATCCCTGCCGTTGGATTCGTGTTCGAGAGACGCGATGAGAATCCCGCGCAATTCATTGTCTCCGATTAAAAATTTACCCAGACTGAGCGAAGGGTTGAAATTGACATCTCGGAACGGTGCGGAATTCTGGTAAACGTTCCAGAAACAATTCTGGGTGTAAGTCAGGAAAAGGAAAGTCTTCCCCGGAAGGATGCTTTGCGTCAACCGCTGTCGCAGGCTGATCTGGAATCGGACATCCGCGCTGCGCTTGGTAATCCGGTGGTTGGTCGGAACGCCTGTCACGAAATAATTGTTTCTGTAAATTCCGAAACTGGGCACTTCGTCCGCCATCCGCAGCACGCTGTCCTCCTGCACGCGGTAATAGGCGTGGTGCTGCAACGGAACCGCCGCCAGTTTTTCCCGCTGTTCCAGCAGCGTATCGGCCAGCTGCGCCCGCAAAACGTTTCCCGTTCCGCACAAAAAAAACGTCAATGCCAGCACGCATCCGACACGATGTCTGTTCCGACGATTTTCAACCGTATTTTTACCGTTCATCCCGTCTTGAAATTTCATGTTTACGCCCATCCCGCGGAGAAAGAAAAACCGCCCGGAAAGGCTCCGGGCGGTCTGGTGTGGTATCGTAATCAACAAATGATTCATGTTCCTGTATATCGTCATATCATTCCACCGTAACCGATTTGGCAAGGTTCCGGGGCTGGTCCACATTCGCTCCTTTATTCACGGCAATGTAGTACGCCAACAACTGCAACGGTATCGCCGAAACCAGCGGAGCGAAATTCTCCACCATCCGCGGCACTTCGATGCAGTAATCCGCCAGATTCCGAACGATGGTGTCCCCTTCCGTCACGATGGCGATCACCCGTCCCTTCCGGGCCTTGATTTCCTGGATGTTGCTGATGGTCTTCTCGTAAATGCTGTCCGTCGTAGCGATCGCCACCACCGGCATCTCGGTGTCGATCAGTGCGATCGGCCCGTGCTTCATTTCCGCTGCCGGATAACCTTCGGCATGGATGTAGGAAATTTCCTTGAGCTTCAAAGCGCCCTCCAGCGCAGCAGGGTAATTGTATCCCCGTCCCAGATAAATGAAGTTATGGGCATATGTGAAAATCTTGGACAAATCCCGGATTTGCGCATCCTGTTCCAGCACCCGGCGCATCTTTTCCGGAACGCTGCTCAGTTCTCCGATCAGTTCCCGATAGTACTCGGGAGCAATCGTTTGCCGGTATTTGGCAATCGTTAGAGCCAGCATCGACAGCACCGTCACCTGTCCGGTGAACGCCTTGGTGGAAGCCACCCCGATTTCCGGCCCCACATGTATGTAAGACCCCGTATCCGTGGCCCGCGCGATGGATGAGCCGATTACGTTGCAAATACCGTAAATAAATGCCCCGTGTTCCCGCGCCAGTTCCACGGCGGCCAACGTATCGGCCGTTTCTCCCGACTGGGAAATGGCTATGACGATATCGTCCGGTCGGATCACGGGATTCCGGTACCGGAATTCCGAAGCATATTCCACTTCCACCGGAATCCGGCATAAATCCTCAATCAGGTGTTCCCCGATAAGGGCGGCATGCCACGAGGTACCGCAGGCCACGATGATGATCCGCTGCGCATTCAGGAAACGCTCCCTGTTATCCAGCACGCCGGATAAAATCACATCGGTCCCTTCCACGTTGATCCTGCCACGAATGCAGTCCACGATGGTCTGGGGCTGTTCGTTGATCTCCTTGAGCATGAAATGCGGGTATCCCCCTTTTTCCAGCTGGCTCAGGCTCATTTCCAGCGTATGGATTTCCGGCGTCTTTTCGATATCGTGCAGATTGATGATCCGCAACGGTTCATCGCGACGGATGACGGCAATTTCCTCGTCCTTGATATAGACCACCTGATCGGTGTATTCGATGATGGGCGTGGCGTCCGAAGCGAGAAAAAATTCGTCTTTCCCGATGCCGACCACCAGCGGGCTGCTCTTGCGCGCCGCAATGATCTGGTCGGGATTCCCCCGCTCGACGACCGCAATGGCATAGGCCCCGATCACTTCCCGCAACGCGATCTGCACGGCATGACGCAAATCGACCTTGTTGGTCTTCTTGACGTATTCGATGAATTGCACCAGCACTTCGGTATCGGTACAGCTGCGGAACGTATAACCGTTATCCAGCAATACCTGTTTGAGCAACATGTAATTTTCGATGATACCGTTGTGAATCAGCGCCAGCGATTCGCTTTGGGAATAATGGGGATGCGCGTTGACATCGTTCGGTTCGCCGTGCGTCGCCCAGCGGGTATGCGCGATGCCCACCGTCCCGGAAACATCGTGCTGCGAAACCATCTGTTCCAGGTTGGCGACTTTCCCTTTCGTTTTATAAACGTGCAACTCTTTGTCTTCGCTGATGAGCGCCACGCCGGCGCTGTCGTATCCCCGGTATTCCAACCGGTGCAGTCCTTTAATCAATACCGGATAGGCATCCCTTTTCCCGATATAACCGACGATTCCGCACATCTGACAGTACTCTTTTTGTTCTTCCGACTAAATTTATCCGACAAAGATAAGACAATCCCCGAATATCCGGCAAAACGGGCCGGATTCGGTCAACGTTTTTTCCGGTTCCCGGAGGGCTTTGCAACCGGCTCCCGGTAAAGGGCTCGCAAGGCCTCCGGAGAAATCCCCGTCGCGAAACCGCCCTGCCATTTGGCCGACCGGCTCAGGCTTTCCCATATCCGCCCGATGCTGTCGGCATTTTCGGACGGCGCCGAAAAAGCGGAAGCCACTCCCGGCCGGGAATCAACTCCTTCCGCCCATCGGACGATCGTCTCTGCATTAGGATTGGCCGGGAAAAACACATCGGTACTCCAATAATTCCGGGCCTGGTCGTAAGCCACCGGACGCCGTAGCGAATCCAGCTCCCGCATCCGGTCGTAAGCCTTGTACAGGTTATAACCGATCCCGGAACGCTCGCCGAGCGACCACATGACCAGCCCGGTATGATTCCGGTTGTGCCGCCAGGCATTTTCCACGCGGAATAGATGGGCATCGAGCCACGCCGGATCGTTGGCCAGCGTTCCGCCCATGTACCGGCTGTCTCCCGACAGGAAAGAATCGATGTTGACCCCGTCGCAAATATAAAAACCGTACTCCGCACACAATTCGTAAAGCCGGTTCTTGAGCGGATGATAATGGCATTTCAAAGCATTCACGCCGGCTGCTTTCAGCCGGGCCAATTCCGCCCGCAGGCTTTTCTCATCCACTGTTCCGCCAGCATATTCGTAGTTCACCCCTTTGATCAACAGCGGCTTCCCATTGACATACCACCGACCGTCTTCCCCTCGTTTCAACTCCTGGAAACCCAACTTATAAGGGATATATTCCTTGAAATACCCTTCGTGCCGCACCCGAAGCATCATGCGATACAGGTAGGGAGAATCGGGACTCCATGCCATCACGTTCGGCACGGCGGCCTCGAAGCGGACGGTATCCCTTCCTCCGACGCCCGGCACCGTGACTTCCCGATAATTATAGCGCACCACGTTTCCCGCAGCGTCCATCAAATCGAAATAAACCGTAGCCTGTTCGTCGGAATTGAAGCTGTTTTCCAGAATGATGCTCAGATCGAGCACTCCGTTCCGACCGGCCGAGTCCAGCGCGGTATTCACCGAAAAATCCGCGATATGCACCCGCGGCTGCGAATAAAGCCACACCCCGCCTTCGATACCGGCTCCCCGCAGATCGCCGTTTTCCAACCGGCTTCCGGTCGTCCACTTGGGAATCTCCAAACCGATCACGTTACGTCCCTCCTTCACATAGGGACGGATGTTGAACTCCGCCGGAGCGCCCGCATCCTCCGAATACCCTACCCTGCGGCCGTTCACATACAGCGTCACCCCCGGACGGGCGCCAGCCACCCGGATGAAAATGTCCCGGTCGAGCCAGAACACGGGAATCATCGCTTCCGCCCGATACTGTCCCACGGGATTGGCCTCCGGAAGCATCGGCGCCTTCATCGCTTCGAGTTCCGAAGCGGGCGTATCCGTCCAAAGGCCCGGTACGGAAACGCGGGTTCCTTCCCCTTCGCCTGCCAGAAAAGCGGTATCCGCGGCCCCCGGCCCTTCCGTCCGGCGGAAAAGCCACTCACCGTTCAACGGCAGGAAAAAAGGGGATTTATCTTCCACAAAAGTTTCGGCATCGTCCCGCCGGTCGTAACTGACGAACTGCGTACGGGAAGGCTCCTTGTTGTCGGCGGATATTTTTTCATTTCCCCAGAAGGCAGGCTGCCCCACGGCCGAAAGAACCGCAGACAGGGAGCAAAGGGATAAGAGGATTTTCTTCATCATGCCCCAAATTTAGAGAATTTTCTTCAGAAACTGTCCCGTATAACTCTTCTTCACCCTCGCCACCTGTTCCGGCGTTCCCTGAGCCACGATCCTGCCTCCGCCGGCGCCCCCTTCCGGCCCGATGTCGATCAGGTGATCGGCCACTTTCACCACATCCAGGTTGTGTTCGATCACGATCACCGTATTTCCCTTGTCTACCAGTTTGTTCAATACGTTCAGTAATACGCGCACGTCCTCGAAATGGAGTCCGGTCGTAGGTTCGTCCAGGATGTAAAGGGTTTTTCCCGTATCGCGCCGTGCCAGCTCCGAGGCCAGCTTGATCCGCTGACTTTCCCCGCCCGACAGCGTGGTACAGGGCTGCCCCAGCCGCAGGTATCCCAACCCCACGTCCTGAATCGCCTTGAGTTTGGAATGGATCGCCGGCACCGCCTCGAAAAACGCCACCGCCTGATTGACCGTCATGTTGAGCACCTGATCGATGTTCTTGCCCTTATACTTCACCTCCAGCGTCTCCCGGTTGTAACGGTGACCTCCGCAGGCCTTGCAGGTCACGTACACGTCGGGCAGAAAATTCATTTCGATGGTCTGCACGCCGGCGCCCCGGCATTCCTCGCACCGTCCCCCTTTGACATTGAAAGAAAATCGTCCCGCCTTGAAACCGCGGATCTGGGCGTCGGGCGTCAGCTCGAACAGTTTGCGGATATCCCCGAACACGTTGGAATACGTGGCCGGATTGCTCCGGGGCGTCCGCCCGATGGGAGACTGGTCGACCACCACCAGCTTGTCGATGTTTTCCAGCCCTTCGATCGCTTTGTAAGGCAGCGGAGCCTGATAGGACTTGTACAACTCCCGGCTGACGGCATGACGCAGGGTTTCGTTCACCAGCGACGACTTGCCGCTTCCGCTCACGCCCGTTATGCCGATCATCACCCCCAGCGGAAAATCGACCGTAACGTTTTTCAGGTTGTTTCCCGTCGCACCGACCACCCGCAGGAATTTTCCGTTTCCTTTGCGCCGCTGCTTCGGGGTTTCGATTTTCCGACGCCCGGTCAGGTAATCGGCCGTCACCGTATCCTGCCGGATGATTTCGTCGAAGGTGCCCATCGCCACCACCTCGCCGCCCCGGACGCCAGCTTTCGGTCCCACGTCCACGATCCAGTCCGCACTGCGGATCATGTCCTCGTCGTGCTCCACCACGATAACCGAGTTCCCCGCATCCCGCAAATCCTTGAGGCTGTCGATCAGCCGTACATTGTCCCGCTGATGAAGTCCGATACTCGGCTCGTCGAGAATATAGAGCACGTTCACGAGCTTCGACCCGATCTGGGTAGCCAAACGGATTCGCTGGCTCTCGCCGCCCGACAGGGAGCGGGAACTCCGGCTGAGGGAAAGATATCCCAACCCCACATCCAACAGGAAGCGCACCCGTTCCCGAATTTCTTTCAGAATTTCGTGGCCGATGGTCCGTTGCCTTTCCGTCAGCCGGTCTTCCAACTCGTTCAGCCAGCCCGACAGTTCTTCGATGCTCATGGCTGACACTTCGGCGATGTTCTTTCCGTCGATCCGGAAACAAAGGGCCTCCGGACGCAGACGGGTGCCGCCGCAGACTTTGCACTTCTCCCGGCGAACGAACTGTTCCTTCCATTTGCTTCCCCGCGCGTTGTCCTCTTCCGTCTTTTCGATGTAAGCCGCCACGCCGTCCCACGCCATCAGGTAACGCCCCGATGAAGCGCCCGCGCCCCGGAAGTCGATCTGAAGCGGCTCCGGATCTCCGTACAAAACCGCATTCAGCGCTTCCTCCGACAGCGTTTCCACAGGATCATCCACCGAAAAATCGTATTTCTTTCCAAGCGCTTCCAACTGTGCGAATAGCAGATTATTGCGTTGCCGTCCCAGCGGTTCCACGGCTCCGCGGGCGATGCTCTTGTGCCGGTCGGGAATGATCCGCTGCATGTCGAACACCGCCTCTTCGCCCAACCCGCTGCAATGGGGACAGGCCCCGTGCGGCGAATTGAACGAAAACGTATGCGGCGCCGGTTCGTTGAAAGCCGTTCCCGTCGTGGGACACATCAAATTGCGGCTGTAATAGCGGACCGTTCCCCGATCGTAATCGTAAACGGCCATCGTTCCTTTCCCCTGCCGCATCGCCTCCTGCAGGCTCTTGAGCATCCGCTCGCGGGCTTCCTCGCCGGCTACGAGCCGATCCACCACTAGTTCGATATCGTGAATCTTGTACCGGTCGAGCTTCATCCCGGATGCGATTTCCCGGATTTCCCCGTCCACCCGTACATACAGATACCCTTTTTTCAACAGGGACGCAAAAAGCTCGCGGTAGTGCCCCTTCCGTCCCTTCACCAGCGGAGCCAGCAGGGCGATTTTCCGATCGCCGTAATCCCGGACGATCAGTTCCACGATCTGGGGATCGGTATAATGCACCATTTCCTCTCCCGTAGCCGGGGAATAGGCTACCGACGCACGTGCATACAATAGCCGCAAGAAATCGTTGATTTCGGTCACCGTTCCCACGGTCGAGCGGGGATTCTTGTTGGTCGTTTTCTGCTCGATGGAAATCACCGGGCTGAGGCCGGTGATTTTGTCCACGTCGGGCCGCTCCATGCTCCCGATGAACTGGCGGGCATAGGAAGACAGCGTTTCCATATACCGCCGCTGGCCCTCCGCATAAATCGTATCGAACGCCAGAGACGATTTCCCGGAACCCGACAACCCCGTGATAACGGTCAGCCTGTTGCGGGGAATCTCTACGTCTATGTTTTTGAGGTTGTGAACTTTCGCTCCGTAAACTTTTATCTTGTCTTCTTCCATTTTTCTTTTCGGCGCGCTACCGCCCGGTCGATGATTGAAATTCCGTTATATAACGTTTATTTGCACGGTTTGTTATACCGCCCGTTCTCCATACATGCTCCCACGCCTTGCCTTGTCCGTATCTCACTCCCTGATCTCGAAATCGTCCGCATCCAGCCAGGCGGGGAACTTTTCCCGGAATGCCCTCAATGCCTCCGCATCCAGTTCCGCCGACAGGACTTCCTCCCCGCCGGAAATCGCTTCCGCCAGCACGTTTCCCTTGAAATCCAAAATCGCCGAATCCCCGCCGTAGGCGGTCGCGGGATCGCATCCCACCCGATTGCAGCCGATCACGTAACATTGGTTTTCGATGGCTCTTGCCCGTAACAGCACCTTCCACGCTTCCCGGCGCGAAGCGGGCCAGTTGGCCACATATATCAGCACGTCGTAATCGCCCCGGTTCCGGCTCCAGACGGGAAAGCGCAGATCATAACACACCTGCGGACAAAACCGCCAGCCTCCGTATTCGAACACTTTCCGCACATTCCCGCCGCGGTAAATCTCCCGTTCTCTCCCCATCCGGAAAAGATGCCGCTTGTCATAGGTGCGAATCCTCCCCTCCGGTGTGACCAACAGAAAACGATTGAAAAGCGCCGCACCCGCCGGAGTGCGGTCCCGAAGGGCGAAACTTCCCGCAATCGCTATTCCCGTCCGGGCCGATTCTTTCAGCAAGGCCGTCACCGTCAGGCCGTCCATGGACTCGGCGACAACGGGCGGACTCACCGCAAACCCCGTGGAGAACATCTCCGGCACGACGACCAGATTCGTCCCGGCCTCGCAGTACCGCATCCATTCCCGAAGCTTTTGCAGATTGGCTTCCGGCCGGTTCCAGGCTATGTCCGTTTGAAACAGGGCGATTTTCATATCCACGGTTTGAATCTGTAAAAATAATGATAATTTCCGAAACGGGGATACACCTCCCCGGAACGAATATCCGTTCCGGAAAACGCTTCCCGACTGGACGACACGAAAAACGGCGGGAATTCCCCGCCGCTTTCGCTTTATTTGCCTCGCCGCACAGGCTCACCACCCGTACAACCCGCTGATCACCTGCTTGTAACGGGCGATCGCCAGCTTGTGGTTCAGGTTCGCCGTAATCGCATTGGTATAGGCCTGCAACCACGAACTCTGCGCCGACAACACGTCCAGAATCGTCAGTTTCCCCTCGTCGTAACTGAAGGTGTTCAGTTCCAGGTTCTGGGAAGCGATGGACAGGCTCGCCCGCGTGATCTCCACCTGCCGGGCCGTCTCCTGAATATTCGTCATTGCATTGTTCAAATCCTGCTCCACGTTGTCGATCACCTGCAGCCGCTGCCGCTCCGCGGCATTCACCTGCGCCTGCGCGGCCCGCACAGCATGCCGCCGTTCGTTCCAATGAAAAATAGGAACGTTCAACTGGACGTACGCCGCCCCGTTCCAGATCGTCTTCCCGTCGAAATTCAGCATCTGGGTGCCCCAGTTTCCCTGTACGCCGCCCACCAGTTGCGGATTGTACTGCGACCGGGAAAGTTTGACGCCGTATTCCTGATAACGGATGTCCCGCAGAGCGATCTGATAGTCCGGACGCCGCGAAAGCACGCTGTCCAGCGGCAAAAAGGACGGCGGCACGACAGCCATCAGGATGGTGTCCGCAATGGCGAAGTTCCGATCGGGAGCCTCTCCCATCAGGATGTTGAAATTCTGACCCGCTACCTTATAGGTGTTGAGCACGTTGGCATGCTGGAACTCGGCTTCCTTCAGCCGCGTTTCCACCATCAGCACGTCCGTACGTGCGATCAGCCCCCCGTTGAACCGTTCGTTCACCAGGTTGTAGAGCCGGTTCACGATTTCCAGGTTCCGGGTCGAAATATCCATCAGCTCCTCGCTGGCGGCAAAATTCCAATAATTGTATTCGGCGGCATAAGCCACGTTGTCCAGCGTCATGCGTTCGGTCAGCCGCGAAATTTCCGTTTCCAGTTCGGCCATCCGGTACTGATTCCGAACCGCGCTGCCGCTGTATATGTTCTGGACAAGAGCCGCCTCCGCCTGGTAGGTCTGCGGCTTCATGTTGAACGAAGCTCCTCCGATGTCGAATCCGATTTTCTTGAACTGGTAGGAATAATTGCCCCCGGCATCCAATCTCGGCAGGAAACCGGTTCTGACGACCGCCTGGGATTCCTCCGCGGAAACGGTGTTGTCCCTCGCGATCTGCAACTGATGGCTGTAATCGATCACCCGCTGCATGTACTCGTCCACGCCTATCGTCCGCGGCTGGGAAAATGCCCCCGTGGCGCTTCCCGCCAACAACAGGCAGGAAAGGAAATATCTCATTTTTTTGTCACCGGCCATATCGGATCAGTTAGTCGATTTCACTCTGAAAATAATGCAATAGGTCACCGGCAGCACCAGCAGGGTAAGCAGCGTGGCCACCAACAGGCCGCCCATGATCGTGGCGGCCATACCGCCGAACATGGCATCGGAAAGAAGCGGCAACATCCCCAGAATGGTGGTACCGGAGGCCATCGTCACGGGAACCACCCTCGATTTGGTGGCCGAAAGCACGGCATCCAGCTGGCTTTTGCCGCTTTCCACCTCGATGCCGATCTGATCCACCAGAACGATGGCGTTCTTGATGTTCATCCCCACCAGTCCGAGCAGCCCCAGAATAGCGAAGAAGTCGAACTGTTTTCCCGTCACCACCAGCCCGAGCACCACCCCGATGAAGATCAGCGGGATCATCAGCAGGATCACCAGCGGTTTGCGGTAGGTTTTGAACAGGAACAGCAGCGTAATGAAAATCAGGATGAACGTCAGCGGCATGTTGGCGGCCAACGCCTGATTCGATTCTTCCTGGCTCTCCTCCTCGCCGAAAATTTTCATCCGGTAACCGTTCGGCACCTCCACCTCTTCCTGCACCTGTTTGTAAATCTGCCCGAGCGCCTGTTTGGTGTTCGCTCCCCGAAGCGGGTCGCACTGCGCCATCATCACGCGCTGACGGTTATACCGTTTGACTACATTGTACTGGTAACTGAGCCGGAACTCGTCCACCACCTGCTCCAACGGAATCACGTGTCCGGTGGCGCTGAAAATCGGAATCGTCCGCAGGTTGTTCAGGTCCTGTCCGAACTGGTTGGCATCCTTCATCAGGATCGGCATGAACAGGTCCTTCTCCCGGAACTCGCCCAAACCGAAACCGTTGGTGGCAATGGTCATCCCCTGTGCCATGGTGTAGCGCGTGATGCCGAGCCGCTGTCCTTTTTCCTGAGAATAAATCGGCTCCCACACCGGCACGGTGTTTCCCCAGCTGTTCCGGATATCCCCTACCAGACTGTTGCGGCGCATCACTTCCTGCGCCTGATGCACCAGCATCTGCAACGTATCGACGTTTTCGCCGATGAAACCGATTTCGATGGAAGCTTCCACCGCCGGCGAAAGTTTGAAGAGCGAAGAACGGATCAGCACGTCGGGATAATTCTCCCGGACGTACCGGTCGAGCCGGGCTTCCACCGCTTTGGTGGAATCCTTGGTCGTAAGCTCGATCAGGATGTTCCCGAAATTGGGCCGCGGGCCGAACGACGTGCTGGCCAGATAGTACCGCGGAGGCGAACTGCCCATCGTCACCGACACGTTCACCACGCTGGGCTGTTTTTCCAGATACGCCTCGATTTCCATCATGTTCCTTTCCACGTCCCGGATGCTGTATCCGTCGGGCAGAAAACAGTCGGCCCGGAAATAAGGCTTGTCCATGTAGGGGAAAAAGTTCTGAGGCATCAGTCCCATCGTCACCATCGAAGCGAAAAACAGCAGGACCATCGCTCCGATCGTATACCACCGGTAACGGATGAGCCGGGTCAGCAACCGCTGGAAAATCCGGTATATTTTCTTGTCGTAGGGATCTTTCGCAGCCGCGCCCTCCTTCGGGTCTTTCAGAACGAACATCCCGAAAGTGGTGGTTTGGGTCAAGGCCAGTATCCAGCTCAGTCCCAACGACAACGCCAACACGACGAACAAGGGCTTCACGATTTCGGCGACGGAGGAAGGAGCCAGGTAAAGCGGCAGGAAGGAGAAGATGGCGATCAGCGTCGCACCCAGCAGCCCCCACTGCGGGATAGTAGCCCCGTCGATCAGCGCCTTGCGCTTGGGAACGCCTCGCGCCATCGCCACCTGCGCATTGTCGGTCACCACGATGGCGTTGTCCACCAGCATCCCCATCGCGATGATGAATCCGGCCAGCGACGTCCGGTTCAGCCCCACGCCCATGAACTGCATGATGAGCATCGTCCCGCCGATGGAAAAAAGCAGCGAACTCCCGATCAGGATTCCGGCCCGCAGGCCCATCACCAGCATGATGATCAGGATCACGATCCCGACCGATTCGATCAGGTTGACGATGAAACCGTTGTTGGCCTCGCGGGCGATTTTGTCCTCCGGATAGAGGGAAACCAGCTCGATTCCGACCGGCATCCGCGTTTCCACCTCGGCCAGTTTGTCCGCCACGAGTTCCCCCGTCTTCACCACGTCGTATCCGCGTGCGGTGGAAACTCCCACGGCGATGGCCCGCTTACCGTTCACCCGCATCAGGGTGGAAGGGGGTTCGAGATACCCCCGTTCGACGGTGGCGAAATCCCCCAGTCGCATCTGTACCCCGGCGTTGTTGGTGATGATCTGGTTCCGCAGGTCGTCCAGCGTTTTGAAGGTGCCCGGTTCCAGAATTTTGATCTGCAATTCTCCGGCGCTCTTTTCACCCGTGTTGACCAGCCGGTTCTGCGACTGGATGATCTGGATGATGGTATTCGGGTCGATGTTCAGGTTGGCCAGCGTGGACATGTTGACGAATACGTTGACGACTTCGGTCTGTTCCCCGAACAGAGTCACCTTCTGTACCCCGTCCACCATCACGATCTGGGTCTTGATCTCCTGCGCCCAGTCCCGGAGCTGAGCATAGGTGAACCCCGGATCGGCGGTCAACCCGTAATAAATGCCGAAAACATCTCCGAAATCGTCCCCCACCGAAATATTCGACGCTCCGGAAGGCAGTTGCGCCTGCACGTTCAGGATTTTCCGGCGCAGCTCGTCCCACATCTGGGGCATCTCTCCGGCGGGTGTGGCCGGAGACAGCTCGATCATGATTTTGGAAAGCCCGTAATAGGAATCGGACGTGATCTTATGCACCCGGCGCATGGACTGGATTTCCCGCTCGATCGGCTCGGTGATGAGCTGTTCCACCTCGGTCGGATTCGCTCCCGGATACCGGGTGATGATGGAAGCCGACTTGATGACGAACGGCGAATCCTCTTTCTTTTCCAGCTTGCCGAACGAGAGTACCCCGCCGATCAGCATCACCGCCAGAAAGAAATAGACGATCTTGGTGTTATTGATGGCAAACCTGGCTAAATTCATATCCGCTTCCCCATTATTTAAGAATCGTCACCTGCTGTCCTTCGACCAGTTGATAAACGCCGGCGGTCACGATCTTTTCCCCCGGCCGAAGCCCCGTCTCCACGATGACCTGATCCTGTCCGTACAGCTGTCCCGTTTTGATCCGACGGGCTTCCACCCTCGAATCGTTCACCGCCCACACGTACTCGTCCTCGGTGTCCGCGGGACTGAAGACGGCCGTCAGCGGAATCGTGGTCACGTTCTCGAAACCGGGGTTCTGCACCTTCAGATAGACCAGCGCCGAAAATCCGGGACTGATGTTGCGGTACTTCTGGATGTTGAACGACGTATCGCTGATGTAAAGCGTCACGGGCACCCCCGAACCGTCCGAAGAAGCCTCCACGTATTCCTTGAGCGACGCCTTAAAATATTTTCCCTTGTAATTGTCGAACTCCACCGAAAATTCCTTGTCGGGATCGTTCATGATGTCGATGCTGTTTTCCGGCAGGATGAACTCCACGTTGATGGCTTTCGGATCGACCAGTTTCACGATGGACTGCCCCACCGAAACGGTCTGGAAATTTTCGACGTATTTCTGTTCGATGATCCCCGCGAAAGGCGCATCGAGTTTGGTATCGTTCAGATTATAGACCGCGTTGTCGTAAGCGGCCTTGGCCTGGACGTACCGGGTCTGGGCGATCTCGTAATCCTGCTTCGAAACGGCCTGCTTGGCATAAAGCCGTTCGTTGCGGATCAACTGCTGCTGGGCCGTTTCCAGCTCGGCCCGGCTGACATCCACCTTCAATTGGTAATCCCGCGGATCGAGTTCCGCAATGACCTCCCCTTTGGTCACCCGCTGCCCGGCATCGACGTTCAGTCTCAACAGCTGCCCCGGAATCGGGAAAGCCAGGTTGGTATAGTTTTCGGCGGTCACCACGCCGGCGAAATTCCGGCTGACCGATCCGAGCGTTTCCACCGTATAGACTTCCACCGGCCGGGTGATGCGGGCCGGCTTCTGGGCCGAACGCCCGCAGGAGAATCCCGCCGCCGCGATCAATGCCATGGATACGAATCTGAATCTCATATGTACGCGTATTTGAATTGACTTTTCAAAAATTTGCGGCAAAGGTAAAAACATTCCCTATAAAAGCGTCCGCCGGATCATCGAAAAGCCTCTTTCGGAACATATTTATCCCCATCTCTTCCATGCACGCGGGGATAACGGGCCCTGCCGCTATTTCCGCTGCCGGGGAACGATCACTTTCAGACCGCCGGGTTCGCAGGAGATCCGCGCCGGAAATGCCGGCCCCGGCTGCCCGTCCACGTCCGTGGTCTCGTCATAGAGAGAGGTGATGGTGATGTCATCGCTTTTCACGTGCACCACATCCCGGGGATACCCTTGGGAAGCGTGACGCAGGAAACGCACCACCGTCCGGATGGTTTCCACGATGTTGTCCCCGCGGAGGATGAGCACATCGAGCAAACCGTCCTGAATATCGGACAAATAGGCGATTTTCAGGTTCCCGGCGGTCTTTCCGTTGAATACGAAGAAGATCAGCGCCGAACCCGAATAAATCTCTTCTCCGTGAGAGCGTACCGTGAGCTGCATCTTTTTGAAGCTGGGGAGTTCCCCCAGGCTGCTGAAATAGTACGCCAGCTTGCCGAACGTATTTTTCATCAGGGTCGGCGTCCGCTGCGACACGTCGGTAAACAGGCCGCAACTGAAAACGTTCACGAAATAGGTGTCGTTCACCCGTCCCAGATCCACCGTCTTCACCTCGCCTCCCAGGATTTCCTTGCAGGCGGAAACGATGTCCGAAGGAATCCCCAGCAGGTTGGCGAAATCGTTCGCCGTTCCCGCCGGAAGCACGGCCAGCGGCAGGTCGATCCCGTTGTTCTTCATGACGTTGACCATATAATTGATGGTACCGTCTCCGCCGGACAGCAAAATATGGTCGTAAGTATCGTCCAGTTCCCGCACGACTTCCCGATCGTCGCAGTCGAACGTCAGCCGGTAAGGGACGATCGTGTATCCCCAGCGTTGATAGACGGAAACGATGTCGTCCAAACCGTACACGATCCGATTGTCTCCCGAACGGGGATTGTAAATGAACCTCACCTTCTTCATGGTTTCCCTTGTTTTTTGATTTCGATACCAGGGGTTGCGAATACCCGGTAATCGCCCTTTTCATCCGTCCAGACCAGATAGGCGTCCAGTTCCGGATGACGTTCCAGAAAAGCCTTCGAACCTTCCAGTCCGGCGACCATGAAATAGGTTCCGTACGCATCCGCCGTCGCCGCATTCGGAGCGATCACGGTAGCCGAAAGCAGGTTGCTCACGACCGGCTGTCCCGTCCGGGGATCGACCGTATGGACGATCTTTCTCCCCGATTCGTCCGTATAGTATTTCCGGTAGTTTCCCGACGTGGCGAGTCCCCGTTCCGAAAGGCCCACCCGTTCCTGCAGATCCACTCCGCCCAAAACATTCCCTTCCACGGGCCGATCGATCCCGATCACCCATTTTTCCCCGGATGCATTGGCGCCGCGGGCGAAAATCTCCCCCCCGCCGAGGACGACAAGATAATTTTTCAATCCGAGGCTGTCCAGATAACGGGCCACCACATCCGCAGAATACCCCTGCGCGATGGAATTCAGGTCGAGCTGGACGCCCGGATGTTCCTTGATGATCCGGTTCCCTTCGAGCCGGATTTTTTCGTATCCCACGAACTGCAACAGCGAATCCACGTTCGGACGGCGCTGCGCTTCCTTTTCGGCGAATCCGTAAGCGGCGATCAACGGCTTGACCGTTATGTCGTACACCCCTTCCGTCTCCCGGCTCACCGCCTGCGCCCGCCGGATGCAGTCCGCCAGATAGCGGTCGACCGTATCCGTTTCGTTCCGGTTGATGCGGGATATCCGGGAATCGGGATCGTACAGGGAAAGCGACGCTTCGATTTCCCGGAACAGGCTGTCGATCGGCCCGGAAAGGTCACGAGGAACGGTGTCCCGGATCACCACCCGGTAATCTCCTCCCTGCGCAAAGCCTTCGATCTTCGTGGAAACATACCGGGGGCTCCGGTCGCAAGCGAGACAGCATCCTGCCAGCGACAAAAAAAACAGCCCTTTCTTCCACAGGCTTTTCATGGGAATCTCTATTGGTAAATGAGGGGCAAATTTAAACCTTTCGCGGGAGGAATCAAAATCCGAATCCGAAAGCCGGATGCGAAAACTCCGGAATATTCCGTATGTTTGTATGCGGCATCGGAACCGGGGCGGCGCACGAGAACGGAAGGCCGGCCGGGAACACGCCCCTAAAGCCTGTAAGACAATGACCAGATACAACCGACCCTTCACTTTCGACCGGGTGGTACGGATCCTCATCACGACCGCTGTCATCATCGGTATTTTTCTGTTCATCAACCGAATCAGCGGAGCACTCCTTCCTTTCCTGCTGGCGTGGCTGCTGGCCTATATGGTCAACCCCGTGGTGGAATTTTTCCAGTACCGGCTGAAAATCCGCAACCGGCTGGCATCCATCCTGATCGGATTGACCGCCATCCTGATTCTGCTGGGCGGATTCATCGCGCTGGTCATTCCCTCGGTCAAGGCCGAAGTGAGCAAATTCATCGCGCTGGTGGGACAATACGGTTCCACGCCGGGAAAAATTCCTTTCATTCCGCAGGAATGGCTCGACTCCCTGTCCACCGCCGTAAACTGGCAGGAGATCATTTCGCACCTCAACAAGGAAGATTTCATGGACATCCTCGACAAAATCCTGCCGGGAGCCGTGAAGTTCTTCTCCGGCTCGGTCAACCTGATCGTGGGAATCGTAGCCTCCTCCATCATTTTTCTCTACTTCATTTTCATCCTGCTGGATTACGACAAAATCGCCGCAGGGTTCGTCAACCTGATTCCGCCCAAATACAAGAAAAGCGTTCTGTCCATCGCAGGCGACATCAAGGACTCGATGAACCGCTATTTTCGGGGACAGGCGGTAGTGGCTTTTCTGGTCGGCATCCTCTTCTCCATCGGGTTCAAAATCATCGGAATGCCGCTGGCCGTTCTGCTGGGACTTTTCATCGGTCTGCTCAACATGGTGCCCTACCTCCAAATCGTGGGATTCATCCCCACCCTGCTCCTGTGCTGGCTGAAATCGGCCGAAACGGGAGGCAATTTCTGGCTGATCGTCCTGGCGGCGGCCATCGTCTTCATCGTCGTGCAGGCGATTCAGGACATGATCATCGTTCCCAAGGTCATGGGGAAAATCACGGGACTCAATCCGGCCATCATCCTCCTTTCGCTTTCCATCTGGGGAAGCCTGATGGGGCTGGTCGGCATGATCATCGCCCTGCCGATGACCTCTCTCATTCTTTCCTATTACCAGCGCTTTTTCATCAACCGGGAAAAAATTTACAAAGAAAACGATCCCGAATCCTGACATTGTACCGAATTATACCTATCTTTGTATCCGTCTGCCAGGAAGACGGGGGTGCCTGACCGCAACGGTGAGAACAGGCTGAGATCATACCCTGTGAGGCGGAAGAACGAACCGGACGCGAACGTGTCCCGATTTTTCCGATATGCCTCCGACACCTGATACGGTTAATACCGTCGTAGGGAGCTTTTCCGCCGCAAAGCCGAAGTGCCTGCCGTTACTTCCCCGGATACCAAAATACATCGCATCATGGAAGTAATCATCAACGGTCGGAAGACCGAAACGGAGGCGTCCAATCTGGAAGAACTCATGCTCGCCACCGGTCCCGAAACCGGGGGAATCGCCGTAGCCGTGGGAACCGCAGTCGTTCCGCGTCCGAAATGGGCGGAAACCCCGTTGCAGGAAGGCGCTCACATTACGATCATACGAGCCACGTGCGGAGGATGAACGAGCCCGCCGTACTTTTCCGAAATCCGATGGTCATCACCCTGCCGGAATTCCATCCGGGGGAAAGGGAAACCGTCTGTGCTCTGCTGGACGCGGGCGCCTTTCCTGTCCATATCCGGAAACCGGATGCCCCGGAAGACCGGATCGCAGAATTGCTGGAGGGTTTCTCCGACCATGAACGGAAAAGTTTGACCCTGCATTATGGGACAGGCACGGCTCTTAAGTACGGGTTGGGAGGAGTTCATATCCGGGCGACGCAACTGCCCCAAGTTCCGACGACCATGCGCAGGAGCGTTTCCTGCCATGCCATGCCGGAAGCGGAACGGCTGGCCGGAAATACGGACTATGTATTCCTCAGCCCTGTTTTCAATTCGGTGTCAAAACCAGGATACCGCGCGGCTTTCGATCTCCGGGAAACGGAGAAATGGCTAAAATCCGCCCGAAGGCCCGCAACGGTCGCCTTGGGAGGCATCACGGAAGACAATATCGGCACGGTGAAAACGCTCGGATTCGAAGGGGCCGCCCTGCTGGGCAGCATCTGGTGTCTGAAAAACGGGCGGATCGACGCTGCGGAAACGGTCAGAAACTATCTGAAAATCGCAAAAAAATGGCAACGAAATCCCTGAACGAACGTCTTGCCCTGCAACTCATCACCCACGGAGCGACCGGAGAGGACATCCTCAGACAGGCGGAAGCGTTTCTGCGGGGCGGCGGAAGGTGGGTGCAGCTCCGCATGAAAGAAGCCTCCCAGGAAGAAATGACGGCGACCGGGGAAAAACTGCTGCCGCTCTGTCGAGAGTATGATGCCGTACTTATCGTCAACGACCGGCCGGAAATTGCCTGCGCCATCGGGGCGGACGGGGTTCACCTCGGCAAAAACGACGCTTCCCCGGAAGAGGCACGGAAGCTGCTCGGCCCGGAAGCCGTCATCGGTTGCACGGCCAATACCCTGGAAGATATCCGGGAGCTGGCGAAATCCGAAATCGACTACATCGGTCTCGGCCCCTACCGGTTCACCACGACCAAGAAGAACCTGAGTCCCGTGCTGGGGACGGAAGGATACCGGACTATTCTGGAAAACCTGTACCGGGAAGGAATTTCGCTTCCGGTAGTCGCCATCGGAGGAATCGAACGGGAAGACATTCCGCTGCTTCGGAAGTGCGGCGTAAGGTATTTTGCCGCCTCCGGTTCCCTTGTCCGGTCTGCCTTCCCCGAACGGACCACGCGGGAATGGCTGACGGAAATCGAAAAAGGCCGGGAAACGGAATCCGCCTTTTAAAACACCCTCATCGAACGAAACGATTATACGACGAAAATATGAAACCTTTGAAAATTGCAGACAAAACCTTCACCTCCCGGCTGTTCGTCGGCACGGGGAAGTTCGGCTCCAACGACCTGATGCGGGAAGCGGTGGCCGCCAGCGGAAGCCAACTGGTAACGGTGGCCCTGAAACGGGTCGAAATCGAAAATGAAAACGACGACCTGCTCGCCCATCTGAAACTGCCGGGCGTGAACCTGTTGCCGAACACCTCCGGCGTACGGAACGCGAAGGAGGCGGTCTTCGCCGCTCAACTGGCCCGGGAAGCGTTGCAGACGAACTGGCTGAAGCTCGAAATCCATCCCGATCCGCGCTACCTGCTCCCCGATCCCGTCGAAACGCTCCGGGCTACCGAAGAACTGGTTCGGCTCGGATTCGTCGTGATGCCCTACATCCAGGCCGACCCCGTGCTGTGCAAACGGCTGGAAGAAGCGGGAGCAGCCTGCGTAATGCCGCTGGGAGCGCCGATCGGTTCCAACAAGGGCTTGGCTACGCGCGAATTTTTGCGGATCATCATCGAACAAAGCAATGTTCCCGTAGTGGTGGATGCAGGCATCGGCGCCCCGTCCCATGCCGCCGAAGCGATGGAAATGGGCGCCGACGCCGTGCTGGTGAATACTGCCATCGCGGTTTCCGAAAACCCGGCGGAAATGGCCCGCGCTTTCCGGATGGCCGTGGAAGCGGGACGCATGGCCCGTGAAGCGAAACTAGCCCCCGTTATTTCGGGAGCGCAGGCCAGCAGCCCGGTCACTCCCTTTTTGAACGATCTTAACGACCTCTTGTAATGGAAACTTTTTACGACGTACAGGCCCGCTACGACTGGGAAACCGTACGCAAACAGATTTACGCCTGCACGCCTGCCGACGTCGAAAGGGCGCTGGAAAAGGAACGGATCACGATGGACGATTTCGCGGCGCTGGTATCGCCGGCAGCAGCGGGATACATGAAGGAAATGGCGGCCAAAAGCTATGCGGTCACGCGTCGACGGTTCGGCAACGTCATTCAAATGTACGTGCCGCTCTACCTGTCGAACTTCTGCTCCAACCAGTGCGTCTACTGCGGATTCAACTGTTCCAACAAGATTCACCGTGTGGTGTTGAACGAAGACGAGATCCGGCGCGAAGCGGAAGCCATCCGGCGCAAATACAAGTTTCAGCACATCCTGTTGGTTACGGGCGAGTCTCCGGCCAAAGCCAGTGTGGAATACATGGGGCGGGCCATCGAAATCATGAAAGAGTATTTTTCGCAGGTTTCGCTGGAAGTGCAGCCTCTCGAAGCCGACGAATACCGTTACTTGATGGACAGGGGTCTCCATGCAGTGTACGTATATCAGGAGACCTACAACGAAGCCCGTTATCCGGTCTACCACCTGAAAGGGAAAAAGCGGAATTTCCGCTACCGGCTCGAAACCCCCGACCGACTGGGGGAAGCGGGCATGTACAAGATCGGACTGGGGAACCTGATCGGGCTGGAAGACTGGCGCACGGAAGCGTTCTTCATGTCGCTTCATTTGCGTTACCTCGAAACCCAGTACTGGCAGTCCAAATATTGCTTCGCCTTTCCGCGCCTGCGGCCCTATGCGGGCGAAGGGGCCTTCAATCCGAACTATCCGGCGGGCGAGAAGGAACTCCTGCAATTGATTTGCGCCTACCGGTTGTTGTCGGAAGACCTGGAACTCTCGATTTCGACGCGGGAAAGCTCCGTCTATCGCGACAAAATCATGCCCTTCGGCGTTACCACCATGAGCGCCGGGTCGAAAACGATGCCCGGCGGCTATGCCGACGAAGACGACACGGAACTGGAACAGTTCGCCATCAACGACGACCGGACTCCCGCCCAGGTGGAAGCGGCGGTCAGGGCCAAAGGATTCGATCCCGTCTGGAAAGACTGGTCGCTCTATCTGCAGGAATCCTGTATTGGAAACGCCCGGTAAGAATCCCCCGAATGTCCGAAGCCGTCCCTGCAGGGACGGCTTTTCATATGTCCTTACCCTGAAAAAAGGAAAAAAACGATTTGGCCTGCGAACGCATCATAAAAAAATCATCCAAAAAATTCCCGTTCTCGCACCGAAATCCCCGATTTTAGGCAAACCCCTTTTTCGGGAACCTGTCAAATTCGGGGAGTTGTGCTATATTTGTGAAAAATCAATCGAATCGCTTATGAAAAGATAAAAAACGACGAATACCAGTTACATATATCATACATTATTACGCAGCAATTTATTATTCTTCCTGGAAAACTGGCGTTTATCAAACCGATGGAATATAAGTTGTACGGTCCATGTTGTTTTGCGACATGGCGTGAGTACATTTTGTCATCGGTCGGGTATGCCAGTACCTCCAGGAGACGGTGTATCTCACGCTTCTGTTTTTATTCAGGTTCAACATCTCCAAACCCATTAACACGCTACACCATGGCCGCAACTCACGAAAAACTGTTAGCCCGAAGTTTTCGCCTGATCGAAGAAAGACCCGATATCACCAACCGGGAAGTCCCTTCGTACCTGCTTCGGTTTTGGAAATTGAAAAGAAATACCCGCAGCATCGAACAATCGGCCGGCTACATCGTATTCAGGCACGCTCTGCAACTCTACTACCAGGACCGGAACAAGGCGCAGGAGCCGGAAGGAGAAGCATTGTGGGACTTATTCGGAGTTTTCCAGTTCATCATCCGTTTTACGGATGAAGGGAAACTGCTTCCGGTCAATATCAGAAGCATCAGGCTGTTCGATTTCGATCACTACGACGAAAACGTGCTCTACCTGCTGGGGTTCGACGGCATCCCCGCTTCCTACCGGAGCCATTCGCCTCTCCCTTCCTGAAAAACGCCTTCATCGGTTTCGGATACGAAAACAAGCCGGGAAACGATTCCGGCTTGTTTTCCACGTTCATTCTCCGAATCAGTTCACCCGCTGTTTTTCATATCCGATCAAAGGCCATAACGCTTCGACCTCCGCTTCCGGATCCCACTTTCCGGCAAAAGTCCATGCCGGCGTAATATCTTCCGGCTTCGGAGCGCCCTTGGCTTCCTGCAGGTTGTCTTTCATCCATTTATAATTGCCGCCGTCCCGTTTTACGTTGTACATGTAAACGCGGTTCCCCCATTCCAATACATCCAGTACCTTATCCGAATAGGCATATCCGATCTCATGATCCACGATTTTGTCGGTCAGGGTACAGTTCAACAGGTAAAACTGCGAATCGTGATGGTAACGTCCCAGAATGCAGGGACTGTCGGCATCGAAACGGGAATCGGTAATTACCAGTTTTTTGCTTTCGTCCCCGCGTCCGTCGTGCCAGATCTGAGCCGGACCGTTCCCCCGGAAACGACAGCGGGTCACGTAACACCAACCGCGGGGACATACGAAGTCCACGCCCGGACAACGGAAATCGCAATCGGCATGATAATACATGCCGTTTCCGCCCGGTGCCCAGAGGGAAACGTCGTCGTTGCCGTCCGCCCACACATTGCAATTGACGATAATGGTGCGGGTGGCCCGTCCGAAGACCGCCATCTGGTGAGCCGTGGTCGGTTCCACCGTACTGCCGTAATTGTTGTAAATGGTCATCCGGGTCAGCAGACAGTCGTCCGCCCCTTCCATCAGCACCACCACCCCGTTGCCGACGGGACGCCCCTTGAATTCCCTGATCGTCCGCTTGGAGGAAAGTTCCGGAAAAATGATCCGCGTGCTGTCCCGGTCTTCTCCCACCAGGCAGATACGGGGGCGGTCGATAATCACCTTTTCCCGGTAAATACCGTTTTTAATCAGAATGATGACGGGTTTCTCCGATCGTTCCGGGGCCGCCTGCACGGCTTCGTTGATGGTATTGTAGCACCCCGGCACACCGGGAGCCACCACCAGATCGGGGTTCTGCGCTCTGGCTGCGACATGCAGCCCGCACACGGCAGCCAACGCCAAAATCGTCTTCGAAAGGTTCTTCATAGGGATGACTTTTGAATTGATAATATATGTATCGGCATTTCGGTTCGTTCGGTAAATCTCCGTCCTTACCCATTCTAGGCTACGCTCACAAATCGCCTCCCTCCACGTTCTTAAGTGCATCCCCCTTCGGAGCATGCCGGGAACAAAATTAATCTTTTCGGGGTCTTTACCAAACCGAACGGTTCGGAAACGAGGCCGTGCTTTCAGGTTTTGCATCCCGTCAGCGGATTTTTTCCTTCCGCCCGGAATCGCGGCATCTTTAAATACGAAAAAACGAATATCGAAAACGAGGCCGCCTTTCCTTCCGGATCAGACATTCCGGCAGGCATAGCCATTCCTTCGCCCTGTTACCCCACCGGCTCCGGTCGTATCCGCCTTTACTTTATAGCACAAAATGTTTCCCCACTTACTTCTTTGACGGACAAATGAATAAAGATAGATTATCCTGCAATATCCTGCAAGAAAATCAATCCGTATAAATGTTCGAATAA
>CAMLTW010000011.1 GCA_946486375.1 uncultured Rikenellaceae bacterium
AGACTGTAAATCTGCTGACGCACGTCTTCGTAGGTTCGAATCCTGCTCTCCCCACTCCAGCTTCCGACAGCTGCGAAACAGTCCGGTCGGCAAAGCACGGCCTTGCTTCGATAATCGGGAATTTTCCCGACTCCGGCAAGGAATGAAAAAAGATTTTCGACAGATTGCGGAAATAGCTCAGTTGGTAGAGCACAACCTTGCCAAGGTTGGGGTCGCGGGTCCGAGTCCCGTTTTCCGCTCAAAAACAGACGATTGAATCCTTACAACAAGCTAATCAGCAAGTTGTAAGGATTTTTACTTTGTCCTTGTTAATGATTGTTTTGGCGACTACTTTTTCTTTCATTCCCTCAATGTCCGCAGCACGCGGGGAGAGGTAACTCCTTCGTAAAAATTCAGGAACGCCAGGCTCATATTCCACACCGCATTATAGGCTGTCCATCCTTCGGGATGGCGGGGTTTTCCTTTCGGATCGAACGGATACATTTCGCTTCCGGGCAAAGAGGTCAGCGAACCGCGGGTCAGTTCCAGACGGGCAGTCACATCCCGGGTATAGTGATAGGGCCATCCCTGGTCCACCCCCTCGAAACCGTTTTCAGGATGATTCGCCGCATGAGCATTCATCGGGTTACGACCGTAGAGGTTATCAAAGGCGGAATAGCCCAGCTGCACCATCCGTTCTTTCAGCGCCCGGTCTTCCTCCCCGTCCAGCAGCAAGGCCAGTCCCAGCGCACACGCCGGAAACCCCGCGATATTGCCCGCTTCATTAAAACCGGGGATCGTCCAGTTCTCATCCAGATCGAACCGGCGGAAGTCCCACATGTTATCCGATTTGGCAACCATGTTTTCCGCCAGGTCCCGTAGTTTCGCTTTCAATCCTTCCGGTGCGTACTCCGGATAGTTCAATGCCAGATGCACCAATCCCAGGATCGTTTTAGGTTCGCTCATCCGCTGCCCCTTCGAGTGGGCGGGATTGGTCCAGTCCAGTGTTTCTACGCACCATTCGGCCTGTGCCAGCGCAGCCTGCAGGAAACGGGCGGCCCATTCGGGTTTCTCCCGCCGAGCGACTTCATACATCAACAGGTTCGGCAGGACTGAATGGCCGGGAGCGTTACGCCCCTTGCCCATGCCGATGATCGGGATCACGTCGAACAATCCGGCTCGCTCCCACCACATCCAGCCGGCCTGCAAGGCCATCCGATAAAAATCTTCACCGATATAATTCCGCATCGCCGGATAAGCGTACAGAAAATAAGCCAGCTGCTCTATACTCTGCCCGTGCATCCGTTCCCCGGCCGGATCGCCTCCCGTGCTGGGATCGATCGTGATCGGGTCCAACAGGATCCACCCCACTCCGAAACGGATGTCCTGGATAATATCCGGCACATCCGTCCGGTCGAGCGGAGGAAGCAACAGGTAATAATTCCGGGCGGTTACCAATACATCCCTATCGACCCGTTCCGGCGTAATCGTAAAGCCGGGATCGAGCACTTTGCGCCGTTCTTCGGACCAGGACACGCTTACGGGCATCCGATCAAAATAGTCGGGATCGGACAGGTACATCAACACCATTCCCGGGACTTCATAGGTGTAGTACGCCCCGTCCCGCCAGGCACACCCTCCGTAACCGGAAGGATGCGTACCCACTACGCTGCGGCAGTCGTTCATAAAGTAAACGGCCGGACGATAGGACATCCGCTGAACGGCGTGCCGACCGATCTCGAACGGATAGGAAATGCCCTCCTTGAGCCCGTCTCCCCGGACCCGGATCACATATTCTTTCCCTGCCGTTTCCGGTGGATTGAATGGGGTAAAATCCCCTATCCCCTCCTTCAGACATCCCCGGTAGACCGTTTTTCCGGTCAGACTTTCCTGCACCTCGAAACGCAGGTCTGTTTTGGCCGTAGGAACGGTAAAGCGTTTGGGAGCTCCCAGGTTATAAGCCACCTGATTGACACACACCCAATGGGTGTCGGTACTGAAAGGCTCCTCGGGCTTGGTCTCCACCCCGTACGGGATCAACGGAACGTCTTTTCCCCAGAGCTGGATTTCCGTGATCCCGAACGGCATCGGATTGACTGTCCTCAGGCGCACGGCAGATGTGCCTACCGGGGTCTCGAAACGAACCGGCAGACGCATGCTGAAATTATTTTCGACGGTTGCTCCCGGAATATCTTCCCATTCGCCCCCGTGGTTATACTGAAGCACAAAAGTCCCTAGCGGCATGGCATTGACTTCATCGAAATAAATGTGGGCAGCATACAGGTCGAAATCCGCCGTCAGGTCGATCTCGATCCATTGCTCCTGATTGACCGTATGGCAGCGCAAGCTCCCGGTGACCGATGAACCGTCTGTAACGCATGGGGCCGCTGCCGGAGAAAAAGAGGAACGGACCGATTTGCGACCGGCGAAATTAAAATAATCCTGGGACGAAGCTCCCGACGGAACCAGCAGAAGGCAGGCCCATAAAACGATATACGTATAATTCATGTTCATCATCTGTAAAAATAAAAGGATATCGGATGACATTCAAAATCCGGCCTTCGGGCGGTTAGCGATATGCCCGGCAATGATCGGCACAACGGTTTTGTGCCACCGCGGTGCAAGGAACAATCCGACCGCAAATCCGGCAATGGCCATGCCCCCCTCCCAGCGAATAGGCGGATCCCCGTGCCACCAAAGTGCCGGCCGAGAAAAAACCCATGTAAAACGAAAGCCCATTGATCGGCCAGGACACCGATTCGCAGGCGGTGAAAAACGACTTCATGGTTTTCCCCCGGTGCGCAAAAAGCAACCCCGTGGAGAGTATTCCTGCCGCAAAAAGACACACGGTCAAGATATCCGAAAATTCCATGGGAAAGTGCATGTGATTGATAATAAAATTAATCCGGAACGTGTAGGACAGTCTCAACAGTATGTTCCCCGGGATGGACTAAAGAATCCGGGACAATGTTCCGGCGCCGTTCCTGCGCAGAACGTTTTTCTACTTCGAGAACAATTCCCATATCCAGTCCATGGCCCGCCGGATTTGCTCAGGGTAGGTGCCGTGGGTAGTTTCTTCGACCACCATCAGGGTTTTAGGGGCGGGGATGGTGTTGTAGGCTGAAAACGTCGTCGTGGGAGAACATACCCGGTCGTTGTAACCGAACGAATAAAATCCGGGCACCTCCACATAGCGGGCAAAATTAACCGCGTCGTAGTAGCGCGACGTTTCGATGGCTTCCGGATACCGGTTCGCCGGATTGCTGAACATATGCGGCCAGCCTCCGGCCCGTCCGTGGAGATACCCCGTCAGGTCGCACAATGCCGGATAAAACGCCACCAGTCCGGTAACGCGTTTATCCAGGGATGCCGTCATGATCGCCAGCGCACCGCCCTGGCTCTCGCCGTAAACAGCCAGGTCTTCGCCATTGAACTGCGGCAGGGAGAAGATGAAATCGACCGCCCGGATACATCCCATGATCACCCGTTTGTAGTAATAATTGTCGCGGTTGTTCAGGTTGGTTTCATAGTATTTGAAAAGCGCTCCTGCGCGCAGGTTGTCGTAAACGGATCCAGGGAGATCGACCGGAATCCCATGGATTCCGATTTCGAAGGTGATCGCTCCTTTTTCGGCCATGGCCGCATCTCCCCGGTAGGCGCGCACACCGGCACCCGGTACCCGCAACAAGGCCGGGTACTTTTTACTGCCGTCCTTGGGCACGCACAGCATACCGTATACGCGTGCGCCGGCATGGTAATTCTGTATTCCCACATGATACGCATCAATCTTTTCCGTACATCGTTCCGGCACCAACGTCATGCGTACATCCATCGGTATACGCGCATTGGCCGCCATGGCCTGCTGCCAAAACAGACGGAAGTCTTCGGGTTCGGTCGTCGTCGGCCGGATATTTTGCGGGGCGTAACCCGCCGTGGCCGACGCCGAATACTCGGCTCCTTCATACCGGACCGTCGCCCGGCAACGCAGGAAACCGGGCTTCCGCATCGTTCCCCCTTGAATTTCCGCTTTTCCGTTCCGGGCGACTTCCGTTCCGATTCTCAACGGTTTCATCATATCCTCTGAAATTTCGTAACCGATTTCGACGCCTTCCAGCGAAATGCTGTTCTTTAATACCTGTACGGTAAATTCAACGGGTTCCCCAGTCTGATAGAGCCAATCCGCGCGATCGGGAGCCACCTGCACACGGATATATTGAGCCGACAATCGGCAGATCCCCAGAAACGCCAAACAGCATGACAACCAAATCGCTTTACCATAAAATCTTTTCATAGTTGCATCGTTTAATTTTTTATCGGCTGATCCCATTCGATCTCTTCTCCGTTCCAGGCACGTATGCTTGTCCACGGAGTATACGGATCGCTCCAGAAGGGATGCGAAACCGGAAGTCCGAGCGCAAGGAAAACCGTCGTGCAGTGATACAAACTTCCCGTATTGACATACGGTTCGGCGATACGCATCTGGTTCCCCACAAAACCGACCCGCAGCCACCCCTCGGCATCGAAATTATCCGGGTGCTCCAATTGGCGGAGGATCACGGCGGTCAAAGCGCACCGTACCTGGGCCGGCGTTACTTCTCCGGGCAGCATCTCCAGCAGGGCCGCCTGTGACAAGGCGTGGAAAGCGCCGAAACGGCAGGCCGCAATCGAACGGCCGATCACCGGATAGGTTCCGTCCGGTGCGATGAAACGTTCCAACGTCTTGGCATGCCGGGTGTGCCGCACACGTTCCGTAGCCAGGAATTCTCGCCCGGGAATGCCGTGGTCGTCCATCACCATCAGAACATCGAGCAGCATCGGGTGGATCACATAGCTGTTATAGTAGTCCATGTGGAAGGGCTGTCCGTCGCCGTACATGCCGTCGCCTTTGTAAAAATCATCCCGAAAACGTTCGATCCCGTAAAGCATGCGTGCCGTATCGCATTCTCCGGTAAAATCGAGAATGGCCGCCTCGACTGTCGAGGCAAACAGCAGCCAGTTGCTGTTCATCGGCGTGATGCTCCGGGTTTGTTTCAGGGCGGCGATCACATTGTCGCGGGCGGATGGTTCCAGCTTGTTCCACAACTGCCGGGGAGCTCGGAGCAGGCCCTCGGATAGGTAGGCGGCATCGACCAGGGGTTGTGTCCCGTGGTCGAAAGTCATGTAATCCGGATGGGACGGATCGACGGCGTGGGTCAAGGCCTGCCGGGCCAGCTGGCGGTATTCCTCCTTCAATTCCGGTTCGCCGTCTTCCGATTCGAGCCAGGGCGAAATGCCGCAAAGGGTACGGCCCAAGGCTTCCAGGTAGGAGAAATCCCGGCGTTCCTGTTTTTTATCCGGGGACTCGTACGGCATGTTCGCCTTCAGGGTTCCCGCCGCTCCGTGGCGCAACACGGGATCCGAGATTTTCAACATGGCCTCCACCCAGATTCGCCGTTCTTCCGCTCCGCTGCGTTTCCCGGACGGGGATTGTCCCTGCAACGAAAACACACTCAGGGACAGCCAGATCGAACAGGCAATGGTTATCCTTTTCATGGTATTATCCTTTTAAGAATTTCAACATTCGATTTTTACGATCCGGACGCTTGGCGGCGATCCGTCCGACCACCAGACTTTGCAGATAACAGATCCCGATGGAACACCCGCCAACCAGCGCGTAACGCCATATCCAGCAGGTTTCCGTCAACATTTCGTTGACCGGGGCGACGAGCGGAATGTGCCACAGGTAGATCCAGATCGTATTTTGTCCGATAAACAAGACCCATTTCCGGTCCAACCATCGCGACCACCACCGGCGGCAGCTCCACAGCAACAGGCTGACGAGCGCTCCCCAAACCAGGTAATAGGTCTGAGGCGGGTATTTGTACCATTGCATTTTCAACCAGGAACCGCGTTCCGCCGCCACGCCGAAACCGAGCCAGACCATAGCGACGGCAAAAAACAGAACGTACACCGATTGTACTTTGCCGGAGGTCCGCTTCATCCGCAGGCCGAGCAGGAAGAGAACGGCGTAACCCGTCGTATAAAGTACATAATCCGTAACGAACCGGCCGGGATGCAGCGGGATCAGCCGGGCCACCAGATAGTACTGCGCTACCAGCCAAAGCCCTACCGACAGTCCGAAAATCCACTCTTTTTTTACCGCCCTTTCCAATCGCATGAGCGGAGGGGTTACCAGCATGATCGTCAGAAATATCCGGATCACCCACACATAGCCGATATTGGGATCGACCAGCAGGAACGTCCCGATAATTTTCTCCGTCGGCGTCATTTCCGCCATTCCCAACGCAGCAAAGAGCCAGTTGACCACGAAATAAGCCGCCAGGAAGAGGTATACCGGCGTCAGCAAGCGCTGAACGCGCTTCCAGACAAACCGGGGGTAAGATTCCATTTTCCGTCCGGCATAGGCCAGCCCGGAGACGAAGATCATCAACGATACATCGAACGTACGCAACTGGAATAACGCCGTGCCGGAAGGCAGGATATGCGCCAGGATTATGAATGCGATCCCGATGAACCGCAGGATATCGATCGAAACATCACGTTTTGCTACCATAGGATTACAGTGTTCGGGGTTGACTCGCGTAATCAACTGCCTTCGGTTCGTTCCAGGTAGCGGCAGAGCTCCAGACCGGCCAACGCCAGAGCCGCCGTTCCGTAGACCTCGTTCTTATCGGCCGAAATGTTCTCCGGACGGTCGCCGATCGATTGCACGTACCCCAGCATGCCGGAAGGCTGGATCGCCCGCTTCATCGCATTCCAAGCTTTCATAGCGACCGGCAGGTATTGTTCCTCGTCGAGCAACCCCCGATTAATTCCCCACCACAAGCCGTACGTAAAGAATCCGGTAGCGCTGGTTTCCGGCGAAGGGTAGGTATCCGGATCCAGCAGGCTCGTACGCCAGTATCCGTCGCTGCCCTGCAATTCGGCGATGCGGGACATCAGTTTACAAAAAATCTTTTCGTAGCGGCGTTTGGGGCCGTAACCGTCGGGCAGGCAGTCGATCACCCGGGCCAGAGCGCCTACGACCCAACCGTTGCCCCGGCCCCAGAAGATTTTCTCCCCGTTGGCTTCCCGCATGTTCAGGTAATTGATGTCCCGGAACACCAGTTGTTCCTCCTCGTCATAGAGCACATCCAGCAGACGCCAGAACTCCCGGTTCATAAATCGGCGATAACGGCGATCTCCCGTCAGCTCGGCAAACTTGGCATAAGTCGGGGCGGCCATATACAGCGCATCGCACCAGCTCCACTTTTCCTGGTTGATCGCCAGGCGGGCGGCATACCCCCTGGTCCGGGGATAATCCTTCATCTGGAAATCGAGCCTTTCGATGGTCGGGATCAGCATCTTCCAGCCCCCCAGGAGTTTGTCCCAGGTATCGGCATTCCACGCGACCCCGGTCATGTCCGTCAGGATGCGGCGGGGTTTCGGATCGAGTTCGTATATCTTGGCGTACGCCAGGCAAACGGCCAAGTCGTTTGCCGGATTCAGGGATCTGCGCCCCGGTTCCCAGGCTATCTCTTGGGCAATCGTATGGTAAAGTGTACGGAATCCGCCCGAAGGATCGTAATCGTCCCAATCGGCTACGGCACTCAGGAAGACCCCATCGGCCCAACCGTTCCAGCGGGGGTTTTCGAAACCCCGCCCTTTTTCAGGCATGTGGGCGAACTGCCATTCGATAGCCCGATTGACGGTTTCCTTCACTTCTTTCGTTCCCACCGGGGGATCCGCAGCCCAAACCTGCATTCCACAACACCATGCCAAAGCAACAGCCGCTATTTTTATCGTTGTCATCATATTCCTTTTGTCGTGATTACATATGCTCCGGGAGCCAGCGCAAACGATGTATACCCGTCGCGCCGCCAACTTTCCGCCGCCTCCCGTTGCCGGGCGGACGGAGTCTTTCCATTGACCGCTACCGCCGTGTCATTCGTTCCGGGCAGTCGTACGATCGCCGTCGTACCTGCCGGAACACTTATGTTGAGCGTAAACCCGTCCGGCGCATCTTCAAAGCTGGAGCGGATCATTCCCCGCACCGTGGGTACCGAAATGGAGGCCGAGGTAAATGAAGCGGGATGCGGTTCGATAAGAAAGGTACCGTATCCGGGTTCCAGCGGTGCGATCCCGCACAGGTGACGCGCGATGACCGTCTGAGCACCGCCGCTCCAGGCGTGGTTCGTCGTCCCGCCGCCGAAGCCCCGTTCGCCGATCCCCCAACCCTCGAAAAGGGTCGTGTGATTCGGGTCGTCCACCATTTCGGAAAAACGCTTGCGTGTCCGTTCCAAAGCGTATTTGCCTTCTCCCATTACAAAAAGCGCCTCCATGACGTACTTCTCCATGTACGGACTGGCATGAAACTGTGTTTTGAACAGAGAAAGGACCCGATCGTATTTTGAACGGTCGGCAATCCCGGCGATCACGGCCAACGCCTGCACCCGGTCGTCGGTTTCGCCCTGATAAGAAGCATGCCGGTAAGCATAGCCGTTCCAGCAGCGGTTAAAGCCTTCTTTCACCCGCTCCAGTGTCTGCCGGTAGACGACAGCGTCGTCCGGCGAACCGAGCAGGTCCGCCATCCGGGCCGCACCGTCCAATGCCAGGCAGTGCCAGCCGGCCATGATCAGGCGAAGGTCCCGGTTATCTCCCCAGTCACCCCACGTCCAGCCTCCGGTCCGCAATTCGGTCAGCCCGGTATCATCCGTTGTCCAGAGGGAAAGGTATTTTTTTACGGCCGGATAAACGGCCTCGATCATAGCCCGGTCTCCCGTATTCATGTAATAGTTCCAGAACCCGTAATATCCGACGCTGGCCAGCATCTGCCCCGGCAGCTCATCTTTGAAGCTGCCCGGAATCGGTGAAAAAAGCACGCCGTCGGGACGCTGCCAGCCCACCAGTTCCCGAATCGCCTTGCCCATCAGCGCGTGCGCGGAAGTGGAATAAGTATAAAAACTTTCACCCATCAACGACACCACATCTCCCCACCACTGGGCGCGTTCGCGGTCCGGACAGTCGAAGTAATTGTCGCGCATATTGACATACAGGGTACGAAGGGCCTTTTTCCAAAAACGGTTGTAAAAATCATCGCTACACACAAAAGTGCCTTCCGCCGTAGCATCGTAACCGGTCTCCCTGTAGCCGACCGAAAGAACTTCCACCCCGCGGGGAACGGTCAGCAGCAGGCGTTCGCCGTTGAGCCATCCCAGGGATTCGTATTCCTGTACACCCCGGCGGGTCAGGTATTCCGCCCAGAGGTTGTCCGTGCCGCCGGCCACCGTATGATCGGTGGCGATTCCGACCGATCGTCCGCCGACCGGGTCGTTCAGGGTAAAGAGCGGGGTCATCTGCATATTGTACGGCAACGGAACGACGATCGTATCGACCGGGCCGCCGGGACGGCGTTCAAATACGGTTTTCTTGATTCCGAAATCCTTCCATTGCGGAATGGGGCGTTCGACCAGGTTGTTCCAGGGAGCATCTCCCCATCGACCGATCTCCTGCGCAGGGAGGAAACCGTCCAGGGCATTCGTTCCGGCAGTCTGCCAACCGTCCAGGTCGAGCCGGGCATCGAAACGGATGTTAGACTCGGCCAGCCGGTAGTTCGGTGCCGGGCCGTCAGCGGTTCCGTACGCCGGGTGAATGCGGCATAACCAGGTGGCGTCGCTCCCCCACGATCCGTTGCCCGTGTCCATGCGAAAAAACAGCCCGGCACGCCCGCTGTTGCGGTGTGAAAAGCCGTCTTTCCCGAAGTGCCAAAGCAGTATGGCGATGCGGTTCTCTCCCGGCTTCAGGTAAGGAGCCAGATCGACCGTATCGTAATACGTATCCCGCGGATTGGGTCCGCGTTTGAGTCCGCCCTCGAATACGGCCAGTTCGCCGTTAATCCAGAGCCAGTATTTCGTATCGGCGGCGATCGCCGCCAGCGCCTGATGCGGCACCTTCCGGATTTGAAAATCCCGACGGAACGCAATCCAGGTATTGGGCGCATCCGCTCCCGCTTCCGGAGTCGAAATCCAGCATGCATCCTCGCGGCTGTTGCCCTTGCCGAAAACTGCGGAGGCAGACAGGCATAGTAATAGAAACAATATGTTCTTCATCGCATTTTCCTTATTCGGTTACTCCACGGGCACGATCCGCACATCATCCACAAAAATCGTTTTGTCGCCTTCCCGGCTGCTACGCAGCTCGATCAGGCGGGCGCCGGCTTCTACGGTAAATGGGACGCTTTCATATTCATCGAACATCGGCCCGGGAAGGATTTCTCCTCCCTGCTGCACGTTATCGATCAGCACCGTCAGGCCCTGTTCCGTCGCTTCGCCCCGGTTCCGGTACGCCAACCTGAAGCAGAGTTTATAGGTGCCGCCCGCAAAGGTCACGCACTGCGAAACGTTGGACACCCCTTGCAGGAACAACACTTGGGTTCCCTGCGGGGCGGCCGGCGCACCGAAATCGCTGCCGTTCCGGGCAATACCGCCGCCGCGGAATGTCCACGAGGCTCCGGCAGGGATACGGCTGTGGTTCTGGACGGCAGGGGCTTCAAAACCGCCGTTGAGCAGTTTCGGTTGGCCGTCCAGCGGAGGCGCGATCGAAAGAGGCTCCCCATCGGCGGTTTTATTACCCGTAACAGTGACCGACGGATCGACCGTAGTAAGGAACCCGAGGTCCGGCCGCAACGAAAAGGTATTATTGCGGATAATCCCGTCGTTGTTGTTATTGATTTTGGTAAAATGAATTTCGAAACCGCGGGGATCGTGCCAATTGCGGCCATTGTTCTCGAACCGGCAATTTTCCACGACGCAGGCTTTGTTTACCAGGCCCCGCCGGTTGTCGTAGAACATGATCGCGCACCCGTCGTTATCGTGGAAGTAACAATCGGCCACGGTTACATTGACATTGTTGCACTCGAAGTCCAGTGCTTCCGCATCCGGATTGGTGCCGTAACGCTTCTGGAAAGCCACTTCGCAATTCCGGACCGTAAAGTCTTTGGTGCTTCCCAGGTATATGCCGCAGGCGCCGTTGGGATAGTCGCCCGTACCGTTGCGGAAAACTTTGCAACCGCTCATTTCACCCCCCTCGACGGACATGATCGAAAACCCGCCGTAAAGGCACTCCGTCGCTTCACAGTCCGAGATGTGCACTTCCTTGCAGCCGCCGACAGCCAGCATCATCTCCACATTGTTCCCGGTACAGCGACGTACGGCGACATTCCGGTAACCGGGCGTATCCTGCGCCTTAAAGAAAATACCTGCCAGCTTCATATCGTGCACATGTACGTTTTCCACCGTGATGTGACCGTGTTCCTTGCCGTCGGTTATATCGAAGCGCAGCCCGTATTGGTAGAAAGGCCCGAAGTCGAGATTGCTGACTGTCAGGCAATCGGCATTATTGATCAGCATCAGCACCCGAATATCCTTTGCCGGATGGGTAATTTTGGGCCGGTTGCCCGTTCCGTAAGATGAAATGACGATCGGGTCGGTTTCACTGCCACGGAATTTGGACGTAAAGGTAACGGCCTCGCTCCAGATGTCTCCGCTGCGCAACAGGATGCTGTCTCCGGGGTTATACTGTCCGGAGTTGATCTTTTTCAACGATCGCCAGGGAGACTTTTCCGACAAACCGTCGTTGGAATCGGAGCCCATGGAACTGCTTATATAATAATTTTTCGTCCCGTTGCCCGGCTCGGGCGGTGGTGTCGGAGCCGGCGTTTCCCCTCCGCTCTTGCCGCAACTCGCATATTGCGCCGTACAGAAAATCAGAAAGCAGGTCAGGAAGAATCCGGTTGCTTTTCTCAAATCAGTTTTCATATTCAATCGTTTTATCGGTTTCATGCTTGCGTATCGTCCGAAGTTCGGCCACCGCCTTTTTCAGGCCTTTGATCCGGGCTTCGAAAAAAATCCGTCCGGATTGTTCGGCTGCCTGCACGAGGGCTACCAACTGTCCCTTGAACAAGCTCATCCGGGGTTCGTGAAACAGTTCCAGAGAGGTGGGATCGCCGTTCGCCGCTGCACGAAAGGATCCGGTACCGGTCACCCGGAATTCCACCTGTTCCGACGCTTCGGGACAAAGGTTTCCGTGTTTGTCAACCACTCGGACGGTAATAAAAGCCAGGTCTTGTCCGTCCGCAGTAAGTTCCGGACGGTCTGTCAGCAGTTCGATCCGATGGGGCCTGCCTGCCGTATGCACCTCGCAGGAATCCGCCGGCAGCCCCTGCCCGTCGAGCGCAACGATCTTCAGCGTCCCCGGTTCATACCGAACCTCAGGCCACATCAGCCGGTAACGGCGCTGGCGGGTCAGATCGTTCGACGTATCCGCCCCTTCGGTACCTTCCCGGGTTACCGTCATGTCCTTGCGGACCACACCCTGACTGCGGCCGTTCACGAACAACTCGGCGGCCGGATAACTCGTATATACGAATACCGGAATATTTTCGCCCTCCCGGCCGGGCCAGGTCCAGTGCGGCAGGATGTGCAAAGTCGGTTCCTGTGTATTCCATTGGCTCCGGTAAAGATAATACCGATCTTTGGGTAATCCGGCCAGGTCGAAAATACCGAATGTAGAACTGTGATTGGGCCATACCTCGTGATAGGGGGTCGGCTCTCCCAAGTAATCGAAACCGGTCCAGACGAACTGACCGATGTACCACGGCAGATCGTCGTTCAGCAGAAAGTCGTCTTCCGGCAGATTGGACCAACTCCCGTGCTCGACGTCGTAACCGGAAGACTGTCCGTCCGGATGCCGGGCGTTGCGGCTGCGAACGACCGGAAAATGGTAGGTCCCGCGCGAACTGAACGTCGAAGCGGTTTCGCTTCCCATCAGGATCTGATGGGGAAGCTGTTCGTAAGCCGCTCCGAACAGATGGGTCCGGTAGTTGAAACCGACCACATCCAGCACATCGGCGTAATGCGTATCGATGGCGTCCTGCACCCGGTCTATCCCGGCCGTGACCGGCCGGGTCGGATCTTCGCGACGGCAGATGTCCCGCAGCCATCTGGCAATCCGGGCGCCGTCGTAACTGCTCTGGTCCGGCACCTCGTTGCCGATGCACCACATCACGACCGACGGGTGGTTACGGAAGTGGCGGATTGCATTCACCAGGTCCCGTTCGGCCCACCGGTCAAACCAGAGGTGGTAGCCATTCTTCATTTTCGGGGCGCGCCATTCGTCGAACGTCTCGACCATGACCATGAACCCCATCTCGTCACACAGCTCGATCAGCTCCGGGGCCGGGATGTTGTGCGACGTCCGGATAGCATTGCACCCCATGCCTTTGAGCAGGACGAGCTGCCGGCGCAGGGCACTCCGATTGACCGCAGCACCCAGCGGGCCCAGATCGTGGTGGTTGCAGACACCTTTGAATTTCAGCGGCTCCCCGTTCAGAGTCATTCCCCGGCCCGGTATGATCTCCAGCCGGCGCACCCCGAAACGGGTCCGGTATTCGTCCCGAGGAACACCGTCGAGCAGCAGTTGAGATTCGGCGGTGTAAAGCGCCGGCGAATCGGGCGACCAGAGTTCGGGTTCCGGAATGCTGAAATGCTGTTCAAACAGGTCTCCTTCGCAGTCGGAAAGAACGCTTTCCGCCGTGGATACGACTTGTCCCGAACAGTCCCGGAGCAGCGTTTTCAGGCAGAGTTCCCCGATCACCCCTTCGGGCCGCTCCACGGTCGTTTGCAGGGTTACGCGCGCATATTCCCGACTGACGACAGGGGTCGTGACCCGGGTTCCCCATATCGGAATATACACCTTTTCGGTCACGGTCAGGTGTACATTTCGGTACAGGCCGGCTCCGGGATACCAGCGGGACGACTCGGGGAGGTTCTCCAACCGAACGGCGAGCACGTTGTCTTCCGCTTTCAGGAAAGAAGTGATATCGAAATGAAACGCATTGTACCCGTAGGCCCAGTTCCCCAGGTACCGACCGTTCAGCCAGACCCGGGCGTCGCTCATCGCTCCGTCGAAAAGCAGCGAAGCGCACTTGTCCCCGCTGAACTCCGGCGCGTCGAAACGCAGGCGGTACCAACCGGTCCCGACAAAGGGCAATCCGCCGGTCCGTCCGGCTTTGAGGGTGGCGACCTTTTCGCCGTCCTGCACAATGGCTACAAACTGGGGGTCGTTATTCACATCGAACGGGCCGTAAATCGCCCAATCGTGGGGTACGCACACCTGTTGCCACGACGAGTCGTCGAACGACGGATCCGAAGCCGACGCCTCGTCGGTGCGCGAAAAACGCCACCCCTGCTCCAACCGGCGCTCCTGGCGGAGCTGAGCCGGCAACGGAAGCGTCCACAGGCAAAGCAGTGCGATAACGATGATTCGTTTCATTCCTTATTCTTAATTTAGGTGGGTCATGTATGGGACGGTTCCGGGGAACCGTCCGGGATCAGTTCCAATCCGGATTTTGCCAGTTCTGTCCGGTGTATTTCGCCATTTTATTCACTTCGGTCTGTTCCAACGGATAGAGCATATACTTCGGAGCCCAGCAGGAGCGATCGAAACCGATGCGGGTATACACGAATCCGTCATCTTTTTTCTCGATCCGCATACCGGTTACCTGTTTATCCGTATCGGAAAGGATTCCCCAGCGGCGGACATCGAAGTAGCGATGTTCCTCGAAGGCCAGCTCGACCCGGCGTTCGTTGCGGTATTTCTTTTCAAAATCGTCCTTCGACAGGCCGGACGGAAAACCGGGCATGCCAGCCCGGGCCCGGACGGCATCGACCGCTTCACGGGCACTCATTTGGATACCATTGCCCAGGTCGACTTTCACATCGGGGCCATAGGCCCGATTGGCCGCTTCCGCAAAATTCAGATATATCTCGGCCAGGCGGAACAAACGTATCGCACCGTCGGCACTGTTGCTGACGCCCGAACGCCAGTTGTTGTATTTGCGCAGGTAGTATCCGGTGCGGGTATGGCGACGGTCGTTCGTCGATATGCCATCGTCTCCCCCGACGTAAGTGTCCACCGTCGAAGCGGTCGATTCCACCTTGATGTTCAGGCGCATATTCCGGAACGAAAACGACAAGCCGGCCTGATTGGTCGGATCCAGACGTAACTCGCTGTCGGCTTTCCCCCATTTCCCTTTGTATTTGGCATACATGTGTTCGGTCATGTCGTACGTCATCGTTTTCCAGACCCCGCCGGTCGACGGAATCGTTCCGACGGCAAACTGTTTTCCTCCGCCCGCCAGACCGGGTTTGAAATAAATCTCCGCTCTTGGCAAGTCCACGGTGCTTTTGATGTCGAACGAAACAAGGATCCGTTCCGATTCCCAGGTGATTTTCAGATCCGTTTTAACCGGCAGCCAGAAATAAGGATCTCCTCCGGTCGTGGTGATGTCGTAATAAATCCCGTTCTCGTCTTCTTTCTGCTGGGCAGAAGCTTGTGCATTGAAGCTGGAGACCGCAACGGGATATACGTCATTGCGTTCCGGAGCGGTACTGCCCAGCGAACGGGCCGCTCCGTTATAGTAAATCGAAGCATAAAAACGCGGGTCCCGTCCTTCGTACGGATTGGCTGGATCATAGCCCGAAGCCTCGTTGACAATCGGCTGGAGGTGATCCGCATCCGAGTAACCGAGAATCGGCGCTTCGCCCGTAACGGCCATTTCGTAACAGTCGATCAGTTCCTGGGTCGGACACGGCCCCGAATGAGTCATCCCGGGCGTCGTCGGCAAGCCGGCGGTTTTCCAGACTTCCAGCTTCGAACCGCACTGGTAGATAGTCTCCTTGTCCACCGAACGGCGGTCGTCGGAAGTGCTGATGAAGTAAAGCGCGTACGGATTCTGGGCTGCATCCTCGTCCGGTTCCACATCGAAGAGTTTATAGTCGTTGGTCAGCAACTGTCCCAACGCTTCGCCGCTTACCTTCGCCGCGTCTTTCCACGAATAGGTGCCGTCGGACCAGTAGGGACTGGCCGCATACGTGATGGCCTGGGAACGGATGGCATATGGGATCGCGCGCGTCATGATCCCGAAAGAGTTCTCGGGCACCATCCACGAAAAACCGTCCGTGGTAGAAGGAGCCGACAGCGCCGCATTGCAATCTTCGAGGATCAGCGCCACGACCTCCGAGAACTTGGACTTCCGGTCGGACGAATAATCGTGCGTGGTTTCATAAGGAGCCAGCAATACCGGGACTTCGCCGTAACGTTTGATTAACTGAAGGTAATACAACGCCCGCAGGGTACGGGCCTGGGCGATCCATCCGGCGATCTCGCTTTCGGTCGCCAGGATCAGGGCCGGGTTCACGTCCTTCATGTTTTCCAGGAACACGTTACATTTGCGGATCCCTTCGTAAAGCGAGGCCCAGGGGTTGCCGTCCGGGGAATAGCTGCCGAAATTCTGCACCGTGATACCGCCGGCATACCACATGGCGTACTTGGAACCGGCCACCGCATCATCGGCATGCTGCGCCTCGTCGCTATAGGAAGCACGGGCCAGGCTCGGCGCCGGGCAATAGCCGTAGCATGAATTGAGGTAACCCACAATACCGGCACGTTCGGAGAATATCTTATCCATTGTGGTCCGTCCGTCGGGGTCCAGGTCCAGCAAATCGTTGCACGACATGCCGGTAATGGAAAGTATCATCAATAAAATATATTTTTTCATATCGGGTTCTTGATTTTAGCGGTTGTGCTTCAAAACTTCACACTCAACCCCAGATTGTAAAAGCGGTACACGGGAACCGATGCATAATTCCCCTCCGGACCGAAATCATCGCTCTTCATCTTGTCCCAGGTAAAGAGGTTATGGGCGCTGAAACAGAGGCGGATACTGTTGGCAGTAATCGCACGGGAAATCCGGGTCGGCAGCGTATAGCCGATCTCCAGACTTTTCAGACGCAGATAGGACCGGTCGTAGAGGTAGTATTCGTTCGACGTATGACTGGTGCCCTTCCGAGTGGAAAGTGCCGGGGAATCGATCGCCTGCCCCGTCCGGTACCGCTCTTCCGTCCAGGCATTCCGGTGCAACGAACCGAAAACTCCGTCGTATTCGTATTCGAAGATGCCGACGCCGGACGCCATCCTCGAATATTCCCCGACTCCCTGGAACAACACGCTCAGATCGAACGACTTATACATAAAGTTCCCGTAGAACGCATAATAATAGCGGGGAAGCGTCCCGGTGCCCACAGGCGCCTTGTCTTTCTCGTTGATATAGCCGTCCTTGTTCAAGTCGACGTAGCGGAGGTCTCCGACACGCGGCGTCCCGAACTCATACACCTTGTCGTTCTCGCTCAACTCCTGTTGCGAGTTGAAGAAGCCATTGCCGTTGCTCCGGTCGATCAGATAACCGAATTCCTGACCGAAAGAGTAACCCTCCCACCAGTTCCGATAAGCGTAATCCTCTCCCTTCGGACTTTCATCCGTCCGGGTGACCGTATTCTTCGCACAGGAAAAATACCCTCCGACGTTGACGGTCAGGTTCGAACCGAACGCCCTGGCATAATCGAGGGCCACTTCATACCCTTCGTTCTTGAAGCCCCCTGTGTTGGTTTTGGGCAGGGTTCCCAGCGGCGCGCCTTGGTAAGTCGGCACCGTCGCCGAGGCACCGATCACCATATTGTCCATCTTCTCCCGGAAAAGATCGACCGATACGGTCAGTTGGTCGAACAAGCCCAGTTCGATCCCGTAATTCTGTTTTTTCACGAATTCCGGTTCGATAAACGGATTGGCCACCTGCGATTCAGTCACGATGCGCAGCAACGAGCCGATCGGACCTCCCGCTTTGATCGTCAGGTTATCGAGGTAGATATAGCGTCCCAGTCCGGTACGGTCGATGCCCGTTTTACCATAGGAAGCGCGCAGTTTCAGCAGGCTCAGCCACTTAGAATCCCGAAGGAATTTTTCATTGGAAACCAGCCAGGCCCCGGAAACCGCAGGCGTGGTCGAAAACCGGTTGTCGCGGGCATATTGCTCCGACCCGGAATAACCGACGTCGAATTTCAGCAGGTAGCGGTCGTCATAGTTGTAGGAGGCTTCGAAACCGGAGCTGATACGCCGGTAAGGAAGCAGCGCGGGAGAGGTGAAATCGTCCTTGCTCAGGTCCTGGTAAAAGGCATATCCCATAGCTCCTACCCGGTGGCGTCCGAAAGCACGATCGTAATGAATCATGCACTGGTAGGTCATCTGGTGAAACATGTTGTAGGTCTTCCCGTACGTGAGCGCTCCGTCGACTGCCGTTCCGTATTTCTCGAACGCCGGTTCCGGGGTGTTCGAAGAGCGGATCCAGCGCTGGTAGGTCTGCGAAGCGACCAGGTTGTTCGAGGAATTGATGTGATAAGCGATCGAACCGTTCATGCCGAGCCCCGGCGTAAGGAAACTCATATCGAGATCGAGCTGAAACTGTGCGTAGATGTTCGTTCCCGTACGCTGGATGTATCCCATCCGGTTGATCATCCCGTAAGGGGCGTTCGTCAACTTGTCCGTCACAATCACACCGCCGCCTTCCTGGATCACCTCGCCCGTCTGCGGATCGACCTGCTCCGGGGTAACGGGACCGTACACGGTCGGGGCCCTATAGAGCAACTGCTCGTATATGGTGCCCAACGCACCGCCGCCCGGAGTTTTTTCCCTGCGGATATTTCCCGCCAGGCGCAACGAGCCGGTCAGGTATTTATTCAGTTTCACGTCGGCATTGGAGCGGAAATTAACGCCGAAGTTATTGTTGTTCGGCTTATAATCCCTGCTGTCGTCCGTGTGGTAAAAACCGCCCTGGTGCAACAGGTTGATGTTGGTGTAAAACCGTACCTTGTCGTTGCCGTACTGGAGGTCGAAGCCCAGCCGCTGCATATGACTGACATCCCTCAGGAACATATCCCGCCAGTTGTTTTCCGGATAAAGTTCCCGGTCTTCCCCCGAGCGGAACTTCCCGATCTCCTCATCGCTGTAATAGTAGTTGTCGCCCAAACCATCGTTCCGGGCGGCCTGGTTGCGCAACTCGGCGTATTCGGCCGAACCGATGAACGCCGGTTCGGTCGACCGCTGCTGGAACGTCTGATCGAATCGCACGTTCATACGAAACGGTGTCCGGGTACCGCGCCGGGTGGTTACCACAATTACTCCGTCTCCGCCCTGAATACCGTACAGGGCCTGTACCGAAGCATCCTTCAACACGGAGATCGATTCGATCTCCGCGGGCGTTATGTTATCCAGCACACTGATGGTATTGTAGCCGATCACCGTGCCGTCGATAATCACGATCGGCTGGTTACCCCGGATGGAGGAAACTCCGCGTACGTAGAGATTGGTAGAGGTGCGGAACGGTTCGGAATTGCTTTCCGAGGTAAACAGTCCCGGCAAACGGCCGGCCAGGGCCATGGATAAATTCGTCACCGGTGATTTTTGCAACTGATCGCCCGTCACCCGGCTGACGGCACCCGATAGTTCGCCCGCCCGTTGGCTCGTGTACCCCAGGTATACTTGCTCGTTGCAGTCGTAGGATCCGGCTGCCTGCAGGGTGACGGACTCTTTCAGGTCATCCACTTCGGTTTTCAAGGGACGGAAGCCGGGTGCCGAATAGAGGATTTCCGTCCGACGGGTCACCATTCCCAGGGTGTAGCGTCCCTCGTGGTCCGTCACTGTGGCATCCCGTCCGTCCGCGGTGGATACGGTGATCCCGGCCAACGGACGGCCCGATTCATCGGTGACCGTACCGTGCAGTTGGAAGGATTCTTCCTGCGCATGAACAGCCATACAGAGAACCAGACTGCACGCGATTATTATAAACTTAATGATATATTGTTTCATAGTCTGTTCGGTTAATCGGTTTATGGCCTACCATCCGGGATTTTGCCACCTCACGCCGGTCAAGGCTTCCATCGTGTTGGCATCGCCCATCGGAATGGGAATCCAGAGGAATTTGTTTTCATAGCAGAGCCGCTGGTTCACGACCTGGCGACTATAGGTATAGCGCAGAAAATTGCCGTTTTCATCGACTTCGCGTTTGACACGCATGGCCGTCAGCCACTTGTCCGTTTTCGAAAGATCTCCGTCCGGGGTCGACCAACGACGGACATCGTAATACCGGAACCCTTCGAGCGCCAGCTCCACCCGGCGTTCGTTGCGGATGCGAAGGATCAGCTTTTCGCGGGTTATGTTCGACGGCAACGCCGGCATACCGGCACGGGCACGGATTTCGTTGACGGCCGCAATTGCTTCCGGCAAGTGTCCGGCTTCGGCCGCAGCTTCCGCAAAATTCAGAATGACTTCTCCCAGGCGGAACATTTTAAACCGCGCTCCTTTGACTCCCAGATCGTTGCCGGAGAAAGGATGCAGGAATTTTCGCTCGTAATAACCGGTACGGGTGCCGGTACGCCGGATCGCCGCCAGGCCGGTATACGGCTCTTCGGGGTAGGTGGCGATGATGCGTATCCGGTTACCCGGGGTTCCGGGATAATTTTCCGGGCTTTGTTCTTTCGATTCGGTGATCGGCCAGTAACATTTGCGCTTCGATCCGTTGTAGTAGATCGACGCATAAAAACGCGGATCCCTGTTTTCGTATGGATTTTCCGGATCATACAAGGTATTTTCCGGATTGTAATTGGGTTCCAGGTGTCGTTCGTCCCGGTACGGGTCGGCCAGGTCGAGGATGGGCTGGCCGTCCGTCGTTTCGTAGGCATCCACCAATTCTTGGGAGGGACACGTTCCAGTTTTCAGGTTGTACATCGCCCCGATACCGTCCACATTCTGGATGTCGCCCTGGTCGTTTTTGCCCTGGTAAATCGTTTCCTTGTCGGCCGGCGAAGCGCTGTATTCCATGTTCTGTGTAAAATACTCGTTGTACAACGCCGATGGGTCGCTGGGCAAGAACGCGTTCGGATCCTTGTAAGTCGTCGGGAAATTGACCTTGTTATACAGTGCGTACCCATTGTCGCGCAGGTTTTGCAGGGAGGTCTTGTTGACCTGGTACGCCTCTTCCCAATGATTCTCTCCCTCATTGTACAGCGGGCTGGCCGCATAAAGGATCATGCGCGATTTTATGGCTTCCGCCAATGCTTTGGTCACACGGACCCGTTCGGCATCCGTCGTGATGCGCCAGGGAAGTTCGGATGTCGCCAACGCTATGTCGCAATCCTCGAGGATAAATTTCACCACGTCGTAATAGCTTTCCTTGGTGATGGTACTGAAATCCACGTCCATCGTGTAAGCTTTCCGCACAATCGGCAGCCCGGTTCCGAACCAACGCAGCAATTCGCTGTAATAGAACGCTCGAAGCACATGCGCTTCAGCTTTCCAACGGCGGCGGTCGCTCTCGCTGTTCACCGCAGCCTGATCGATGCGGGTAATGAATACGGCACATTTGCGAATGGCTGCCCAGTAGCGGGTCCAATAATCGCCGTTGCCGTTTTCAGCGCTCACGTTCAGGATCGGATGGTAAGAGGCGGAAGCATTCCCCCGGTAAAGCAATCCGGACATCAATCCCGGTTCGGTTTCGGCATCGGTATCCCAGGCTTCGTCCGACCAGACGACCAGTCCCCGGCACCAGTATCGGAACTTTACCCCCATATCGGGCAGATCTCCGTAACAGCTGTTGAGGTAGGCACTGGTTTTATCGTTATCGGCGAATATTTCGTCGAGCGTGATGAAACCGTCGGGAGCAATGTCGAGTGCGTCCATGCAGAATTGAAAGGGCACACAGATCGCCATTCCCAATACGATGTATATTTTTTTCAACCAATTCATATCGACATGCGGTTTAGAAAGTTAAATGGGCTCCGACATTAAACATGCGGGTAACCGGATAGGTCATGGAACCGTTCGGCTCGGGATCCAGGTGATCGGTCCTCAGCTTGTCCCAGGTATAGAGGTTCTGTCCGCTGACGAACAGCCGCAGCCTGGTGATGCCGACCCTCCGAAAAACCTTGGCAGGGAACGTATAACCCAGTTCCAAGTTTTTCAGGCGGACGAAAGAACGATTCTGTATGAAGAATGTGTTCTGGATGTGATTGGTCGTCTGCTGGGTACTGAGGGCCGGGTAAGTAATCTTCTCCCCGTTGGCCCAGCGTTCCGGCGTCCAGGCGTTGCGGTGGTAATCGAAGTAGGTTCCCCAGTGCATGTATTCGTACACGACGTTACCCCCGTAGAGACCATGATAACCGCCTGTCCCCTGGAAGAACACCGTCAGGTCAAACCCCTTCCAGTCGACACCGAACGTAACCCCGAACGTTCTCCGCGGTACCGTACCGTAGCCGATCGGAGCCATATCCGCCTCGGAGATCTGTTTGTCGCCGTTCAAGTCTTTGTAGATAAAGTCTCCCGGACGGGGCGTACCGAAGGTATAAGTCAGGTCGGTGTTGTCCAACAGTTCCCGTGTCCAGTAACCGCCCCTGTCCCAGTCAATCTCGTAGCCGAAATGCTGTCCGATCGGATAACCCGTCTTCCGGTAGCGATAGGCGTAAGTCTTGTCGTAGGGCACCTCGTCCGCAAACGTCCGTTTGTTCCGGTTGAACCCCAGGTTACCACGCAGCGAGAGGAAAAGCCCCTTGACCACTTCCCGGTTGTAGCTAAGTTCGATTTCCATCCCTTTGTTTTCAATCTGCCCGATATTCATTTTCGGAATATTGCTCTGGGAAACCCCCAGGAACGTCGGGACAGTCCCCCTCTCCTGCAGGATATCGCTGCGGTCTTCATGGAAAATATCCACAGAACCGGACAAGTCCTTGAAAATACGGAAATCGAGACCGACATTCAATTTCTTGGCTGTTTCCCAAGTCACATCGGCATTTCCCTGCAGTCCTTCCCTGACCGTTTGTCCCAAACCCAGACTGGGCAAATATCCTCCCGCCATCGTAATATTGTCCAGATAAAGGAAACGTTGCGATCCCATCTTATCGTTTCCCACCTTACCGTAGGAAGCGCGCACTTTCAGGAAAGTGAGCCATTTGCTGTCCTTCAGGAACTTCTCGTTGCTGATGGCCCATCCGGCTGAAACAGCGGGGAAAAAGCCGAAACGTTTTTTCGGGGAAAACTGTTCCGACCCGTTGTACCCCATATTTACTTCCACGAAGTAGCGGTCATCAAAACTGTAGGTGGCCCGGAAAGCGATTCCGAGGACGTTATACGGCATAGAACCCAGGTTGTCGCCGCCCTCGTTCTCCCAGTATTCCCGTTGCCCCAGGAACATTCCCGTCACATCGTGGCGACCGAACGAGCGGTTGTAGTTGAGGGAAGCCTGAGCATCGATCTTATACTGCGTACGGGCATATTTGTTGATCGACAGGCGGACTTCATCCGTTTTATGGGGGGCAAAATGGAACGAATCTTCCCCATCCGGCACCGCACGCCATTGTTTTCCCCGGGTATGTCCGGCAGTCACCGTCCGGGAAAAAGAATCGTAAGAGACCATCCCTTTTATCGTAAGCCCCTCGGTTACGGTCTTACTCAGGTCCCACTCGATCCCGAGGGTCGAATTGAGGTTCGATTTGAAGTTTTCCGTAAACCCGTACCTGTTCACCAGTTCATAGGGAGACTGGGATGCCGACGCCGCACCATTGATATCGGTCGGAATCACCATCTGGCCCGGCTCGGCGCCGAATCCTTCGAGGGTCATGGGCCCGCGCACCGTCGGAATCATGGCGTTGATCAGATTGAATACTCCCCGCATCATCTCCGTGGTGTTGTTATTATAGGACCAGGAAGCCGGCATATTTACCTTTTCAAAATAGGTCCCCACATTCAGAAACATCTTCATGGAAGGAGCGATCTTATAATCCAGATTAGCGCGGAAACTCAACCGATTCATCCGGGTAGCCGGATTGTAGCCCAGTTGTGACTTCGGTTCCGTTTTCAGGTTACCGCCCTGATGTACGTATCCGGTGTTCAGGAAATAGCCCAGCCGATCGGTACCGCCCGACATGTTCGCATTGATCGTCGTTTGCGGAGCATAACGCCGGATCATTTCCCGATAGTAATCGTGGTCGGGATACATATACCGAAGCGCCTTAGCCTTGGCTTCATAATCCGGATCGCCTGGGTTCAGCCCCTTCAGGGGGTTGGCATAGCGGTCAATGAGTTCTTTGCTGATCAGATCGTCGCCCCGGTAACCATCGTTATAAAGCGCTTCGTTACGCAAGTTGAGGTAATCGACCGAATGCAGGCGGGAAGGTTCACGGGTGAACGTCGAAAAACTCTGCGTGGCATTGATCGACAAGCGGGTTTTCCCTTTTTCACCGCGTTTGGTTGTGATCATGATGACCCCGTTGGCTCCCCGTACCCCGAACACGGCTGTCGCCGAAGCGTCTTTCAGTACGGAGATCGACTCCACTTCATTCGGATCGATCGTCCGGATATTATCGCGGGGCACGCCATCGATCAGGATCAGCGGAGAGGTCGTATTGGTCGTGCCGGCTCCCCGAAGGTAAAGCGTAGCATCGTCCACTCCCGGCTGGCCGGAAGTCTGGGTAGAGGAAAGGCCGGACACATGACCCGCCAAGGCATTCGCCAGACTGGGCGATGTACTTTTGATCAGGTCTTTCGTGTTAGCCGTAGAGATGGCTCCGGTTATGGAAGCCTTCTTTTGGGTAGCGTACCCGACCACGACCAACTCGGTAATCTCGGTCGACATCTCGTTCAGAGTCACGTCGAAGTAACGGCGTTCGCCCACCGGCATCTCGACCGTCTCGAAACCGAGGAAAGAGAAAACCAGCACGGATTCACCGTCGGGGACCGTAATGGTGAATGTACCGTCACCGGAGCTTGTGGTTCCCGTCTGAGTGCCCTTTATATGAATGGTCACTCCGGGCATCGGCTGGCCGCCCGGATCGCGCATCACCCCTGAAACGGGGAAGGAACTCTCCTGGGCATGTGCCATCCCAGCCGGAATAAGCATACACGATAACAGGGTCAGCCGGAGAAACACGTGTTCCCATCGTCCGCAGCGCGGTTTGCGCAGGCGAAGGAGATCGGAAACACGCCGACAGAATGGGACTAAGAGGACTTCTCGGGTCATAGGCTTTGTTTTAGGTTATAGTTAAAGTTCGGTGAATCATCCGGTAGTAAAAATACCCTTTATTAGCATGAAACGGCTTTTTTTTGCTATCCATTTTCTTTGGCTTTCCGGGCAGGAATCGTTTTCTCTTCCGGTTGCCGGCCATTTTTTCCGTTAGCCGGTCGAATACGGTTTACGGCAAGACCGGAAAAAGAAAGCACGGCAGTTCTGAAGCTTTCGTTAGTCTGCGGCCGTAAGCGTAAATACGGCGCTTTTCGTTCGGTGGCTGTCCGGGCCTATCATAACCTCGAATTCTCCCGGTTCGAGGATGTATTCAAGGCGGTTATCGTAAAATTTCAGCAATTCGGGCGTAATGGTAAAACTGACGGTTCTCCGTTCTCCCGGTTCGAGATGGATTTTCTCGAACCCTTTCAGTTCTTTCACCGGCCGGGTGACCGATCCGACCCGGTCGCCGATATAGAGTTGGACGACCTCGTTACCGCCACGGGTTCCGGTGTTGGTCACTTCCACCCGTGCGGTAAGCGTTTCTCCCTCGTGAATGGTTTGTTTGTCAAGGAGCACTTTTCCGTATCCGAACGTGGTGTAGGACAATCCGTAACCGAAAGGATAAAGCGGCAGGTGCGTTTCATCGATGTATCCGGTCACGTAGGCAGCGATTGATCCGTCGGGATGGGGCGGACGTCCCGTTTTCCGGTGGTGATAGCGGATGGGAACCTGCCCCAGGCTCCGGGGGAAGGTCATCGTCAGCCTGCCGCCCGGTTCGGCATCCCCGAAAAGCACGTCGGATACGGCCAGTCCGGCTTCGGTTCCGGGAAACCAGATGTTGAGAATAGCATCCAGGTGCTCCTGTTCCCAAGCCAGCGTCAGCGGCCGGCCGGTACACAGCACCAGGACGATGGGTTTGCCGGTAGCTTCCAGTTTTTCAAGCAATTCCTTCTGGGCGTCCGGAATATCGAGGGAGGTGCGTGAGGCCCCTTCACCGGACATTTCGGCCGCTTCGCCCATCACCGCCACTACCACATCGGAACGGCGGGCCAGCGCCAATGCCTCTTCTCGCATTGCGGCATCGGAACGTCCGTCGCGCGGGAACGATTTGCCCCACTGCGACACCCGTCGCTCCAGAGCCGTGTCGTACGTCAGGTTACACCCCTTGGCATACCGGAGTTCCACCCGGTCGCCGACCGTTCGGCGCAAACCGTCCAGTATCGTCACAGGTGTACGGTAATCGGCACCCAACGACCAGGTTCCGACAATATTCGACCGGTTATCCGCCAACGGGCCGATGACCGCGATGCTTCCTTTTTTATCCAGCGGCAGAATGTTATCCCGATTTTTCAGCAGCACAAAACTCTCGGCAGCGATCCGGCGCGCTTCGGCCCGGTGTGCGGGCGTGAACACGTCAGTCTTTACCCGGGCCGTATCACAATACTTATACGGGTCGGCGAAAAGGCCCAGTTTGTACTTCGCTTCCAGAATCCGGCGGCACGCCCGGTCGATCTGTTGCAGGGTTACTTTCCCCTCATCGTAAGATTTCTTCAAAGTGCCGGCAAATCCCTGGCTCGCCATATCCATGTCCAGTCCGGCTTTCAGGGCACGGACCGAAACCCCCTGCAAATCTCCAATCCCATGGACGGTCATCTCCCGGACGGCATCCCAATCGGTGACGACAAATCCGTCGAAGCCCCAGCGTTGCCGCAAAACGTCGCTCATCAGCCAGTCGTTGGCGCCGGCCGGCACCCCCTCGACCTCGTTGAAAGCGGTCATCAGGCTACCGACGCCGGCCTTGACCGCCGCTTCGAAAGGAGGGAAATATTCATTGAACATGCGCATACGGCTCATGTCGACCGTGTTGTAATCTTTCCCGCCTTCCGGCGCCCCATAAAGGGCAAAATGTTTGACACAGGCCAAGATCTGGTCGTTGCGGGTGAGGTTTCCCTGGTAGCCCTTGACATAGGCGACGGCTACTTCCGAAGCGAGGTATGGGTCTTCCCCGGCCCCCTCCGCCACCCGGCCCCAACGGGCATCGTAAGAAATATCGACCATCGGGCTGTACGTCCAGCAGACTCCCTGAGCGCTCGCTTCGACGGCGGAAATACGAGCGGCTGTTTCGATGGACGACCGGTTCCAGGTCGCGGACAATCCCAGCGGGATCGGGAACACTGTATTGTATCCATGTATCACATCCATCCCGAACAGCAGCGGGATACCCATCCGGCTTTCGTTTACGGCGATTCGCTGCAACTCCAGGATTTTTTCCGAAGACATGACGTTCAACAGGCCGCCGACCTCTCCGCGGACGATCTTCTCGCCGGTACCCGTCCGGATAGCCGGGCCTGTCCTGACCGATCCTTCGATACTGGTCAGGTTCAGTTGTCCTATTTTCTCCTCGACCGTCATCTCCCCCAGCAGCCGGTCGATGTACCGGTTCATTGCCCTATCTTCCCGGCTGCCGTCTTTGTCCGCACATCCGGCGACCAGCCCGCCGAGCAGAAGAAACCATCCGATTATTTTTACCGCATTCATACGTTATCAAACTTCTCGCAGACAAAGTTACCGGCTTGCCTGACGGGGGACGAACGCATACCGTTCATTTTGTTCGGTATCCGCGCCAAAGAGCCGGGCCGCTACTTTCGATTGCCGTTCAAATAATTCCGAATTCCATCCAAAGGGTGTTTATATGGCTAAAAATGTTTAATTTAGTCCATTCGCAATCCCAAACTCGATACTATGCGCCGGATTCTGCCTTTACTCGCCGGATGTTTATTTTTCCTACTCACCCTTGCTTCCGCGACGGACTATACTCCGTCCGGGTATGAAAATACAGGGAGTGCGAACACCGTCTCCCCGAATCTGTCCCACCTTCATGTCCGCGATTTCTGCCAGGACAGCCTGGGGTACATGTGGATCGCTACCGCTCGGGGGCTGAACCGTTACAACGGGTATGATTTCAAACAGTTTTTTCACGACAAGGAGAATGTACGGTCATTGGACAATGACATGATCTACTCCCTGTTCCTCGATTCACGCCACCGGTTATGGGTCGGAACGAGCACGGGCGTCAACCGGTATGATTTCGAGAACGACCGGTTTATTCGCTATGACATGCCGTACGCCTATGTGCACACGTTCTACGAAAACCGGGAGGGAGAAATTTGGGTCGGAACGACGATCGGCGTCGGGCGGATCGACGAAAGCGCTTCTTCCGTCCATATCTTTCCGGATACCCCGCCAGCCTATAAAACTGTCAGCACCCTGCTGGAAGACAGCCGGGGGAACCAGTGGGCCGGCAGCGGCGGCGGTCTTATTCACCTCCATCCGGATTTGCCCTGGGAACTGTTTCCGCTGCCGGGCGACCGGAGGGTAAACTGCCTCTGCCTCGACCCGCAAGGCATCTTCATGATCGGCACCAATTCCGGAATCGTTTTTTTCGATCCGTCGGGCAACCGTTTCCTCGACGTCCCGGAAACACTTACATCCGGCACTCCCCTCAATTCGCTGTACATTCACTTTATCCGGGAAATAGCTCCCTTGCGATACCTGATCGGCACATCCGCCGACGGACTGTTTCTGTACGATGCGCTCCGGCAAACCCTGGAACACAACCCGTTCGAGTATTCCGAGCCGCTGGAATCACAACAGCCTATCTGTTGCAAGACAGACAACCAGGGCAACGTGTGGATCGGATCGTTCGACAAGGGCTTCGCCGTGTACAATACGCAGCACAGCTTTTTTAACCGGGACCCGCGGCTGAACCATACTTTCCAGGATGTGTTTACCACAAGGATCATCGAAGACAGGTACCGGAACCTCTGGATCGGCACCCGTTACAAAGGGCTGTACCACTACGGGAAGGACGGCGAAGTCCGAATATACGATTCTTCCGACTCGCTCCTGTTCAAAAGAAACAACAACCTGGTGGAAGAGTTGTTCATCGATTCCCGGGATCGTTTGTGGATCGTGGGCGCCAATCGGATAATGGCCTGCACATTCGACCGGGCCGGAAATATTTCCCGGCAACGGCTGATTCTTCTCGAAGGGTCTTCCGGCGCCGCTTCGATCACCGAAGACGAACGGGGAAACATCTGGTTCGGCCTGGCGAGCGGCCTGTTCCTCATCCGAAGCGGTGAGCTTCACGGAGCTTTTGAACGCATCTATGCCGGAAATATCCCGAAAGTTTACCGGCGTAGCGGAGGAGAAATACTCTTTTCGGCTTACGGCAAAGGTTTATTCCAAGTCGACGACGACCTGTCCGTCCGCCGGGTCGGAATGCCCGCACCGGAAGCCGTACCCCTCTCGCGCCACTGCGTCGACTTGTTCGAAGATTCGCAAAACAGGCTCTGGCTCGGCACCTACAATGAAGGGACGATGTATATCAAAGGAAGCGAATACCGCATTTTCGGCATGTCCGACGGTTTGCCCTGTAACGACATCACCTGTATCCAGGCAGACCGGGAGGGAAATATCTGGCTGAGTACCGCCAACGGACTCTCCCGCATCGCCCCCGACTTCTCCGTTGCCAACTATTTCGAACACGATGGCACACAGGGGAATCAATACCATGAAAAGGCCACCCTGGCACGTTCCGACGGAACCCTGTTTTTCACCGGAAATCATGGGCTAACCTTTTTCGATCCCCGCCAGATCGTCCGCAACAGCCATCCGGCACCCATCGTGATCGAAGACCTGAAAATCCACAATGAAAGCATACGCCCCGGCGAAAAAAGTTCCATATTGACGAGTGTGATCTCGTTTGCCGAGCGGATCGTCCTGAACCACAGACACTCCCTGATCTCGATCGACTATTCCGGAATCGATTTCCTGGTTCCTCATAAATTGACCTATGCCTACAAATTGGAAGGTTTCGACGCCCAGTGGAACCGTGTCGGAGACCACCGGCGGGCGACCTACTCGAACCTTACGCCGGGACATTACCGGTTCATGGTTACCGCCTTCAACAACGATGGACTGGAAAGCGTAAGGCCGGCAGTACTGGAAATCGACGTCAAACCGGCCCCGTGGGCGACTTGGTGGGCTTGGTTGCTCTATTTTGCCGTGTTCTGTGCTGCGATCTATACGTTCATGCGGCTGTGGACCAAAATAAAACTGCAAAAGCAGAGCCTGGAAATGGAGAGCTACGAACGTGAAAGGGAACGCGAGGTGACGGAGATGAAAATGACTTTCTATACCAACATTTCCCACGAACTGCGGACGCCGCTCACCCTGATATCGGCCCCGGTCCAACAGCTGCTCGGCAGCACGGACCCCGACAGCCGCGAAGGGGAACTGTTGCAGACCATCTCTCGGAACCGGAACCGGCTGCACCGGCTGATAGACCAACTGCTCGACTTCCGGAAAATGGAGGACGGGGTGCTAGCCCTGAAAACCAGCCGGGGAAATCTGACCAAAACGCTTGCCTCCATCATCGACCCCTATCTTTCAACGGCTTCGGAGAAAAAGATCGATATTCGCTTCGAGCCTTATTCCCCCGACCTGGAGATGTGGTTCGACCCGGATAAAATCGAGAAGATCATGCACAACCTCCTCTCCAACGCCATGAAGCATACGCCCGCGAACGGTCGGATCAGTATAACGACCCGTCGGGTTCTTTTTTCGGAAGTCCGGACACAGTACGAGGAAGTGATCCCGTTGGGTGAACAATATGTCGAAATCACGGTTTCGGACACAGGCCCCGGGCTTCCGCCCGATAAGTTGGGCGAGCTGTTCGTCCGTTACCGCCAGATCGAATCGGCCACGGGCTTGAAGCCGGACTACGCCGGCACCGGCATCGGGCTGCATTACACCAAGAGACTGACCGAAACCCATCACGGGGGTATTTCGGCCAGCATCGCTCCCGAAGGAGGAATGAACTTTTCGGTATTGCTGCCTCTGGAAGACGTATATGCCCCGTCGGAAAAGAACATCGGCGAAAAATCGGATAGCGGATTCGGGATCGTCGGCGACCCGGAAACGGATCACGCCGAGACGGAGGAACATTTTAACCCGGGCGCCCATGACCATACGGTATTGATCGCCGAGGACAACATCGAACTAATGGTCTATTTCAGACAGATGCTGGGCGACAGGTACAATATCCTCGAAGCTCCGGACGGAGCTCGTGCCTGGAAGATCATGCAGGAAAAATGCCCGGACCTGGTGCTCTCGGATGTGGTGATGCCGGAACTTTCAGGCTACGAACTCTGCACCCGGATCAAGCAGGATCCGGCACTCAGCCATATTCCCGTCGTGCTGTTGACAGCCAAGACCTCCATGTCCGAGCAGATCGAGGGGCTTTCGCACGGGGCGGATGCCTACATCTGCAAACCGTTCAACGTCGACTACCTGCTGCTGACGATCGAAAACAGCCTTCGCAACCGGGAACGACTGCGCACATTTTATTCCACCCCCAAGCCGGCCGACGGTCCGGAGGAACCGCCTGTCCGGTTGAATATGCTCGACCAGCGTTTCATGGACAAACTGATGGAGTTGCTCGAAAACGAGCTCTCCGACCCCAACCTGAACATCGACAACATCGCCAGGGAGATGGCCTTCAGTCGGACCAGTTTCTACCGGAAACTGAAGGGGTTAACGGATACGCCTCCCGCCGATTTCATTCGCAATTACCGGCTCAAGCGGGCTGCCGAAATGATCCAGGAAGGCTCCTGGACCCTGTATGAGGTGGCGGAAAGAAGCGGTTTCGGCAACTATACCCATTTCTCCGTGCTCTTTAAAAAGCATTTCGGGATTTCTCCCCGAAACTACAAAGAAAATTCCAAAAATGAGACGTAAGCCGATGGGATTTGCAGGATAAACCGTATTCCGGAACAGCGTGGGGTTTCCCCTCAAACCAGTTTCCGCCAATCGCGGGCCGGAAAATGTCGGGCAAGAGAACGGGCTGATACCTTTAGTACCGCTCTCTTGCTCTCCGGATGTTTTTTACGGATGCCCGACCTCTTCCAGTATGTCCCAGCTTTCAATGCCGATCACCGGAAGGTATTTCCCGAACACTTCCTCTTCGCGGGGAGTCCCGGCCGCCCGGTAAACATGCCACACTTCTTTGGCCGCCAATCCGTCCTTCGGGAACTTACGCAAACCGATGCGCAGGCCGAACTCTTCCTCGTGGTCGGACCAGTTGTGCCACTGGTGGGCGTCGATGCCGTCCAACTGCCTGATTTTAGTCCATCCCCAGGCCAGGCCGGCTGCCTGGCGGGTTTCGTCCGTTTCGGTGTAATCCGGTGAATTGGTGCCGTTTTCCGAAAGCCACAAGGTACGTTTCTCCGTTCCCTGATACCGGTTTTCCGGCAGCTTGATCCAATGGTCCAGCACCTCCAGGTTCTTGTAGGTAATAATCGGGGTCGACATGCGATAGTGCGCCTTGTCGTCGAGCCAGGTCTGCGGCTTCCGAAGGTCCTGCGGATAACAATGGAAAGCCAGCCCCCAGGGAAAGTCGCCTTCCGTCCGGCAATAGCGGTTCAGCGTTTCCAGCATGTCAAGCGTGGCATAGGTCTTCTCGTTGTCCGCTACCGCCCAGGCATGCGTGTGCGACACCATGACCTCGGCATGAGGGTCGTACCGGCGAACGATGTTGTGGCACATCCTCAACGATTTCACATACGTATCCATATAGACGCCGACAGGTTTTCCTTCTCCCATATTGGTCCATTCAAGCGGAGAATCCACCTCGTTATGCATGATCCAGTAATGAATCCTCCCGTATTTTTTATCCGGACGCGTGTAGCGTTCCGCCAGAAAGTCCAGTATGGCCGCATAGGCATGGGTACTTTCGGCACAGGTCAGATTCGGCATGGTGTAGCGGCCTTCAGGCGTAAAGTCCGGGTGCTGCAACAGGGCGCCTATCACCGGATCGGCGCTTTGACTGGCAGGATTGACCAGGATAATACCGGCGACTACGATCCCCCGGTCCCGGCAGGCGATCAGGGCTTTATCCATTCTCCGGAGCGGTACTTCGTCGATGTAATAGGAACGTCCGCCGTACCGGTGTTCCAGCCTGCCCTCGCCCGGATGGGAATGCAACAGGGTCGTAATCCGGATATTGACCGTGGCACTCGTGATCCCCAGTGTATCGAGGTCGCTGAACATCATGGCAAAACAGCGGCAATCGCCGAGCCCTTTTTTCGAGGCGGGTTTTTCCCGGACCGTGGTCCGGGATGCTTCAATCCGGTCGGCATACCGGGCATGGGAGGCGATTTCATCCCTGCCCTGCCGCTCCCGGACGACAAGCCAGCGGGATAGCGTGCGATCATAAACGAATCCGTCCCGCTCGACAAACCGGTCGAAGGTCTTGCTGAAAGAGGCAGACGAAACGGGTACCCGTGCAGCAAACCCGGTTTCGGCCAATACATCTCCGTAAGGCGTCACTTCGACCAGATCGTAATTCCCGTCCCGGTCGGTCTGTCCGTGTACCGTAATTACAGACATTTCCGCTTCCACCGCAGTAATGGCGCAGGGATATTCTGTCGAAAGATACTTCCGTAAATCGTCGGCCCGCTTTTCTTCTCCGGTCAATTCCGGACCCGGTCTGCAACCAGCCTCCCCCCATAACATCACCAAACAAAATACGGCAGACCAGGTTGTCTTCCATTTGTTCTTCATAAAAATCCCTGTTTGCATGATTACTTCCATTCTACCTTTACAAAGGTAGCCTTCTCCCCGGATCGGGCCTTTTGTACCCGTTCAATTTGTTCCGAATCCCGTTCAAAAGAATCTCCGCGGTTTGCGGAAGGTAGCGGGAATGGTTTCGTATTTTAACTTTGTACAATACCGGGGGTAAGAATGACTTCCCCAAAAAACAGCCGGATCGAACCGGAAAATGAATAACCAATATCTTTTCACGCATGAAAGTATGCCATAGCGTCATCCGGACCTTTTTCCTTTTCGCCTGCCTGTTTCCCGGTATGTTCCCTTTGTCCGCGCAGATCCGACTCAAAGGGGTCCGGCAGGAAGACATAGCCTCCCGCTTCTTCACCGAGCGCTGGCCGGCCTATTGGATTTCTGCCCCTGGAGCCACCGACCACCAATACAATGTCTGCCATTTTCGGAAGTCGTTCACGCTGTCCGAACGTCCGGAGAAGTTTATCGTGCACGTCTCTGCCGATAATCGGTATAAATTGTACGTCAACGGTTGTCTTGCCTCATTGGGGCCGGCCTGCGGCGATGTGCTGAACTGGAATTTCGAAACGGTCGACTTGGCCCCGTACCTGAAAGAAGGGAAGAATACGGTGGCCGCCGTGGTCTGGAATTTTGCGAACTGGAAACCCGTCGCACAAATCAGTTCCGGAAGAACAGCCTTTATCCTGCAAGGCAACGACGAACCGGAAGAAATCCTGAACACGGATTCCTCCTGGAGCAGTTATAAAAACGAATCCTATAGTCCGCACCAATTACCTGTATCCGGTTATTATGCCGCCGGTGCCTGTGAAAAAATCGACGCAGCACGATATCCCTGGGGCTGGGAACAGACGGAATACGACGATTCGTCCTGGGGCTCCGCCGTGAAGCGGATGAAAGGGGCCATGAAAGGGGCGATCGATTATCCGGGCTGGCAGTTGGTTCCGCGCTCGATACCGCATATGGAGATGACGGAAGCAAGAATCCCGGTGTTGCGGAAAGCAGACGGCTTGCAACTCCCTGCCGGTTTTCCCGCCCGGCGGGAACCGTTGACATTTCCGCCTCATACGACCGCCGAACTGTTGCTGGACAACGAAGTGTTGACCACAGGCTATCCGCACCTGCTGTTCAACAGGGGAAAAGACGCTGTCGTACAGATCGGATACGCCGAAGCGCTGTATGAGGATACGATTTCCGAAAGAAAAGGAAACCGCAATGAGATCGAAGGCAAACACTTTATAGGCTACGAAGACCTCCTCCTTCCGGACGGGGGCATGGGACGCAGTTTCACTCCGCTCTGGTGGCGTACCTGGCGGTATATCCGGATCCGGGTGAAGACAAAGGACGAACCGCTGATGATCGAAGACCTTTATGCCACGACGTCCATGTACCCATTCGTACGGGAAAGCGAGTTTCATTCGGATGATCCCCTGCTGGACGATATACTTGAAACGGGATGGCGCACAGCCCGGTTGTGCGCCCACGAGAGCTACATGGACTGCCCTTACTACGAACAACTGCAATATTTCGGCGATACCCGGATACAGTCGTTGATCACCTTGTTCAATACGCGGGACGACCGGCTCGTCCGCAATGCCCTGGAGCAGGGGCGTCAATCCCTGGTGCCCGACGGGATCACCATGAGCCGTTATCCCTCGGAAATACACCAATTCATCCCCCCATTCTCCCTGTGGTGGATCTGTATGGGGCACGACTACTGGATGTACCGCGGCAATGAAACCTACCTGAAAACCCTTCTGCCCGCTTACCGCAGCATACTTTCCTGGTTCGAACAATATCTCAAAACCGATTACAGTCTTGGCAGGATTCCTTATTGGTTCTTTGCCGACTGGAGCGGAACGCCTTTCGGGGAACCGGTGCGGGAAACAGAGGGCAATTCGGCCTTTCAGGACTTATTGTATGTTATCGCCCTGCAATCCGCTGCGGAAATGGAAATGGCTTTCGGTTCGAAAGCGACCGGCGAACACCAGGCGGAACTGGCCCGGGAAATCCGGCAAACCATGCGGGAAAAATACTGGAACACGGAGCGGAAACTCTTTGCCGACACTTACGGGCAGTACAGCTTTTCCCAACATGTGAACGTATTGGCCATCCTGGCCGGAGTTGTGGAGGGAGAAGATGCTTCCGTCCTGCTGCAAAGCATCGTTAACGATGAAACGCTTCTGCCCTGTACCATTTACTTCCGTTATTACCTGCAAGTTGCCATGAAACAGACCGGAAACGGACACTTGTTGCTGGATAACCTCCAACTGTGGAAAGACCAGCTGGCGCTGGGTCTGACCACTTGGGCCGAGCGGCCGGAGCCATCCCGTTCGGATTGCCACGCGTGGGGAGCCAGCCACAATATCGAGTTCTACCGCACCGTTTTAGGGATCGAGTCCGCCGCACCCGGATTCCGCCGGATCCGGATCGAACCGGCACCGGGGACACTGAAGGAAGCATCGGGAACGGTACCGCATCCCGATGGAGAAATCAACGTGCGATACAGGCTCACCGGGAAGAATGGCATCCGGGCTGAAATAGAAATCCCGGCAGAAACTGCGGGAACATTTGTCTGGAACGGTGTAAGCCATCCCCTGACCGGAGGAAAACAGATTGTAAATATCCTCGAATCGAATGAGTAAGCAGGAAACTCACCGATGAGAGATCGGGCAGGAAAATGTTTAGTCTAAAGCCAGGAGTACCATTCGATATCGAACCTTGAGGTTTGCAACAATGCAAATCTCAAGGTTTTCAGTTTGGGGAAGCAGGCAAGTGTGTCGACATGCCTGCCTCTTTTCGGATGCGCGGATCGGCCTGGTTCGGGCAAGTCGTCGGACGATCCTGGAAATCTTCCCGGTAATCGTATCGGAACTCGGATTGAATGACGAACGGAGAAAACATTTCTACCTGCTCCGCCGGGAAAGAATATGCCGGAACTTGGCCGGCAGGTTCGTTACGACCCGACACATCCTGCCGACGGGCGATACTTATAAAGCCTGTGCGGAACGGCTTTCGAGAAGGCCGATCCGTCACAACATAAGCAAAGCACCGGTTAACCGGGCCTTCGACGGAGACCACCTTTCCTTTCGGGACGGGTCAGGGTGTCGCGCCGGAAGGGGCAGGGCCTTTTTTCCGCTCGAAGATAATGATGGCAGAAAGCAGGGAGGATGCCGCCGGTTAACCGAAAATACCGGAGTCGATGGTTTCGTGTTTTTCGTTCCAGTTGCTGACCTCGAATCCGTTTCCTTCCGTTTCCTCGGAAAGGATTTCCCCCATGTCGACGGTCACGATCAGTTTGGTATTGGCCGTCAGCGCATTTTCCAACGCTACGCGGGAAACCCGTTCCTGTCCGTTCTTCAGCGTCAGCACGATCGTCAGGATGGGCGCGGGCGCGGAGGGGAATAGCATGGCCATCGGATTGGTAGCCTGAAGGCTGTCGGCGGCCATACGCAGGGGGAACTGGATCGTTTTGGAAAAATTTTCCGGTACGGCCGTATAAAAATTCAGGGCTCCTGCTACCGGCCCGATCAGCACTTCCACGCTGTCGATGCTTGCATCGAGCCTGCTTCCGTCTTTTTTCCGGAGTACCACGGTCAGACCGGCCACCGCCCGTTGCAAGGGAACGGCGATGCTTTCCGTACCGATTTTGACCGAGCGCACACTGTGAACCAGATCGTAAACGGGCATATAAACGGTATCTCCGATTTTCGAAGTTTTTCTCAGTTGAAGCGTTTGCTTCGCCAAATCGCCTCCGAGCGTGAGGGCCGCCTCCCCTACGGCGACCTGGAAAGGATACGAGGCCTGCGTCTGGGTGGTTCCCCAATAGAGCAGGTTATACGTGCCTGTCGGAAGCAGAACGGGACGGTGCGCCTGATAGATGCTGCCGTCCCGGATATAGTAAAAGGCATTGAAGGCCATGAGCTGGTCGTTGTAATAGTTGCCGAAATAGGTGGATGTTCCGGCGGTGCAGGGATAAACTTCCAGTACGCCCGTAAAGGGAGAACTGGCGGTAGTGGCGTACAGGGCCGGCGAAACCAGTTTCCCTTTCTCGTCGGGATAGATGGGCGAACAGTTGTCCTTGGTACAGGCGGAAACGGCCAGGGCTATTCCCAGTAAAAGAAAACCGTATTTCATGGTTGCGAGTTTTTCAACGGGTGTTGCAATGAATATGCCACAAGCACGCTTCGCCCGAAACCGCACCGAAAGCGTTTCGGAATTTTTCCGTTCGCAGCGGAAGCTGCCGGAAAACGGACGAAATTTTTTTCGTTCGGCCCTCCGCTTTGCGCCGAACGGATAAAAAACTCCCTACATTTGTCCGGGGCCGGAAGAAAGAATTTCGTTCCGGTGCAACAATAATTCGCCTTCGGGCATCATTATAAAGGTGAGGCAAACCATTCGACACAGTGACGGAAAGGCAGCTAATAGAGGGTTGTAAGCGTGGGGACGCCAAAGCGCTCAAGCAACTGTACGAAACCTTTGCGGGCAAAATGTTCGGAGTCTGCTACCGGTATGCGGGCAACCGGGAGACGGCCCGCGACCTGTTGCACGACGGTTTCGTCACCCTCTATACCAAGATCGGCGATTTCCGGGGCGACGGTTCCTTCGAAGGATGGGTGAGGCGCATTTTCGTGACCACGGCGCTGGGCTACCTTCGGAAGAACGGGTCCGTTTGGGACGAACGTCCGGCGGACGAAATGTACGGCCTGCAGGGGGACGAGCCGTCCGCGCTCGAACGCCTGTCGGCAGAGGATTTGCTCCGGGTCATCGGTCGGCTGCCGGCCGGGTATCGCACGGTGCTGAATCTTTACGCCGTGGAAGGATATTCTCACCGGGAAATAGCGGAGATGCTCCACATCAGCGAAAATACGTCCCGGTCGCAGTATTCGAGGGCACGCTCCCAGCTTTGCAGGTTGTTGGAACAGGTAAATTCGGTATAGCTTTTCCATGAAAAGAGACAGGTTCGAAGAAATATTGCAGGACAGGCTTCGGGATTTCGAGCTGGAGCCTTCCGAGAAGGATTGGGCGGCCCTGGCGCGGGAACTGGGCATCCCGGCACGAAAACGGGTGCCGCTGGTTCGATATGCGACCGCCGCTGCAGTGCTGGTGGCGGGGGTGCTGGGCGTAACGCTTTTCCTGACCGATCCGGCCCGGCCCGGTGTGGAAGAAACGACGGTGGCGGAGGAAACCGGCTCCGTTGCACGGACGCCGGTAGACGGGGCAAAAGGATCTTTGCCGGAAGGGGAAACCGGTTCGGCCGTGGAAGCGGTGGTTCGGCTGAAGGAGGCTATCGAAAAGTCGAGACGGGGGGAACGGCAGCGGCAGGAATGGCTGGCAGCGGCGACCGAAACGGAGGGAACCGAAAAAGAAGAACTGTCTCCGACCGTCGTTCCGGAGGAAGCGGGAGGAAATGGAGAAACGGCGGCAGCGGAGAGTGCTTCCCGGAACAGGACGGCGACGCCGGGCGGGAATGCGTCATCGGGGTTCCGCCCTTCGCCTGCGGGGGAAAGGTCCGCACGGGCAGTTGAAACGGCCGGAAGGGATACGCGTCGGACGGACGGCGGTTGGGGACTTTCCCTGTTTGCGGGCGGTCGTACGAAGCTGGGCGGCGGCAGCAATGCTCCGGGAGGCCCTTTGATACAGAGCAGTCCTTCCGTACATACCGGAATCGTGGAATACGACATGTCGAAAGTTTCCGCGCTGGCGGTGAAAGAGACGGAGTACGATCACCGGTTCCCGCTCTCTTTCGGGCTGACCGTCCGGAAAAGGCTGGGCGCACGTTGGGGGGTGGAAACGGGTTTGGTTTACACCTACCTGTCGTCCAAAGCGGAGATGGAAGGCACTTACCGGTACAAGGTGAAGCAGCAATTGCATTACCTGGGAGTTCCGGTAGCATTCACCTATACGCCTTACCGGACGCAGCGGTTCGAGTTTTACCTGCGGGCGGGCGCGACGGCGGACTTCAACATCGGGGGCAAGCGAACGACCGATATCGTCTCGGCCTCCGGCAACGGAACCACCGCCACCGAACGGTTCCGTACGGAAAGCGTGCAATGGTCGGCTTCGGGGAATGCCGGGATCATGTATAACGTCAGTCCGACGGTCGGCTTCTATTTCGAACCGGGCGTAGGCTACTATTTCGAAAATACCCATCAGGCGGAATCCTACTGGACGGAGAATCCCTGGAATTTCAACATGCGGCTGGGAATAAGAACCAATTTTTAGGGAAGCCGTTTTTTTCGGAGACCGGTGCAACTTTCCGGCTTTTCCTTTCATCTATCCTGTGAAGAAAAATCCTTATGTCAGAAAACTATTCAAGATGATCGGACTTATGAAAACTTTATCGAGACTGAAGTGGGCCGTCTTGTCGGCGGTCGTGATGGCGGGAGTGTCGTCCTGCGACTGGGACGACGGATACAGCCTGGATAAATTCTACCTCAGTTATGCGACCATGACGGGAACGCCGAGGGATTACGACATGATACTGGACAACGGCGCCAAGGCGGAAATCGTGGCTTCCGACGTATATTTCTCGGATCATATCCGGGTCGAAGGCCTTCGGGTGCTGGCCAACTATACGGTGCTGGACGACCGGAACAATGCGGAAGGAACGAAAGATTATCTGGTCAAACTGAATTTCGTCGACACTTTGTTGTGCAAGCAGCCTGTTTACGCTTCGCAGATCGACGAAGAGGAGATCGGGGACGATCCGATCCGGGTGAACGAGGCGTGGTTCGGCGGGAAGTACCTCAACATCGCCTTCACTTTCTTTCATGAAGCCAAAGGTGTGAAACATTTCCTGAATCTGGTGGTGAACGACGCACACCCCGATGCCGACGAGGATAACGTATATGTGGAATTCCGGCACAATGCCTATGGAGAAGAGCGGTTCCGCGAAGCGGGAGGCGTGGTTTCATTCGACCTGACCTCTCTGGTGCCGGAAGGAAAGAATTCGGTGACAGTTCACCTGAGCCATGTGGATTACAACGGGGAGACGATCGAGGATTCGGGCACTTTCAGGCTGAAGGGAAACAATCTCACCCCTCCGGAAAACGTTTTGCAGAAAAGCGCATTCAGCAATATGGTGAAATAAAAACAGTCGAAATATCATTATTCAAGTATTTATAACAATACCTATCGGGTCGGACAGGAACGTACTTATCCCCTGTCCGGCCCTTATTTCATTCTTTCGGTTCATCCGCCTCCGTTTCGGGTGAAATCCTCTGCCTGCGTGCGAGGTGCTCCGGCAGGCCACTTCCGGAAACGCGGAAATCTTCGCCCTTTCGGGCAAATTGAACCCTTATCCCGACGGTAAATTGGGCGGAATCGAACCGGGCGTCTACGCCGATCCGCTGAAGGACATTTCCGTGGTGACCCGGCCCGACGAACACCTGAAACTGATCCTGAAAGACGGGAAGATTTACAAAAACGAGCTGGGGAAAGAATGATCCGAGGGATGTTGCCCCGGTGAACGGCTTCCGTCGGGACACGAAGCGATTCCGATGGTTCCCGGCAAATTCCGGTTCCCGCAGGAACCCGCTCTTTCATTCGCCGATCCCGGCAAAAACAGTTCCTTTTTCCGGTCGGTCGTCCCGCACGACTGAACCCGACGAATAATCCGGACAAAATTACCCACTTCTCTCCGTCCGCCCGGCTTACATTTGTTTCGGAAAACAACCGACGTTGAACGGAAACCGTCTTGGCACATTGTCCGTGTGCCGCATCGGGAAGCCATTTTACTCGGAACAAGTTCGAATCTGCCATGAAAAGGAAAATCATGAACCGAAAGTGGATGTTGGCCGGTCTGGGACTGACCGCCGCGCTGCCGACTGCCCGGGCGCAAAAGGCGCCTGCGGAAAACGGAGCACGAAATAACGTTTTGTTTATCCTTTGCGATGACCTGCGGCCGGAACTGGAATGTTACAACCACCCGGTCGTGAAGACGCCGAACATCAACCGGCTGGCCGAAAGCGGGGTGGTCTTCAACCGTGCTTTCTGCAACGTTCCCGTATCCGGGGCTTCCCGGGCGAGTCTGCTGACCGGCATGCGTCCGACCCGGAACCTGTTCGAAAACTGGAACGTCCGGGTCGACCGGCAGGTGCCGGAAGCAGTCACACTGAATCAGGCGTTTCAGGAAGCGGGCTACACCACGGTTTCCAACGGAAAGATTTTCCATCATCAGGACGAAGCCTCGAATCGCTATTGGGACGACATCCTGCCGTATCGGAATCCCCTGGACTATCATACGGAAGAGAACCTGGCCTTCATGCGGATACAGGAGGAAACGGGAATCCGCAAGCGGGGATGGTTCCACGAAGCCGCCGGTTTGCCCGAAGAACGGTATCTGGACGGGCGCACGCTCCGGAAAAGCGTGGACGATCTGCGTAAACTGGCCGGACGTTCGGAGCCGTTTTTCCTCGCCGTGGGTTTCGTGCGTCCCCACCTGCCTTTTGTGGCTCCGAAAAAATACTGGGAGCTGTACCCGCCGGAAGAAATAGAAATTCCAGATAACTATGTACTGAAAACCGATCACAGGATTCCGGCACGGGCGCTCACCCATTGGGGAGAACTGCTGGCCTACCGGGGAATCCCCGACACGGGGCCATTGAGCCGGGATGCGGCCCGCACGATGATACGCGGGTATTATGCATGCGTTTCTTTTATCGATGCCCTGATCGGGCAGCTGCTCGACGAACTGGAACGGCTGGGGCTGGCGGACAACACGACGGTAGTGCTGACCGGAGATCACGGCTGGAACCTGGGCGAGCACGGCATGTGGTGCAAACATTCGGTGCTGGAAACCAGCCTGCGGGTTCCCCTCATCATCCGGACGCCGGGCGGTCTGCAAGGCTACCGAAGCAACGAAATCGTGGAATTGCTGGACTTGTATCCTACCCTTTGCGACGTGGCGCGATTGTCCGAACCGGCTCAACTGGAAGGAGAAAGTCTGCTGCCGCTGTTGAGGGACAAGCAGGCGCGCAGCAAGGGATACGCCGTGGCCCGGTGGGAAAACGGATTCGCATACGTGGAGGATCGTTATTCCTATACGGAATGGTGGGACAAGGACGACCGCACCGTCGACCGGATGCTATTCGACCACACTTTCGACCCGGAAGAAAACTATAATGTAGCCGGCAAACCGTGGTACAGGCACGTTGTCGAAGAACTCGGCGGGAGGCTGCGGGAAGCCCGTGGCAGGCGTTTTTCGGAATAACCGGCCAACGGGAGGAAGGCAGGAACGGTTCTTTCCGGCATCTGGGACCATACAATACAGATTCCTTTCCCTGTTTTTGCCGGAAACAAGACAGAAAACGGTGCGCATTCAACGAATCGGAATTCGGTGAAGCGCTTTCCGGTGCTTTTTTGTGTCGGTGTGACCCGGACACATTGCCGCAATATTTTCTCCTCTTCCGGTCTGCAAGAAGGCATAATTATTGACCCGTTCCGTTTCCATTACAGATAACGAGCAGACACGCTTATGGCAGAAATATATCAGGCGAACGACGTCGTCCGGCCGATCGACGTCTTCGACATTCGGGATTTGAAGAAAGAAGCCGGACAAGTAATCCCCAAGGGCGGATTCGGTTACATCGTCGGCGGAGCCGGGGACGGGTGGACGCTGCGGCAAAACACCGAGGCTTTCAATCACAAGCAGCTGGCGCCCCGCGTACTGGCCGATCTGGAAAAGCCCGACCCGTCGACGTCCATTTTGGGAACCGATATCCGTCTGCCGGCGATCATGGCTCCGGTCGCCGCGCAGGGACTGGCGCACGTATCGGCGGAAAGCGGAACGGCGCGTGGCGTGGCTCAGTCGGGCACCATCATGGCTGTCAGCACTTATGCCGGACAGACCATTGCAGAAATCACCAAAGCCGGAGACGGAGCGCCCCAATGGTTCCAGCTCTATCCCAGCAAGAACGAAAAGTTCAACCGGTGGGTACTCGATCAGGCGATGGAAAGCGGCATGAAAGCCATCATTCTTACCGGCGATGCCACGGTGGGCGGCAACCGTGAAGCGGACATCCGCAATCATTTCACCTTTCCGCTGAAAATGGCGAACCTGGAGAAATTCGGAGGCGGAGAAGGACAGTCCATGAGCGAGATTTATGCGCAGGGCCTGCAGAAAATCGCTCCGGAAACCGTTGAAAAGGTCGCCAAACTGACCGGGCTTCCGGTCATCGTTAAGGGAATCCAAACGCCTATGGATGCCATGCTGGCGATCGGATCCGGAGCTTCCGCCGTTTACGTTTCCAACCATGGAGGGCGGCAGTTGGACGGAGGACCCGCTTCCTTCGATGTGTTGCAGTCCATTGCCGAAGCGGTGGACGGAAGGGTTCCGGTCATCTTCGACAGCGGTATTCGTCGGGGACAGCACATTTTCAAGGCGCTGGCCAGCGGAGCCGACGTGGTAGGCATCGGACGTCCGGCGATTTACGGATTGGCGGTCGGCGGCTGGCAAGGGGTAAAATCGGTATTCGACTTTTTTTACCGCGAACTGACGATGGTCATGCAGCTGGCCGGAACCAAAACCGTGGAAGAGATCAAAAAGACCAGACTGCTGGATCTCCCCTACGGCATCCTTCCCGACCTTCCTTTGGAAACAGAACAAGTCATCAGGTAAACCTCGGAAAAACAGAACGCAGGTTCCCTTCAACGGCATCCTCTGTTTTCCTCTGCTCATGTGACTTTCAAAATAGTATTCTGCAAAAACGAGAACATGGCCTAAATCCGGGTCGTACCTCTTTTTTGCTTACACCTTTTTTATTTTAACCTGAGCGCTTATTCTCTCGGATGTATGGAAGCGCCATTTGCTCGCAAATTTTCTGTGACCCACGCCCTTTCAGGTTTAAAAGTTTTTCCATTGAGACGGTAGTGAAATTTAGAACAAAGAAGCTACCACCGGGCAGGCTATGCGATTGTACCTTTGATTATTAAACCGTATATACTGTATGCCTTTTCATTTAGGGAATGACCAGTCTGTGTATATAGAGCTTACTAATCCGATTCACGGTGGAGAAGGATGGGATTTTGGGGAATTTTTGTGGAGCCCTACACGAAATAATATAGGAGGTGATAGTTGGGGAATACTCCGTAAATTGAAGCCAGGAGATATTGTGATTCATTCTCTTAAATTTCCAGGTAAAAATCATGAGTTTGTAGGGGTATCCTTGGTTAAAGGAAAATGTATTGAGACATGTTCTGAACCGTTTAATCCAGGAAGGTGGAAAGGATATTACAAATATTATAAGGTACCCTTACAATTTTATAGCCCTTTCCAAAAACCCTTGTCGGTAAAAAGCTTTTTGGAAGAGTTTAAGGACCAACTTATATTTTTAAATATCTCAAACACTTTTTACACAAAAGACGCAAAAAAGTGTTGTCAAAAATACGTCGCTTCCGTTCCTAATGTGTTGTTTAATTTGTTGATAGAGTTCTTTGAGAAAAATAATGTTACTTTATTTGAACATATTCTTCTACAGGACGAGGGAGAAAATGTTGCAAGCGAGAAAGAAAGAGGAGCGCCCAGAGTAAAAACAACGATTGAGCGAACTATTAGGGATACCGCCATTGTAAAAGAACTGAAGAAAGAGTATGATAATCGTTGCCAAATATGTGGAAGAAAAATAATCTTACCAAACGGGAATGGTTATTCTGAAGGTCATCATCTACAAAAACTTAACCCTCAACATTTGGGGCCTGATATAAAGGAAAATATAATTATTTTATGTCCTACCCATCATGCAGAATTCGATTTTGGAGCAATCGGAATCAATAGCGATTATAGGATAGTACATATTGATCCCAACAATGAATTCAATGGAGCGCAATTAGCCTACTCCAGAAAAGATTTAGGAGAAATTTATTTACACTACCACATGAAAAAAATATTCAGTAAATAATAAATTCAGCAGGCAACCGTTTTCGATTGCCTGCTTTGTGAGCGGAAAACGGGACTCGGACCCGCGACCCCAACCTTGGCAAGGTTGTGCTCTACCAACTGAGCTATTTCCGCAATATGTCGATTTGTTTCTTCCCTACTATCAGGCTGTCCTATCCGTGAGGAGAACCTCAACCGATGAACGTCCTTCCCTTTCCGCATATCCCGAAACCGGAAAAGCACTTTTCCAAACCCACAAAAGAAATGCCTCTCTCTTTCATCCCGATCGGAAGTCTCCTTGCCCCCGCGCCATCCGGACTGCACACCCCTCATCCTTTATTCTTAGCCGGTTAAGGACGATTTCGGAGAATACTGCCTCCCCCTTTTCCCATCTCTATGCAGGGCACAAAGATAATAAAAATCACAAGAAAGCAAATATCAGGGCATATTTTCTTAAGATTTTTACCGGCGTTTTTCCATGGGTATAAAGCCGCACCGATCGCCCTTCAGGACGTGGTGGAAATGATGCTCAATGCAACGCAAAACTATAAACAGCCGCTTGACGAAGAGCGCCTATTTGGATGGCACGCTGCTCTGTTTCCTCTTGGAAGAAGCAAAATGCACCGGATTTGATGGTGCTCGTTACCGCAGCGGAGAAATGCAGGTTAGTTCGAGAGCAATGGGTAAAGAAAAATTCCATTACGAGGCCCCAGCTCCGCAGACGGTAAAAAGCGAAGTGGATGTTTTTGGTTTGGTTCAACCGGGATAACAGTTTAGACCTGGTTTTGAAGGCAGAGATAGCTTATTTCTGGCACAATATAACTCACCCTTTCGACAATGGTAACAACCGAATCCTGCGAGCGTTGTCTGGTATGCTGCTTGCATGCTCAGACAACACTTCCCAGCGTTTTACAGTCTATCCAACCAAATACTGACTGAAAGAAAAACTTATTACAAGACCCTGAAGAAAATTCAATTCAGCGACGGGGATATGACCCAGTAGCTCATTTGGTATCTGACATATCTGTATCGTGTCCCACAATCCATGGAAACCACTTTTCAGAAAGTGAGTGTAAAAGCCCAATTTTGAGTCGGACACAAGATGACAGAGCTAAATACGCGCCAACGACTCATACTTAATAAATTGCTTGATGGATTCGAAGGAAAACCCGCTTTTCTCTAAGTGAGCAAAAATAACCAAATCTTCTCGAACTGCTCTTTTACGCGATACCCAGGATTTAATTGAAAAGGGCATCTTACAGTAAGAAGCTCAAGGTGGCCGAAGCACCAATTGTGAATTAGCCACTTAAGTTATAAGTTATTTTCAACCTCTTCCTTAACTTTGATACATAATTATAGGGCTGCTTATTCGAAGCTTCTTCTCCGGTCGCAGTCAGCATCCCTATCGCTTCCGGGTCTGTCGGATGAGGATGATTGTTGTGTCCCTGCTTGTTCCTTTCGGGTGTATCCGTGTGGTTAATGAACGGTAGAATAACAACGTAACGCTCAACACAAGCCCGGTACTTCCCCATGCGGATATTTCCCTAAACCGCGCCTCGTAGTCAATCTAATAGGCTCGCGACATACAGGCAGGTATATCGAAATATCGTGGTTGGCAAGGCTTATCGAACGATGGCTCGTGGTTTTTGACGTCCAAATAGCTTTGTTGTCCCTTTAAAAAACACATTGCCTGCAGCCACTGCAAAATAACTTCGCAATTTTAAAAGTGTAATATATAGTACTCAACAATATTACATTCATTTAAATATGCTTTATTTTTGTCACTTACTCTATTTTATATAACTTATTTTACAATATTTAGCAAGTTTGTTAGTGTTGCATATTGAATAATAAATATTATATTTGTTAGGCAACCTTGGTTCAATCAACCGGTTGGCGTTGACAGCTTACCCTATGATTGGATTGAGACTTTATTTTCATCCTTTTTATCAAATTACTTTTTACTCCATTAACACCTAAAATTTAACCTTATGAAAAGCTTCGAACAGATCAACGGCTCGCTTCAGGCATGGATCCGTGCCATGAAAGAAGGAAAAGCGAATGGCGACACGGCAAATGCCGTCATGAACGGACAAGAGTTAAAAAAGGATGCGCTCGAGCTGGTCAGCCAGTTGCAGAACTCCCTGACCGGCAAGGACAGGGAGCAATTCGATGAACTCCTCAAAGCCATCAATGAAAAGGGACCCGAAATGCGGGAAAGCATCGCCCAATTGGTTTATGAAGGGAAAACGTCCCATGAAGACTTCCAAAAGGTCTTGGCCCAGTATGGCATCTCCGGTTCGCAGCCCGTGGTCAACGGCTGCGAGGTTTGCTCGGCTTGCAGCGCCTGCGTTTCCTGCACCATATGCGCCTTGTGCGTCGTTACAGGTATCGAAGCGGCATCCGTAACGTCGGCAATCTCCGTCGTCGAAACCGTAAGCGCTATCAATGGCTGATCGTAATTAACGCACGAAATTGAGTTTTTCTGACCTTGAGAAGGATGCCGCACATTCTCAAGGTCAGATTTTAACCCTTACTTACCCCGATTACCATGCACCCGATTGATTTTCATGTTTTCCGAACCAGTTCCGGGAGCCAATATTTGTACGATGTAAATACCAATACGGTACATCCGCTCAGCGACGGCATTCCGGAAGAGGTGATCCGGGATATTTATGCCGCCCAAACAGCAGACCGCTTGGGTGCACTATCGGAAAAATATCCCGCCCATCAGTCTTTTTTCAGGTATGCAACTCTATGGCGGAGCCACACCGACGCATTCCGGAATCATCCGCCTCAGGAGAAAACGTACCTGCGAAGTATAGCGGAAGCTCAGAAAAACCAGTTGATCACCAGCCTTGCCTGGGATTTGATCCTGATCACTACCGAACAGTGCAACATGCGATGCGCCTATTGCGTCCATGAGCAAGACCTCTATCCCAACCGAAGACCGCACGGCTCGAAATCCATGAGTTTGGAAACGATGAGAAAAGCCATCGATCTGTATTTCGCCATGAATCGCTCCGACCGGGTGCGCCCGTTTAAGAACAGAGCGCTTAATATCGCCTTTTACGGCGGCGAGGCGCTGTTGAATTTCCGTGCGATCAGGGAAGCCGTATCCTATGCCCGGGAGAGCTATGACGGTCCTTTCGAATTACACCTGGGCATATCCACAAACCTCACCCTGTTCGATCCGCAATGGTTGCCTTTCCTGCGCGACAACGAAGTTTCGCTCAGCATAAGCCTGGACGGCCCCCAAAAAGAACATGACCGTTACCGCCGGATGAAAAACGGGGCGCCCTCCTTTGAAATCCTCGAAAAGAAGTTGAAGATGATCCATGAGTTCGACGGCGAATATTTTAAAAACTACCTGTCGGCCAACATTACGACAAACGGGAATACGCAATTTATGGACGTGGTGCGCTTTTTCGAGGAGGAACACGAGCGCGTTCCTAAAATCCAGGCCATTTCTCCACTCAAAGATTTGGAAACCTCGCATTTCCATCAGATGTATCCATATGATCGTGAGGCATACATAGAATCCATCCGGGCACTGAACCATTATTTTACGAGCGAATGCCTGGCCGGTCGGCAATTCGTCAAGGGGGAGGCCCTTTATGCATTCACCTACAATTTCGTGAGCGATTTTTACAATAGCCCGCATTTCATCAGCCGACGCAAAAACTGGTACACGGGCAGTTGCATCCCGGGTCGCAAGATCACCGTCACCCCTGACGAATACATACATGTGTGTGAAAGAGTCGGTACGGGACGACCCGTGGGAGACCTTGACCGGGGAATAGACGAAGAAAAAATCCTCGCCTATTTCAATGAATTCCTGGCCTCTACGGATGATTGTCCTAAGTGCTGGGCCCGGAACCGATGTAAAATATGTCCGGCTGAAGTGGACAGCGATTCGGGTGACTGCTATTTCGAGAACCGTTGCGAGCAGATGCGAAACAACCTGAACCGGCAATTTGTCAATGTCTACTCGCTTCTTGAACAAAAGCCCGATCTGTTTGCGGGCGAATACGAATATTTTTAAAGGAGGATCGGGATGGAATACTTTAATTTATACAATCACTGTTACTTTCATCGAGGCGAGAAAAACGCTGCCGTATACGACATATTTCAGAAAAGGATTTTCTGGATCGAGGATTCCCGCAAAATCGATTTCCTGGACATGAGCCGTCGCGGCTTGAGCCTTTCCGAAATCAGCCGCCGGTTGAGCGTCGAAGAGAGCCTGATCCGGAATTTTGCCGCCTTTTATGAAACAGTGGAGTTGGGTGCCTTTTACGAGTCGCCGAAGGTCAGCCCCAAATACCGGCCCTTCATCCATCCGCATCTCGAAAGGGAAAAATCGTTCTATCGTCCGCTGGGCGTCGTTTCTCTGGAAGTCTCTTCCCGGTGCACCGGTCAATGCTGGTTTTGCGACTCCGATAAAAGACTGGCGAGTCTCGAATGCACCTGCGGATGTTTCTCGAATCGCCCCAAAATCGAATATGCGATCGACGAGGTGATCGGGCATTTGGCCTGCGCAGCTCCCGCCTCCATCGAACTCACCGGGGGAGACCCTTTCTCTAATCGGGCCGATACACTATCCTGCATCATGGCCGCTTCGCGGCACTCTATTCCCGTAAACGTACGTACTTTCGGGAGCCTGCTTACGAGCCGGGATATTGTTTTTCTGAAACAGTACAAAGCAAGCATGTCGCTCGTTCTTTCGAATTTCGCGCCGGAGTCTTCTCAAGAGGATATCGCCAGGATTTCTCGGATTCTCTCCTGGTCCGCCGCGGAAAAGTATTTCGATATCGACGTCGTTTTACTGATGGATGAAAATCACGTCGAACAGTTGGAGGCCGCCAGGCAATGGTTCGGAGGGATCGGACTGCCGATACGCACTGTCACTTTGTATTATCCTGTCGAACTGTTGCATGCCACGGATAATGAACGGAGCCAGCGGCTCAAAGCATGCCTGATGTCCTCGCCGGACCGGTTTGCAGTCGATATGAACGGACTGGCCCGTAATGTAAAGGGGCACTCCTGTTGGCAGGATCATCTTTGCATTCTGTCGAACGGCGACGTAACACCTTGCCTGGCTGAACGGGATCACGTCTACGGAAATGCCAAAACAGAGAACATTCTGGATATCATTCGCGGCAAAAGATCCGAAAAACTGATGGGGATGACGAAACAGACCATGGATGAGCGTTGTGCGCATTGTGAATTTTCCATCGGCTGTGCCCCCTGCTCGGTTGCGACTAAGAAAATGCAGGGTTCCTATGAAAAGCCGGGGTGGAATTGTGTTTACCGACCGGATATCGGACGATTCTGAACCCTCTGAAAACGCTTTTTTCAGTCGGCATACCATTCCGGATGCTGAAAAAGCGATCATCAACCATGTCCCAAATCATAGCCCCGATGCAATGCAGGCCGCATCGGGGCTGTGTTTTGCGGATAGCAGCATAGCAGTATTATTTCAACAGGTCGTCCTATGTGAACGACTTACAACGATTATGCTATCTCCGTCCTGCGTTCCTTGCAGGGCGCACACCTTTCACTCGGCGGCCGAATCTTCCTCGATCCGTTCGGCCTCCTTTGCTGCCAGCACTTGTGCGGCATTGAGCGGCGAAACGACCTTCTTGCCTGTTTGGGCTTCGATTTCGCGGCGCGTGTTTCCGGCTATGCGCCCGCCCTGTTTGGCGACCTCGCAGTTGGCCGCTACGGTCGCGGGCTTTTTCTGCCGGGATATTTCCGTCGTGGTCGCTTCGGCCAGCATGTTGAGCACCAGCTCCAGGTTGGTCATGTTGTCGCGCAGGCTCTCGGTTTTCAGTCCCTTGTACTGCTTGTATTGCCGGGTGGTCATTCCCGCCCATCCGAGCGTGATGATGTCGGTCAGCGTGGCAAACTCCTGTCCCTTTTTGATTCCCCGCCGTTCCCACTCGTCCGTCAGCTCCTTGCGCACCTCGATGGATTTCAGCCGCTGGTTGATCCATCTTTCGGAATAGCCCTTGCGGTGGTAGTATTCCATCGACCGCTCGATTCCCATTTCCGGATCGTCGATTTCTTCCAGCCGCTCGCGCCCCAACTGCGCCAACCATTGTTTGAACGGCTCGGCTTTCGGGGAAGGAATCGACTGGATCAGCCGGAAAAGCTGCTCCACATCGGCCACGTCGGTTAGTCGCATCTTTCCGTCCGGCGCTTGCATTTTCAAACCGTGACAATTTGTCACGGTTTCATTTCCCTCGGCTTTAAGACGTTGCTTCAGCTTTCGCCAATAGGCGGCCGCATCGACGCTGTCGGTCAGAACTCCGACTACATCCACGATGGATACGTACCATTTTTCCGCCTCGGCGTCCCAGACGGAGCGGACTTTTTTGTCCTCGAACAATCGGATGGCGTTTTCCTTCGTCATAAACCTGGAATAATAATATTAGATAACTATATACAAATTTACACAAACGATATTATCGAAAGGGGGCTTGCGGAAACCATATATTAATCTTGCATTTGAGATATATCGGTTAGTTCTTTTAAATCCTCAGGAATTACTATTCGAGATTCATATGCGATAATATTTGCATTGTCATAATATTGACTATAAAGACATTTGCCAACAAAAAATTCTACGATTAATGTTATTGCGGGAAGAACCCAAGTGACAACCTTGTTTACATCTCTATCTAATCCTGTATAAATTAAGTAACTCATTACGGAGCATATCACTAATACAGATACAAATAAAAACCAAGTCCGTCCTCTCCACTTTGCTAAAGCTCGATTTGTTATTTCTTTTCTTTTAATCTGTCGAATTTCATTAGTTGTCTTCAGCCGTTTCAATTTTTCAGCATCTAAATCAGCTGATTTCGGAGACATATTAGCAACTCGTTCTAATTTGTTAAGCAGACCTTCAAATCTTTGAATCCTTTCATTTTCCTCTTTTTCCTGCTTCTCGGCTTCCTCTTTTATGGTTGCTATGAATTTCTGACCATCGTTTTTAGCGAGATTGTTCAAACTTTCGATGCCTTTTAATTCTTTATTACTTATTCTAGTAGCAACTTTTATAATATCGATATCGGTAAGTGTAGAATCTTTTTGGTATTTCTGAATATTCTCATCAAGTTCTTTTATTATTGCTGAATGCGGTAAATCCGAATTAAGAGTGTATGCAATAAGAGAGTTCAACCCACTATCAATCACCTCATCTTCCAGAGAATTCACTAAATCTGGTTTAGCAAACCAAAGAATATTTAACAAATCATCAGCTCTTATTACTTCTGGTAAATATCCATTTTGAGAGTGATACTCTATGCTGTCTGTTTCTAAATCTCGATTGAAAGAATTATTCACAAACCAACATTTTGCATCTTCGAAATGCTTTATGCGTTTATTCCCTCTTTTTTCTCTAACATATAGCTTAGCCGTGATATCATGCAAAGCGGCAAAATCACTATTTCTGTATCTTTTAAGTTCTGTATATTCTATGCTGACCCTTGCTTGATTCTTATATTTTTCCGTATATGGAACAGGAGTAATATTAAATTCATCTGCTAATGTTTTTTCCAGACCATCAGCAATTTTTTCCAAATCGCTCCTGTTTAATTTACGTCTAATACAAGCATTCCAAATATCTTCGGGATTTACTAATTTAGAGAGAAATGTATTTTCAAAATTTTCGGCTTTTTTCATTAGAAGTCCGTATGTTTCTTCTAACGTAATATTCAATACTCTAAACGAATAGCCAAACTTTGATGCTATTTTCAGCAATTCCCTACAAGTATTAGTCGATTCTGTGGTGTTGAGGTCTAATAAACTAACAATGAAATTGGTGTCAAAAATAAGTTCGACCTTATTATTCTCTGCTTCTTGAATCTCATATTCTAAATAGCATGAAATAATTGAACCTAAATATATTTGGCGTATCAAATTGAAACAATCTGGAAGTTTTTTGAAAAAATCCACAAATTGAGCCTCTACCGAAAAATCTTGTGAAGAACCTTTTGATTTAATGGCTAAGTATCTTCCTATTCTCTCCTTATTGCTATCAATAAAATCAAATATAGAAGTGCTTCCAGTATAATTCAGATTGGCTATTGAACAAAAATCCTCGAAATATTTCTGAACAAAAGCTACCTTTTGACGATTATGTTCAATAACCTCATTAAACGCTTCAAATTTGTAGTTTTTAATCCAAAAACTTCCATCCTTATATAATGCCAGCTTAGTATCTTCTTTGGTATTGATTTCCTGCCCAATTTTTAATAGAATTTTATTTAGGATAGAATTTGGGAATGGGAGAAAAAAATTCTTTAAAATCCATTCCTTTAATTCGTTTGTTGATTCTCCTTTATATTGACACTCCTCTGTAGTAAAACGATATAAGGCATATTTTACAATAGGTACAAAAATATCAATACTACTATTGATGAAATTTCCTGTATTTCTTATTTGAGCAAGCAGTGAATAGGTGACAACCTTATCAATCTCCATAATCATTAATATTTTTTATATTCTAGTGACCACGCTGTATTTTCTGTAAATACATTTTCATATGTTTGCTACCTCTATTTTCCGTATATTTTCATCATTCAGACCGTAGCCGCCGGGCTGTCCGCGATTTTCCGGTCGTAGTAGGCGAAGCGTTCGCGGCAGATTTTTTCCACGATCCGGCCCAGCAGTTCCACCTTCGGGCGCAGGGCGTCGATGTCCGCTTTTGTCACCTCGAAAGTATCATTATAGCGTGCTTCCACATAGGCCCGTTGCAACAGCTCGAAAAGCCGTTTTTCTTCCGGCGTGTCCTGCGGGAAAACCGCCGCCAGCTCCAGCGTGCAGGCTTTGCATTTTTCGAGCAGATACCCCAGTTCGTGTTCCTTGTATCCGTACAGGGCATATACCAGCGGAATGGATTTCAGGAAATACTCCGTAGCCTGATGCAAGAAGAAAGAACAATCCGCATATTCTTCATCATTATATGCTACTTGTGCATATCGTAAAAATCTATGAGCACGGGGATATTTTACCGCATAGTATTCTTGCGCCATTTCCTTAATCTCGCAGAAATCCAGCGATCGCGGCGCAGCCAGTTCATGCTTCCCGGAATCGTAAAGCACGATTCCTCCGTTCACGATCTCGACATAGAAATAGCGTCCTTCCGAAAGGGCGTGGTTCAGCTTCGCGATGCTTTCGGTAATGATCTGCGGTCGCGTCTGAAACTCCGCGTCCTTGCCCTGCATGAACCGTTCGGCGATCCGTTTGGTCGCCGTGGACTCCCGGTTTCCCAACCGACGGTTCGTTACCACCAGCAAATCGTAGTCGCTTATATAATAGGTCTTCACGCCGAAATCCCGCCGCTCGTCGCATTCCACGTACGTACCGCGGGCATAGCTTCCGTACAGGATCACCATTACCGTGTCCGGGATTTCTTCGCGGATCAGCGACACCAGCTCCCGCAGGTCGGCCTGTTTGCGTTCGGGCAGAAACTCCATCGTGCTGTTCATAGACACAAATTTAGGAAGATTCTGCCAAAAACACATTGCACGACGGATTTAAATTCATACATTTGCCGTACGCCTCCTTGAAGCGCGGTTCGTTGTATAGGGGCGGCACAGGCCGTCCGGGAATGAACCAAAAGCAAATACAATGCGAGCTTTAAGGAATGGCCGAAGGCGGCTCAGTCCGTTTCGACGACAACGCGACCTATCCGTTAAGCGGATTCCGTTTCATCCCGATCCGGGATGCGTTTATTTATTCCCAGAGATTAATGCAAACCTCGATGCCATGAAAAAAATCTACCGACGGGATTCGGTAGCATTCGCACGGCATTCCGACGTTTTCTACCCGGAAGCCAGTCGATTATTTTTTCGGCGGATAATTGATGGGGGCAAAGAATTCACCAATAGTGATTCCGTAAAGTTTACAAAGTTTCAAGATGGAAGGAAGTGTAGGAAAAGAGACCCCCGATTCATAGCGGGAAATATCCAAATGCGTGTGTTCAATAACGTATTCCTGCGAATAACGGTATTGTTTACGTAGCTGCCGCATTCGCTCAACTAACTGACTTATGAATAGATCGTCTGAACTTTTCGATTTCATTGATGCAAATGAAAAGTACCAGACCTGTTTTTGCACACGTGGATTCACGTGTAAAATAGATTTTTTTGTATATTTGTCGCAAGCAAGAGACCTATTTATGCTAACTTTGTCACGTTTTAATACGGGTTAAAACCGTAACGTACTAAATAAAGGTAGAAGACGAACCTTTATGCCAACGGTGAAATTGCAGGCTGTTATATTAATTCTTTAGTATAATAGTTTTCTTAGTGGCTTAAGATTTGTCCGAAACCTGAGTTGTGCCGTGTACCTTCGGGTACGCGGCCGGCTTGGGCGTAGGTCAACTTACCGCTAAGGGCGCTGCAATGCCTACCGTTGGGAGTTGTATCTGCGCCCTCGCTGTTTTCTGCGGGGGAAGCGGGATCGAAGAAAATCATCCGCAATCCCTTACAGTATGTTACGGTCAGGCAATTTCCCCTTCCCATACTCACAGGCTCCGGCGAATCCCGTTCGCCGGTCGGGCGATCCTATTCGCACTTTCCCGCTCGCGGAGCAACCCCTATGGTGTAAAGCCTCCATAACCGTCCTCCGGCTTCCGGAGGGCAACGATTTAACCTTATTCACCGGGACGCGGCGACATTTGTTCGTGATCCATACAGCGTTGCAGGCTGCTGGTGTTTCCGCGTCCCTTTTCTTACGGCTGTCGAGCGACAGCATTTCAAATACCTTTTTTCAGGATCGGGAGCGGCGGCTCGCTGCCTTCGGAGCAAGTTGGCAGAATATCCGGCAGCGCGCGGCCGCCGCTCCTTTTTTCAACCGATGGACCTCCGAGGCACCGATCCGAGCAATCCCTGCAGGTTGATATGTTCACCCAAACAAATCCGACAGCGAACATGAGAGCTAAAAAACACAACGAATACTTCGCCCGCGAAACGGATATTTCCGGCATCATCCGGCCGCGGGATCAAACCGTCTCTTTCGTGGGACTTCCGACCCGAACGGTACCCGTGCCCGTGATCCGCTACACCCTCGAAAAGACCCTGGAAAGGCTGATCCGAAAAGGGTACACGCAGTTTATGACCGGCATCAACGGCCAGTTCGAGCGAACGGCCGGGGAAGTCATGCTTCAGATGAAAAGCAGGTATCCCGAAAAGGCCATCGCGTTGGTACTCGTCATAAGTAATTATTTGTATGAAAAGATGAGCCAAAAGCCCACGAGCGTCAGAAGGGTACACCGTGGAGCGGACGCGGTGATCGTTATGGGTGAAGAGGCTCCGTTCTACAATGCCAACCATACCATGTGCCATTTTTTACTCTCGAACTGCAAGCGGCTTTGCTACAGCCGAAAGAGCCGGGAATGCCAGAACTGGTATCCGGGACTTTCCGTGCTTTCCCAGGCGGACAGCACACCGGAGCTGTTCGATATGACCGCCGAAATTTTGATGGCCCGGCTGGCAAGGCCGGAGTTGTGTGAAAAAAACAAGCACGGATCATGAGTTGTCGTCGCACCAAACTCTCCCACGAGTTCTACGAATGGGAGGACGATATTGCAGGGGCCATCGATGGGACGCTTAAAACCGCCGCCTTTTTCGGCAACAAGCCTCAATGCTACCGGAAAACGCCTCCCGGCCGGCAGGACGTCCTGCGGGTGACGGCCCGGAAGATCGAAGGGCTTTACCGGGAAGGATACCGGCAGTTCCTAACGGGCATCTTCGGGGAATTCGAAAGAGGCGCGCTCGAAACACTGCTGAAACTGCGCGACAGGCATCCCGAAGTTCGGCTCGTTCTGTTTCTGGGAAGAAGGGAACACCTGAGCATCTATTCCCAGCTGCAGCCGGTACCGTGGGCATACCGAACGGCCGACAGCGTGATCGTGATGGAAGAACGGGAAGACCGGGTTACGTTCGCCCTTTTGCATTGTTCGACCCTCGTTTACAGCTACCGGGGGTTATACGCCCCTTCCTTTCCGGATTCTCACCCGACGGGGACAGCAGGCCCGAATCCCCCCATCCGGCTGATCGACGCTGCCGAAGCGATCTGGAAGGCAGCGGACAAAACGGACGCGAACGGAGAGGAAGAACCGTCGTCACCTTATGATGAAAACGGATAATTCAAGGAAAGAAGGGCGCAGTCAGAAGGAACAGACAACCATGCGATGAACGAGCGTGGCGTTTGATCGACTTTACACCCAGGAAGCTACGTATCGGTTCCATGCCAACAGGATTGAAGCGTACTTTTTCGGGTAACGGATGGAGCCCGAATTGCATCGATGGTTTATGTGGGCGTGTTGCTTCGCAATCCTACCGGCCTTCCGAGCCGGGATGCTATAACTTCAATGCCCTGTTTTCCACACGTATACGAACAAACAGCATCAGGGCGTTGAGCAAACTGAACACGATTGCCGTAAAATAGAGATGAAATATGAGCGGTATAAGCGTTATCTCAGCAATCACTATTACGTAATTGGGATGCTTCATAAATCGGTAAGGCCCCTTTTTCACCAACGGGCAATCGGGGATACGATAAATCCGCGTGTTCCAGAATTTACCCAGTGAAAAAACAGTCCAGGCTTTGAATCCCAGCAGCAGGAAGTAAAGCACAAGCAATGGGATACTGTAACCCTTTTCCGGAGTAAGAACATACTCCGTGACTAAGGATACGAAAAAAAGAACATGCAGCAGAACGATACAGGGGTAGTGCCTTCGTCCGTACTCTACGGCTCCCCGGGCCAATAACCAGCGTTCGTTGCGTCGCGCCAAAAGCAGTTCGCCCAGGCGAAGCAGCAACACGAACAGGACAAAAAGGGCAAAGACCATCGCTTACCGATTGAGTTGCAGCAGTACCATTTCACTCGAAAACCCCGGCCCCATGGCCATCATCAGGCCGTATCCTTGCTCATATTCCTGAAGGATCCGGGCAAGTACATACAGCACCGTTGCGCTGGACATATTGCCGTAGTTGCGCATTACCTCCCGCGTGAAGCGCAGCGCGTCTTCTTGCATGCCCAGGGCCGCTTCGTAAGCGCTCAGCACCTTTTTGCCGCCCGGATGGAAAATGAAGTTTCGGATATCGGATAGGGTGAGCCCCTGCGCGGACAGGAATGCCGTGACGTCTTCCCGGACATTGCCGGCGATCAAGGCCGGTATTCCCGGCGAAAACAGCACTTTGAAGCCATTGTCCGTAAAATCCCAACCCATGATGTCCTGCGTGTCGTAGTAGAGCCGGCTCCGGGCGGCCTGAAAGCCGATTTTCCCCGTTGCGGGATGGGCGACTCCGTCGCCCAGAATCAGGCAGGCCGCTACACCGTCGGCAAACAGGCAGGAGCCGATGAAGTTGCTTTTGCTTGCGTCGTGGCGCAGGAATGTAAGCGAGCACAACTCGACGGCGACCAGCAGCACGGTTGCTGCCGGATTCGCTTTCGCAAGCGTGCAAGCCTTTGCAAAACCCGATACTCCGCCGCCGCATCCCAGACCGAATATCGACATGCGGTTCACGTGCGGGTTGAGCCGCATCCGGTCTATGATGAGAGCATCCATACCGGGCGTCGCAAGTCCGGTGGTGGAAACGAATATCAAATCCGTTATTTTGTCTTTCGCGAGACCTGCCACCGAAAGGGCCTTTTCGGCGGCTTCCATCGAGTATGCGAGTGCAAGGCGGATATATTCACGGTTTTGCTCCTCGAAGGTATGGGGTTGTTCGCAGTATGCGAGCGGCTTGCACAGGTTCCGGCTCTCAATTTCGGAATGGTCGAACACCTGCAACAGGCGTTCCGTATCCCCGAAGGAAGGAGCGAACACCCTTTTTGCAAAATTTTTAACCGCTTGCTGCGAAGTCTTGTGGGGAAAATCTATGGTGGAGATGGCTGCTAAAGAAGGCATGGTAATCGGTTTTTGGGAAAGTTCCGGAGCGATTTATTTACAACAACCGTGCTACGATGCGTTTGTTTGGTTCCGGTATCGGTCTACGGCGCTTCGTACCACTGACGACACCCGCGCCTTGACGTCGCCACGGGGGTAATCTACCTTTTTCATATCCCACAAATCCGGATTCACGTCTTCCTCCCGCTCTTTCCCCTTTTCCACCCGGTAGAGTCCGTACTCTTTTTCGAACTCCCGCATGATCGGCCGGGAGCGTTTGCCTTCGTTGTCGTGCTCGATCTTCTTTCCGGCGCGGTCGATCCGGCAGGCTATGATATGGATGTGCTCGCGGTCGATGTCCCGGTGAAGGTACACCACATACGGCTGTTCTCCGTACCCCATGCGGCGCATGTACCGTTCGGCGATCTCGGCCAGCAATACGCTGGCAGTATAGAAATATTGCGGGATAAAAGGCAGCAAAACAGCGAAATAACGGCTAATCGCAACCTATTTCCAGAGTTAAAACAGGTCACGAATAAGGTCATCCTAACCTGCCGTTCATTGCTTTTTCCTGGGGCGGACCAAAAAGAAAAAATCCTTACATATCATGGATACATAAGGATTTTGCTACATATTTCAGCCTGTCTGTAAGGCTCTCTTGAGCGGAAGACGAGATTCGAACCCGCGACCCTTAGCTTGGAAGGCTAATGCTCTACCGACTGAGCTACTTCCGCAAAATGGAGCTGATGACGGGAATTGAACCCGTGACCCCTTCCTTACCAAGGAAGTGCTCTACCACTGAGCCACATCAGCCTTTTTCGGAGCGGAAAACGAGACTCGAACTCGCGACCCCAACCTTGGGAAGGTTGTGCTCTACCAACTGAGCTATTTCCGCAACAATCTTTCAATCCGTCCTTCTTCTTCAGATCAAGCCCCCGGCAACCCTTCCGAGTATGTCGCCCTCACCAACGGAACCGCCTTTGTAAACGGCGACACAAAAATAATAAAAAATCCGTTCCGCCAAACCTCCGGACCGAAAAATTCTCCCGAAGGGGTGTTTTTTCCGGGTTCCTTCCCGACGCTCCCGACCGGCACCAACTGTCAGAACCGGCGATCGTCGAAGTAAGAGTCCTTGAGTCCCAGGAAATAAAGGATTCCGTCCAGACCGATGGTGGAAAGCGACTGTTGGGCGTTCGCCTTCACCTTCGGTTTGGCATGAAAAGCAATTCCCAGCCCGGCGATGCTCAACATCGGCAGGTCGTTGGCCCCATCTCCTACGGCGATGCATTGGGAAATGTCCACGTTTTCCACCTGCGCCAGCAGCCGGAGCAGCTCGGCTTTCCGTTTGCCGTCCACGATGTCGCCGATATGCCGTCCGGTCAGTTTCCCGTCCGCGATCTCCAGTTCGTTGGCGTACATGTAATCGAATCCGTAGCGCTGTTTCAGGTAATTCCCGAAATAGGTGAATCCCCCCGACAGAATCGCCGTCTTGAATCCGACCCGTTTCAGCACATGGATCAGGCGATCGAGTCCCTCGGTGATCGGCAGGTTCCGGGCAATCTCTTCCATGACCGAGACGTCCAGCCCCTTGAGCATGGCGATCCGGCGTCGGAAACTTTCGTTGAAGTCGATCTCTCCCCGCATGGCGGATTCGGTGATGGCCTTTACCTGCTCCCCCACCCCGGCCCGCTCGGCCAGCTCGTCGATCACCTCGGTTTCGATCAGCGTCGAATCCATGTCGAAACAGATCAAACGGCGGCAACGGCGGAACATGTCGTCCTGCTGCAACGAAATATCCACGCCCAATTCGGTGGAAAGCTGCATGAACCGGGACTGCATCTCCGCCCGGTCGAGCGGCGTTCCCCGCACCGAAAGTTCGATGCAGGACTTCGGCGCCCGCGCATCCTCCTGCAAAGGAATCCGCCCCGTAAGCCGGAGAATGGAGTCGATGTTCATTCCCTGCTGCGCCACCACCTTCGTCACTTCCGCGATCTGCCGGGCGGTCAGCTTCCGTCCCAGCACGGTAATGATGTAACGGTTCTTCCCCTGCAAGCCGACCCACTCTTCATAATGGTCTTCCGCGATCGGCGTGAACCGGATATTCACACCCAGCTCGTAGGCCTTGAACAGCAGGTCTTTCATGATGTCCCCGGCCTTGTCGGCGGTCGTCCGGAACAGGATCCCCATCGAAAGGGTCTGGTGGATGTTGGCCTGTCCGATGTCGAGGATAAAGGCTTCGTAACCGGCCAGGATGCCGGTCAGGGTGGAAGTGAGTCCGGGTTTGTCCTCCCCGGAGATATTGATTTGAATGATTTCTACCTTTTCGTTCATTTCCAAAGCATTACAACCTCCCCTCCGACCCGGTCTTTCCGGTGTCCCGGAAGGAAAGGAGCCGCAAAGTTAAGCATTTTTCACGCACCCCGTCAAGGCCCATCCCTCTTTTGTCCGCACTTCCCGAAGCGAGAAGCCCAGGGAAACGGCTTTCGCCTCGATGACCGGAACGTCGATTTCCAAAAAACCGCTCATCCACAGCGTGCCTCCCGGACGAAGGACGTCCGCATACCGCTGCATGTCGTTCAAGAGAATGTTCCGATTGATGTTGGCCAGCACGAAATCGTATATCGCGCCTCCGGCGAGCAGCGACGCATCCCCCAGCAAAGGACGTACCCGATCGCGGACACCGTTAGCCGCGAGGTTCTCCCGGCAGTTCTCGTATGCCCATTCGTCCACGTCGATCGCATCCACCGCCAAGGCGCCCAGCCGAACGGCCAGAATGGCCAGAACGCCCGTCCCGCTCCCCATGTCCAGTCCCTGTTTCCCTCGGAAGTCGCCGTCCAGCAGGGCTTCGAGCATCAGACGGGTCGTCGCATGATGGCCCGTCCCGAACGACATTTTGGGCATGATCACGATTTCGTGTTCCACGTTAGGCCGCGGCTCGTGGAACGGAGCGCGGATGCAACACCGGTTTTCCACCTCGATGGGCTGAAAATTGGACTCCCACAGGGCGTTCCAGTTCGTATCGTCCGGTATTTCGGTCGCCGTCCACCGGTATCCCGCATTTTTCAGATACTTCTCCGCCTCGTCCCGGCAGCCGCCTTCCGCCCCGGCGGGAACATAGCCGCAAAGCGTTTTTTCCTGCTCCTCGTAGTCCGAAAAACTGTCGAATCCCAGATCGGCCAGCTCGGCCACTACCACATCGGCGGCTTCCGCATCGGGAATGCCCGCTATCCTGTATTCCGTGTATTTCATTCCGTTTCCGATTATTCGTTCAACCACCGGGACAGGCGATCCCATACCTTCTCCTGCATCCCTTCGGGCAGGTTTCCGATCCGGGTGCGGTGGCTTCCGCCCGGCTTTACGACCAATTGCAGGTTCTTTTTCCCTTCAAAAAGAGAAGCATCGGGAGCAACGGCGCTCCAAGGGTCGTATTCTCCGTAAATGCAGATCATTTTCGGATCGTTCCTGCGAAGGTACCGGTAAACATCCCGCCCTACCCGACGGCTGAACCGGATGCCTTTCGCATCCTCCGGCAGCATGATACGACGCAGGTATCCGCGGGCCGATCCGATCGTCAGCCATTCCCGAAAAGGACGGACGTCGTATCCGTAATAGCCCAGTTCCCGTGCCGCCTGCACAAAGAAAGAAGGCTCGTCGTTCACGGCGAAATAGTCCGGCCCCACCACCTTCACCAAATGATCGAGCACGGCCTTCGGCGAAGCATCCTCCGCAGGAAGGTCTTCCGGCGAAACACCCCACTGCCAGAAAGCAAACGAATATTCCAGCACGCAATAGTCGTAAGCCTCATCCGTCGGAATCCGGAACTTCAGTCCCTTTTCCCGGCAGTAAGCCTCGAACAAGGGCCGGATCGCTTCCCGTTCCCGGAGCGCCCGGATCTGGAAGGTCCGGACTTTCTCCCGTTGTTCGGGCGTCCCGCAGCGGGAGGCGATGAACGGCTCGTGCCGACCGTCCTCCACTCCGAAGCACACCGGGCCTACATAAGGCACGCAAATATCCGTGTCATCCGGGAAATAAGTCTTGTACATCAGAGTGGTCGTTCCTCCCTTGCTGATCCCGGTGGCGATCCATTTTTCCGGATAAAGGGGCGCCAGCATCGTCCGGATCCGGTGCAGGTCGTTCATCGAAGCGGCCACGGTCAGGTAATCCCAGTTGCGGGGCGAAGGCGTCGAACCGGCGAAATAACGGTGTTCCACCACGACCAGGTTGGTACCGAACCGGGCGGAAATCTCCTCGCGGTATTCGGGTTTGAGCGCATAATCGGCCCGATACCCTTCCGTGACGATCACCGTCGGAGCATCCTTCCCCGCATACCCCACCACGAACCGTTGCACGAACGTGCCGGCTTCGGGGTCGCTGTAATCCAACGGTTGAGTCACCTCTACGAGGTACTTTTCCCGGAAAGGCCCCGGATCGAGGTACTCCACGGACACCACTCCGTTCATGCGCCTCAGTTCCGGGTCCAGATTCACGATCGTCAAACCGGGATCGTCCGCTTCGGCACGGATGCCCGTCTGTCCGAATCCGGCACGGGGAACGCCCGTCGCAAGGATCAGAAACAGCAGGAGGAAAACTCCCTTTTTCATTGCGTACTATTTTTATATCGACTTACAAATATAATCCTTACTTTTGAATTCATATGTCGAAAAAATACGGATGCCGTTCGGGAACGGCATCCGGCCCGCCGGAAGCAACGATCCGGCAAAAACAACGGGACAGCAGCATGGGATGGGGAGCCTATTTTGAAGATTACCTGGGATACATCAAACTGGAGAAGAACCTTTCGGACAATACGGCGGAGGCCTACCTCCGGGATTTGAAACGGTTGGAAAAGTTCATCGTCGAGCACTACGACATCCCTCCGGAGCAGGTGGAAATGCCCCACATCGAAGCGTTCCTGGCCGACCTGTACGATCAGAACGTCAACCGCACCACTCAGGCCCGCACGCTGAGCGGAATCAAAAGCTTTTTCAACTATCTGCTGATCAACGACAAAATCCAGACGCTTCCGACCGAATTGATCGACGGTCCCAAAATCAGCCGGAAACTGCCCGACATCCTGACGCTGGAAGAGATCAAACGAATTCTGGACGGCATCGACCTCAGCCTGCCGCAGGGACACCGGAACCGGGCCATCATCGAAACCCTGTACAGCTGCGGGCTCCGGGTCAGCGAGCTGGTCAACCTTCGGCTTTCCGACCTGTTTTTCGACGACGGTTTCATCCGGGTGACGGGAAAAGGAGACAAACAGCGGCTGGTTCCCGTCAGCGACGAAGCCGTCCGCGTCATCAGGCGTTACCTGGAACAGCGGAAAACGATGCCGGAAGACAACAGGCACAAGGATTTCGTCTTCCTGAACAACAAGGGACGCCGGCTGACCCGCGTCATGATCTTCATCATCATCAAGGATGCGGCCCGGACGGCAGGCATTACCAAGAACATCAGCCCGCACACCTTCCGTCATTCCTTCGCCACGCACCTGATCCACGGCGGGGCCGATATCCGGGTGGTACAGGAGATGCTGGGACACGAATCCATCCTCACCACCGAGATTTACACCCACCTCAACAAGGAGTATCTGCACAAAAGCGTGGAAGACAGCCATCCGCTGGCCCGGCTCGAAGAATGAACGGATTCAGGCGGACGGACGTTCATCTCCGGATAACCGAGAAACACGGCGCCGCTCCGGCATCCATGAAAACAGGCCGTATCGGAAAAAACTTATCAAAAAGGATTTTCGGGAAATTCATTCCCGCAAGGTGGAACCGGAAAAACGAATCGTTCTCCGGTTTTGCAGCAGCGTCTTCGTTCCCGCTACCACTCCCGGTTCGCGGGATTCTGGCCGGAATTCTTCCAGTGGCGATATTGCACCGGAGTCATGCCGTACGCCCGACGGAAAGAGCTGATGAAGTAACTGGGCGAATTGAACCCGACGGAAGAAGATATGTCGGCCACCGACATGGCGGGCCGGGAGGTCAGTAAATCGGCCGCCTTTTTCAGACGAATCCCCACGATGAAATGATTGGGGGTCTTACCGGTCGCCTCCTTGATCCGGTCGAACAACCCCGTCCGGCACAGCGCCATTTCCCGGGCGAACATTTCGATGTTGAACTGCGGATTGGTGAGGTTTTCCTCCACCACCCGGGTAGCTTTATCCACTATATCCTGCTTCATGGCTTTCCTTACTCTTGAACGGTCCGAAAGGCGGGAGACGGACGAGGCGCACTCCCTGCATACCGGAACCGGCATAGGTGTTTTTCACACTCCGATGCAAAAGGTTTGCCGATCAGCCCGTTTCTGTCGAAATATTTCAGAAACGGACGGCGTACCCTTTATGAATAAGGATAAACAGGATGAAAACGGGAGTGCCTTATCGGGCGATCATCGGATCGAGCCCGACAGAAATTTTCCCTTTTCCGCAAAACAGACGGTGCGTTGGGGCGAAAAACGGCGATTCCGTTTTCCCGGACGCCTCCGGAAACCGCAAGCCCTTTTCAGTACAACAGGATTCCGGCGACCGCCGAAAGGACGATGAGCAGGATGGGATTGACTTTCATCACCGAAGCGGCCAGACAGAGCAGGAAAATCAGGATGCTGACGATGTCGGGAAAATTGGAAGGAGTCATCAGCAGAAAGGCCGCGGCGCCGATCATGCCCACGACCATCGGCCGGAGGCCGTCCATGACGAATCCGACGTATTTGTTCTGACGAAACAGGAAGTAGAACCGCGTAATGAGCAGCATCACCGTCAACGGAGGCACACAGACCGCCGCTGTCGCTAACACGGCTCCCCACACGTTTCCGGTCACGGTGTAACCGATGTAGGTGGCGCTGTTGATGGCGATGGGGCCGGGAGTCATTTGCGAAACGGCCACGATGTCGGTGAACTGCTGGGGAGAAAGCCACGCATACCGTTCCACGACTTCGTGCTGGATCAGGGAAAGCATGGCATAGCCGCCCCCGAATCCGAAAAGCCCGATCTTCAAAAAGGCCCAGAACAATTGCAGGTACACCATACCTTTCTATTTTTTAGACATGCCGTACACGATACCCCCGACCGCCCCGGCCAGGAGAAACCAAACGGGCGAGGTTCCCAGAAACCCCACGATCACGGCGACCGCCGCGGCCAGCAGCGTCCTCATCCATCCCATTCCCTTCACCATCGCATAGACCGGCGCAGCGATCAGGGCCACGACGGCGGGACGCATTCCCCGGAAGGCGCTCTCCACCACGGGATATTTGCTGAAATCCGAAAAGCATACCGCGATCGCCAGAATGATAACGAACGACGGCAATACGGTTCCCAGCGCCGCAGTTACGGCCCCCGGCACACCGCGTTTCTTGTACCCCACGAACACCGAAGTGTTCACGGACACGGGCCCCGGAGAAGTCTGCGCCAGCGCGAGCAGCTCCATGAATTCGGCACCGGTGATCCACTTCCGTTTGTCGATGATCTCTTGCTGAATCAGGGGCAGCATGGCATATCCCCCGCCGAAGGTGAAGCACCCGATTTTGAAAAACGACCAGAAAAGTTGTGCGTAAAATTTCATATTCGCCCGTTTGACGCGCCGGAATCGGTACAAAGATAAGTCCGCATCGGAAGTTAATCAAGCGCCATGCCCGACCGCGACATTCCGGGAAGGAATGCCGGAAAATGCCTCCGGGCCGTTCCCCGCTATCTTTTCCGCTTCCGATCGCCGGAACCGCCTCCGAAAGAACGGCGGCGATCCCCGCCTGCCCGGCTTCCGTAAGCGACGCGACGTCCGCCCCCCCGCGAGCTCCGTTCCCCGCCCGAACGGTTTCCGGCTCCGTCCTTGGCGATTTCCGCCAGCGGTTGGTTTCCGTGGCTCAATTTGTTGAGCTGCCGGGTAACCGCTTCGGCTTCGGCGAAAGGCACGGTTACGAACGAAAAATTATCCAGAATACGCACGTCGTCTATCTTGGAATCGTTCAGCCCCGTTTCCCGTTTCAGCATCTCCACCAGCTTCGGTGCGGTAAATCCGTCCACCCTGCCCACGGCGATGAACAGACGCGCCGTTCCCTTCCGGTCTACGGAGAAAGACCGGACTTCCGGATAGGTATCCGGTTCCAGTTCGTTTTTGAAAGCCAGCTTCAGCAAGGCCGCCATCGCCACTTCGGGCGGATACTGCTCCAGGATCTCTCCGGCCATCGTTTTGTAATTGTTGATCAGGCCTTCGCCGCCGACGATTTCCTGCAGGTCGTCCTTGATCTTGTTCCGTTTGATTTCGATCACATCCTCCGCGGAAGGAAGCTGCTGCTTCCGGATTTCGCTTTTCACCTCCCGTTTCAGAGCGGTGAACTGGCGGTATTCGGAGTTGGATATGAACGTGATGGCCGTGCCCTGATTTCCCGCCCGGCCCGTCCGCCCGATGCGGTGCACGTAGGATTCGGTATCTTGCGGCAGGGAATAATTGATGACGTGGGTCAAGTTGTTTACGTCGATTCCCCGCGCCGCCACGTCGGTGGCCACCAGAATGTTCACCGCCTTCCGCTTGAACTTGCGCAGGATTTTTTCCCGCTGGGCCTGCGAAACGTCCCCGTGCAGCCCTTCGGCGGCATACCCCCGTTCGAGCAGCCGGTTTACGATTTCGTCCACGCCCACTTTCGTCCGGGAAAAGACGATGCCGTAAAACTCCGACTCCACGTCGATGATCCGGGTCAGGGCGTCGAATTTGTCGCATTCCCGCACCTCGAAATAAATCTGGTCGGTCAGATCGGCGGTGATCTGTTTCGACTCCACTTTCAATATCTCGGTATCGCGCATGTACTTTTTGGACAGTACGGCGATCCGCTGCGGCATCGTCGCCGAAAAAAGCATCGTCCGCTTGGTCTGGTTGGTGGCGGCCATGATTTCTTCCACGTCCTCGATGAATCCCATATCGAGCATTTCGTCCGCCTCGTCGAGCACCAGCCATTTGAGCTGGCTGAAGTCTATCGTACTGCGGCGGATGTGATCGAGGATCCGTCCCGGCGTCCCCACCACGATGTCGATTCCCCGCTTGATGCGCCGAAGCTGTTCGGACATGGAAGCCCCTCCGTAAATGGGCGCGATGGAAATCTTTTTCCGGTTGAGGGAAATCAACTCTTCCGTCACCTGAAGGGCCAGCTCCCGGGTAGGTACCAGGACGAGCGCCTGCGGCAAACCCTTGCCGGATTTGATCTGTTCCAGAATCGGCAGCCCGAAAGCCGCCGTCTTGCCCGTCCCGGTCTGGGCCTGGGCGATGATATCGTTTTCGTTGCGAAGCAGTACGGGGATGGTGAGCTTTTGGATGGGGGAAGGTGTTTCGAACCCTTTCTCGCGGATGGCCTCCAGCGTAACTTCCGTTAAACCGAGCGCCTGAAATTCTTCTACTTTGGTCATTCGTAAGGATATAATTTCGGCAAAGGTAAACAAATAAACGGCATTCCCGCCCTTTCCCGCTCCATTCCGGGCAAAGCCGGAAGAAATGGGAAGGAATTATGCCGGAGAACATAAAAAAGCCTCTTCATTTAACGTTCAGTTAACAAATAATCGCTAACATTGTCGCAAACTTAATGCTGGAAGAGCATGAATTACAAAGTACTGCTGGTGGACGACGAAACGGACATCCTGGAATTCGTCGGTTATAACCTCCGCAAGGAAGGATTTACCGTATATACCGCCACCAACGGCAAAGAAGCGGTGGAAAAGGCGCTGGAAACCGAGCCTCACCTCATTCTGCTGGACGTGATGATGCCCGAAATGGACGGAATCGAGACCTGTCAGGAAATCCGGAAACACCGGCAGTTGCAGAAAACGGCCGTGGCTTTCCTTACGGCCCGCGGGGAGGACTATTCCCAGATCGCGGGATTCGACGCCGGAGCGGACGACTATATCGCCAAACCCATCCGGGTCAAGGTGCTGATCAGCCGGATCAAGGCCATGCTCAAGCGGGTGGATACCGGACGGCAGGAAGATACAGATTCCGACGAAGATCCGGAACGCTCGCTGCGCATCGACAGGGAACGGTATTTGGTGATCCGGAACGGAAAGGAAATCGTTCTGCCGCGTAAGGAATTCGAATTGCTGGCACTCCTTTACTCCAAGCCGCAGAAGGTTTTTTCCCGGGAAGAGATTTTTTCCAACGTCTGGGGAGACAACGTCATCGTGGGGGATCGCACGATCGATGTCCACATCCGGAAACTTCGCGAAAAAATCGGCGAGGAACACATCGTCACCATCAAGGGAGTGGGATACAAATACGAGGACTGAACCCTGCCGTCACGGGGAACGAAACATCCCTACCCGTTTATACGGAAGCGGTTGCCATACGAAAAATGCCGGAACAGAGAATGTTCCGGCATTTTCATGCTGTTTCCGGTACGGAAAACCTTTCCCCGTCGTTATCGCGCCGAATCAGTTGGCCTTGCGGATGAACCGGCCGTTCAGATCGAACACCAGATCGAGGCCTCCCGTGAGTACGACCGTGTAATTCTTCACGTTCTGTTCCAGGATCCGCACCGAATGGTTCGGATAATGCTGCCGGATATAGGCGATGATCGGCTTGGGCACCACGCCTGCAGGAAGCGGATAACGGTTGCTGACGATTTTCGACCAGTCTCCCCCTCCGTCGAATTCCACATAAACGCCGCGATCCATTTCCACCTTGTATTTATAAGGATGGGTGTTGTGCCGATCCACTTTGATGCGCATGATCCGATCATCCGGAAAATACTTCTGAAGGAACATTTGCGAAATTTCGGGAAGATCGCCGAACGTTTTACCGGCATTCGTTCCGGCAAGAGCCCAGTAGCCGGCCAGCAGGCCGCATACCAGCATCAGAATAGTCTTTTTCATATGCGAACGGTTTTTCCCTTTTCTATGCAAATTGAACGCCACAGTGGACGGAAAACCCGAAAAATCGAGACCGGTGCCGTCTGGGTTCGTCGCCGATTGAAGTACCTTTAAAACCGAACCGGGAAGAGAAACGCCTCCCCTGCAAACCCTGTCCCTAAAATTCGCTTCGAACCGAACATGCCGGGGGCATACGGAAACCGTTGCAGCCGGGATCGGATCGGAACATTAGACCATCGGAATAACCCCGATCCGGAAACCGAATCGCCAGCCCGCAGCCTCATGATCCGGAACATCCGAAACGCTATGCTGCATGCTCTTTCCCGGATAAAATACCGAAAGACAGGTTTCGTATGCAATTTTTTTAAAGCGCAGCATCCATCATTCGACTTTTTTCTTATATTTGTAAGGAATCCGTCCGGGCGATGTTTTCTCTCCCCTTTATCGAATCGACCCGAAAAGATTCCGGTTTCTCCGGAAACCGATAAAAAAGGGCATTTCAGTCCCTGTCATTCTTCTCCCCTGGAAATTAAACCGTACGTTATGAAACGTCCCGTTTTTCGGTGCGGGTTCCGGAATCCCCTTTCCGAAACCCAATCCCGGGGAGCATTCGCAGGACTCCGCACCGTCGTTTTTCTTTCAATCCCCTTTCCGACTTGTGGACAAATACGCCCCAAGAGGGCATGCCCTTTTGCCGGAAAACCACCTGGCAAACGATAAGGCGGTCCGTGCTCCATGCACGATTCCGTCGACGGCCTCTCCGAAATATCCGGTGCCTGCTCTTTCAGAGCCTGCAAAAAGGTTCCCTTCGTATCTATCTCCCGCTTCTCTCACTCCATCCTCCCCGAAATCCGACAACACTCCTCCCCTCACCCAAAACTCAACGCCATGCAGAAAAGAACATTTTTACCGCTCCTGCTGTTCCTCGCAGGCACGGCGTCCGGAATCCGCGCCCAGACGGAAACCCTCGTTTATCGGACACCGGCCGTCTTTCCGCCTTCCCCCAACGCCACCGCGCTGGGCCGGTACGGAGACATCCCCGTCAGCGAATACACGGGGATTCCCAATATCGACATTCCGCTTCACACCCTCACGGAAGGGACGCTTTCCCTCCCCCTGAGCATCAGTTATCACGCCTCGGGCATCCGGGTCATTCAGGAAGCGTCCTCCGTCGGACTCGGATGGGTGCTGAACGCGGGCGGCTGCATCACCCGTACTATCCGGGGAAGAGACGACCTGGCAGGAGCGAACGGCTCCGCCTCCGACCTGGACAGTTACCCCATGCCGCCCTACGATCAGAACAATCTCCCCGACTGGCAAGGCATGAGCCGCCAGGAACAAGCGAACGCCATGACCTATTACAAAAACGCCGCGGCGGGAAGTTACGACTCAGAACCCGATATTTTCTTCTACAATTTTGCCGGCAGAGCGGGGAAATTCATCGTTCCGAAACTTCGCACCGGCGGTATGGAACTGAAAAAATCCGGACTGAAGATCCGGTGCGATGACGGTTACCACTGGGAAGCGACCGACGAAAAAGGGAACGTCTACTATTTTAACACCACCGAAATCATGACGAATCTCCGGGCCGAAAACCTCTGGACGGACCCGGCCATGGTCTACCGGGCAAAAAATATTTCCGGGCCGCATGACGATCCCGTGACGTACTACCTGGACAGCATCCGCTCTCCGCAGGGAGACCGCATTCTTTTCCGGTACAGCGACAGATATGTACTGAAAAGCCAGCTGCAGTTCTATCAGGAATACCGAACCATCAATTCTCTTTACGATCTTCCCTACAAACTGGACCTTACCTCCATGCAGGAACATCGGGTCAGAAACCTGGAAGAAATCACCGCCGGCCCCCAACGGATACGTTTGGAATACGCATCCCGCGAAGACCTCTTCCTGGCCGATCCGACTCAGCCCGCTCGATTGAAAAAAATGCACGTGATACTGGGAAACGACACCCTGAAAACCATCGTTTTTTACAATGACGGGTATTTTGAAAACGGAAACAGCATTCCGACTTATCTGCACAAACGGCTGCGACTGGACAGTCTGTCGGTCAGGGCGGACACTCTGACGGTTCCGCCGTACGTTTTCGAATACGACCCGACGGAACTGCCTGAAAAAACGAGTTACAACGTCGACCACTGGGGTTATTACAACCGAACCTACAACACGACCCTGCTCCCCCGCATCCGATACCAGGAAGGGAAACCTTATCTGGAAGGAGGAGCCGACCGTTCTTCCCGACCGGCCGGCATCCGGGCCGCAACCCTAACCAGAATCACCTACCCCACCGGCGGCGGCAGCGAATTTACGTACGGAACGCACACCTACCGGCGACAAGATTTGCCCGATTACATCGAAAGCGGACGGGAAGTCATCCGAACCATCGAAACGCGTCTGGGAAAGCAGACTTTCTCGCTCGACCAGAGTTGCATCATGACCGTATATCATTCCTTCTACACCGAAGACGACAAATTGATGCTTTCTTCTATGGGAACCCAAATTGCCAGAACCGGCGGCCCCTCCATCCCGAATCCGGATGCCTGGAAATACGCCCGACGGCTGGGAGCACCGGAACGGATGGAGTGGGACACTACGTTCACCTTGATTCTACCCCCTGGAGATTATCATGTCTGGTTCAACACCGATCCGCGTGAATTCGACCAGTTCATTCTTTTTTCCTACCGAAGCGAAGAAACGCCGGAGGAAGGACAGGAAGCACCGCCCTTGCAGGGAGGAGGATTGCGGATAGAGAAAATCGTCCACCGCGACCGGGACGGAGCCGTTACAGAACAAAAAACATACGCTTACGATACGGGCATACTCATCAATCCGGTGGAGTACTACTACACGGACGAGATCCTGGGAGGTTTCCAAAGCGGGTTCATCGATCCCTACGACGCACTCGCTTCCGGCTACGATAATATTCGGGCCCAATGGGGCGACAATCATTTCTCCGTGCTGACTTCGGGAAACATCGACAACGATTGTCTGGGATCCGGCAACATCGTCGGCTACCGGACGGTCTCGGTTTCGGACGAAAACGGAACCGTCCGGAAAACCTTCCGTTGCGAACCCAATACCGTACCCGATATCCGGTTGCCGGGCATGCCGCTGAATGAGCGGAACGACAACGGATTGTGCACGGAAATAAAGTACCTCAACGTAAACGGGGAAACCGTCCGAACCGTCGTTCGCGCTTATCGGCAACGGGACAAAGAAATCCGGAAAGGGATTCAAATCTACGTTACCCCCGTCAAATATCATGGAGTCATTTGGATTCCGGCTCTTCCTACCGGCGAAGGCATCCTGAACGTATATTATCCCAAATATTACGACATAGTCTCCGATCGCTGGGAAGAAACCGGTCAAACCGAGATCGACCACATGTCCGCCGGAAACCTCCTGACGGTTACCGAATACGAATATAACGATAAATACCAGCAAACTTCGGTGACCGTCACCGATTCCGAAGGGAAACGCGTGACGGACAGGACGGTCTATCCCTGCGATATTTCCGGAGGCGTCTACCCGGACATGACCCGAAAGAATATGCTCGACTACCCGGTAGAGGCGATCCGGACAATGGAGGATCAAGTGACTTCCGCCACGCTCTGCACCTACTCCGAAGCGAATTTTCTTCCCGAAGCCTGGTACAGACTCGAAACGGACATACCGCAACCTTCGTTTACGCCCTTCGACGGAAACACGAAAGATTCGCGCTACGAACCGGTTCCCCAAACCCGGATTCTGCAACGTGACAAGCGGGGAAATATCCGGGAAACGGTCGACAAAACGGGAACACACACCGTCTTCCTGTGGGGCTACGGCTCCCGTTACCTCATAGCGAAAATCGAAAATGCTTCCTGGGAACAGGTAACGGCCGTTCTTCCCGCAGCCACACTGGATGAATTGGCCGAACCGACCTTCCCGGACGACGCAACGCTACGGGAAACGCTGGCCCCGTTGCGAGCAGGGCTTCCCGCCTCTTCCGTTACCGTCTATACCCATGTTCCCACAATCGGAGCATCCTCCGTGACCGACCCGTCGGGACGAACGATCCATTACCGGTACGATGCCCTGGGACGGTTGAAAACCGTCGTCGACGAAGCGGGACACATGCTTAAAACATACGATTATCATTATCAACGCTAAAACGAAAAGCGTCATGAAAAGCCAATCCGTTAAACGAAAAATCAAGGCCTGCCGATTCCTGACGGCGATTTTCTTCCTGAGCGTCCTTCGCTCCTACGGCGCCGACATCGAGGTTCCCCCCGGCTATGCCCACGCGGTAAAAGAAGGGGACACCTATAGCGTCACCCTCACCTTTTACGTCAGAGACCTATACGATCGCATGGATGCGGAATTGGAATCCATCGCTTTCGATCGGGAACCGCATGCTCCGGAAATCCTCGACTACGAATGCGAATACGATTCCTATAAAAAGATGGGATCCGAAACCTGGACTTACTACAACATTCGCCTGTCCCTGGATGAAAGCCCCTACGACCGGGAAGTTCTGTTCGGCATGGAAATCGAGACCAATTACGGAAACCGCGTCACGCATTTCACCATGCCGGCCAACCCGGCGACAGGCACCAAAAATTACGCGGGCACCATCGAAGCGCCTTCCGTCATTCGATACGGCACTAACTTTACCATTACAGAGAAAGAGGCTCCGTACATCGTCCTCACGACCTATTCCTGGCAGAGGCGTCACCGGGATTCATCCGTATGGGAAGATGTTCCCGGGGAAAACCCGATGCTGAAGGTTACAGCAACGGACGATTATTATTACCGAAGAAAAGCCACGACCCCGAACACCGGGAAAACATTCTATTCCAACGAAGTGACGGCATTTCTCTACGACATCGGGGGAGGCACCGTCTCTCCCGCTCAAACTCTGGTCGAAGGACGCACGCCGATGCCGTTGTCCCTTTCCGGAGTAACAGGCGGAAGCGGAGGTCCCTACTCTTACCAATGGCAGGAAAGTTTCGACAATCAAATCTGGACGAACATTCCCGGAGCTACCGGAACCTCCTACGCACCGGGGGCCGTGAGCCAAACCGTTCACTATCGCGTACAAGTATCCGCCAAGTGGAACTCGGCCTATTCTTCGGTCTGTACCCTGACCGCCGTCCCCGAACTCGACGGCGGATACATTACGCCTTCCTCGCAATCCGTGGAAGAAGGTTACCCGACTGCGCAGCTCACGCTGTCGGAAGTATCCGGGGGAACGGGAAGCTATACCTACCAGTGGCAGAAACGCATGGGTAATGGAGACTGGACAGACATCGCCGGGCAACGGAGCACCGTCTATCATCCCGGAACGCCGTACCAGAATACCGCCTACCGGGTGAAGGTCGGCAGCGGGGAAGGAGCGGTCGCCCAAACAGCCACCTCTTCCCTGAGCCAGGTAACGGTCACTCCCGCCCGGCCCCATCTGACCGCATTTCATTCTTCGACAGCCGCTTTTCCTTACAACGGCGGCACCATAGAAGGGAATTACGAAGTCGATTCCCCCTATGCCAACGATCCGAGTTTCATTGCACAAACCATAGAAGATCGATTTGGAGAAGAATACGGAGTGGAAGCATCCGTTACCGGATTGGCAACCGGACAACAAACCGGCACCCTGTCGATCACCGTGCCGGAAAACCGGATGCCGCAGGCCCGCGACTACGCTTTCCCGATGGGAAACTTCACCATCCGCCTTCAGCAGGACTGCATCTCCGGCCGTCTGTGGAACTATTCGGTGACAGGGGGAGGAAACATCACCGGAGGCGGAACGGCTACCGTTTCACTGATCAATTCTCAACCGGGAGGCGTCACCTACCGGCTCATCCGGCAGGACGGAACCGTCGTGCAAACCCGAACCGGAACCGGCACCCGGCTGGACTTTACGGGAATCGAGACGGAAGGCATCTACCGGGTTCAGGCCATCTACGAAACCTTCCAAAAGGAAATGAACGGAGAAGCGACTGTTTATTCCGAACTGATTCCAGGCACCCTGTCCGCTTCCCAGAGCATCGTTTCCGGAAACGCCCCCGATCCCCTTTCCCTGTCCGGCACATCCGGCGGTACGGGAAACTACTCCTACCGATGGTACCAAAGTCCCGACGGAGTGATATGGGCAAACATCATTGGAGCCGTTCAACCCGTCTACGCTCCCGGAGGACTCACCCGAACCACTCGCTATTATGTGGAAGTGACCAGCGGAAACCAGGTGAAAAATACGCCTTCCTGTGTGATCACCGTTATCCCGACCCTCTCGGCCGGGACACTCTCCCCTTCGCAAAATATTCTGGCCGGGCAAACACCCTCGCCGCTCACTCTTTCCGGAACCGCAGGTGGCACCGGATCGTACCTCTACCAGTGGCAGCAGTCCGAGGACGGAACCAATTGGACGGATATCCCCGGGGCCACCGAAACCACCTATGCCCCGGAAGCACTCACTGCCACCACCTATTACCGCGTATCCGTTACCAGCGGAACGGGAACGATTCTGCAATCCGCAGTTTCGGAAACATGCACCGTTCAGGTCGCCCCGCGTCCTCCTTCCGTTGCCTTTACGGAAACGGAAAACTATATCGTACAATACACGCTACGGGAGGAAAAAACGCCCGGCATCACCCCGGACACATCAAACGCCGTAATTTCGGTCACCTACTACGATGGTTTGGGGCGGGCCAAACAAAAGGTGGAAGTGGGAGCCACTCCCCGAGGCGAAGACCTCATCC
>CAMLTW010000012.1 GCA_946486375.1 uncultured Rikenellaceae bacterium
GTGCCGATCTGAACCGGCTCAAGGCCCTGCAAGGACGCATCGACCAGGCCCGAAAGCTCTGCCTGCTCTTGAACCGCCCCTGGCTCGAGAACAACCACCTGATCCAAAAGGCCTGCGACTGGTACATGACCGATCAGAGAATCTACTACAGGGAGCGGCAGCGGATGATCGATGTTGCGATGGATCGGAACCTGTTTTTAGAGCGGGTGATTCCCTTCGCGGGCTGCATTCGTCGGATGAAATCCTTTTTTGTCCGGCAGTCCGGCGAGCTGGAAACGGTGATCCGAACCCTCGAAGACCGCCGATAAAGCCTTCGGCTACGCTCGGAATGACGCGATGCGACCGGTTCCTCCCGACCGTTACACTACCGTACCACTTCGCGTCATTGCGAGGAGCGAAGCGACGCGGCAATCTCTGTCTGTTTCTGTTATTATATTTTGCAGAGATTCCCACGCTCCGCCTTCGGCTGCGCTCGGAATGACGCGGTGGTGTTACCGTTGTGGTGGTCGCGGGACGGTCGGAAGGTTTCGGATTTAGATTGCCGCGGCTTCTGGCGAAGCCTCGCAATGACGCGGGGCAATAGAGGCGCGGAAGATCGGGGGAAGGCCGGAAGAACGCAAGGGATTCGGGAAACGGGTGGCAACGGGACGGCGGGAAGGACGCAGGGCAGCGGGAAAACGCCTTATCCGCCAGTTTCGGATCGACGATTAATCACTCGTTTATGACATACCGAAACCCTGCCGGGCCGGGGCGTTTCGGGAGCCTTATCTCTTTCATACGGCATTGTCGACCGTCGGAAAGTCCGGAAAAGGGAGGCGATTTTCGTCCTAATTGTTGACTTAAAAAGAACATTTTAAGAATATTTGGTATATTTGCGGATATTTGATCGCCCGACGCGATCTCAACCGGACGAACGATGATAAAATTACTACCCGCCCTGCTCCCGCTGCTCAGTGCATCGACCCTTCTGGCGCAGGCTCCCGCGACCCCCGAACCGGACTCCGCCGTACAGATGTCCGTGGGACTGAAGGAAATCCGCGTACTGGCCTCCTACGGGCACCCCAAGGGGGAAGAACCGGTCGTGCTCTCCACCGTGGGAGCCGAACAAATCCGCACGAAACTCGGCAATCAGGAGTTTCCCGAAGTGCTCAAATCGGTGCCTTCGGTTTACGCCACCAAGATGGGCGGCGGCTTCGGGGACGCCCGGCTGGCCCTCCGGGGCTTCGGGTCGGAGAACATCGCCCTGCTCATCAACGGCATTCCGGTCAACGGCATGGAAAACGGAAGCGTCTACTGGTCGAACTGGGCCGGACTGTCCGACGTGACCAGCAGCATTCAGGTGCAGCGGGGTATCGGGCTGTCCAAGCTGGGCCTTTTCTCGGTCGGGGGAACCGTCAACATCATCACGCGCAGCGCGGACGTGCAGCGGCAGGGAAGCGTCTGGTACGGCATCGGGAACGACGGCTATCAGAAAATGAGCCTCTCCCTCTCCTCGGGCCTTTCCCCGAAAGGGTGGGCCTTCACGCTGATGGGGTCGCGCACGACGGGGGACGGCTACGTCAACGGCACGAACTTCGAGGCGTGGACGTACTTCGCCAACATTTCCAAGAAATTCGGGGAGCGGCACCTGCTCTCCCTGACGGCCTTCGGCGCCCCGCAATGGCACAACCGCCGCAGCAACAAGCACTACATCGAAGACTACGACAATCACCGGGACGGCATCCGGATGAACACCTCCTACGGCTACATCAACGGGGAAGCAGTGGGCACCTATTCCGGGTACAACGAGTACCACAAGCCGCAGATCTCCCTGAACCACTACTGGACGCTCGGCCGAAAATCCTCCCTTTCCACCTCGGTGTACATGTCCAACGCCAAGGGCGGCGGACGGAAGGTGTACGGCAAGGACGCCAACCGGCTGCAATACAACTACAAGAACGGAAGGCCCAACGCCAACTCCTCCCTCACCCCGGACGGCCTGATCGACTACGGGCCGGTGATGGAGGACAACCGCGACTCCGACCACGGTTCGGACGCCGTGTTCACGATGGGCACCAACTCCCACGACTGGTACGGCCTGCTGTCCAGCTTCACGAGCGAGCTGAGCCCGAAACTCCGGCTGACCGCCGGGATCGACGGGCGTTATTATAAAGGGTACCACTACGACGAAATCTCCGACCTGCTGGGCGGGGCCTATTTCAAGGACAGCAAGCTGGCGTGGCGCGATCCGGACACCGAGCTGCACGTGGGGGACAAGGTGAATCAGGACTTTTTCAGCCGCATCCTCTCCGTGTCGGGCTTCGCGCAGCTCGAATACACCGCGGGCCGGTTCAAGGCGTTCGTGTCGGGATCGGCGGGAAGCCATTCCTACAAGCGGCAGGACGACGGGAAGTACGGCCCCTTCGGAAACACGGAAGCCTATCCCCCGTCCGAGCGGAAAACGGGCTGGCGCGATTTCGTCCCCGTGAGCGCGAAGGGCGGCGTCAACTTCCGGCTCGGCGGCGGGCACAGCGTGTTCGTCAACGGCGGCTACGTCACCCGCGCCCCGATGATGGACAACATCTATGCGGACAACAATCCGATCGCCGATCCGATCATGGAAAAGATCGGCACCGTGGAAGCGGGCTACTCTTACCATAGCGCCGTGCTCGACGTGACGCTGAACGCCTACTACACCAAGTGGATGGACAAGAGCGTGACCAAGGCGATCGGCAGCTGGAACGGCCCGAAAGCCTGCATCCCGAACATCGACGCCCTGCACAAGGGAATCGAGCTGGAAGCCGCCTACCGGCCCCTGCCGGAGCTTCGCTTCAACGGCTTCTTCTCGCTGGGCAACTGGCGCTGGACGGACGACGTGGCGTTCACCCTGTTCGATGAAAATCGGGAAAAAGTGGGCGACTATCATGCCTACATCGACGGGCTGCACGTGGGGAACGCCCCGCAGACCAGCGCGATGCTGGGGGCGGTCGTCACCCCGGCCAAAGGGTTGGACATCGGGATCGACTACAACTATTATGGACGGTACTATGCGGATTTCGCCGCGGCCGACCGCACCGACCCGGACGACCGGGCGGATTCGTGGAAGCTCCCCGACTTTTCGCTGGTGGACGTGAGCCTCGGCTACCGGTTCCGGATCGGAACGGTGGGGGCGCGGCTGATCGCCAACGTGAACAACGTCTTCAACAAGAAATACATCGCCGACGCGCTGGACGGCGCCGACCACACGCGGGAAACGGCGCTGGTGTGGTACGGCTTCGGCACCACGTGGACGGCGGGCCTGCAAATCACGTTTTAACGGGAACGGAGAACGGGGATGCGGACGGAAACGCTTCATATCGGACGGCGGCTGAGGGCCGGGGCCTTGTTCCTGGCGCTGCTTGCGGCATGCGCCTTTTCCGTCCGGGCCGAACGCGAAACCCCTCCGGAGCGGCAGGGAACCGTGCTGATCATCGCCTCCTACAACCCGGACACGCGGCGCATGTCCAATTTCATCTCCGAATTCGAAAAAGGAATCGACCGGGAAAAGCTGCCTTTCGACATCGTCATCGAGGACATGGGGTGCAAGAGCCTTTCGGAAGCCCCCCTGTGGCGGAAACAGATGGGAGACATCTTCCGGCGCTACGAACGGGCCGACCTCCGGGCGGTGATCCTGCTGGGGCAGGAAGCCTGGGCCACCTACCTGTCCTGCGACCGCTTCCCGCACGACATTCCCTTTTTCGGGGGATTCGTCAGCCGGAACGGAATCCGCCTGCCGCACGAGGAAATCGACGTGACCCGCTGGACGCCCCCCACGGTGGACATGATCGCCCTGGCCGACAGCCTGGGAAAGGGAGGCGGCCTGCTGAACGAATACGACGTCGGGAAAAACATCCGGCTGATCCGTTCGCTGTACCCCGACGTGGAGAACATCGCCTTCGTGTCGGACAACACCTACGGCGGAGTGTCGCTTCAGGCGCTCGTCAAGACGGAAATGAAAAAATTCCCCGACCTGAACCTGGTGCTCGTCGACGCCCGCGAAGGGGAAGCGCAGGCCGCAGCCCGGATTTCGGCCCTGCCCCACAACTCGGTGCTGCTGATCGGCACCTGGCGGGTGGGTCAGGGCGGGCAGTACCTGCTGTTCGGATCAATCGCCTCGCTGGTGGCCAACAACGCCGCCCTCCCCGTTTTCTCCCTGTCGGGTTCGGGCATCGGCAACGTGGCTCTCGGCGGATACGTTCCGATCTATGAAAACGGAGCCGCGGAAATCGCCGCCCAGATCGCCCGGCACTACCGGGGGAAAAGCGACGCCGTCCATTTCGACCTCTCGCCCCTGCAATACACCTTCGACGCGCGGAAACTCCGGGAATTCGGGATCGCCGAATACAAGCTGCCCAACGGGAGCACGGTCGTGGACAGCATGGAGGCGGAACTGGAAAAATACAAGACCTACATCTCGGCGGGAATCATCGCCTTCGTCGTCCTCGTCCTGCTGCTGGCGTTCATCTACTACCTCTACTACCGGAACAACCGGCTGAAAAACGTGCTGCAGAACCGGGAGGCGGAGCTGATCCGGGCCAAGGAGAACGCCGAAGAGTCCGACCGGCTGAAGTCGGCCTTCCTCGCGAACATGAGCCACGAAATCCGGACGCCGCTCAACGCCATCGTCGGGTTCTCGACCCTGCTGGGGGACGACTCCCTGTCGGCCGAAGAACGGAACGAATACAACACGATCGTCTCGAAAAACTCCGAAATGCTGCTGACGCTCATCAGCGACATCCTGGACATTTCGAGGCTCGAAACGGGGCAGGTGCAGTTCAACTATGCCGAGGAAAACATCTACGACGTCTGTCAGCAGGTGCTGCACACCACCTCCCACAACCGCAAGCCGGGGCTGGAGTGCATCTTCAAGCCTGGACGCGAATCCTACCGGATGAAGACCGACGCCATGCGCCTGTCCCAGATCCTGATCAACCTGCTGACCAACGCCAACAAGTTCACGGAGACGGGGTCGATCACGCTGGCTTTCGAAGTGCAGGAAGACCAGGGGCGCGTGCTGTTCTCGGTCGCCGACACCGGCTGCGGGATTCCGCCCGAAAAACAGCGCAAGGTGTTCGACCGGTTCGAGAAGCTGAACGAGTTCAAGCAGGGCACGGGGCTGGGGCTGGCCATCTGCAGACAGATCGCGCGGATGTTCGGCGGAGACATCTGGGTCGATCCGGACTACACGGGCGGGGCGCGGTTCGTGTTCTCGCATCCGATTCTGCCGTAGTTTCCTGTTTTCATTGTGCCGGAGCCGTCTGCCTGTCGGAGCCGTTCGAGGGTCACTTGCTGCATCATACGATAAAGCCGAGGTTCGTGTTCTCGCATCCGATTCTGCCGTAGTTTTCCTGTTTTCATTATGCCGGGAGCCGTCTGCCTGCCGGAGCCGTTCGGGGGTCGTTTGCTGCATCATACGACAAAGCCAAGGTTCGCAATCTCTCATCCGGTTCTGCCGTAGTTTTCCTGTTTTCATTATGCCGGGAGCCGTCTGCTTGCCGGAGCCGTTCGGGGATCGCTTGCTGCATCATACGACAAAGCCGAGGTTCGCAATCTCTCATCCGGTTCTGCCGTAGTTTCCTGTTTTCATTATGCCGGAGGCCGTCTGCGTGCCGGGGCGGTTCGGGGGTCGCTTGCAGCCTCATACGACAAAGCCGGGACACGGTTTGTGTCCTGGCTTTTATCCATCCCGTTTCGCCTGTGAAATTCCGCCGGCGTGTCCGTGCGAAAAAACGGATGCCGCCGTTGCGGAACCGCCCCATTCCCGACCGCCCTCCTTCCCGAAGGATGTCCGGCGTTTCCGGGACGGGTGAGCTTCCAAGCAGACGGAAGCGGGCGAAAGACTGCGGCCCGGCGGGGATTCCGCCGGAACCGGTTATGCTCCGGTCATACTTCCGGTCGTGTTGCCGGTCGTGTTTTGGGTCGTTTCCTCCCCGTCGGACGAGAACGCCTCTTCGAGTTCCTCTTCCTTCCGAATATGGTCTTCTTCCGTGTAGCCGTCCGCTTCGCAGACGAGCTTATTGATTTCCCGCTCGAAATTCTGTTCGCAGGGATCGCATTTGACGTCTTGTGCGTCGTTCCGTTCCTTTTCTTCCATGATCTCGGTTTTTAAGTGATGTTATCCGGAACGATCCCTGCAAAATGCGTACAAAAAATGCGGGCGCGGGGCGGCTGTAATGACAGGAGGCTGAAATTTCAGAATTGTCGGAAGTTCCGCTTTCGTCGCGTCATCCTGAGGAGCGGCAACGCCGCGACGTGAGTATCTCTGCGCAGGCCGGATGAGATGCTCACGCTTCGCCTTTGGCTCCGCTCAGCATGACGTAATGTAACCGGTTCCTTCCAACCTTCCCGACCCTCCACCTCCTTACGTCATTGCGAGGCTTCGTCAGAAGCCGTGGCAATCTCTGTTAGTTTTGAAAAAAAGATGCTCACATCGCAACTTCGTTGATAATGCTACCTCCCTGCGCTTATTCCGCACCAGCCTTACGGCTGATTGCGGGCTGCGGTCGGTAAGCTCGCAGGCTTCCGCCTGCTCGGTTCAGGATGACGCGATGGAAGTGCGTCTTTCCTGCTGTTCGGGAACCGTGTCGCCGTTACGTCATTCCGAGGAAAACCAGAACCGGTTTGACGTGGGAATCTAAGCCCGTAACCTCCCTGCTTTTCCGCAACCTTGTTTTCTTGCGTCATCCTAAGGAGGGATGTAACACCCCTAACCAGCAGTCGTCCTGCAACCGCCCACACTTCCGTCACCCCACATCATTCTGCCTGCCTCCGGCGCCTCCCCTCAACGCCCCGGACTGAAATCCTTCGCGGGCTTCCAGTCCGACCCGTACGCCGGGAAAGTGGTGCGGGCGAAAATGCGCTTCACCGTGTAAGCCTTCGCTTCGGCGCGGGTCAGTTCCCGGCTCATGATGCGCCGGGCCAATCGCTCGGGAGCCGCCCCCGGCCCCGTGCAGCGGTATTCCGCGAACAGCTTCTGCTCGGCGGACATCACCGTCCACCCTTCCGGATGCACCGAAGCGGGTTCCTCGCAGCGGATATAGACCGCCTGCGGTTCCCCGTGCCACGGACGCCCCAGGTAAAAATGCCGGAAGGGCACGCCGTCCCGGTCGGGCGCTCCGATCGCCTTGGCCGTGATCCGGCAGTCCAGGAAAACGATTCCGAACCGCATTTCCGGAAGGGTCGAGGGGGCCACGATGTAACTCTCGTGCTGGTTCACGTGGATCGTACAGCGGTCGAACACCATCACCGACGAACCGAAAATGAAATCCACATTCCCTTCCACATAACAGTTTTTCAGGTAAATGCGCCCCGTTCCGGCTCCGAAGAAGGTGTCCTGATTCCCCACCAGCCGGCAGTCGTAAAGGGCGCAGCGGTCGCCGCGCACCCGCAGGGCCACCCCCTGCGAACGCTTGTTTTCGCCCGGCTGTTCGCGGATGTTGAGGTGGGTGTTCTCGAAAGTGATGTTCGACGCGATGAAATCGTCCGCGTCGATGGCCACGCTTTGACAGCGCGAGGTGCCGATGTCCTTCCCGTCCGCGCGCTTCTTCCCCGAATAATCGTCGTAAGTCAGCACCGTCGTCCGGGCATCCCGGCCCACCAGCGTCACCCGATCCTTCCCTTCGGCCAGCGTGATTTTCTCGTAATACCGGCCCGGTTCGACCCGGATGATCCAGCGTCCGCCCGTAAAATGCTCCGGCACGGCGTCGAACGCTTCCTGCACGGTGCGGTAATCCCCGCTGCCGTCCTGCGCCACCGTCCTGACCACGTCCGCGGCCCGCACGCTTCCTGCCGCCAGCAGCAGGAGCGAAATCGCAATCTTTCGTATTCGCATGGCTTTTCCGTTTTTTACCGTCCGATCTGCGCATCGATCCACCGCAGGGACTTTTCGTTGCTTTCCCCGAACCGCCAATGCCCCGTGATCGGCGTCACGCAGACTTCCTTCGGGGCCGTGACGGAGTTGACCGCCGCGAAAACCGACGTGGGCGGACAGGTGTTGTCGTTGTAGCCGAACGAGTAGAAGCCGGGCACCTTCACGTTCCGGGCGAAATTCACCACGTCGTAATAGGCCGCCGTGGCGATCTTTTCCGGCGTGTCGGTCACGCCCCGGTTGGCGGGGGCGAACAGGTGAGGCCAGCCTCCGGCCCGGCCGTGCAGATACCCTTCCATATCGCACAGGGCCGGATAAAAGGCCGCCAGACAGGTCACGCGCGGATCGAGAGCTGCCGTCACGATGGAGAGCGCCCCGCCCTGACTGCCGCCGGTCACCACCACGTTTTTCCCGTCGAACTCGGGGAGGCTGCACAGGAAATCGATCGCCCGCACGCAGCCGAGGTACACCTTCTTGTAGTAATAACGGTCGCGGTTGTCCAGATCGTAGTACATGTAGGAGCCGAAGGCGCGGCTCAGATCGGCATAGGTTCCGGCGTCCAGCCGCGGGTCGATGCCGTGGATTTCGATGCTCAGGCTGATGAACCCCCGGTCGGCATAGGCGGTGGAGGGACGCTGGGGCTTCACCCCAGCTCCCGGCGGGGACATCAGCACGGGGTATTTTCCGGGGGCTTTCGGCTTGCACAAGTAGCCGTACATCCGCTGCCCCTTTTTGTAATTCTGCAGGTTCACCAGATACACGTCCACGGTCGGGGTGGAATATTCCGGCAGGAGGGTCAGCCGGGCGTCCATCGGCACTTTCGCCGCTTCCGCCTTGGCCGCTTCCCAGAAGGCCGTGAAATCTTCCGGCAGTTTCACCGTGGGGCGGATCGCTTCGGGGGAGTAGCCGACTTTGACCTGATCCGCATATTCTTTCCCTTCGCAGGTCACCCGGACGCGGCAGACCCGGAAACCCGGTTCGCGCATCGTTCCCAGCCGGATCACGGCCGCGCCGTTTTTCGTTCCGACCGTGCCCCGGTCGTCCGGCGGCAGCATTTCGGGGCCGCACTCGTAGGCGATTTCCGTTTCCATCGGGACGCCGTTGCGCAGCGCCTGCACCTTTACGGTCGCCGGTTCCCCCGTCCGGTAGTTCCAGTCGGCACGGTCGGGGGTCAGCACGATGTCCACGTATTTCCGCGGAGCCGCGGTGAATTGGGCCGCTCCGTCCCAGACGACGGTCAGCAGGGCGGCGCACAGGAAAAGTTTCTTCAGGGGTTTCATTTCCGGGTCGTTTTTCACAAATATAACGAATCGCACGGGAAACGGCATTCACTCACGGCTTTTTTTGCGGGACCGGACAGGGCCGAAGGCCCTGCGAGCTCACCGACCGCAGCCCGTGGTCGTGCCGTCAGGGACGGCACGGATTAAGCGCAGGGAGGAAAACCGAGGTCTGCGAAGCAGGGCGAGCTAACCGACTGCAAGGAGGTAACAACAGCTAAAGATGATGCGCTAACGTTCATTTCCTAACGAGCGGGAGCAACGAAAAACCGCCGCAAGGCGGGTTAATCTCAACCTCTCATCTCCACCCGTCTCGACCTCCTACTGCCCACGCGTCATTCCGAGGAGAATACGAAGGATTCGACGTAGGAATCTCTGGATAATATAACGACAGAAATAGACACTCCGAGATTGCCGCGTCGCTTCGCTCCTCGCAATGACGCGAAGTGCGGAGGTGTCGGAACGGTTAGAAGGAATCTGTTGCAATGCGTCATTGCGAGCGGAACGAAGTGGAGCGTAGGAATCTCATCCGGCTTGCAAAGGGATCTATGCTATCTCCCTTTGCTATTTCCGCTCCGGCCTTACAGGCCGGCACGGACTCCGGTCAGTGAAGCTCAGATCGCTTCGCGATCTTCGGTTCGGTCAGTGAGCTCGCATGGCCTTCGGTCATGTTCGGTTCAGGATGACGGTGAAGGGTCAGGGTTACGGATGGACACAGAACAGTTGTAACGCCTGCGAAGGGAACAAAAAAATTCCGGAAGCGTTTTTGTCGCTCCCGGAACCTTCAACGTCCGATATGTCTTTCGGGGCGGAGAGGCGCTCCGACCGCCGGTTTTCTCACGGCCAGCCGGAATCCGCATACCCGCACGGTTTCCCTTCCCCACCACAGCCTGCGCGGCGGCCAGCCGGACACCGTATGTGCACACGGCCCCTTTCCTTACCCGCCGAAGCCGCCTACTCCTGCTTCAACGCGGCCTGCGCTGCGGCCAGCCGGGCGATGGGCACCCGGAACGGCGAGCAGGAAACGTAGTTCAGCCCGGCGAAATGGCAGAATTCCACCGAGTTCGGCTCCCCGCCGTGTTCCCCGCAAATGCCGCACTTGAGGTTTTCCCGCACGCCGCGTCCCTTGAAGACCGCTTCCCGCACGAGCTGCCCCACGCCCTTGACATCGAGGATCTGGAAGGGGTCGTTTTTCAGGATGCCCTTTTCCAGGTAGACGGGCAGGAACTTCGCCACGTCGTCCCGCGAGAATCCGAGGGTCATCTGCGTCAGGTCGTTGGTGCCGAACGAGAAGAACTCGGCCACCTCGGCCAGTTCGTTGGCCGTCACCGCCGCCCGCGGAATTTCGATCATCGTCCCCACCATGTAGTCGATGCAGTCGTTGCGTTCGGCGAAGACCTGCTGCGCCGTGGCGTCGATCACGTTCTTCTGGTATTTCAGTTCCTTGTGGTTCCCCACCAGCGGCACCATGATTTCCACGTGCACCGGAATCCCCTTGTTCTTCACATTGAGAGCCGCTTCGAGGATGGCCCGCGTCTGCATTTCCGTGATTTCGGGATAGGTGTTCCCCAGCCGGCAGCCCCGGTGTCCCAGCATCGGGTTCACTTCGGCCAGCGAAGCGATCTTGGTGTTGATCTTTTCGTAGGACTGGTTCATTTCCGCCGCCATTTCGCGGATTTCCTTTTCGAAGTGCGGCACGAATTCGTGCAGCGGCGGATCGAGCAGGCGCACCGTCACCGGATAGCCCTGCATCGTCTCGAACAGCCCCTCGAAGTCGCTCCGCTGCATCGGCAACAGCTTGGCGAGCGCCTTGCGCCGTCCCGCTTCGTCGTCGGCGAGGATCATTTCCCGCACGGCTTTGATCCGGTCGCCTTCGAAGAACATGTGTTCCGTCCGGCAGAGGCCGATTCCCTGCGCCCCGAAGTCCATCGCCACCTTCGCGTCCCGCGGAATGTCCGCGTTGGCCCGCACCTTCAGGTGAGCGAACTTGCTGGCCAGCTCCATCAGCCGGGCGAAATCCCCCGACAGCTCGGCATCCCGGGTCGCCACCTTGCCTTCGTAGATCATCCCCGTGGAACCGTTCAGGGAGATCCAGTCCCCTTCCCGGTAGGTTTTGTCCCCGACCTTCATCGTCCGGGCCTTATAGTCGATCTCCAGTTCGCCCGCGCCCGACACGCAGCATTTGCCCATGCCCCGCGCCACGACCGCCGCGTGGGAAGTCATCCCCCCGCGCGCCGTGAGGATGCCGCAGGCCACGTTCATTCCCTTCAAGTCCTCCGGCGACGTCTCGATCCGCACCAGAACGGTGTCCTTGCCCTGCGCGGCCCACGCTTCGGCGTCGTCGGCGAAAAACACGATCTGCCCCGTGGCCGCTCCCGGCGAGGCGGGCAGCCCCTTGGAAATCACCTTCGCGGCTTTCAGCGCGTCGGCGTCGAACACCGGGTGGAGCAGTTCGTCCAGCTTGGCCGGTTCGCAGCGCATCACCGCCGTCCGTTCGTCGATCCGCCCTTCCGCGAGCATGTCCATGGCGATCTTCACCATCGCCGCGCCCGTCCGTTTCCCGTTGCGGGTCTGGAGCATCCAGAGCTTCCCTTCCTGGATGGTGAACTCGATGTCCTGCATGTCCCGGAAATAGTTTTCGAGATGCTCCTGTATTTCGTTCAGATCCTTATAGGCTTCGGGCATCGCTTCTTCCAGCGACGGATACTTCGCCTTCCGTTCCTCTTCGCCGATCCCCTGCAGGGCCGCCCAGCGGCGGGAGCCTTCGACGGTGATCTGCTGCGGCGTCCGAATGCCGGCCACCACGTCCTCGCCCTGCGCATTGATCAGGTATTCGCCGTTGAACAGGTTTTCGCCCGTGGCGGCGTCGCGGGTGAAGGCCACACCGGTCGCGGAATCGTTTCCCATGTTCCCGAAAACCATCGCCTGCACGTTCACTGCCGTCCCCCATTCCGCCGGAATGTTGTTGAGTTTCCGGTAAAGGATGGCCCGTTCGTTCATCCAGCTGCTGAACACGGCGCAGATGGCGCCCCAGAGCTGTTCCCACGGGTCGGACGGGAAGTCCCGGCCCGTCTTGCGCTTCACGGCTTCCTTGAACCGCTTGACCAGCAGCTTCAGGTCGTCGGTCGTGAGTTCCGTGTCGAGTTCCACCCCGCGGGCCTTTTTCACTTCCTCGATGATGACCTCGAAGGGATCGTGGTCTTCCTTGGCCTGCGGCTTCATGCCGAGCACCACGTCTCCGTACATCTGCACGAAACGGCGGTAGGAGTCCCACGCGAACCGTTCGTTGCCCGTGCTCTGCGCGACGGTTTCGACCGTCCGGTCGTTCAGCCCCAGGTTCAGGATCGTGTCCATCATCCCCGGCATCGACGCCCGCGCTCCGGAACGCACGGACACCAGCAGCGGGTTGGCCGGATTGCCGAACTGCTTGCCCATGATCTGCTCCACCTGCTTCATGGCCATCCCCACTTCCAGCTTGATCAGGTTCAGCGCTTCTTCTTCGCCGTGGGTGTAGTATTCGGTGCAGACCTCCGTGGTGATCGTGAATCCCGGAGGCACCGGGATCCCGATGAGGTTCATTTCGGCGAGGTTGGCCCCTTTTCCGCCCAGCAGCTCCCGCATTTTTCCGTTCCCTTCGGCCTGTTTGTTCCCGAAGGAATAGACCCGTTTGATATTCGACATAGTGAAAGTGTTTTGTTGATGTTTCGGTTATGAGTGTCCAAATATAGGTTTTTCCTTGCAAACCGCCGCGGATCGGGACGAGAAAACCGAAAGATTTCCGTCTTTTCCGGACGGAAAATCCGCCGGACGGTTTTTCCGCACCGGCTTCAAAAATCCCGAAAAAAGAAGGCCGGGTTTTAAAGTATGAAAAAAATGCATATTTTTGTAAGGTAGTGAAGAAGTGTTCGGCCATTCCGGCGACGGGGAGAGGTCGCGTCGGGGGATCGGAAGGGGGCGGGAGCGTTCGGACGGCGACCGGGAGAAAGGGGGCCGGATTCGGATAGCGACGGGGGAGAGGGAATTTCCGGGTTCGGAAAGAAGAGCGGGAAAAACGGGGCTGTCTCCGAAAGGCCGGCTGCCGGGAAACGGAAGCGGGCCGCGAAGAAAGGAAACCGGGCCGCAGGGGGCCGCGGAAGAAAAGGAAGGGAAACCAATATTAACGGATTAATTTAAATAAATGTATTATGAAACAGAACTTTGAAATACGCTATGCCTCGCATCCGGCGGATGCCAAGCATTACGACACCGCGCAGCTGCGCGAACACTACCTGTTCGAAAACGTCATGGTGGACGACGAGATCAACATGGTCTACACCATGTTCGACCGGCTGATCGTCGGGGGCGCCGTGCCCGCGGCCCGTCCGCTGGAACTGAAGGCTCCGGACGAAATCCGCGCCGACTACTTCCTCGAAAGACGCGAGCTGGGAATGATCAACGTGGGAGGCCCCGGCCAGGTGACGGCCGACGATACCACCTTCGACGTGGACTTCAAGGAAGCCCTCTACATCGGACGGGGAATCAAGAAGGTGACCTTCACCAGCAAAGACCCGAAAAATCCGGCCAAGTTCTACTTCAACTCCGCGCCCGCGCACACGGCTTACCCGTGCAAGAAGGTGACCAAGAAGGACGCCGTGGTGCTCGAGCTGGGTTCGCTGGAAGGGAGCAACCACCGGATCATCAACCGGATGATCGTGAAGGAAGTGCTGCCGACCTGCCAGCTGCAGATGGGGATGACCGAACTGCAGGTGGGAAGCGTGTGGAACACGATGCCGGCGCACACGCACAACCGGCGGATGGAAGCCTATTTCTACTTCGACATCGCTCCGGATCAGGCGGTGTGCCACTTCATGGGCGAGCCGAACGAAACCCGCCACATCTGGATGAAGGGGGATCAGGCGGTGATTTCCCCGCAGTGGTCGATCCACTCGGCCTGCGCCACCAGCAACTACACCTTCATCTGGGGGATGGCCGGGGAAAACCTCGACTACAACGACATGGACACCTGCCAGACGCCCGACCTGAAATAGCGGCGGCTTTGGGCGGCGGGGAGAGGCGCGGATTTTCGCCGTGCATCCTTGCCGCGGGGGAATATTACGGGAAAGGAGACGGCCGCGCCGTTTCCTTCCCCTTATCGAAACCGAATCACTCCGGCTGCGGGCCGGACAACTTTAAAAACGCATAAAAATGTTTTCATCGGATTCATTCAGCCTGAAAGGCAAAATCGCTCTGGTAACGGGAGCTTCCTACGGGATCGGATTCGCCATCGCCACCGCTTTCGAGAAAGCGGGAGCCACCATCGTGTTCAACGACATCAAGCCCGAACTGGTGGAAAAGGGACTGGCCGCCTATGCCGAAGCGGGGATTAAGGCGCACGGTTACGTGTGCGACGTGACCAGCGAGGAACAGGTGAACCAAATGATCGCCAAGATCGAAAAGGAAGTCGGCGTGATCGACATTCTGGTGAATAACGCCGGAATCATCAAGCGCATTCCGATGGTGGACATGACCGCCGCCGAGTTCCGGCAGGTGATCGACGTGGATCTGAACGCCCCGTTCATCGTGTCGAAAGCGGTGATCCCCGGCATGATCAGGAAGGGCCAGGGGAAGATCATCAACATCTGCTCGATGATGAGCGAACTGGGACGCGAAACGGTGTCGGCCTACGCCGCCGCCAAGGGAGGGCTGAAAATGCTGACCCGGAACATCGCTTCGGAATACGGCGAATACAACATCCAGTGCAACGGCATCGGCCCCGGCTACATCGCCACGCCGCAGACCGCTCCGCTGCGGGAAATCCAGCCCGACGGCACGCGGCATCCGTTCGACCAGTTCATCATCGCCAAGACGCCGGCCGCCCGCTGGGGGACGCCGGAGGATTTGATGGGCCCGGCGGTGTTCCTGGCTTCGCCCGCTTCCGATTTCGTGAACGGCCACGTGCTGTACGTCGACGGGGGTATTCTGGCCTATATCGGGAAACAGCCCAAGTAACAGTTTCGTGAGGGGCATCCGTGTGCCCCGCGCTAAAACCGGATTCAAACAAAACACAACCGTACAACCATGAAAAAAGTAGTAACATTCGGTGAAATCATGCTGCGTCTGGCGACGCCGGGCTACCAGCGTTTCTGCCAGGCGAAGGAATTCACGGCCACCTACGGGGGCGGCGAGGCCAACGTGGCCGTATCGCTGGCCAACTACGGGCTGGACGCCGAGTTCGTGACCCGTCTGCCGAAGAACGACATCGCGCGGGCCTGCGAAATGGATCTGCACAAGAACGGCGTGAAGACCGACCACATCGTTTACGGCGGCGACCGGCTGGGCATCTATTTCCTGGAAACGGGGGCCGTGGCGCGTCCGAGCAAGGTGGTTTACGACCGGGCCTATTCGGCCATCTCCGAAATCAAGCCGGGGATGATCGACTGGGAAGAAGTGTTCCGGGACGCTCAGTGGTTTCACTGGACGGGAATCACGCCGGCCCTCTCGCAGGGAGCGGCGGACGCCTGCTTGGAAGCCATCCGGGTGGCCAACAGGATGGGCGTGACGGTTTCCACCGACCTGAATTACCGGAAGAACCTCTGGAAATACGGCAAGACCGCTTCCGAAATCATGCCGGCGCTGGTGGAAGGCTGCGACGTGATCCTGGGCAACGAGGAAGACGCCGAAAAGGTGTTCGGCATCAAGCCGGAAGGGTTCGACGTGACCCGGACGGGAGGGGAAGTGAACGCCGCCGAGTTCGAATCGGTGTGCACCCAGCTCATGAAGCGGTTCCCGCGGGCGAAGAAGGTCATCATCACCCTGCGCGGTTCGATCAACGCCAACCATAACACGTGGGGCGGCGTGCTCTACGACGGGAAGAAGCTCTACCAGTCTCCGCGCTACGACATCACGCACATCGTGGATCGCGTGGGCGGCGGCGACTCGTTCATGGGCGGCCTGATCTACGGGCTGATTTCCTATCCGGAAGACGACCAGAAGGCGCTGAATTTCGCCGTGGCCGCTTCCTGCCTGAAGCACACCATCTACGGGGATTTCAACCTCGTGACGGTAGCCGAAGTCGAAAACCTGATGAAGGGCGACGGCTCGGGACGGGTTTCACGTTAACCCGTTGGACGACAGACGATTTGCGACCAGGGCTTTTCCGCAGGAAGGGGAGGGTCGCAAATCGTTTTTTCCGTTAGAAAGCATTAAAACAGGAATAATTCGTTATGGCAAAATTTTCTAAAATGCAGGTTTTGACGGCGATGGCCTCCACCGGAATGGTGCCTGTATTCTACAACAAGGACGCGGAAATCGCCAAGAGCGTCGTGAAGGCCTGCTACGAAGGGGGCGTTCGCGCGTTCGAATTCACCAACCGGGGCGACTTCGCGCAGGAGGTGTTCGCCGAGCTGGTGAAGTTCGCGGCCAAAGAGTGCCCGGAAATGATCCTGGGCGTGGGATCGGTGGTCGATCCGGCGACGGCGGCGCTGTACATGCAGCTGGGAGCCAATTTCGTGGTCGGCCCGCTGTTCAACCCCGAAGTGGCGAAGGTGTGCAACCGCCGTCTGGTGCCCTATACGCCGGGCTGCGGTTCGGTGTCCGAAATCGGATTCGCGCAGGAAGCCGGCTGCGACCTGTGCAAGGTGTTCCCGGCGGGGAACGTCGGAGGCCCTTCGTTCGTGAAGAACGTGAAGGCGCCGCTGCCGTGGTCGATGCTGATGGTCACGGGCGCCGTGGAACCGACCGAAGAAAACCTCACCGCCTGGGTGAAGGCGGGCGTGACCTGCGTGGGCATGGGCTCCAACCTCTTCCCCGCCGCCGTGATCGCCGCCGGAGACTGGAAGGCCGTGACCGACAAGTGCCGCGAAGCGCTGGGGTACATTCAGAAAGCGAGGAACAACTAATCCGTGTACTAACAAATACTAACAAAAACCAAATTAAATGAGTGTACTGACAAAGGAGAAAGCCACGAAGTACCGGTGGGCGATCTGTACGTTGCTGCTCTTCGCCACGACGATCAACTACATGGACCGGAATGTGATCGGCTTTCTGAAAGAGTACTTCTGCTCTCCGGAAGGATTCGGATGGACGAACTCCGAATTTTCGTACGTGACTTCCTTCTTCACCGCGTTCTACGCCGGGGTCACCGTGATCGCCGGTTGGGTGATCGACAAGATCGGGACGAAGCTGGGGCTGGCCCTGTCGCTGATCGTCTGGTCGGTGTTCCAGTTCTTCAACGCCTTCGCGGGCCGTTCGGTGGTGACGCACATCGCCGTGCGGAGTCTGTTCGGCGTGGGCGAAGCCGGTAACTTCCCCGCTTCGATCAAGACGGTGGCCGAATGGTTCCCCAAACGGGAACGGGCGCTGGCGACGGGTATCTTCAACAGCGGTTCCAACCTCGGCGCCATGATCGGCGCCCTGTTCGTGCCCTGGTGCCTGATTTATTTCACGGGGGACAATCAGATTCTCGGCCTGCACGGCTGGCAGATGGCCTTCATCATCACGGCGCTGCTGGGCTTCCTGTGGCTGATTTTCTGGTTCTGGCTCTACGGCACCCCGGAAAAGATGCTCCAGAAAGGGAAGATCAACCGGTCCGAAATGGACATCATCGAAAGCGACAACACGCTGGAGGAAGCGCAGGCGGAAGCCGCCGCTCCGGAAGGAGAGGTGAAAGCGAAGGTGAAATTCACCCAGCTGCTGAAATACCGCCAGACGTGGTCGTTCTTCGTGGGCAAGTTCATGACGGACGGCATCTGGTGGTTCATCCTGTTCTGGCTGCCCGACTACCTGAAGAAACAGTTCGACATGACCACGCAGGAAGTGATGTGGCCGACGTTCATCGTCTTCGGGGTGGCCATCGTGGGGAGCGTGTTCGGGGGAAGCATCCCGATGTTCTTCATGAACAAGGGCTGGAATGCGTACAAGGCCCGGATGATGGCCATGTTCATCATCGCCCTGTTCCCGCTGGTGCTGCTGGCGACGCAGTATTTCGGCAACGTGTCGATTTTCGGCAGCACGGCCAGCACGCTGGCGGTGGCCGTGATCTGTATCGGTGCGGCGGCACATCAGGCGTGGTCGGCGAACATCTTTACGACCGTTTCGGATATGTTCCCGAAGAAGGCGGTGGGTACCGTGACCGGTATCGGCGGTCTGGCCGGGGGGATCGGCGGCGTGTTCGTGCAGCTCATTGCAGGGGCTTTGACCGACGCTTATGCTCAGACGCCGGAAGTGGCTTACTCGATCATGTTCGCCATCTGTGCTTTGGCTTACCTGATCGCCTGGGTGATCATGAAGGCGCTGGTTCCGCAGTTCAAGCCGATTACGGACTTGTAGTTTGACGGTCGTTTTAAGGGTATGACATATCGGTTCGGGGGAGTTCCTTCGGATCGGAAACCGAAAACCGGGCCGGGAAATTTTTCCCGGCCCGGTTCTTTTGTCGCTTTTCTTTGCTTTCCCGCCTCCGGCTTCCCGGTTCGGCATGACGCATTCGGGTCATGTTCTTCCGGCCATCCCGCACCTCCGCTCCTTTGCATCATGCTGAACCGAGGAAGACCGAAGGCATGACGAGCCTCACCGACCGAACCGAAGACCGCTTTGCGGTCTGAGCCTCACTGATCGTAGCCCGCAGTCATTCCGCAGGAATGGTGCGGATACAGCGGAGAGAAGTAACATTGTCCGTGGTCGGTCTGAAAGACCGGCACGGAAACAGCGGAAGGAAGTAACATTCCGAAGGTTTGACGTGGGAATCTCTGTCTATTCATTTCTGTCATCATGCTATGCAGAGATTGCCGCGTCGCTTCTCGGTGTCGGCGCGTAACCGGCTGCGGATGCTACTCCCCTATCTACAGTCCGGAAAGTTTCTTGATTTCGCTCAGCTTGTTCAGGGCTTCGAGAGGCGTCAGCGAGTCGATGTCCAGGTCGCGGATTTCGTCGCGGATTTGTTTCAGCACCGGGTCTTCCAGCTGGAAAATGCTCAGCTGCATGTCCCCGCCCTTCGGGGTCTTGGGCAGCCCCGCCGTCGTGTCCCCGATGCCGCTGCCGCGGTGGCTTTCCTCCATGTCCTTCAGTATCTTCGACGCGCGGGCGATGATGCTCCGCGGCATCCCCGCCATCCGGGCAACGTGAATCCCGAACGAATGTTCCGTGCCTCCCCGCATCAGCTTGCGCAGGAACACCACGCTGCGATCCACCTCCTTCACCGAAACGTGGTAGTTCTTCACCCGCTCGTAGAGGTTCTCCATCTCGTTCAGCTCGTGGTAGTGCGTGGCGAACAGGGTCTTAGCCTTCGCTTTCGGATGCTCGTGGATGTACTCCACCATCGCCCACGCAATGGAGATGCCGTCGTAGGTGCTGGTGCCGCGGCCGATTTCATCCAGCAGCACGAGGCTCCGCTCCGAGATGTTGTTCAGGATGCTGGCCGATTCGAGCATTTCGACCATGAAGGTGGATTCCCCCTGCGAAATGTTGTCCGACGCCCCGACGCGCGTGAAAATCTTGTCCACGATGCCGATTTCCGCGCTCGCCGCCGGGACGTAGCAGCCGATCTGGGCCATCAGCACGATCAGCGCCGTCTGCCGCAACAGGGCCGATTTCCCGGACATGTTCGGCCCGGTGATCATCATGATCTGCTGCTTTTCGTCGTCCAGATAGACGTCGTTGGGCACGTATTCCTCCCCGATCGGAAGGGCGGTTTCGATCACCGGATGCCGCCCCTGCCGGATGTCAATCGCGTTGCGTTCGGCGATCTGCGGACGGCAATACTTCCGCTCGACGGCGATCCGGGCGAAAGAAAGCAGGCAGTCCAGCCGCGCCACGATCGAGGCATCGCACTGGATGCGGTGCACGTAGGCGCCCAGCTCGGCCAGCAGCTCGGCGTAAATCCGCTGTTCGATGGCCAGAATCTTTTCCTCCGCCCCCAGTATTTTTTCTTCGTATTCCTTGAGCTCCGCCGTGATGTAGCGTTCGGCGTTGACCAGCGTCTGCTTGCGGATCCACTCTTCCGGCACCTTGTCCCTGTGCGTGTTGCGCACTTCGATGTAGTAGCCGAACACGTTGTTGAAGCTGATCTTGAGCGAAGGGATGCCCGTGCGTTCGCTTTCGCGCTCCTGAATGCCGTTCAGGAACTCCTTCCCGTGCAGGGCGATGCGGCGCAGTTCGTCCAGCTCCACGTCCACCCCGTCGGCGATCACGCCCCCCTTCTGAATCTGGTTCGACGGGTCGGGATAGATGCGGGTTTCGATCCGGGTGCGCACCTCCGGACACACGTCCAGCCGCTCGCCCCATTCCCGGAGCTGCGGGTTTTCGGCCCCGGCGGCCAGGTTCCGGATTTCCTCGACCGCATAGAGGGCGTTCTTGAGCTGCACCACTTCCCGCGGGGTCACCCGGCCCACGGCAATCTTCGAGATGATCCGTTCCAGGTCGCCCACCCGATCCAGCAGGCGTTCCAGTTCCTCCCGCGCTTCTTCATGCCCCATCAGGTACCCCGTCACATCGAGCCGGGCGTCGATCTCCGCCTTGTCCTTCAGCGGCAGGGAAATCCAGCGACGCAGCATCCGCCCTCCCATCGGGGAAACCGTGCGGTCGAGCACCTCCGAAAAGCTCCGCCCCCGCTCGCTGTTGGAGGCGAAAAGCTCCAGGTTCCGGATCGTGAAACGGTCGATCCACACGTATTTGTCCTCGTCGATCCGGGAGATCGAGGTGATGTGGCCGGTGTGCTTGTGTTCCGTGAAATCGAGATAGTAGAGAATCGCCCCCGCCGCGGTGACCGCCGCGTCCATGTGTTCGACGCCGAACCCCTTGAGGGACTGACAGCCGAGCTGGGCCGCCAGTTTTTCGCGGTTCCGTTCGGGGGTGAACATCCATTCCTCCAGCCGGTAGGTGTAGAACGAGTCCCCGAACGCCTCGGTGAAATCCTTTTCATACCCTTTCTGGTAGATCACTTCCTTGGGGGCGAGGTTGGAAAGGAGCTTGTCCACATACTCGTCGTTCCCTTCCGCCGCATAGAATTCCCCGGTCGAGACGTCCAGAAAGGCCGCGCCCGTGCGCTTCTTGCCGAAGCAGACGCAGGCCACGAAGGTGTTCTCCTTGTGGCTTAGGATGTTTTCGTGAAAGGAAACCCCCGGAGTCACGAGTTCCGTGATGCCCCGCTTGACGATTTTTTTCGTCATCTTGGGGTCTTCGAGCTGGTCGCAGATGGCCACGCGCTCCCCGGCCCGCACGAGTTTCGGCAGGTAGGTGTCGAGGGCGTGATAGGGGAAACCGGCCAATTCGACCGAGGAGGCCGAACCGTTGGCCCGCCGCGTGAGGGTGATCCCCAGGATGCGGCTGGCCTTGATAGCGTCGTCGCCGAAGGTTTCGTAAAAGTCTCCGACGCGGAACAGCAGCACGGCGTCCGGATGCACGGCCTTCACGTCGTAGTACTGTTTCATCAGCGGGGTTTCCACGTATTTTCCGCGGGATTCGGCTGCGGTTCCGGCCGTTTTGTCCTGTTTTTTGGGTCTGCTCAAAGCGTTTCGATTTTATGGAAATACGTTCGCGGGAAAAGACGCTCCGGAAGGCCGGGGCGTCGCCTGCTTGCGACCGGCGATTCCGCATGGCTTCTTACGAAGTCTCGGAATGAAGCGATGCACCCCCGAATGAGATGCTCACGCTCCGCCTTCGGCTTCGAATGCTGCCTCCCTGCGCTCAATCCGTGCCGTCTTTTACCGGAGGATCGGACTTTCCCGCAAACTTGCCGATACCCGCCGACGCAACCGACCTGCCGGGGTCGCCGGAGCGACCGGTCGGTGAGCTCGGAATACCGAAGGTATTCCTCGGTTCAGCATGACGGTTTGCAGCCGAGCTCTTCCAGCCGTTCCGTCCCCTGCACCCATCCGCTCTCCCAGTCTCCTCCGCGTCATTCCGAACCGAGCATGACCGCAAGTCATGCGAGTCTCACTGACCGGAGTCCGCTGTCGCCGCCGGAGCGGCGGGGCGGATACAACGGAGGGAAGTAGCTTGGGCCGTAAGGCCTGACGGGGGAATCTCTGTTGTGCCTTTGTGTCTGACAGGGATCCTCACGTTGCGGCGTTGCCGCTAATGCTACCTCCCTGCGCTCAATCCGTGCCGTCTTTTACCGGAGGATCGGATTTTCCCGCAAACTTGCCGATACCCTCTGACGCAGCCAACCTGCCGGGGTCGCCGGAGCGACCGGTCGGTGAGCTCGCATGGCCTACGGCCATGCTCGGTTCCCGTCCTGCAAAGATACGTTTTTCGGGCCTTCCGGAAAAATGGCAGAGACATTTTTTGCTTGTTTTCTTTCACTCTCGGACGGGGAAAACCGGATTCGGAAAGCGTACGGGGCCGGAAATCTTTCCGGCGGGTTTTCTCACAATCCCCCCTTAAACCTGCTTCCGGCTTCGGAGCCGGGGAAGGAACACTCAAAAGGGTGGGAACTTCCGGTTTCCCCGAAACCCGCCGCCCTCCCCCGTAAGAGGGATTACCGGTCCCGTTCGAGGATGTAGCGGCAGTAGAGCCGGAGCGACTCCCGGTACGGCGAATCCGGGTACCGTTCCAGCACCGCCAGGGCCTTGTCGCGGAAACCGGCCATCGCCTGTTCCGCATGGTCCATCCCGCCGCCCCGGAGCACCCGTTCGCGCAGGGCCGTCACCGCCGCCTCGTCTTCCTCCGCCCGGCAGAGCAGCCGGATCAGCTGTTTGCGCTCCGCCGGTTCCGCCCGGTCGAGCAGATACAGCAGCGGCAGGGTCACCTTTCGCTCCCGAAGGTCTTCGCACTCCGGCTTTCCCGTCCGTGCCCCCTCGTAGTCGAGCATGTCGTCCCGGATTTGAAACGCCATTCCGATGCACGTTCCGAACGTCCGCATGTCTTCCTCCGCGGCAGAGCCTGCCTCCGCGGCGATCGCCCCCATCGCTCCGCAGGCGCCCAGCAGCGAAGCGGTTTTCTTCCGGATGATTTCGTAGTAGAGCGCTTCGGTCATGTCCAGCCGGGAGGCGTGTTCCAGCTGGATCAGCTCCCCTTCGGCCAGTTCCCGGAAAGCCTCGATGATGGGCGGCAGGAGCTTTTCCCCGCCGTCCCGCAGCGACGTGTCCATGGCCTGAGCCAGCAGGTAGTCTCCGGCCAGCACCGCCGTTTTGGAACGCCAGACGGCGTTTACGGACAACTGTCCCCGGCGCATGTGCGCTTCGTCCACCACATCGTCGTGGATCAGGGAGGAGGTGTGCGCCATTTCCGCGAGCATGGCCCCGGTCAGGGCCAGGTCGCCGACTTTCCCGTTCAGGCCCGCGGTCAGCAGCACCAGCAGGGGGCGCATCTGTTTTCCCTTTTGCTCCAGCACATAGGTCAGGATGGACGCGATGAGTCCGTCGCCCGATTCAAAGCGTTCCTCCACCAGCCGGTTGAACCGCTGCAACTCCTCCGCAACGGGTTTTCGTATGGCATCCAACATGAGACATCCGATTAGAAAACACAAATTTAACGATATTTTCCGGTTTTGTTCATTCCCCGACAGGAGTTATCGGCAAAACGTTCTTCACAGCGGCCCGGTTCCGGGGGGATAACCTCCGCAACCGACCCCTCCCGTCCTTGTGGCAATCTCATCGTCACAGCCGATTGTCTCCGGGCCTTTCCAGCCGTCCTGCAACCGCCTTTATCCCCGCTACCCTGCGTCGTCATTCCGACCGTCCTCCGGCCATCCGTACCGATAACGCCCCCGAGTCATTCCGACTGTCCGCCACCCCTCCGCCAACCGCCCTGCCTCCCTGCAAAACCGATTCCCCCGAAAGAAAAAGGAGCGCACCTTTGTGCACTCCCCGATAAACTTCCGTCCGAAGCCGGCGTCTCCGTCCTCTCTTATTCCTCCTCGTCGTCTCCCCGGTCGACCGGTTCCACGTAGATGTCGAACACCAGCGGCGCATAGGCCGGAATAGACGGGGAATTTCCCGCCGCTCCGTATCCGAGGCCCGAAACGAACACCGTGCGGGCCCATTCTCCCCGCCGCATTTCGAGCGTGGCCGCGCGGAAGCCTTCGATCGGGGCCCCCTCGTCGTCGTCCCCCGGTTTGAACGTCAGGGGCATATAGGATTTGTCGGTGCTGTAAATGTTGTTCTGGACGGCGATCGTGTCGATGTTCGTATCGAAGATGAAGCCGTCGAGCAGCCGGCCGATGTAATAGACCGACAGCGAGGAATCCCGCCCGATGGAGTCACCCTGGGGCTTGGGTTCGAGAATCTTGAGGTACATCCCGACCTTCACCGTATCGGCGAGATCGGCGATTCCCAACTCGTTCTGCGCATACGCTTCCACCTGCTTCGCCCCATAAAGCACCGGATCGGGGATCACTTCGTTCAGCTTCATGTCGAAGATCAGGGGCGTCCCCGGTTCCACCGTCATGTTGGCGGGGCTGTACCCGTCGGAACCGTAGAATCCGTATCCCGCGTAGGAAAGCGACGGGGGCAGGTAAATCCGCAGCGAATCCCCCTCGTTCATCGTCTGCAGGGCCAGAATCTGCCCCGGAGCCAGGCTCCAGAACCCGCCGCCGGTGATCGTTCCCGTGGAGGCGGGGTAGTATTCCATGAACTCCGGCACATAGTTGGTCGTGTAGGCGAAAAAGCCCACCTGTTTGGCGATCTGCCTGGAACGGGAGACGAAAACCTCTTCGTTCTTCAGCATCCCCGTGTAGTCGAGTTTCATCCAGTATCCTTCATACAGAGGGCGCCCTTCCGGATTTCGCTCGATCCATTCCACGTACATGCCGCTTTCCTGCCGTTCGGCCTGCGGATGGTATTTCTTCATCCAGACGTCGAAAGCCTCCTGCCGGAAAGCCGTCAGGTCGGTGTCTTCCGTTTCCGCACACGAAACGAGCCCCGTCAGCAGGGCCGCCGTTACGATCAAAGCGCCGAAAAATGTTTTTTTCATGTTGTTTCGCATTGCTCCCTTAAATTCATTTGACCACCCGGTCGATGACCACCTTGAACACCACCGACTTTCCAGGCCGAACCACGCCCACGATGTCTTCGCCGTAGGCCAGGTCGGGCGTCAGGAAAAGGTACACCGTTTCTCCCGGCCGCGATCCCGGCAACCCCAGTTCCAGCCCCCGCAGCACCGAGCCGTCTCCGAGGAGTATCCCTTTCGGAGAGAAGTCCATATAGGTCTTGTCGAACCCCGCCTCTTCCGCGTCGGCTTCGATGTTGGTGGTGAAAAGCGCCCCGATTCCGCTGGCGAAAAGGTAACCGCTGTAATGGAAATAGACGGAATCCCCCCGGTGCAGCACGGGACCTTCCTCCGTAGCCGGGTCGGCGTATTTGTACACCCAGTCCTGCTGTGTGTATTCCACCTGTTGTCCGCGGAGGTAATTTTCGATGGCCGTCCGTTGGGCGGGCACGTCGTAGTCGGTCTTTTTGCAGGCCGCCAGCGCGCCCAGCAAAAAGAGCGTCATTCCCGTTTTTCCGATAAACCGCATAAAAACCGTAGATTACACCGCGGCGAAGGTAGTAAAAAATTCGCAAAACCCTGCGGCCTTCCTTCCCTCTCCTTAAATAACTCGTTCCGGCGGCTTTTATTGTGAACGACAGGATTTTCACGGACAGGAGGGGAGGGCAGGGAGACGGCCTCCGCTAAAGGGTTACGGGGTTGGGATGCTTACGTCGTCGTTGCGGATGCTACCTCCCTGCGTTGTTCCCGTGCCGTCACTGACGTGACGACCGCAGCCCGTGGTCGTCACGTGGCCATCCGTACCAATAATGCCCCTGCGTCATTCCGAGGAGGGCCGCAAGGCCCGACGTGGGAATCTCAATATCAGGGAAAACCTCCCAACTGTCCCGCAGCCCCCCGTTCCTTGATACCCTGCGCCATTGCGAACCGAGCAGAGCCTTCGGCCCTGCGAGCTCACCAACCGTAGCCTGTGGTCGTCCCGTCAGGGACGGCACGGATTAAGCGCAGGGAGGAAAACCGAGGTCTGCGAAGCAGGGCGAGTTAACCGACTGCAAGGAGGTAACAACAGCTAAAGATGATACGCTACCGTTCATTTCCTGCCGAGCGGGAGCAACGAAAAACCGCCGAAGGCGGATTAATCTCTGTCTGTTTCTGTTTTTATATTTTGCACAGATTCCCGCGTCAAGCCCTCCGGGCTTTCCTCGGAATGACGCATTGCAGCCGGAGAACTCGCAGGGCCTTCGAATCCTCCCGGCCTTCCGCAACCATCCGCAACCCCGACCCTTGAAAAAAGCGGCACAGTCCTTTTAAGAAGCCGCCGGAGCGGCCGTCCTTCCTGCCGCAGCCGGTATCCGGTGCGCCGACGCCGGAACTTCCAGGGCGGCGGCCACCGCTTCGGCCAGATCGCTGACCGGCAGGGCGCTGTTGCGCCGGAAGGTGCTCTTGCACTGGGGACACGCCGTCACCAGCGTTTCGGCCCCCGTGGCCGCATAGACCGCGGCCGCATCCGTGGCGATGCGGTTCTCCTGCTGCGAATTCAGCACGAAATTCGCCACACTTCCCCCGCAGCACAGGGCGTGTTTCTTCGTCTGCTTCGGTTCCGCGAGCGTTCCCAGCCGGGCCAGCACCGCCCGCGGTTCGTCGTAGATGCCCAGCCCGCGGCCCAGTTCGCAGGGGTCGTGATAGGTCAGCGTCGCTCCGGAGGCTTTCAGCTTCAGCCTGCCCGCCTCCAATAACCGCAGGAAGTATTGCGAATGGTGGATCACCTCGATCCCTTCCAGATGGTAATCTTCCCGGAAAACCTTCAGACAGATCGGACAGGAGGTCACCAGCGTCGTGATGCCGTGCTTCTCGAAAAGCGCCTTGTTGTAGTCCATCAGCCTGCGGGCCGCGTCGGTTTCGCCCGAAAGTTTCAGGGGTCGTCCGCAGCAGACGCCGCCCGCCTTGTCCGCCCACCAGACCTCCTCGCCCGCGGCGTCGAAAATCCGTTGCATGGCGGTCATCACCGGGGCCGACAGCAGGGTCATGCAGCCGGCGAAATAGCCCACCTTGCCCGTCCCCTCCGAGCGGTCTTCCCCGCGGAGGTAGGCATAGCGATCGTCGGTCAGCGGCACGGCCTTTTCCGCCCGCGCCGTCCGGCTGTTCAGCCGGAGCCGGTTCAGGTCGATGTGCACCGGACAGCGGGTTTCGCACCGGCCGCACATCAGGCAGTTGTCCGCCACCGGATCGGTCAGCAGCCCGTACCGGCGGTCGCGCAAAAAATAGACGGACTGTACGTCGTTCATCGCCGCCGCGCTCTGGAGCTGGCAGGGGTCGATGCAGACGCCGCAGCGGGAGCAGGCCTGAATCTGGAAGTTGTCCGCCGATCCCGGCTTGTCCCCGCCCCGGATGCCGTAGTGACGCAGGAAAATGTGGGGCACCTCCGTGAAAATGTGCATGTACCGGGAATAGGGCATCGCCACGAAGAACATCCCCAGCGCCAGCGAGTAAATCCACCACGCGGGCAGCTCCATCATCCGCAGGGCGTCGGGCCCCACCATCCCCGCCAGCGCCATCCCCGTGGAATGGGTCAGAAAGTCGCCGGTCTGGTGGATGCCGCAGGTGGCGCTTTCGGCCAGCAGCCGGGCCGGGAAGACGACCCAGAGCGCCGCCAGCGCCATCCGGTCGCCGCGCGTGTGTTTGGTGGTCTTCTTCATCCCCAGCCACGAGGCCCGCAGCCGCTTGAACCACGCCAGCGCGACCCCCGACAGGATGAACAGCAGCACGGCGTCCATCAGGAAGGCGTAGTTGAACCCCCGGTGGAAACGGAACGGCTCCTCGGGGTAGAAATAGCGGAAGAAAACATGGACGTGGGGCGGGTTGAAGGCTTCCTTGAGGTAGGCCGACGTTTCGAATTTCCCGATGACGATCAGCAGGAACCAGCCCAGCGCGAAGCTCAGGTGCATGTACCAGAGCAGGGGGTTCACCCGGAGGATGCTCTTGTGAAGGAGGGCTTCCTCCACGACTTCCCGTACGGCTTTGAGGCTCCGCACGGTGAAAAGCGCATGCCGGAACGCCCGGCGGTCGGCTTCGGGCAGTTCGGCGAACCATTTGACGTAACGCCAGACGACGACGGCGAACAGGTAAATCACCCCCAGGGTAAACGGTATGACGAACGGGTCGAAATGTGTATTCATGTCACTCGTATGCAATATTTTTCTTTATTTCCGGGCCGAGGGCTTTCCGCTTTCCCGTTCCTGTTTATGACAGGGCGGTCTTCCTGTTCCCGGCGGCGGCGATGGGCTTACGCTTCGTCCGCGGCTCCGAAGCCTCCTTTTCCTTTGGCCCTGCTCGGTTCAGCATGACGCGTTCGGATCATGTTCTTCCTGCCGTTCTGAAGCCTCACGCCCTTGCGTCATTCCGGCCTTCCCGTTGCCGTCCCTCAACGTTGCCCCGCCGTCGAAGCCGCTCCCGGAGCGACCGGAATGCCCGCCGCGACCGGCTGGGCCAGCAGCCGCTTGAGGGTGACGATCATCTTCCGGGTGTTGATCCCCCGCGGGCACACCAGCCGGCACTTGCCGCACAGCATGCACTTGTCCAGTTCCTTCCGCAGCCCGGCGTACTCCCCGCGCCGCACGAGCGTCTGGAGCTTCCGGATGTTGAACGGCACGAAGTTTCCCGCCGTACACGTGGCCGTGCAGTTGCCGCAGCCGATGCACGAGCGGAGCACCGGCACCGCTTCCTGCAGGGCGTTCTCCCACGTGTGGTCGTTCGCGTCGTAGGCGATCGCCCGCGGCTTGTTGATCGTATAGCCCCAGTCTACCACGACGCCCCTCCTTTCACCGAGCGGTACGCCTGCCACGCCGCCGCCGTCCCCTCGTTCAGCGATTCCCCGACGTTTTTCGGGGCCGTGGCGGTTCCCGCGAAGAAAATCCGTCCGTTTTCCCCGCAGCGGGTGTTGCCCCGGAACGCGTCCGCCGCCGCGAAGAAACCGCTGTCGCCGAGCGACAGGTTCCCCGACACGGCCAGGCTCCGGTTGCTCCGGGCCGGACACATCCCCACCAGCAGCACCAGCATGTCGGCCTCCATCTTCATCGGCCGGCCGATCAGCGTGTCTTCCGTCTTCATCTGCAGCCGCCCGTCCAGCGTGGGGCTGACCTCCGAAATGCGCCCCCGGATGTGCACCACCTTGTATTCCTCCTGCGACTGCCGGTAAATTTCTTCGTAACCGGGGCCGAACATCCGCATGTCCATGTAGAAATTGAACACTTCGCACTCCGGATACAGCTCCCGGATTTCCATCGCCTGCTTCACCCCCGTGATGCAGCACACCCGCGAACAGTGGTTCTGCTTCACCTTTTCGTCCCGCGACCCGACGCAGTGGAGGATCGCCACCCGCCGGGGCACGCGCCCGTCGGCCGTGAGCACCCGTTTTTCCCGGAACATCGTTTCCAGATCGGCCGAGGTGATCACGTTGTCATAGATGCCGTAGCCGTATTCCTCCTTCAGCCGGGCGTCGAACAGGTCGAACCCCGAAGCCACCACCACGGCTTCCGCCGCCAGCCGTTCTCCGCCGGCCAGCGTCACGCCCCGTCCGTCCGGGGACACGCCTTCCACGGCCGCGCCCAGACGCACCTCGATTCCGGCGCCGCGCACCGCTTCCAGCAGGGGGTCGAGCACTTCCCGCGCGGGCGTCCACGTCGGGAACAGCCGGTCCCACGTGTTGAGCTTTCCGCCCAGCCGTTCCTCCCTTTCGAGGATGACGGGGCGCATCCCCAGTTCTTTCAGGGTCAGGGCGGCCTGCATGCCGGCCACGCCGCCGCCGATGATCGCTATCGTATTCTCCATGCGTTTATCTTGTACTTGTGTCGTGGGTTAGCAACGCGAGCAGCCGCCGAGGGCGGTGTCTTCCGGGCGTCCGATGTACTTCCCGTCCCGGCCGAGGTATTTGGCCCCCGGATCGTATTCGACGCCCATTTTGTCCAGCAGGGATTCCACGGGCACCTGATGCATCTGCATCCCCAGCTCCCAGGGATCGTAGCCCAGCACCAGCCCGGCCAGTTCCTCGTAGGTCAGCACCGGAATTCCTCCGTTTTCCCCGTAGGTGACCCCTTCCATTTCGCTGATGGCGTACTGCCATCGGTCGAGAAACATCGCGCAGCCGGGGCAGTTGGCCACGATGAAGTCCGGCTTGTAGGGCGCCATCGACTCGAACTTCTTCTTGGAATTGGCCACCGAGGAACCCCGGTTGGCCATCACGAGGTAGTTGCGGAACCCGAAGCCGCAGCAGTGGCGCCGTTCCGGATAGTCCACCACCTCGCCGCCCCAGGCTTCGATCATCCCCGCCAGCACGTAGGGGAATTCCGAGCCGCCGACCCCCTTTTTCGGGAAAATCTTGGCGTAGTGGCAGCCGATGTGCTCCACGCCCCGCAGCGGAGCCCCCGTGGAGGCGTTCACCAGCCGGTGTTTGCCCCGCGCCGCGATCGCTTCCCGGTGGTGGAAAACGACGTCCGAGGCGTGCGCCAGATTTTTCGGTTTTTTAAACTCCCGTCCGGTCGCCTTGTAGAGGTTCTCCCGCGCCTTCTCTTCCGTCTCCGGAAAGTGCTCCCACATGTCGATCACCTCCGAATAGAGGCCGAAGGAGGTGATGCAGGAGGCCACCATGTTTTCGTATCCCGCTTCGGTCATCATGGCGAACTGCCGGGCGATCACGGCCATCGTGGTTTCCAGCGGCACGATGTCCGAGTGATACCCGATTCCCGTGCAGGAAGTGTGGTTGGGATCATCGCAGATGTCGCGCCCCAGCTCGTTGCGCAGGATGTTCAGAAAGGCCGCTTCCGAACCCGGAAAAAAGTTCTGCCGGATGCAGCTGCGCACGTAGTAGTATTTGTCGTCGGCGATCTCCTTCTGGTATTCCGCCCAGTTGTTCTTTTTCATGCCCTTACGTTTTCATTTCCCGCACCGCCCTTCCGCCGGCGCGCTTTCCTCCCGCTCCTCGCTCCATTTTCGCAGGCCCGTCCGCCTTCCCTTTTGCCCCCGTTCCCTCGCTCCTCCGTCCCCGCCTGTTGTTTCTCTTTCCGTTTCCCCGGCCCTTTTCCCGTTCGGCCTCCCGTTTTTCCATCCTCACCGGCCCGTCGCGTCCTCCCGTTTCCCGTTTCTACAGGCGGCTGTCGGTTCACCTTCCGGCCTCCTACTGTCTCGCTTCCCCCTTTCTTGCTTCCCGCCGGAGAGGGGCTATTGTTCCGCTTCTTCACTCCCTTCGGTCCGTCGTGCCGCCCCTTCGGAGCAAAGCCGCCCTTCCCCCTCCTGGCACCCCAACATCACTCCCGCGAATGGGTGCCATCGTTGGCCGTATAGATGAAATGGAAATATTCTTCCGAATCGGCGTCCATGCCGAGTTTTTCCGCCGCTGCCTTCGAGCACTTTTCGATGTTGTCGAAAAACGCCGTTCCGCCCGTCACGTCGAAAATCCGGCGCACTTCCTCTAGGTTTTCGTCGTCGATCTTCCGCACGGGGCCGGCTCCGGCCTTGAGGTAGTTCTCGGTGAACCGCTCGAAGACGTCCCGGTCGTGGTCGTAGATCCATTCCCAGACGGGGCCCTGTTCCGGGTGCAACCGGGGCGCCACCGCCTTCGGGAAGACGCAGTAGCCCGTGTCCAGAATATTCTGCCCGACCACCCGCTTCAGGGCGAGCTGCTGCCGCCCCTTTTCCGACTCGGTGAAAAAGCCGAGCTGCTGGGAGAGGGTGCGCAGGGCCTGAATGATCGCGCCGGGGATGTTCCCGCGCGGACACCGGGGCTTGCAGGACATGCATTCGCCGCAGTACCAGATGGTGTCCCCCTTCAGCAGTTCCTCGATCACGTCGTCGTCTCCGGTCTGCACCTGGGCGACGATCTGCCGGGGATCGTAGTGGTAGAACTCCGCCGCCGGACACACGCCCGTGCAGACGCCGCAGTTCATGCAGGCTTTCAGCCCTTCCACGAACCGCACGTCCCGGCAAAGCATGTCGTAGTATTTCCCCATGAAAAAATCCTTTTTTGTAAGCCGCACCGAACGACGATACAAAAATAAGGCGGGAAAAGCATACGGAAAGGTGGTGATAAGACGTATTTCGACTAAGTATAAATACTTATTTTCACGCTCCGACCGGTCGTTCCGGCGACCCCGGAAGGTCGGTTGCATCGGCGGGTATCGACAAGTTTGCGGGAAAGTCCGATCCTCCGGCAAAAGACAGCACGGAAAAAGCGCAGGGAGAGGACCGAGGTCTGCCATTAGGCAGGGCGAGCTAACCGACTGCAAGGGGGTAACACCTGCAACCGGTTACGTACGAGCTTTCCGAGACCCTGCTACCCCGCGTCATTGCGAGGAGCGGAGCGACGTGGCAATCTCTGTTTGTTTCTTTCTGTATTATATTTGACAGAGATTAACCCGCCTTCGGTGGTTCTTAGTTGTTGTTGCTCGGCAGGAAACGAATGTTAGCGCATAATCTTTAGCTGTTGTTACCTCCTTACAGTCGGTTAGCTCACCCAGCCTTACGGCTGATTTCGGTTTCCCTCCCTGCCCGGACGCACGGATTTCCCCGGCATTCCGTTGCGGGGCGGCTGCAATGACGCAAAGGCGCAAAGGCGCGGGGGGTCGGGAGGGCGGAATGTCGGAGAAAGAAAAGGCCCGGAGGCATTCGATAAACCGTCCGGGCCTTTTCGGTCAAAAATTGTGTCCGGTGTCCCACCACAACCGGGTGCCTCCGTTGTCCGATCCGCCGAGAGCGTCCACCAGTTCCGGATAATGCGCCGCATCCTGCGGAAACAGCAGACGGCGAATGCCGATGTTGGTGTCTATGGTGCCCCCGCTGCGGTTCTCCTTCACCGCAGCCAAACTAGGATACCCCGTACGGCGTTTCTCGGTCCAGGCTTCGCATCCTTCGGGGAAGCAGGCCAGCCACTTTTGGGTGATAATCTTTTCGAGTTTTGTTTCCGGGTCTTCCCCGTCGTTCCATTTCGGGGAAACGACCGACCACGATTCGAAACTGTTGTTCGGGTCGAACGGATCGACAAAATCGGCCGGAACATTATCGCTTCCCAGATACTCATTCACGCCCGACACCCCGTTCTCGGCGAACGAACACCTTACGCCCTCCTCGTAGCATGTCTTCACGTTTTCCGCGGAGTATCCCCGCAAGGCGGCTTCGGCCCTCAGGAACCACACCTCGGACGCGCGCATCAGCACGGCATCCGCGGAAGGTGGGATGTTGGCATCCGACACTCCCCTGTAACTGTCGGACGTGCTGCCCGTACCCTGCCGCATGCCCCGGTACTGTCCGAGTATCGGATCGGCGGTAGCGGGTTTGAACCAGACGCTCTGCCGCGGATCGCGGTGCCCGCTCGTTATGCTTTCCATGTTGGCGTTCATTTTCACCCGGCCCCCGGCGGCGAGGACGCCCAGGGGATTCACATACCCGCCGGCACCGCCGGCCGAAACGGCCACCCGATCTTCGGGAAGTTCCAGCAGCCCGCCGGCAGTCGGATCGAGGGCTTTCTGCGCCTGGGTTTGGCTCGATGCCGGGGCCGCCATGGAGATACGGAGAGCCAGTCTCAGCCGGAGCGAGTTGGCGAATTTCACCCACGAAGCGGCATCCCGTTTGCCGTCGGGCATCAGCAGGTCGTAGGAAGCGAAATGATTATCCCCGTTGAAAGCCCGAAGAAGGGCCGTCGCTTCGTCCAGATCGGCGAAAAAGGCGGCATACGCTTCCTCCTGGGTATCGACCGCTTCCGGATCGGCCCCGTACCGGGTATAGAGAATGGGGCCGTACATGTCGCAAACGCGGTGCATGGCCAGCACCTTGAGGATTTTGGCCATGGCGTAGATTTCGGGATACCTGTCCTTGGCGTACTTCTCCGTCCGGACGATAGCCGGCATGATTTCCCCGTAGGCGACCTTCCACATGACGGCGTTGGCCTCGTTGTCCAGGTCGTAGACCGAATTTTTCAGGACTGCTTCCGGAGAAGGATCGTGGAAATAACCCGCGAACATGTCCGCGCAACGATTCTGAGCCATCCCGAATACGGCGCCGGCGTCTTGTCCGGCGGCATCGTAATAGATAGCGCGCTGTACGCTGTCGAGTCGTTTCCCCATCGCCGATACGGTGCCCGCATCGACCGTCAGGGCCACATCGACTTCGACGGCCCGGTTATCCGCCACGACGACCGCTGCCGTATGAGGCAGGTAGCCTTCGGCCGTCACCCGAAGTTCGTATTCGCCGGGAAGAACCCGGGAAAACGCATAGGTTCCGTCGGCCGCCTAATCGTTCATCCTGCAAATCTCGGAACCGGCCAACAGGAAGCACCCCAGCCCGTAATCCTCGAAGTCGGGCATCGAATCGTACGTCACGGGCTGGCCGTCCTTCGGCTCTTTCCCCGTCCCCTGGACGTAGCCCAGGAAACCGTTCGGATGGAGCGAATCCTTCACCATCGCGTTCCACGCCCTGTAAATCACGGGCACATAGGTGGCCGCATCCAGGTAGCCGTTGTTCACGCCCCATGCCATGCCGTAGGCGAACAGCGCCGTTCCGGTCAGTTCCTTCCCGCCGTAGTGATCCGGATCGTGGAGGCTGACGTTCCAGAAGCCGTCCTCCCGTTGCAGCGGCACGAGCGCTTCGCACATGTTCTGCAGCATCTCGATGTATTCTCCCCGGTGCACTTCGTTTTCCGGCAGGATTTCCAGCACGCGGGCCAGCGCGGCCACCACCCAGCCGTTCCCCCGCGACCAGTAGCAGTCCTCGCCGTTGGGTTCGGTGTAGGGCGGATCGAAATCCTTGTCCCGCCACCAGAGGCGGTCTTCCGGATTGTACAGCCCGTTGTCCCCGTGGCGGTCGCGGGTATAGACGTACATTTCATAGGCCCGGTCGAAATAGGCCGTGTCGCCCGTGATGACGCCCAGCTGCGCGAAAATCGGCATCGCCATCTGGATGGCGTCGATCCAGTGCCAGTCGTCCACCTTGGTGGAGTCCATCATCCGGTCGATGGATTCCTTGATGATGGCGATCCGTTCCGGCTTGGGGTCGAGCTGGTAGAGTTCCAGGTAAATCTGCCCGCAGCACTGGTTGTCCGCGTTGCGGGTGGTCACGCCCCGGCGCAAGTCCCACTTGTGTTTTTCGCCCCAGTCCACCGCATAGGCCAGGCAGCGCGGATCGCTGTTGGTGCGGTAGAGGGCCATCAGGCCTTCGTAGTAGACCGCCCGCGTCCACAGGTTGCTTTCGTACACCTTGTTGCGGGACGGGTAGGGGATTCCCTTGCCCGTGTCGGGCCATTTCTGCATGAAGTAGTCGTTGGCCAGTTCCATGGCCTTCACCACCTCTTTCTTGTCGGGCTTCTGCTGCGCGTCGGGCTGCCCGCAGCCGACCAGCACGGTTCCGGCCAGCGCGCATGCGAAAGTCTTTTTCCAGTTCATTTACGGTATGGGTTTAATGGTTTTCATATGGTTCGAGAATGTATATGCGCGATTCAGGGCCGCATGTCCCGTTTTTTCACCAGCGGCGTGTGCTGCGCCGCCTGCGCCGGATCGACGCCCAGGTAGAATCCGGTCATCGGAGCCTGTTCGTAGCCCATCGAGCGGTGGGTGATGTAGGAGCGGTAAAGCGGGTCCTGCATCAGGCACACCCGCCGGTCGGCCGCCGGGATGTCGGTGGAATAGATGCGCAGCTCGCCCGGCAGCATCGTCACGATCTCCTCGCGCCAGTCGCCCCGGATGTCGCCGATCAGGACGATTCTCCCCTCGATTCCCCGCGTCAGGGTGTCCCCCTTGTATTTCACCAGGTCGAAGCCGGTACGTCCCGGACGGGAAGCGGTCGTTTCCCGCAGCAGGTCGGCGTCCCACCAGAACCAGTCGCGGCAGCCGGGGATTTCCGCCGAGCTGCCCAGCCGTTCTCCCTGCGCGGTGAACATGTACTTGTCTTCCGATCCGGCCTTCCTGTCCTCGCGGGCGAAGCATTCCAGCCCCGGATAGGCCGGGTCGATGTCCGCCGCCATGCCGTCGCCCACATGAGTGGTGTGGTGTCCGATGCTCCAGAGCATTTCCCCGCTTCGGGCATCCACCAGCGCGACGCCGTTTTTGTCATGCCACACTTCGATGGCATAGAGGATCTCCAGTCCCGGATGCGACGGGTCGATGTCCCCCACGATAGCCTTGTCGGGGTGTCCCAGTCCGACCGACCAGAGGCACTCGCCGTTGTCGTCCACCACCACGGAACCCAGCACGACTTCCTCCCGTCCGTCGCCGTCCACGTCGGCGGAAACCATCTGGTGCGCTCCCTGCGAACGGATGGCGGGATTTTCCTCGTCCCCGTCCCACGACCAGAGTTTTTCGAGCTTATTTCCTTTCAACTGGTAGGCGTCGAGCAGCATGGCCCGGTAGGTGCCCCGGTTCAGGAGCAGGCACGGCGTTTTGCCGTCGAGGTAGGCCACTCCGATCTGGTTCCGGTTGTTGCGCACGTAGTCCCCGACCCGCTGCGACTGCGGGGGCCACGGACAACGGTCGAGTTCCTCCCCGGTCATGCCGTCCAGGATGGAGCAGTATTCGGGGCACGGTTCCGCGCTGCCTCCCGCTTCCTGTCCCTCGCCGTAGTAGAAGGGCGGCGTGCCCACCACCCGGCCTTCCCGGTCGCGGTAGTCCCGGTCGGTCGGGGCCGTCTTCACCGCGATTTCGGCCTTGCCGTCGCCGTTCAGGTCGCAGGCCAGGAACGGGGAGTACCACACGCCCTGTTCGATATTCCATCCGAGGTCCTTGCGCCAGAGGAACGTGCCGTCGCTCAGGTAGGCTTCGATTTTCCACGTCTCCGGGCTGCGGCGCCAGACGCCGGGGTCGGTCGCCTGGTTCGGCTGCTTGATGATGTAGTCGTAGACGCCGTCGCCGTTCAGGTCGGCCAGCGCCACCTTCTGGGCCGGATAGTTTCCCTGAAATTTAATGGAGGTGTAGTTCAGGCCGCCGGGAATCGGTTCCGCCGTTTCGGAAGGCTCCCCTTCCTTCCCGTTCACGATCGGGCAGACCCGGTAGAGGTATTTCCTCCCCGCCGCGGCCCGCGTGTCGGTAAAATCGGTGGTGGCGGCAACGGGTTTGGCGTTGATCCGGACGAACCGGCCTCCGCCGGCGGAGCGGTAGACGTTGAACGCCACGCCTTCCGGGTCGGATTTCAGCAGCCGCCAGTTGACATACATCTTCCCGTCCCGGTTCCGCAGGACGGTCAGTCCGCGGTTCAGCTTCTCCTCCGCCCGCTGCGAGGCCCAGCCTTCGACCCTGGGTTTGGGGGCGATCCGCCGGTTGTTCTGCTGCGGATGCAGCACGGGATAATTGTAGACCCGTTCGTTGAGGTCTTGCGCGGACCCGGAAAAGGCCGCGAAAAGGGCGCCCGTCAGGACGCAAAAGATCCGTTTTTTCATATCATCGGTGGGTTGGTAGTCTTTCCGAAAAAAGCCGGTCGGAACAAATTTAGGATAAAAAACGGATCGGCGGGTTGTGAATAATGACCTTATCGCTTGAAAAAATTTCCGTCCGCCGTCAGAGTATCTGGAACTTCAGCCCGAAAGCCAGGCTGAGAATGTCGGTGACGTTCAGGTATTTGTTGGTGAAAGCGCTCACGACGTAGAGGTCGCAGGTGCTCAGTTCGTAGAAGAAAGTCAGCGACTTGTTGAAGTGTTTCCGGCTCAGGCCGAGGGTGATGCGCTGTCCCAGGAACACGTTGGCCCGGAAGCTGGTGGCGAACCGGTAGTAGGGGCCGCCGTATTTTTTCGGCTCCCGCACCCAGAAATTCCCGTCCGCCACGACCCGGCTGAAGTAAAGGCCCGTTTCCAGCGGTTCGAAGCTCCACGAGCCGCCCAGCGGAATCTTCCACGGAATGTAGTTCTGTTTCAGCGTGAAGGTGGCGCTGGCCCGGTCGCTGGAAAAGCGGGGGACGAAACCGATGTAAAGATCGGTTTCCCATTGCTTCTTCCGGCCGTAGTCCCAGCCGAAACCGAAGGAAAGAAGCCCCATGCCCCCGGCGAAATGGAGCTTGGTGTATTCGGGAATGATGGCTTCCCAGAAGTCCCGGTAGCGTTTGACCCGCCGAACGTAACGGTCGGGCGTCCTTTTCAGGGGCGGGACTTCCCGCAGGTACCCCGTGGGGGCCACCTGCAACAGGCTTTCCTGCCCCGGATACATTTGCAGGGCGGGGAGGGTCACGCGCCGGATCAGAAACGGATGCTCGGTGTCCGGCCCGTGCCTTCCGGCGACCGGAAGGGTGTCCCGTTCCGCCGTCGGGCTTCCCGACGGAGCGCCGTCCGCGCTCCACGTCAGCAGGAGGGCCGGCAGGAGGCTAATAATAAACGACTTCATAACGGTAGGAATCTTCGGTCAGGGTGAACAGCAGGTAACTTCGGTCTTTCATGCAGCTGCATCCGTAATAGGTGATGCCGTCGTCGAAAAAGTCGTTCACCATCAGCCCGTGGGCGTGGGCGTGAAGGCAGAAGGAGAGGTTCCTCGATTTTTTCAGGTAAGCCTGGAACACCTTCGCCACGTTGTTGTTGAACTGCTCCCCGTAAGGCTGGGCGTGCATGACGGCCACCGTGCGCCTGTAATCCCGGACAACCGTGTCCCCGATCTCGTTCTCGATGAAGACGAAATCCGGCACCGGCTCGGAGTAATCGAATTCCAGCGCGTTGGTGTTCAGGCAAAGGAACTTGGTGTCCCCGGCGACGAAGGAAAAATTGATGTCGCCGTACATGGCCCGGAAAACCTGCAGTCCGTTGCCCAGCAGGTCGTGGTTCCCGATCAGGGCCACGTAGGGAACCTTCAGGCCCTTCATGATGTCGTGGATCCATTCGAACTCCCGCGTCAGGCCGAAGTCGGAAAGGTCTCCGCCCAGGATCACGAAGTCGATGCTGTCCTGATCCGGACGGTTGATGTGCCGGACGAAATCCCTCGTCTCGTCGTAAAACCGCTGGGCGTCGCCCATCATCACGAAACGGACGGTGTCCCTGTCCCGGCAGGCGGATTCGATGCGGGCGATGGCCGCGGCGTTCAAATCGTGATTCCCGTGTTCCAGCCGCACTTCATAGGGGTGGTACTCGATCAGCTCGCACCCGGCCCCGAAAAGCGCGCAGCACAACAGGAAAAACAGACGTTTCATTTCATTCATCGTTACGTCGGAAAGAATCACAAAATTAACGTTTTTTTCGTCCGAAAGGCCGCGGCGAAGCAGACACTCCGAACGAAACCCTGTTTTCCGGCACGTTTCAGTCGACTGTCGCTCAATGTCTTGACGCAGGGCCTGCTGCAGCTGCCGCAAACGGCATTCCACTTTCGGAACATTTCTGGCGTCAAATGCGCCGGAAAATCGGGCCCCCGCGACCGGAAAGTCAGGCGAAGGAGAGGAAAAAGGCGACCAGAAAAGGGACGCTGAAATCCACGCAGAACCCGTGGAACACCGACAGCACGGCGTACTCCTTCCCCGCACAGCGGGTGATGACGGGAAGCGTCGTGTCCATGGAAGTCGCGCCTCCCGAAGCGATGGGGGCCAGGGGCCCGAACCCCTTTACCAGCAGCGGGGCCAGCAGCAAAGCGGTCATTTCCCGGATCAGGTTGGACAGCAGGGCCACCGTGCCCAGCTCCGCTCCGCGGCTCTGACCGATCAGCACGGAGGAGAGCGAATAGTATCCCATGCCCGAACCCACGGCCAGACATTCGCCCACGGAACGGCCTTCGAGCAGGAGACCGACCGCCGCGGCCCCGGCCAGGGTTCCGAGCACGGTTCCCACCGGCAGCAGGAAAAGGGCCTTGGGCTGCTGCTTGAGGAGCGTCCGCCATTCGCCGTCGCTCCCCACGGAAATGCCCACCAGCAGGATCAGCAGCCACAGCGCATACAGCGAGAGGCCGCCGGAGAGCGCCGCCGGCATCCATCCCGTTCGGGCGAAGGCGATGCCCGCCGCGAAACATCCGAGGATCAGCAGGCTGTTCCTCATGACCGGACGTTGCGGGACGGTTTGACGGGTACCAGCCGGAACAGCGCGAACGCCGCCAGGCAACTGCCCAGCACGCTGCCGGCCGTGATCCACAGGGCGTCGCTTCCGAGGGAGGCCAGCCGGCGCAGCAGCCCGGCGTCGCTTCCGACCTCCGCGCCCATCAGGAACAGCAGCAGACAGGTGGCCGGGAAAATCAGCCGCCCCGCCTTTCCGGCGCCCTTCTTCCTTCCCCGGTATCCGATGAACATTCCCGCCAGCAGCAGGAAAACGATGAAGAACATGGCTTGCGAAATTTGCCGCAAAGGTAGGGAAACGGTTCCGGAAGGACAAGAGGGACAATCCGCTAAAGGTTGCGCGCCGATGTTTCGACACTCCTGTATTTCGCGTCATGCCCGGTTCGGAATGATGCATTATAATCGGTTTCTTCCGACTTTCCGAAACCGCCTTGCTTGGCGTCATTGCAACCGGTTCCTTCCGACTTTCCCGATTCTCCAACCTTCGCGTCATTCCGAGGCTTCGCCAGAAGCCGTGGGAATCTCAATCCGCACCTCCGTCCCTTCGCGGCATACCGATCGTCTCACAACCACCTTGACGGTAATGCCTTCGCGTCATGCTGAGCGAAGCCGAAGGCGGAGCGTGAGCATCTCTGTCTGTCCACTTCTGTTTGTAGGTTACACAGAGATTAAACATCGCTACGCTCGTTGACCTCCTTCTTGCTCGGCAAAGTCCGCAAGCGGTCTTTGTTCTCGCTGCGTGCGTCGGTTCCCACGTCAAGCCCTGCGGGCTTTCCTCGGAATGACGGCAAAGGCGACAGGTTTTAAATGACAGGAAGAACCCTGCAAACATTGCGTCATTGCGAGGAGCGGAGCGACGTGGCAATCTCTGTGTGTTCATTTTTGTCATTATACTCGACAGAGATTAATCCGCCTTCGGCGGTTTTTCGTTGCTCCTGCTCGTTAGGAAATGAACGTTAGCGCATAACCTTGGACGGATGTTATCAACCTGCGCTTTCTCCGCCCCTCCGTCCCTTCGCGGCATACCGACCGTCTCACAACCACCTTGACGGTAATGCCTTCGCGTCATGCTGAGCGGAGCCGAAGGCGAAGCGTGAGCATCTCATCCAGTGTGCAAAGAGATCCTCACGTCGCGGCGTTGCCGCTCCTCAGGATGACGCAAGGGTGCGGGGATTGGGTCGGTCGGGAGGAACCGGTTGCGGGTGTTACCTCCCTGCAGTCGGTTAGATCGCACGACCTACGGTCGTGATCGGTTCACCGGGATTCGGATGACGCTGAAGGATTGCGCCTTCGCATCGAAAACCAGGCCGGTTTCCTGCACCGGCACCGCGAACGCGACCGGACGGACGGCATCCGGAGCCGTCAGCGTGTTTTCCGCGCCGAGGTTTTCCGATGCCAGCATCGTCGCCGTCGCTTCCGCTTCGGCCCGCACCCCGTCCAGCTTCACCTCGATCCGGCGGTCGCGATTGTCCGCATTCACGATTTTCAGGATCAGTTCCCCCGTCCGCCCGTCGCGGGCCGCCGTGCCGTAAAGCCGCTGCTGTCCCGTGAGCGGTTTCCCGTCCAGCGTCAGGGGCAGGGCGTGCGTCCCCGCATTTCGGCCGTACATCTGCTGCACGTAGTAGTTCGGCGTCCGGACGACGCTCAGGTTGTCGAACCAGATCAGGTCGGGGCGCCACTGCCAGGCATCGACGTGAGCGAACAGGGGCGCATAGGTGGCCATGTGCACCACGTCCGCGTTCCGTTCCAGCCCGGTCATGAAGGCCGCTTCCGAAAGGGCCGTATCGAAATTGTTCGCCCGCGTGGGATGGTGCGCCGCATACTCCCCGGCGAACACCTTCGGCCCCTGCCGGTCGTAGCGGTCGTACCGCGCGGCGTTGTCGTAGAAAAACTGCGGGGGCATGTAGTAGTGTTCGTCCACCAGATCGACGCCGAGCCGCTTCATTTCCGGCCAGAGGTAGTCGAAATCGGCTCCCGACGCCCGCGGCCCCGCGCTGCCGACGATGCGGATTTCCGGACACTTTTCCCGGAGCGCCTTCACGAAGCGTTCCAGCCGCGCCGGATACATTTCGCTCCACTGTTCGTTGCCGACGGCGATGAATTTCAGACCGAACGGCGCCGGATGCCCCATTTCGGCCCGCAGCTTCCCCCAGCGGGTCGCGACATCCCCGTTGGCGAATTCCACCAGGTCGATCGCGTCCTGAATGTAGGGGTCGAGTTCTTCCACCGGCACATGGGCCGACTCGTCGTTCCGGTTCTCGAACTGACAGGCCATACCGCAGCTCACCACCGGCAGCGGTTCGGCTCCGATGTCCTCGCTCAGCAGGAAATATTCGTAGAACCCCAGCCCGTAGGACTGATAGTAATCGTAGGCCTTCCGGTTGTGGGTGTAGTTCCAGCGGTTGATGTTGATCGGGCGGTTTTCCACCGGCCCCACGCTGTTTTTCCATTGGTAGCGGGTGTCGAGCGTCGTTCCCTCCACGATGCAGCCGCCGGGGAAGCGGAACACCCCCGGATGCAGGTCGGCGAGCGCCTGCGCCAGATCTTCCCGCATCCCGTTTTCCCGGCCTTTCCACGTCCGGGCCGGAAAGAGGGAAACGTGATCCACGTCCGCCGTTCCGTCGCCGAGGAGCAACAGCCGGAACTGTCCGCGGGCTTCGGTCGTCCTGGGTTTCAGCACGGCGGAAACCTTGTGCCAGTCTTTCCCGGTCACCGTCACACGGGCCGAGGCCACCGTGTCGCCCCGCGCCACCAGCTCGAGCCGGAAGCGGGCCGGAGCCTGGCCGACATTGCGGGCGTACATCGAAAAGCGGTATTCCTCCCCGGCTTCGAAGCCGATGCCGCGGAACCCTTCGTTTTCGAGGCCCGTGCCGGTCAGTACCCGTCCCTGCTGATGCAGCCGGGCATAATGCGGATTCCGGTCGAAACAGGGCCGGTCGGCCCGAATCCGCACGTCCCCGAACGGCAGCCAGCCGACGAAAGGATGCTCGAATTCGAAAGAGCGGTTTTTGATCCGTTCGGCGTAAAGGCCCCCGTCGGCCCCGAAGTTGATGTCTTCGAGGAAAATGCCGTACATGGTGGGCTGGATCGGAAGGCCCGGCGGGGCTCCTTCCACGCGGAGCGTCACGGGATTTCGAGCGGATGCGGCGGCGAAACAGCCGACGGCCAGCAGGACCGGCAGCATCCGTTTGGTGCGGGTAAAAGCGGTTCGCATAAGTTTTGTTTCGGTTAGCGTTCGGTTTCCGAAAGGTAATAAAAATCCGGCTTCCCCGAACCGGCACCTGCCGTTTTTCCCGGAAGGGAGAGGAAAAAAGCCTGTGCCGGCGGAACCTTTTTCGGCCCGGAACGGAGGGAGCCGGGTCGCGGGCCTGCTTTTCCGGCGGTCGGAAGGGACGTTTTCACGAAAACGCCTTTGTCCGGAAAAGGCCCGTTTCGGGTTTCGGAATCCGGTCGGGGGTTTTCTCTCCTTCGAACCGACGAAAAGCGTCCGGAAGGAACGCAATACCGGGGATTTTGCCTACTTTTGTCCCCGGATTCGAACTAACTTTTTTACAACATGCAAAATATCAGACGTTTCGTATTTGTCGCGGCCGCATGCCTGCTGGGAGCCGGCACGGCCAGCGCGCAGTTCAACCTGAAAAAGGCCATCAGCGCCGGGGTGAAAACCGTGCAGGCGGTCACCCTGACCGACGAACAGGTGGCGGCCTACGCCCAGGAGTACATGGACTGGATGGATGCGCACAACCCCGTCTGCGAAGGGGACGATCCCTACGCGGTGCGGCTGGATTCCCTGACCCAGAAGTTCAACGGCTCCGACGGCCTGAACATCAAGGCCTACCGGGTGGTGGACGTGAATGCGTTCTGCTGCGCCAACGGCGACATCCGGGTGTTCGCCGGCCTGATGGACATCATGAGCGACGAAGAACTGCTCGGGGTGATCGGGCATGAAATCGGCCATTACATGAACAAGGACTCCAAGGCCGGGTTCCGGACGGCGCTCCTTTCCTCCGCCTTGCGGGAAGGGATCGGCGCGGCCGGCGGTACGGCGGCGAAACTTTCCGACTCGCAGATGGGCGACCTGAGCGAGGCGCTGGTGAGCGCCACCTATTCCCAGAAGCAGGAGCGGGCGGCGGACGACTACGGATACGAGTTCCTGAAGGGGCACGGCCTCAATCCGTGGGCGATGGCCATGTCGTTCGAGAAGCTGAAAAAGATGCAGGACGAAATGGGCGGAAACAAGACCAGCAAGGTGCAACAGCTGTTCTCCACCCATCCCGACCTGGCGGCCCGCACGGAAGCCATGAGCCAACGCGCGGCCGCCGACGGTTTCGAACGGCCTGCCGCAGCGAACCGGTAGAGAGGCTTCTTTGCCGTTCGGGAAAATCCCGGAGGATTCGACGCGGGACGATCACGATCGGTGACCGTCCCGCCGTCGTTTTCCATGCAGGCGTTCGGCCTTGCGTTCTTCCTGCCATCGGGGAACAGTATCGCTTTTACGTCATTGCGAGGAGCGGAGCGACGCGGCAACCAACGCCCGCAGCGAGAGCAAAGACCGCTCGAGGACTTTGCCGAGCAAGAAGGAGGTCAAACAAGCGTAGCGAAGTTTAATCTCATCCCGCAACTCCACCCGTCCCCCAAACCTCCGCACCCCGCTGCCTTTCGCGTCATTGCGAGGCTTCGTCAGAAGCCGTGGCAATCTCACCGAGTATAATTCCGTGCCCGGACTGTAAAGACGGCACGGATTAAGCGCAGGGAGGAAACCGAAATCGGCCGCAAGGCCGGATGAGCTAATCGACCGAAGGGAAGATAAACCGAAATCAGCCGCAAGGCCGGATGAGCTAATCGACCGTAAGGGAAGATAAACCGAGATCTGCCATTAGGCAGGACGAGCTAACCGACTGTAAGGAGGTAACATCCGTCCAAGGTTATGCGCTAACATTTGTTTTCTGCCGAGCAGGAGCAACGAAAAGACGCCGAAGGCGGATTAATCTCCGTCAAGTATAACGACAGAAATAAACAGACAGAGATCCTCACGTCGGGCCTTGCGGCCCCATGCTACTTCCCTACGCCTTTTCCGCTCCGGCGGCGACTGCGGGTTACGGTCAGTGACTCGGTACACCTTCGGTGTTCCTCGGTTGCGCTCGGAATGCCGCATTGTAACCGATTCCTCCCAACCATTCTCACCCTCATCACCCCGCGTCATTCCGACCGTCCCGTAACCACCCTCACTCCCGCCGTCCCGAACCGGACATAACATAAGGGAAACCAGTTCCCCCCTTCCTGCCGGAACTATTTGAAGAATTTGCGCTGGAAAAGGAGCAGGTAGATGACCCCGACCGAGATGTAGGCGTCCGCCAGGTTGAACACCGGGCTGAAGAAGACGAAATCCCGTCCCCCGACCCACGGGAACCAGTCCGGGTAGGTCGACCGGATGATGGGAAAATAGAGCATGTCCACCACATGACCGTGCAGGAACCCCGCATAGCCGCCCCCCGGCGGGAACAGCCCGGCGACCGTCCCGAATCCCGACTGGCTGAAGATCATCCCGTAGAACGCGCTGTCGATGATGTTCCCCAGCGCTCCGGCCAGAATCAGCGCGAAGCCCGCGATCACCCCCGACGGGGCGTGCCGTTTCACCAGCCGGCGCAGGTACCAGATCAGCACGGCCACCGCCGCGATCCGGAACAGGCTCAGGAACAGCTTCCCGTAATCGCCTCCCAGCTCGAAGCCGTAGGCCGCCCCCGGATTCTCGATGAACCGGATGTAGAACCATTTCCCGAACACGGGGATCATCTCGTCCAGCGTCATGTGGGTCTTGACGAGTATCTTCACCACCTGATCCACCAGCAGCAGCGCCACGATGAACCATACGACGTTTTTTCCCTTTTTCATCCTATCGTTTTTCTTGTGCTTTCCCGTCGGGCGTCAGCGGCGCCCCTTCCCGGACCAGCTTTTCCAGCACGGCGGAAGCGTGATCCGCGATCAGCCTCATGCCGTAATAATTGATCTTTTCCGGCCGGTCCGCCGCCTTGTGGTAGTCGGCGTGGATGCCCGTGTTGAAACAGAGGGCCGGAATCCCTTTCCGCAGGAAGGACAGGTAATCCGACGCCGCCCGCGTTTCCCTTTCGTAATGCACGGGGGCCAGCTCCGACAGCGGAGGCGGAATTTCCCGCAGGAAAGCCCACGGCCCGCAGGCCGTATCCGCTCCCAGCAGGAGCAGTCCCCGTTCGGTCGTCAGGCGTCCCACCATGTCGAAATTGAACATCCCCGCGATCCGCTTCCCCTGCGGCAGCGGCGGGTTTTCGCAGAAATGGCGCGACCCCAGCAGGCCGGCCTCCTCCCCGCCGAACAGCACCACCAGCACGCTGCGGCGCAGCTCCCGCCGGTTCCGGGCCAGTTCCGCGGCCAGCTCCAGCGTCAGGGCCGTTCCCGAAGCGTTGTCGTCGGCTCCGTAGAGGACTTCGGCGTCATAGCCTTCACCCTGCCGCCCCATGTGGTCGTAATGGGCGCCCACCACGATCACTTCATCCCGCAAGACGGGGTCGTTCCCTTCGAGCCAGCCCGCCACGTTGAACGAACGCACCGTCTCTCCGCGGCCTTCCTCCGCAAAAGGCCCGATGCCGTCTTCGTACAACAGGCGCATTCCCCGGTACGAAGCCAGCCGGTCGCGGATCCACCGCGCCGCCAGCGTGTCCCCCCGGCTTCCGGCGGCCCTTCCTTCCAGCTCCGGACTGCAAAGGGCCTCCACGCTTTCCCGCAAGCCCTCTTCCGTCACCCGGAGCCACTGCGCCCGCACCGGAACCGCCGTCAGCAGAACCAGCGCGACCGCCGCCAGCCGTTTTCCCGTTCGGGAAAACCTAAACCGAAGCATGGTTGAAGGCCTCCGCGATCTTTTCCGCGATGTCGTCCAGCCCCTTTTGCAGCTTGCTCCCTACCATCATCTTCATCATCATGTTGAGTTTGGCGTGAAGCGTCAGCCGCATCCGGGTATCGTCCGGAGCCAGCCCCTTGAGCTGAATCCAGAAGAAGAACTCGAACGGCGAGCCGTCGTCTCCCGTGAGCTTGATGCAGGAATAGGGGGTCTTTTCCACCATCTTCAGCCGGGCCGTGAACCCCTTGACCTGGAAAGAGCAGGTGTCCGCGTCGGCCGTCCAGCCGTCCACCTTGTCCCGGAGCAGCGGCGTGAAATGGTTGAAGTCCGACAAAAGCGTATAAATCGACGCGTCGGAGCGGTTGATCCGCACCTGTTTGCTGACGTATTTTTCCATCGTGTTTTCCTCCTTGTCCGGCCTTTGCGTGTCCCCGCTGTTTGCCGCAGGCACAGGGCCGTTTCAGTGTGATAACGTTCATTTCCCGTCCGAACGCATGCGCCCGGACGTTTTTTCCGGCGGTTTCGGGGCAGACCCGTACGCCGCCGTATCCTCCCCTTCCTGAAAAAGGGTTATTTGCCCCACGTTTCCGGGCTGCTGCGCCACTCCCGGAGCCGGGCGAGGTCTTCCTCCCGCACGTATCCCTGCTCGACGGCCAAGTCGATCATGGCGTTGTAGTTGCTCAGGGTGTCGAGCCGCACGCCGGCCTTCCGGAAATTCTCCTGCGCCTTCGGGAAACCGTAGGTGAAAATCGCCACCATGCCCAGCACTTCGCATCCGGCGTCGCGCAAGGCCTCCACCGCGCCGAGGCTGCTCCCCCCCGTGGAAACGAGGTCTTCCACCACGACCACGCGCGAGCCGGGGCGGTATTCCCCTTCCACCTGGTTGGTCAGTCCGTGGCTCTTGGGCGCGGAGCGGACGTAGATGAACGGTTTCCCCAGCTTTTCGGCCACCAGCGCCCCGTGGGCGATCGCTCCCGTGGCGACCCCGGCGATGATCTCGGCTTCGGGATACTTTTCCGCGATGATTTCCGCGAAACTTTCGTAAACCTCCCGGCGCACGGCGGGATAGGAAAGGATTTTGCGGTTGTCGCAGTAAATCGGCGAGAACCAGCCCGAAGCCCACGTGAAATGGTTTGCGGGATTTAATTTTATTGCCTTTATTTGCAATAAATTTCGGGCGATCCGTTTTTCAATATCAGTCATCATGTACAAACTCTTTTTATCCGACAGGACGATTACGCTGGACGACGATGCCGCCCGGTATCCGGCGGGACGGACCGTTCGGGTCGCGCCTTCCGATCCGCTGCTCGGAAAGACAAAGTTGTTACAAAAAGTTCGAAATACCAAAAACCTGATCCTGATAACGGACGATCCCCGCGCCGCATACGAAAAAATCCTTTCCGGCTTCCCGGCCATCGAAGCCGCCGGAGGGCTGACCCTGAACCCGGCGGGGGAAATCCTGATGATCTTCCGCCACACGCGCTGGGATTTGCCCAAGGGAAAACGGGAAGCGGGGGAGTCGCTCGAAAGCTGCGCCCTGCGGGAGGTGCGGGAGGAATGCGGCATCGAGTCGGGGCTGACGCTGAAGGATTTCCTGCTGACCACCTGCCACCTCTACCAACTGGCGGGGAAATGGGTTTCCAAGCGGACGCACTGGTACCGGATGGAATACGCGGCGCGGGAAGTGCTCCGCCCGCAGACCGAAGAGGGCATCACCGCGCTGGCGTGGGTGTCTCCCTCGAAACTGGACACTTACCTGAGAACCACCTATCCCACGATCGTGGACGTGTTCCGCGCCGCCGGCTACCGGATCGAGTAAGCCGGGGAGCGTTACGATTTTCAAGCCACCGGCAATCTCCGCCACCTTTCGTCAGGCCGGATGAGCCAATCGACCATAAGGAGGTAACAACCGGGTACGCGCTGACACCGGAGTGCAGCGACGCGGCAGCGGTGGCATTATCGTCGGTCTTCGAGGGTTCGGATGACCGTTTCCAGCTCGTCCAGCTGGCGGATAAAAAAGGACTTCATCCGACGGATGCAGCCTGCAAAGGGAACTATCCGCTCTAAAAACAGGTTCCGATCCATCGCAATGTCGATCATCCGATGACGCTCTCTGTAGTAGATTCGCTGATCGGCTATGTACCAGTCGCAGGCTTTTTGGATCAGGTGGTTGTTCTCCAGCCAGGGACGGTTTAGCAGCAGGCAGAGCTTTCGGGCCTGGTCGATGCGTCCTTTGAGGGCCTTGAGCCGTTTCAGATCGGAGCAGCGAGGGGGAAGCTCCGGACAAAAAAGGCGGGAAAGGTGGAGGCAACAGGCTTTCGTTTGCTCGAAATCGAGCGAAGGGCTTTCTTCGGCTGTAAGATCGAAAGGGTGGTTTTCTTCGGCCTGCCCGGAATCGGAAGAAAGGTTCGCATCGGCAGAGGCTGCCGAAAGGTCGGTGGATTCGTCGGTTTGGGTTACTTGTACCGGGATGATGCTTTTTGTTCCGTCCATAGCTTTGCAGGTTTGAGGGTTAGCCGGGAGACGGAAAAACAAAAAAGCGGTTCCGCCTTTCCCGTTGCATTCCACTCTAAAAGCAGTGGGCGCATTAACGCTCCACACGGGGGTACGAAACCGCCGTATCGGAAAAAGGGGCGGGTATAAAAATACCCGCCACCGGATACATGGCAGGCTTTCACCTGCTTTTAGAGTAAAGAATGCATGACAAACATAGGAAAATAATCCGGATAATCAAAGAAGGCGGTTAAGTTTTCGAGAGGAAATGTTGCGGAAAGTCTTCCGACCGTTCCGAAACCCCGGTTACAATGCGTCATGCTAAGGAGCAACGAAACCGCCGAAAGGCGGTTTGATCCAACCCCATCATCTCCGGCCCTCTATCCCTCGTAACGGCGATGCGTGCAATCCTTCCGAAAACAAAAAGCCCTGCCGCGCATAGCGCGCGGCAGGGCTGGCACCGACCCCCTCGCCGTGGTACACTACACGGCTCTCATCCGGATTCCTCCGTCTCCTTTCCGGGGGTCTTTCGCAAAAACAAGCGGTTATTCCTCCAGAACGGCTTCCGCTTTCCGGGCCCGCATCCGTTCTCCCTTTTCCTCCATGCCGTAACGGCTCCATTGCAGGTCGGTACGCGGCATGGACGAATTCACTTCTTCGCTCCGCTGCTTGCTGAGCTGCTTGTCCATTTTCCGCACCGAGGCTTCCGTCCGGTCGGTGCCGGTCGGCTTCATGTTCCGGAGGCCGTCCGTTTCGTTCACCTGTTCCACCGGATCGTCGATGTACTGCCACGTTTCGCCCAGACCGGCGCTCTTGCCTTCGTTCCACGGCCCGCGGGCGTCTTCTCCCTTCGAGGTGTCGTAGTACAGGTTGCTGTATTTCGGATCGCTCTGCAGCACCGCCGGCGGGAAATTCGGCCGGATGGTTTCCAGCGCCGCCTGGAACTGCTGGAAGTGGGCGACTTCCCGCGTCATCAGGAAACCGAGGGTTTCCCGGACGTCCGGATCGTCCGTGAATTTCAGCAGGTATTCGTAGACGATTTTGGCGCGGGATTCGGCGGCGATGTTCGACCGCAGGTCTACGGTCAGTTCGCCGTTGGCGTTCACGTACGCCCCCTGCCAGGGCACCCCGTTGCTGTCGGTCAGCCGGGGGCCTCCCCCCGTCAGCACGCCGAACTGGGGATTGGCCAGCACGGCCTGGATCAGCACGTCCCGCAAGCTGTCGCGGTCGGGCATGGCGGTGATGTCGGCGGTTTCCACCGCGTCTTTCAGTTCGCCGTTCACGCCGGCCAGCAGCATCTGGATGGTGGCGCCCACGATTTCGAGGTGGGAGAGTTCCTCGGTGGCGATGTCCATCAGCATGTCGTACTTGTCGGGATAGGGCTTTTTGCACGCGAAAGCCTGCACGAAATACTGCATGGCGGCTTTCAACTCGCCGTTAGGGCCTCCGAACTGTTCGAGCAGGAGTTTGGCGAAACGCGGATCGGGCCGGGAGACCCGTGCGTTGAACTGTAATTCTTTTACATGACAAAACATAGTATGCGCTTTTTGATGAAGTTTTTCGCTGTCCGGCAGGGGGGCTTCGTTTCCTCCCCCGACGGGATGCCTGTGCCGCACGCGGGCCGGGCCTGCGCCCGGCTGCCGGAAAGACCGGCCGGAGCATCCGTGTGTGCCGTGTCCGTGTCCGATACGGGCGCGGCACCCGTTCTTTTCATACAAAACACCTGCCAAAAGCTCCCTCCGGATCACGCATTCCGCCTGCTTCCATGCGCTTTCCGGCTCCGTTGTCCCCGCGGACAGCGGGTATACGGAAAAAACGATCCGGACGGAGTGCGTTCCCCCGCCCGGATTTCCCGACAACGAAAAAGCTCCGGGAAACCTCCCGGAGCTTTTTTCACGGACACGGAAAGGGTTTCCCCTTCCGGCCCTCGGTATGCCGCGATGCCCCGCCGAAAGCGGGGACAAACGCCGATACCTTTATTTTACGGTATCCATGTAAGCGATCAGATCGACCACCTTGTTCGAGTAACCCCATTCGTTGTCGTACCACGAAACGAGTTTCACGAAGTTCGGGCTGAGCGAAATCCCGGCCTTGGCGTCGAAGATCGAGGTGCGTGCGTCCCCGGTGAAGTCCGAAGAAACCACGTCGTCTTCCGTGTAGCCCAGGATGCCTTTCATTTCGCCTTCCGAAGCGGCCTTCATCGCCTTGCAGATTTCTTCGTAGGAAGCGGCCTTTTCCAGCCGGCAGGTCAGGTCGACCACCGAAACGTCGAGGGTCGGCACCCGGAACGCCATCCCGGTCAGTTTGCCTTTCAGCGTGGGGATCACTTTCCCTACGGCTTTGGCTGCGCCCGTCGAAGACGGAATGATGTTGCCGCCGGCGGCGCGTCCGCCTCTCCAGTCCTTCATCGAAGGGCCGTCCACGGTTTTCTGCGTGGCGGTGGTGGCGTGCACGGTGGTCATCAGACCTTCCACGATGCCGAAGTTGTCGTTGACCACCTTGGCCAGCGGAGCCAGACAGTTGGTGGTGCAGGAAGCGTTGGAAACGATCGGCTGACCGGCATAGGTCATGTTGTTCACGCCCATCACGAACATCGGAGTGTCGTCCTTCGAGGGAGCCGACATCACCACGCGCTTGGCACCGGCCTGCAGGTGTTTTTCAGCCAGTTCCTTGGTCAGGAAAAGCCCGGTCGATTCCACCACGTATTCGGCTCCGGCTTCGTTCCATTTCAGGTTGGCGGGGTCTTTTTCGGCCGTTACGCGGATTTCCTTGCCGTTGACCACGAGCTTGCCGTCGCGCACTTCCACCGTCCCTTTGAAATGACCGTGAACCGTATCGTATTTCAGCATGTAAGCCATGTATTCCACCGGAATGAGGTCGTTGATGGCCACCACTTCCACGTTGTCCCGTTCCTGAGCGGCGCGGAACACCAGACGTCCGATACGTCCGAAACCGTTGATACCAATTTTAATCTTTGACATAATCGATTTATTTTAAGTTAACTCCGAATTTTCAGATTTCGTGCGAACGCCTCCGTCCCCTTTGCCGCTCCTGCGTTCCGTGCGTCGGTTTCTTCGGGGTTCCGCCCGCTTTCGCGGCCGGGGCCGTTTTCGCGCGATCCTTTTCCCTTACCGCACCCCTCTTTTCCGCACTCCTCCTTTTCCCTTCCGCGTTTCACGCCCGGCCTCTTTCGCGGCCGGGGTTCCGTCTTCCGCCCGGCCTTTTCCACAGCGGCTGTTCCCGCTTTCGCCCGTCCTTTCCCCAGGGGCGCTTTCCGTAGCCCTTCTGCGTTCTCCGGCACCAAGGGCCTGAAACCGAGCCACAAAAATAAGGAAAAAATTCACAACCCCCAAAAGCGGACGGAAAAAACACGATATTTTTTAAATTAATTTATGAACGTTTCGGCTCTGAACTTTACCGGGCGACGGCGGGGTACTTCCTGCGTTACGGTTCCCGAACCGCAGGAAAAACCCGGTTCCAATGCGTCATGCTGAGGAGGAACGAAGTTGCGACGTGAGCATCTTTGTTTAGCATAAAGACAGAAATGAAGAAACAGAGATTAACGTCGCTATGCTCGTTGACCTCCTTCTTGCTCGGCAAAGCCCTCAAGCGGTCTTTTGCTCTCGCTGCGTGCGTCGGTTCCCACGCTTCGCCTTTCGGTTGCGGATGCTACCTCCCTGCGCTTTATCCGTGTCGTCTTTTGCCGGGGGATCGGACTTTCCCGCAAACTTGCCGATACCCGCCGACGCAACCGCCCTTTCGGAGTCGCCGGAGCGACCGGTCGGTGAGGTTCGCAGGGTCTCCGTTTCAACATGTCAGCGCATAACCGGCGGCGGGTGTTATCAACCTGCGCTTAATCCGCACCATTCCTTCGGAATGACTGCGGGCTGCGGTTGATGAGCTCGCAGGGCCTTCGGCCCTGCTCGGTTCGGCTTTGCTCTCACTTACTCGCTGAGATTGCCGCGTCGCTTCGCTCCTCGCAATGACGCAAAAGCGATATTGTTCCCCAATGGCAGGAAGAATGCACTTCCATCGCGTCATGCTGAACCGAGCATGACGCGGGGGGTGTAGGGTTGCGGAATGGCCGGGGGAATCCGTGCGTTCGGGCAGGGAGGAACCGGCAGCGGGTCGGTTCCCGTTTTTCCATTGCTTTTGTTATGCCGGGCAGGGATTAATTCGCCAAGGGCGAGTTAATCTTCGTTTGTCCATTTCAGTTATTATGCTCGATAGAGATCCTCACGTCGAACCCTCCGGGTTCTCCTCAGGATGACGCGGGGTAGCGGGTTTCCGAATGGTTATGGGACGGCGGGGAGGTTTTCCCTGATATTGAGATTCCCACGTCGGGCCTTGCGGCCCTGCTCGGTTCAGCATGACGCGGGGCGGCGGGGTTTTGGAAGGTCGGAAGAAACCGTTACGGATGCTGCCTCTCTCCGCCTACCGCAGCGCCCGTTTGGCCCGCTTGGCCATGGCCGAAGCGAACACGAAGTCGTTCAGCTCGCGGTTGTCGGAGTCGAGGATGTCGTGCTTGGTGCCCTCCCACCATTTCTGCCCCTCGTAGATGAACAGCACCTTTTCCCCGATTTCCAGCACCGAATTCATGTCGTGGGTGTTCACCACGGTCGTCATGTTGTATTCTTCGGTGATTTCCCGGATCAGGTTGTCGATCACCACCGACGTTTTCGGGTCGAGGCCGGAGTTGGGCTCGTCGCAGAACAGGTACCGGGGATTCATCACGATGGCCCGCGCGATCGCCACCCGCTTGATCATCCCCCCGCTCAGCTCGGAAGGGTAGAGATCGTCGGCATCGAGAATGTTCACCCGGTTGAGGCAGAAATGCACCCGGTCGAGCTTCTCCGAGTTGCTCATTTCGGTGAACAGGTCGAGCGGCAGTTTCACGTTTTCCACCACCGTGGAGGAATCGAGCAGGGCCCCTCCCTGGAAAATCATGCCCACGTGCTGCCGCACGGCTTTCTTCTCCTTGAAGTTGAGGCTGCTGTAACACACGTCGTCGTAGAAAATGCTGCCGCTGTCCGCCTCGTGCAGCCCCACGAGCGATTTGAGCAGCACGGTTTTTCCGGAGCCGCTCTGTCCGATGATGAGGTTGGTTTTCCCCGTGTCGAACGTGGTGGTGATGTCCTTCAGCACCGTCCGCCCCTCGAACGACTTGTAGAGGTGTTCCACATGGATCATGTCAGGAGCAGTTTGGTTAATATCAGGTTGAACACGAGGATGGCGATGGAGCTGGACACGACGGCTTTGGTGCTGGCGCGTCCCACTTCGAGCGAATTGCCCTGCGCGTAGAAGCCGTAGAACCCCGAAACGGAGGTGATCAGGAAGGCGAACACCGCCGCCTTGACCAGCGCATAGGTGATGTAGAACGTGTTGAAGGAATATCGGATCCCGATCAGGTATTCGTCCACGTTCATCACGTCGGTGAAACGGGCCACCACGTAGCCGCCGCCGACGCCGATGATGGTGCTCAGGATCGTCAGGAACGGGAAAAACAACACCGAACTGATGATCTTGGGCAGGATCAGGTAGCTGGCCGAATTGACCCCCATGATTTCCAGCGCGTCGATCTGTTCAGTGATCCGCATCGTCCCGATTTCGGAGGCGATGCTCGATCCCACCTTCCCGGCCAGGATCAGCGCCACCACCGTGGAACTGAACTCCAGCACCACCGATTCGCGCGTGGCGTAGCCGATCAGGTACTTGGGGATGAAGGGCGATTCGAGGTTCAGCGCCATCTGGATCGTGATGACGGCTCCCATGAAGACCGAAATGATGGCCACGATCCCGATGGAGTTGAGGCCGATGCTCTCCATTTCGGCCATGATCCGGCGGCGGTAGATTTTCACCTTTTCCGGCCGGGAAAAGACCTTGCTCATCAACAGCAGATAGTTGCCTATCAGTTCGAAAAATTTCATCCGCGTCCGTTTGCGTTTTACTTGACCTCTTCGTAATCGACGTAATCCCCCACCTTTTCATTCACCCGCTTGCGGCCCGGATCGACCCGGCCGGAGACTTTCACCTCTCCTTCCGGAGCCGGTTTTTCCGGCCTCGCTCCCCGGCCCCAGGTGTATTGCCGGTAGTAGGTTCCGCCCCCTTCCCCGAATTTTTTCTGCATGTCGCGTTGCAGCCGGCCGATCCACCAGCGGAACAGCAGGCGGCCGATCCATCCCAGGAGATAGAAAACCAGCAGCGCGACCAATATGAATTTGATAAGTCCCATTTTTTCAATATGTTATATTCCGGACGCTCCGTTCCGCCCCTTCCGGCTTCCGCGTCATTGCAGGGCTTCGCCGGAAACCGGGGCAACCTTCTCCGGCCTTCCGCACCTCCGCCACTCCTCCGTTTCCCCGCTACCCCTGCGTCATTGCGCGGAGCGGAGCGACGCGGCAATCTCTGTCAAGTAGAATGACAGAAATAAATAAACAGAGATGCTCACGTCGGGCCTTGCGGCCCTCCTCAGCATGACGCAAAGAAAGGGGGTTCTTCCGGCTTTCCGCACCTCTGTCACTCCTCCGTTTCCCACATAACTTCCCCGGTCGTCCCGTATCCATTCGTTTCCGCGTCACCCCTGCGTCATTGCCAGGAGCGGAGCGACACAAAGTTAGGCAAATTTATAAATAGAACGCACCCCGTCCGAAATAATTATATCCGGACGATCAGTTTGCTCACGAGCAGGGCGTAGTGCGTGAACACGATTTTCGGGTTGCCGTTGCGGACCACGTGCAGCAAAGCCCGTTCCGTTTCGCGGACGAGCGCTTCGATGTTCCGCCCGTTCACGTAGGGGGCGAACCGGCGGCAGAATTCCAGCTCCTTCCCGTGCAGATAGGCCACTTCCTGCATGCCGATCGAAAGCATGTAGGCTTCCCGGAGCAGCCGCAGGATGTTTTCCAGCAGGCCCTTCTGGTTCTCCCGGCCCATCCCCGCCACGGTTTCGGCCCATTCCAGCAGCTGCATGTGCCTGTCCTCGAAGGCCAGCCGCATGAGCTGCACGAAAAGGGTGAAATGTTCGTCTTCGTCCGCTCCCTCCGCCGCCAGCCGCAGGGCTTCCGTCACGCTCCCGAACGACAGCCGGGCCAGTTCCCCGGCGTCCTTCCCCGCCGCTTCCTCCCGTCCGGCCAGCCACAGGGCCAGCGCCCCGCACTCCACCCCCGGAACGGCGATTTCCTGCGTCCGGGAAACGATGGTCGGCAGCAGCCTGTCCGGAGCCTCGGAGACGAAGAAGAAATAGGTGTTCTCCCAGGGTTCCTCCAGGATTTTCAGCAGGGCGTTGGCCGCCTGTTCGTTCATCCGCTCCGGCAGCCAGAGGATCAGGATTTTGGCGGCCGACTCGAACGCCTTGTAGGAGAGTTTGCGGATGATTTCTCCCGCTTCGTGGCGGCTGATGAACCCCTGCTTGTTGTCGATGTCGATGGTTCTGTACCACGCCTGTTCGGAAAAATACCCCGGCGCAGGGGCTTCCGCTACCTGTTTGCGCCAAAGGTGCATGAAATGGTCGCTCACGGGCTTGTCCCCCTCCACGTTTCCGGAGGCCTCCGCCGTTTTGGACTTGTTCACCGGAAAGATGAAATGCACGTCGGGATGGGCCAGCCGGCTCATCTGGACGCACGAGGGACATACCCCGCAGGAGTCGCCCCCGGTTCGTCCCGTGCAGTTGACGTACTGCGCGAAGGCCATCGCCAGGGGCAGCGCGCCGACCCCTTCCGCCCCCGTGAACAGGAGCGCGTGCCCGATCCGTCCGGCATCCGCCATCCGGACGAGGTGTTCCCCGACGGCCTCCTGGCCGATCACATCCCGAAACTGCATGTCGTTTTCCTCGGTTTGAAAGTGAAGGCGGAAAACCGGCCGGTCCGCCCCGCGAATCCGCCCGTTCCGCCGGAAGGCCCTCCGTTCAGGCGGACGTTCCTCTGCACAAAGATACGAAAATTCCCCGTCCGGCATCGCGTCCCCTCGTCCTCCCCGCCGCTCCTGCATCATTTCGATCGGTCACTCCGGCGACCGCGGAAGGTCGGTTGCATCGGCGGGTATCGACAAGTTTGCGGGAAAGTCCGATCCTCCGGCAAAAGGCAGCACGGATTAAGCGCAGGGCGATCGGTTTCCCGGAAGCACCCCCCTTGCGTCAGAACTCCGAGGTGAAGTGGAACCGGATGTCGGGGAACCGTTCGATCGCCTGCGACAGGGCGTAGGACGTGTCCGCCAGATAGACCTCCCGGCCGTGCTTGTCCAAAGCCAGGCTCTGGTGCTTCCGCTTGCGGAAGTCCTCCAGCTGTTCCCGGTTGTCGCTCTCGATCCAGCAGGCCTTGTACAGGGCCATCGGCTCGTAGCGGCAAAGCGCGTTGTACTCGTGTTCCAGCCGGTACTGGATCACTTCGAACTGCAACGCCCCCACCGTGCCGATGATCTTCCGCCCGTTCATCTTGGACGTGAACAACTGCGCCACCCCTTCGTCCATCAGCTGGTCGATCCCCTTGGAAAGCTGCTTGAACTTCATCGGATCGGCGTTCTCGATGTACCGGAACAGTTCGGGCGAAAAGCTGGGAATCCCCGTGAATTTCAGCTTCTCCCCTTCGGTCAGCGTGTCCCCGATCTTGAACGTGCCCGTGTCGTGCAGCCCGATGATGTCCCCCGGATAGGCGAAGTCCACGATGGATTTCCGGTCGGCCATGAAGGCGTTGGGGGAGGAAAATTTCAGGTTCTTGCCCGACGGTACGTGCAGGTAGGGCCGGTTCCGCTCGAACACCCCCGAACAGATTTTCAGGAAGGCGATCCGGTCGCGGTGGTTCGGGTCCATGTTGGCGTGTATCTTGAAGATGAACCCGGTCATTTTTTCCTCGAAGGGGTCGATCGGGCGTTCCACCGTTCTCGAAGGGCGCGGGAAGGGGGCGATCCGGATGAAGCAGTCCAGCAGTTCCATCACCCCGAAATTGTTCAGGGCGCTCCCGAAAAACACGGGGGCCACCTCGCCAGACAGGTAGGTATCCGTGTCGAATGCCGGATAGACGCCGTTCACCAGCTCCAGGTCGGCCCGGAGCGTCTCCGCCTCGCGGGCGCTGACCAGCTCGTCCAGCCGCGGATCGTGCAGGTCCACCTCGATCACCTCGCCCGCCGCCGTCTGACGGTCTTCGCCCAGAAACAGGTTCAGCTTGTTTTCGTAGAGGTTGTACACCCCCCGGAACGACGGCCCCATGCCGATGGGCCACGCCAGCGGACGCACCCGGATCTTCAGTTCCCGTTCGATTTCATCCAGCAGGTCGAAGGGGTCTTTCCCGTTGCGGTCGAGCTTGTTGATGAATACCATCACCGGGGTGTTGCGCATCCGGCACACCTCCATCAGTTTCCGGGTCTGGGTTTCGACCCCCTTGGCGCAGTCGATCACGATGATCACGCTGTCCACGGCCGTGAGCGTCCGGTAGGTGTCTTCCGCGAAGTCCTCGTGACCCGGCGTGTCCAGGATGTTGATCTTGATGTCCCTGTACTCGAATCCCATCACCGACGTGGCGACCGAAATGCCGCGCTGCCGCTCGATCTCCATGAAATCCGACGTGGCTCCGCGCTTGATCTTGTTGGACTTCACGGCTCCGGCCACGTGAATGGCGCCTCCGAACAGGAGCAATTTTTCCGTAAGGGTGGTTTTCCCCGCATCGGGGTGACTGATGATGGCGAACGTTCTCCTGCGCCTGATTTCCTGTGCTAATTCCATGTTTTTCTTTTCATTCTTCTGTTTAGGGCCTTCCGGGGTCAGCGTAACGTCTTGTAATCGCGTTTTTCTGTCGTTCCGTAACCCCGATCCTTCTCGTCATCCTGAACCGAGCATGATCGCAGGTCATGCGAGTCTCACTGACCGCAGCCCGCAGTCGCCGCTGGGGCGGCGGTGCAGAAAAGGCGCAGGGAAGTAGCATGGGCCGGAAGGCCCGACGTGAGGATCCCTGTCTATCGTAATGCTAAGCAGAGATTCCCACGCTTCACTCCGTTTCGCTCGGAATGACGCAAGACAACCGGGTTCTTTCTCCGTTTGGAAACCGTGTCGTCTTCGCGTCATTGCGAGGAGCGTAGCGACGTGGCAATCTCAACCCATAACCTCCCGAACGGAGGAATGCCCCCCTAAAACTCCTTCGCCTTTACCGAGGCAGGGTAGTCCAGCGTATAGTGCAGCCCCACGCTCTCCTTTTTCTGCTGGGCCTGCTTGATGATGAGGTACCCCACGGCGATCATGTTCCGCAGTTCGCAGAGCGTCTGGCTCAGCGTCGAGGTGAGGTACAGTTCCTCCGTCTCCTTGAAGATGATCTCCAGCCGCCGTTTGGCCCGCGCCAGCCGCAGGTCGGAGCGCACGATGCCCACGTAGTTGCTCATGATCTGCTGCATCTCCTTGTAGTTCTGCGTGATGAGCACCATTTCCTCCGGATGCGACGTGCCTTCGTAGTCCCAGGCCGGAATCCCTTCCTGCAGCCCGGTCTCCGCCAGCAGCGACAGGGTGTGCCGGGCCGCCTGATCCGCGTAGACCGCCGCCTCGATCAGGGAGTTGGAGGCCAGCCGGTTGGCTCCGTGCAGCCCCGTGCAGGAGGTTTCCCCCAGCGCGTAGAGCCGCCGGATGGAAGTCTGCCCGTTCAGGTCCACCTTCACCCCGCCGCAGCAGTAGTGCGCCGCCGGCACCACCGGGATCATGTCCTTGGTGATGTCGATCCCCTCCGAAAGGCATTTCTGGTAGATGTTCGGAAAGTGGGCGACGATGTCCTTCGGGTCCTTGTGCGTCACGTCCAGATACACGAAGTCGTGCCCGCTGATTTTCATTTCGTTGTCGATCCCGCGCGCCGTCACGTCCCGCGGGGCGATGGAGCCCATCGGATGATACTTGTGCATGAACTCCTTCCCGTCCTGCGTCTTGAGGATGGCGCCGAAGCCGCGCATGGCCTCCGTGATCAGGAACGAGGGGCGTTCCCCCGGATTGTGGAGCGACGTGGGGTGAAACTGGATGTACTCCATGTTTTCGATCACCCCCTTGGCCCGGTGCACCATGGCGATTCCGTCCCCGGTCGCCACCGACGGATTGGTCGTGGTGTGGTAGATGTTCCCCACGCCTCCGGTGGCCAGCACCGTGAAGCGGGAAAGCACCGTCACGACCTGCTGTTTTTTCAGGTTCAGCACGTAGGCCCCGTAGCACTCGATGCCGGGCGTGGACTTTTTCACCAGTTGGCCCAGGTGATGCTGCGTCAGCACGTCCACGGCGAAATGGTGTTCGAGGATTTCGATGTTCCGGTGACGCTTCACCTGGCTCACCAGCGCCCGCTCGATTTCGTCACCCGTGTTGTCCTTGTGATGCAGGATGCGGTGCTCGCTGTGCCCCCCTTCGCGGGCCAGCTCGTAACGCCCCGTCTTGTCCTTGTCGAACTTCACCCCCCACTGGATGAGCTGCTTGATGAGTTCCGGGGCGCGGGTCACCACCAGCCGCACCGCCTCTTCGTCGCACTCCCCGGCGCCGCAAACCAGCGTGTCGTGTATGTGTTTTTCGAAATTGTCCGGCTCGTAGGTGACGGAACAGATGCCCCCCTGCGCATACTGGGTGTTGCATTCGCTGATTTCCCCCTTGGTGACGATCACCACCTTGCCGTGTTCGGCGACCTTCAGGGCGAAACTCAGCCCGGCTATGCCGCTCCCGATGACCAGAAAATCGGTTTCCAGATTCATAATTTCCTGCCTGTTAAAATTCCGCGCCTCTCCCTTCCGGAAGGTTTTTCCGCGCGGAACCGCGTAAAACGTTGTGCGTCCGGCGACGCCTATCTCAGAACCAGCTTTTGCAGCCGGTCGTAGCTGCCCGCAAAGACGTTCCGGTCGACCTTGCCCCGCACCCCCCGGATGCGGTGCGAATCGGTGTGCTGCCAGAACTCCCAGCCCTCCTCCGGGATGTTGGAATAGTCCGCGATCCAGATGCGGTACCGGTCGGGCGGAAAGTCCTCCGCCAGGTACGTCCGGTAAAACTTCGACGAGCTGTACAGAATCGGATACACCCCGTATTCCCGCTTGATTTCCCGGCAGAAGGCGTTCGCCTCCCGCACCAGCTTTTCGGGGTCTTTGAAAAAGCGGTGCCGTTCGATGTCGAGCACCGGGATCAGGTTCCCCTTTTTCAACCGGGCCGTCTCGATGAAGTTCCGGGCCTGCTCCTTCCCCGACGTCCGGTGTCCGAAGAAGTGATAGGCGCCCCACAGCACCCCGCTTTCTTCCAGCGCTTTGCGGTGGCGGCGGTACATCGGGTCCCGGATCAGCGTCCCTTCCGTGGCCTTCACGAACACGAAGTGGGGCTTCTCGTGCCGGAAGACCTGCTTCCAGCTCACGACGTCCTGATGCCGGGAAACGTCGATGCCCCAGATTTCGTAGTCGGACGCGGGGCGGGGTTTGTCTCCGCCTCCGCAGGCGCAGCACCAGACGGCGCAGACCGCCAGCGATAAAATAACTCTTTTTCCCACCATTTCCGTATGCGAAGAGGCCCCAAAGTTACGAATATTTGCCGGCAAGCAGGCAGGGAAGCCGGGATTTTGTCCGAAAAAACGCCGAAAGGGGGGAGTCTCTGTCGAGAATGATAGAAATCCCGCGTCGCTCCGCCTTCGGGTCATCGCGCAACCGGTCGCGGGACAGTCGGAATGACGCAGAGGATATACGGTTCCCCAATGGCAGGAAGAACATGATCCGATTGCGTCATCCTGAGGAGGGCCGGAGGCCCGACGTGAGGATCTCTGTCCGGCATAAAGAAAAACAGGGATGCTTACGTCGCAACTTAGTCGCTCCGCGCAATGACACGGGGTGGCGGGAGTGCGGAAGGTCGCGGGGCGGCGGGAAGAACCGGTTGCCATGCCGAGGTGTCCGTGCCGACAAAATGCGGGAAAGAAACGCCGGTTCCGACTTTTTTCCTAAATTTGTGCATTATGAGAATCGTGATTCAACGCGTCGCCGAAGCCTCCGTGTCCATCGCGGGACGGGAAAAGGCCCGGATCGGGTGCGGATTCCTCGTGCTCGCGGGCTTCGAGGAAGCCGACACGACGGAAGACGTGGAGTGGCTCGCGCACAAACTGCTGCGCCTCCGGGTATTCCCGGACGCGGAAGGGGTGATGAACCGGGACATTCTGGACGCGGGAGGCGACGTATTGATCGTCAGCCAGTTTACGCTGCACGCCCAGACGCGGAAGGGAAACCGTCCCTCCTACATCCGGGCGGCGCGGCCCGAAACCGCGGTGCCCCTTTACGAAAGGTTCGTGGCGGCCGTGGAGCACGGGCTGGGGCGTCCCGTCGGAACCGGCGAATTCGGGGCGGACATGCAGGTCGCGCTGGTGAACGACGGCCCCGTCACGATTTGGATGGACTCGAAAAACAGGGAATAGACGATGACGATCAAGGAAGCTCAGGATCTGGTGGACGCGTGGATTCACAAGGCGGGCGTCAGGTATTTCAACGAAATGACCAATCTGGCCGTGCTGACCGAGGAGGTCGGGGAACTGGCCCGCATCATGGTGCGCACCTACGGCGAACAGTCGTTCAAGGAGAGCGACCGGAACCGGGAACTGTCGGAGGAAATCGCCGACGTCCTCTGGGTGCTCATCTGCATCGCCAACCAGACGGGAGTCGACCTGACCGATGCGCTGATCGCCAACCTCGAAAAGAAAAACCTGCGGGACGGCACCCGCCACAAGGAAAACAAAAAACTCCGGTAGCAGGCGGCGGCGGGCGTGAGGGAATCTCCCCTGCGTTCTCCGGAATCCGCTTCCATCCGAAACAGGGCCGGATGCAAAGCCATTCCTGTTTTCTATCCGTCCGGGACGCTCCGGACGCAAAACGACAGACCGATGACCAAATACTGCGTTTCTCTTTTCCGGTACGTCCGGCGCGACACGGTTCCCGTCAGCGTCGGAAACGTCGTCCTCGGCGGCGGCCATCCGATCCGCATTCAGTCGATGGGCAACACGGACACCAACGACACAGCCGCTTCGGCGGCGCAGGCCCTGCGGATCGCCGCGGCGGGCGGGGAACTGGTGCGCTTCACGGCGCAGGGGCGCACCGAGGCCCGGAACCTGGGGGCCATCCGGCGGAAGCTCCGGGAAACGGGATGCTCCGTGCCGCTGGTGGCCGACATTCATTTCAATCCCGCGGCGGCCCTTGCGGCGGCGGAGGAAGTGGAAAAGGTGCGGATCAACCCCGGCAATTTCGTGGACAAACGGGCCGATTTCACCCGCATCGACTACACGGACGAAGCGTACGCCGCGGAACTGACCCGGCTCCGGGAAAAGTTCGTCGCCCTGCTCGACGTCTGCCGGGCGCACGGAACGGCGCTGCGGATCGGGGTGAACCACGGCTCGCTCTCCGACCGGATCATGTCCCGCTACGGAGACACGCCGCCGGGAATGGTCGAGTCGGCGATGGAATTCCTGCGCATCTGCCGGGACGAAGGGTTCGACCGGGCGGCGATCTCCATGAAATCGAGCAACGTGCGGGTGATGGTGCAGGCTTACCGGCTGCTGGCGGCGGCCATGCTCCGCGAAGGGATGCGCTATCCCCTCCATCTGGGGGTGACCGAAGCGGGGGACGGGGAGGACGCCCGCGTGAAATCGGCGGCGGGAATCGGGGCGCTGCTGGCCGACGGGCTGGGCGACACCGTCCGGGTTTCCCTGACCGAACCGCCCGAAAACGAAATCCCCGTGGCCCGGAAGCTGGTCGATTATTTCGCCGGGCGCGAAAACCACGATCCGATTCCGGAAGCGGACGAAACCTTTTACCATCCTTACGAATACGTAAAGCGCCGTTCCGTTTCGGACGGAACCGTCGGCGGCGACCGCCCCCCCGTCGTGGTGGCGGACGGCCCGCGGCGGCCGCTCGATCCGATGCCCGACCTGTTTGCGGAAGACGCGGAAGCGGCGGCATGGCTCCCGCTGGACATCCACGGCCTGACCCCGGTAACGCTCGCCCGGCTGCGGGAGAACCCCCGGCAGGCAGTCGTGCTGGACACCCGGAACCGGAACGGCGTGGCCGAGCAGCGGGCGTTTTTCCTGAAGCTGGCGGAGCACGGGCTGGAAAATCCGGTCGTCATCCGCCGCAGCTATGCCGAGACCGACCTCGAGACCCTGCAGCTCAAGGCCGCCGCCGACCTGGGGCCCCTCCTGATCGACGGCTTCGGCAACGGCATCTGGATCCGGAACGACGCTCCGGGCATCGGGGCGGAACGGATCGTCTCGCTGGCCTACTCGATCCTGCAGGCGACCCGCGTGCGGATTTCCCGGACGGAATACATCGCCTGTCCGAGCTGCGGGCGGACGCTTTTCGACCTGCAGCGGACGCTGGCCCTGATCCGCGGGCGGACGAGCCACCTGAAGGGGCTCAAGATCGGCGTGATGGGCTGCATCGTGAACGGCCCCGGCGAAATGGCCGACGCCGACTACGGCTATGTGGGCGCGGGGCCGGGCCGCGTGACGCTCTACAAGGGAAAGGAAGTCGTGAAACGGAACATTCCGCAGGAGGAAGCCCTCGAAGAACTCGTCGCCCTCATCCGGGCGTCGGGGGACTGGCGGGAACCGGAAGCGGACGACACCGATAAATAAAGCAACGTTATGGATCGAAAACTGGAAGCGTTCGGGCGCCTGCTCGGCGTGATGGACGAACTGCGGGAGAAATGCCCCTGGGATCGGAAACAAACCTTCGAATCGCTCCGCAACAACACCATCGAGGAGACGTTCGAACTGGTGGACGCCATCGCCGACGGGGACATGGAGAACATCAAGAAAGAGCTGGGAGACATGCTGCTGCACGTGGTGTTCTACGCCAAAATGGGAAGCGAGCGGGGAGCGTTCGACATCGCGGACGTGACCGACGCGCTTTGCGACAAGCTGATCTACCGCCATCCGCACGTCTTCGGAGAGGTTTCCGTGACTGGATCGGAGCAGGTGGTGCAGAACTGGGAGGCCCTGAAGCTGAAGGAGAAAGACCGCAAGAAAGGCGTGATGTCGGGGGTTCCCCGGAGCATGCCCCCGCTGGTCAAGGCCTACCGGATTCAGGAAAAGGCGGCGGCGGTCGGGTTCGACTGGGAGAAGAAGGAGGACGTGTGGGACAAGGTGAAGGAGGAACTGGGGGAAGCGGAGGCCGAAATGCGCCGGGAAGACGCGGACGCGATGGAGGACGAATTCGGCGACCTGCTTTTCGCGGTCATCAACGCCGCCCGGCTCTACGGCGTCAACCCCGAAACCGCGCTCGAAAGGTGCAACCGGAAGTTCCTCTCCCGTTTTTCCCGCGTGGAGGCGAAAGCCGAAGCGGAGAACAAGTCCGTCCGCGACCTGACCCTCGCCGAAATGGAAGCCGCCTGGGAGGAGGCGAAAACGGAAGAGCGGGGAAAGCGGGAGTGACAAAATAAGCAGAAACGCAGCCGGTTATTGAACGGTTGGAGTGACGCTGGGAGCATCGAGGTTCCGGAACGGCAGGAAGCACCTGCTTCCATCGCGTCATTCCGAACCGAGCAGGGCCGAAGGCCCTGCGAGTTCACCGACCGCAGCCCGTGGTCATTCCGCAGGAATGGCACGGATTAAGCGAAGGG
>CAMLTW010000013.1 GCA_946486375.1 uncultured Rikenellaceae bacterium
GAACCTATATTTGGTAATGCGTGCCTTTAACGCTTTTGGAAAGCAGAGGCCGTTCCCGTCTCTTTTTTCAGCCCAATCGGACTTTTCCCTGGGTGTCCTGTCCGTCCCGCATTCTTTCTTTCCGCTCCCTCAGAAAGATTTTATAGACCATAAAATGATTCTCCAATGCTTTCCGATATCCTTCCGCATCGTTTTTTTTCAGATAATCCAACAGGTCGGAGTGGGTTACGATCCGGCCTTCCCGTTGCAGGCGCATGTTGATCGGTTGAAAAAGGCTTTGGAAATTGTCCTTGATGAACGTGATGATGGGATGGATCAGCTCCTGGAACTGGGTGATGGTTTTGTTCCCCGTGATCCGGTAAAGTTTGGAATGGAAAAGGTACTCGCTCATCAGACCGTATTCGTTGTTCCGGAGCGCACCTCCCATCCGGACGATTTCCTCCAGTTCCTGCAGGTCTTTCGGCGTGATGTTGTAAAAAATGTCGTCGCAGATGCCCATTTCCAGCGCCACCCGGAAGCCCAGAATGTCGAACATCAGTTCCTCCCCCATGATCCGCGGATTGGCGGCCCGTTTCATCCCCTCGAAAATGAACGGTTCCTTCAACATCATTCCTTTCCGCGTCCGGGTTTCGATCATGCCGATCATTTTCAGCCGGCTGAGCGCTTCCCGGAGGACGCTTCGCGCCACCCCCAGCGTTTCGGCCAGCACCTGTTCGCTCGGTATGGAATTTCCCGTGCACAGATTTTGTTCCCGGATGTAGGCGAGCAGTTTTTCCTCCACCTGATCCACCAACGTGATCTGTTGATTTTCGATTTTCAGGTTTCTCATGCCCGGAAAGGATTGATTTGTCTGACAAATATAAAAAAAGTTTTTCAGGATCCAAACGTTCGATACGGAATTGTTTTTGCGATCCGTATTTTTTATCCGGGTTCCGGTGCTTTTCATGCCGATGCGGATGGAGAACGTCGATGTCGTTCTTTTTTCCGCCGAAAATTTTCCGGGCGAAGAATAACCCCGGAAACATTTTTTCGGAGGGAAATGCCGGCGGGGTGTTTGCCGGGAACCGGGAGCCGGTTGAGCGTTTCCGTCCAGCGGTTCTCTCCGGAGGACAACTCCAAAAAGGTATGGTTTTTGAAACCCTTAACTCCGTACGATTCGTATCGGACGACTTTTAACTGATAACTTACAACATATGGGTATGAAAACAGAGACAGACAATCTTAATGTGACCACTCCGATTTTCGGTTCGAAAGAAATGCTGAACGCCTCGCCGGTAGACGAAATACCCCAGCACGGTACGGCGCCCCGGATCGCCTACCAGATGGTGAAAGACGAAACTTTTCCCCAGACGCAGCCCCGCCTGAATCTGGCGACTTTCGTCACCACTTATATGGACGATTACGCCACGAAGCTGATGAACGAGGCGATCAACGTCAACTTCATCGACGAGACGGAGTATCCCCGTGTGGCCATGATGAGCGCCAAGTGCATCAACATCCTGGCCAACCTCTGGAATACGCCGGAACAGGCCAAATGGAAGGCCGGAGCGTTGGCCATCGGATCGTCGGAAGCCTGTATGCTGGGAGGCGTGGCCGCCTGGCTGCGTTGGCGGGAACGTCGGAAAGCGGCCGGAAAGCCGTTCGACAAACCCAATTTCGTGATCTCTTCGGGTTACCAGGTCGTCTGGGAAAAATTCGCCCAATTGTGGCAGATCGAAATGCGTACGGTGCCTCTGTCCACGCAGCATCCGACGCTCGATCCGCAGGAGGCACTGAAAATGTGCGATGAAAATACCATTTGCATCGTACCGATTGAAGGCGTGACCTGGACGGGATTGAACGACGACGTGGAAGCGATCGACAAGGCTCTCGACGAGTACAATGCCAAGACGGGCTACGAAGTATGTATCCATGTGGACGCCGCTTCGGGCGGTTTCATCCTGCCTTTCCTCGATCCCGACACCAAGTGGGATTTCCGGTTGAAATGGGTGCTTTCGATCAGCACTTCCGGACACAAGTACGGGCTGGTTTATCCCGGTTTGGGTTGGGTGATCTGGAGAGACAAGAAATACCTGCCGGGTTCGATGTCTTTCAGCGTGAACTATCTGGGTGCCGAAGTGACGCAGGTGGGGCTGAACTTCTCCCGTCCGGCCGCTCAGGTGCTGGGGCAGTACTACCAGTTCATCCGGCTGGGCTTCGAGGGTTACAAGGCCGTGCAGTCCAACAGCATGAAGATCGCCCAATACACGCATGACCGGATCGGGAAAATGGGGCCGTTCGTGAACTACAGCGATGAGGTGGTGAATCCGCTTTTCATCTGGTCTCTGAAGCCCGAATACGCGAAAAAGGCCAATTGGACGCTCTACGACTTGCAGGCCAAACTGCAGGAAAGCGGCTGGATGGTGCCTGCCTATACGCTTCCTGCCAACCTCGAGGAAACCGTGGTGATGCGGGTCGTGGTGAAGGAAGGTTTCAGCATGGATATGGCCGATATGCTCCTGACCGACATGCAGGCCGCCGTAGCCGAACTCGAAAAACTCGAATATCCGACGCCTACCCGATTGAAACAGGAACGTCAGGAAGGGGTAGCGGCGAAGGTGTTCACCCATACCGGACGTCCGAAAGATTGTGCAGGCGGAAAATGCAAATCATCCGATATGGATCGGAAATCACACAATATGTCAAATCAAAAATCAAAAGCCATGAACGACAACATGTACGACAACAATTCAAGCAGCATGAACAACAGTTCGTCTGACCAGAATCAGGGCCAGAACCAAAGTCAGGATCAGAACCAGAGCTACGGACAGACCAATTCCGGACAGGGTTCTTTCGGCAGCCAGAGCGGTTCGAGCCAGAATTCGAACCAGTCTACCGGCAATTACGGTCAGACTTCCAACAGCGACCACAGCTCTTACCAACAGCAGGGCCAGTCGCAGAATGCTTCGGATCGGTGGTCTTCTTCGGACGACATGAACAGCCAGAGCGGCCAGAGCCGGAAAGAAGAAGAATACATCTCATCGAAATAATTTTTCATGCGGTAAATGCAGGCCGGCCCGTTTCAGCGGGCCGGCCTTTTTGTTCGGATGTATCCGGATGCAGGGTGTTTTCCCGTTCCGTATTTTTTCCATATCTTGCGAATCCTTTACGGTTCCGGGGGCGAAGCGTTCGCTTCTTCCGGAGGTTTCGGGCAGATATGGAATGGGACATCGGGTAACGATATATACGGACGGTTCGGCGCTGGGAAACCCCGGCAGGGGAGGATACGGCATCGTCCTGATTTCGGGGAAGTACCGTCGGGAAATAGCGCAGGGATATGCGCTCACTACCAACAATCGCATGGAGTTGCTGGCGGTCATCGTGGCGCTGGAGGCTTTGAAGATGCCCTGCGAGGTCACCGTTTATTCCGATTCCCGGTACGTGGTGGATGCGGTGGAAAAGGGATGGCTGCCGCAATGGGTCCGGACGAATTTCAAGGGAAAGAAAAACGCCGATCTCTGGAGACGGTATCTGCAGGTTGCGGGCCGCCACCGGATCGCTTTCGTTTGGGTGAAAGGGCATGCCGAAATTCCGGAAAACGAACGTTGCGACCGGCTGGCGGTAGCGGCCGCCGGTTCGGGGAACCTGCTGGAAGACACCGGTTACCTGCTCGCTCAGGCAGATGAAAACCCGAAAATGGATTTCCAGGATTGATCCGGCATCGTGACGCCGGAGCTTTTCAGTGAGAGGGACATGAATCGAAAATTCTCTTTTTCGGCAGGGTTTCCGGAAAAGAGTTGAACATATGAAAGGGGGCTGCCGCCGCAGCCCCCTTTCATATGTTTGGATAATGCCGGGCCGTTTCTATTCGAGCCGGAGCAGCGCCGCGATTTTTTTCGGAATATCCGTGTTTTCCATGATTCCCGTGAACTGTTCCGCGCCGGTTCCGTACGCGTAGACCGGAACCATGACTGCCGTGTGTCCCGAAGTGCCGAATTTATATCCCGGGACGGTTTTATCCTGTCTGGAAGCGGGAAGCGAGAACCCTCCCGTTTCGTGGTCGGCGGTAACTACGACCAGCGTGCTGGGGTTGCGGTCCGCGAAATCGAAGGCTTCCCGGATAGCCGTGTCGAAGTCGAGCAATTCCGCCACGATGGTTTCCCCTTCGTTGGCATGGCCTCCGCCATCGATCTGCGAACCTTCGATCATGACGAAGAAACCTTCCGGGTTGTTGTTTTTCAGGATGGTCAACGCCTGCCGGGTCGCTTCCGGAAGCATGTCGCCCCGCCCCGCCCGAATGCGGGGCAGGTGGCCGTCGGCCAGCAGCGCGGCCACTTTTCCCCGGTCGATGCTTTTGACATCGTCGAGCGTGTAAACCGTCCGATAGCCTTTGGCCTGCAATTCTTTCAAGAGGTCTTTCCCGTCGTTCCGCCGGTCGAACTTGCGTTTGCCGCCTCCGATGAACAGGTCGATGCCCGTTTTCAGAAAGTCCAGCGCGATTTCCTCCTCGTTCTTGCGGCTTTCGTTGTGGGCGATGAAAGAAGCGGGGGTAGCGTTGGTGATTTCGTAGGTAGCGACCAGACCGGTTGCCAATCCTTTTTCCTCGGCTCGTTCCAGAATGGTTTTCAGCGGTCTTTTTTCCGGATCCATGCCTATGTAGCCGTTGTTGGTTTTGTGACCGGTGGCAAGAGCGGTTCCTCCCGCCGCAGAATCGGTGATTTTGCTGTCGGCGGAGTACGTTTTGGCAAACCCGGTAAAGGCGGCCCGTTCCAGCGCGAGCGGTTGCGGAGATTCCAGCATGGCGGCGGAAACCTGCGTCAGCCCCATGCCGTCGCCGATCATCAGAATCACGTTTTTTACCGCAGGTACTGTTTGCTGGGCCTGTATGGAGGCGGCGAGAAATATCCCGCAGAAGATTCCCAGCAGGCGCCGGATGGAATTTTCCATGAAAATGTGGTTTGAACGGTATACGATTATTTTTTCAAAAATACGGAATTTACAGGTATGCGAAAACTTTAATTCATCGATTTTGGCATTTCGTTCGCTCGCGTGTGAAATGCCTTCGGTATCGGTTTGCCGGCCGGAGGAAGGGGGCTTACCGTTTCCGTGTAAGGGATTTTGTCCGGGAGAGGATTTCCGGTTGCGGGATTTCGGAGCCGGGCATTTGAAAAAGAAAAGCGGCGGAACATGCGTTCCGCCGCTTTTTCCACGGAAAGGAAACCGATTAAACGATCCCCTGTGCCAGCATGGCATTGGCCACTTTGATGAATCCCGCGATGTTGGCTCCTTTCACATAGTTGATGTATCCGTCCGGTTCCGTGCCGTATTTGCAGCAGGCGGCGTGGATGTTTTTCATGATGCCGTGCAGCTTGTTGTCCACCTCCTCCGGCGACCACAGCAGGCGCATGGAGTTCTGGCACATTTCCAGTCCGGAAGTCGCCACCCCGCCGGCGTTGGCCGCTTTCCCCGGTGCGTAAAGAATCCGGCTTTTCTGGAACACTTCGATGGCTTCCGGCGTCGAAGGCATGTTGGCCCCTTCGGCTACGCAAATGCAACCGTTGTCCACCAGCATTCGGGCCTCTTCGCCCGAAATTTCATTCTGCGTGGCGCAGGGCAGGGCGATGTCGCATTTGACGCTCCACGGTCTCTGGCCTTCGAAATACTGCGCTTCCGGATATTTTTCCGCATATTCCCGGATCCGGCCCCGGAAGATGTTCTTCAGTTCCAGAACGTATTCGAGCTTGTCCGCATCGATGCCTTTCGGATCGTAGATGTATCCGTTCGAATCCGACAGGGTCACCACTTTTCCGCCCAGTGCCGTCGCTTTCCGGACGGCGTATTGAGCTACGTTCCCCGAACCGGAAACGGCTACGGTTTTTCCCTGGAAGGATTCGCCGCGGGTGGCCAGCATTTCCTGAGCGAAGTAGCAGGTGCCGTAGCCAGTCGCTTCGGGACGCATCGGGCTGCCGCCCCATTCGATTCCCTTGCCCGTGAGCGTGCCGGTGAATTCGTTGCGCAGCCTCTTGTACTGTCCGTACAGGAAACCGATTTCCCGACCGCCCACGCCGATATCCCCGGCCGGAACATCGGTGTCGGCTCCGATGTGCTTGGAAAGTTCGGTCATGAACGACTGGCAGAATTTCATCACCTCATTGTCGGATTTGCCCTTGGGGTTGAAATCCGATCCTCCCTTGCCGCCGCCCATCGGCAGGGTGGTCAGGCTGTTCTTGAAGACCTGTTCGAAGGCCAGGAATTTCAGGATGCTCAGGTTGACCGAAGGATGGAAACGCAGCCCTCCCTTGTAGGGGCCGATGGCGCTGTTCATCTGGATACGGTACCCGCGGTTGATTTCGAGTTCTCCCTTATCGTTGAGCCAGGGCACCCGGAATATGATGACCCGTTCGGGTTCGGCGATTCTTTCCAGCACTTTCATTTTCATGAGGGCCGGATTTTCCACGATATAGGGAGCGAGGCTTTCCACCACTTCCTGAACGGCCTGATGGAATTCCTTTTCCCCCGGATTTTTCGTCCGGATCCGGTCCATGAACTCTTCTACATACTTGGCAACGTGCTTTTCCATTGTGCGAGCGATTTTAAAATTGATCCGTTTTTTATTTTCAGGCTGTAAAAATAAAAAATCGCGGTTAATTTTTCAAACTTTTTTTATGTTTCTGTATTTTTATCTCCGGGTTTTGTTTGAATTTTAACATAAATATGGTTAAGGAATTGCGGGGTAATCCATTACTTGGGTATTAAATTCTAATAAAAAGGTTTTTCCGAAGTGAAAAATCGTTATCTGCGCAGGAAGCGATGAAAAAAATACGACAGATGAAATCGGGCCCCGTTTCGAGGAGGAACGGGTAAAAAGAAGGAACAGGGCTCATTCTGCCACGGCCTTTTCCCATTTTTTCCGGACGATGTCGGCCACCGAAGTTCCTTTGATTTTGCTTTCCAGCCATGCCATGATGTCCAGGTAGTAGAACGTCCGCCTTTCGTAGGGATGGGAAGTGTAGGGCAGGAGCCGTTCGTACAGGTTTTTGAGTTCCTGCCTGAAATCACTGTGATAGTAGGTATTGAGCCTTTTCAAAAACAGGATCATTTCCTGCTGGACATGGTGCAGGTCGTTCATCTTTACCAGAAAGGCGTACACGGCTTTGATCTGATAGTCGATGTTGTAGTCGATCCCCGCTTCGTAGGAGGCGATGAGGTTCAGAATCCGCGCATAGCATTGCAGGTCCCTGCGAACCTGCGGATCGCGGGTGGAAATGATCCGCTGCAGGTAGTCGATGCATTTCCTGTAATCGTCGTTGCCGAAGTACATGCAGGCGAACTTATAGTAAAACAGCATCTTGTGATGCAGGTCGATGTAGTCGGCATGATCCGTTATGAACGCTTCGGCCTTTTCGATGATCCGGGTTCCCTCCCGGAAATTCCCCTCGAAGAGATGCAGGTTCAACAACTGGTAATAATAGAGCATGTCGTACAGCGTGGCCGCATTCCGGTTGATTCCTGCGATCGCTTCCCGTTCCTCCGAGAGCTTTTCGAACACCTCCGCGTATTTCCGATATTTGCCCATGAAGAAAAGCCCTTCCATCAGCCGGGAATACCCTTTCAGGTAGTTGTCGTACATGGCGGTTTTCATGTGCGGCATTTTTTCATACAGGTCGATCCATTTGCAGGCATACCGGTAGGATATCCGGAAGTTGTGCAGGATGTAGTTGTACCAGGCACGCGACTGGCAGTAATAGATGTTTTCCGTGAAGGAAAGTTTCTGTCTGCTGTACTTGTCGAGACGCGGTTTGAAATACCGGGTCACGAGTTTCAGATCCTTTTCCGAGCGTACGTAGCCCAGTTTCAGGTAAAGTCCGTAGAGTTGTACGGAGATGTTGGAAAGCTCGTTCGTCCGGGAAACGGTGGTGCAGAGCCGTTCCGCTTCCCGGCTGATCTGGGCCGAATGGTCGGTCATCGCCCGGTCGATCCGGAGGGTTTCTATGTTTTTCTGAAAGTCGATGATTTCCAGTTCCAGCATGTGGCATTCGTGGGCGGCGGCGATTTCCCGCGCCTTTTCCAACAGCTTGAAACTTTGCCGATAGTGTCCCTTGTTGTACAGGATTTGAGCGAAGTCGATCTGTTCCCGCAACTGCATGCCCGTATTCTTTTGCGTATTCAGCAGGCGCATGCTCACCAGTATCTGTTTGTACAGGTGGGCTTTCATGTTGGGCAGCTGTTCCTTCTTGACCGGACATTTTTTGAGGATCCGGCCCTCGTCGTACTCGTCCAGCGCATCGAATACATCGAACAGCATCAGGAACTTTGCGTCCTGATTGCCCGAAAGCCGGGTGGCGTATAGTTTGAAGTTCCGTTTTTCGGCCTTGCTCATCGACTTGATGAGTTCGAAAACGGGTTCCTGTCTGTTGCTGTTCGGCATCGTGGAAACGGTTATCTTACAAAGATAATAAAATTCACCGGTTTTCCCGGTAAATCTTTTTTGCCAGCGGGCAGGAAAGGGGAACGCTGTTTGGTGACGGAACAATGTCGGAATATCACAGGCGGACGGACGGATCGTTCCAGATGTTCCAGGCCGCTTCCGCCTGACCCACGAGCATCCGGTAACCGTTCTTGACGGCGGCTCCCCGGATTCGTCCCCGGTGCAGGAATTCCGTTTCGGCCGGATTGTAGACCAGATCGACCAGAAAATGATGTTTCCCGATGCCCCCGTAAGGAATGTCCGGAGCCGATCCGACATCGGGAAACGTCCCCAGCGGCGTGGTATTCACGATCAATCGGTACTGTCCGATGATTTCTTCGGTCAAATCTTCGTAGGAAAACACGTTTCCCGATCCCCGGCGCGAGACGAGCCGGTAGCGGATACCGAGCTTTTCCAATACGTATCGGACCGCTCTGGATGCGCCCCCGGTGCCCAGCACCAAAGCGTCCGGGCGTTCGGCGCCCAGCATTTCCAGCAGCGACTGGCGGAATCCGGCGGCATCGGTGTTGTATCCTTTCATCCGTATGCCGTCGGGCGTGCGGATGATCCGCACCGTGTTGACTGCTCCGATGGCCGCCGCTTCAGCGTCTGTTTCGGCCAGATACGGGATGACCTGTTGTTTGTAAGGAATGGTGACGTTGAATCCCTGCAAATCCGGATATGCTTCCGGCAGGGTTTTTACCTCCTCGATCCGCTCCAGCGGAAAATTTTCATACCGGCAGTCCGGGATGCCTTCCGTCCGGAATTTATCCGTAAAGTAGGCCCGGGAAAAAGAGTGTCCCAAGGGGTAGCCGATCAGTCCGAACCGTTTCATCAGAACAGGTATTTGACGGCCACGAAACTTCCGACGAGCAGCACCGTGAAAGCGATGGCCAGCAGGTTGAAATATTTGTCGATGAACGTTTTGATCGGCGGCCCGTATTTCCAGATCAGCCAGGCGAACAGGAAAAAGCGCATGCCCCGGCTGACGATGGAAGCCACGAGGAACATCACGAAATTGATGTGAAACACGCCGGCCGTGATGGTGATGAGCTTATAGGGGATGGGCGTGAAACCCGCCGTGAAGACCACCCAGAAATTGTACTGGTTGTACAGGTCCTGAACCGTCCGATACTGTTCGACCGTGAAGACGTGCCGGAAAAAGAACTGTGCGAATCCGGTGAAGCCCCCGTCCGACGTGAGCCAGACGAAGTCGCCGATCAGGTACCCCGCAATGGCTCCCAGCACCGAACCCGCCGTGCATACCAGCGCATACCGGAACGAACGGGTCGGGACGGCCAGACAGCAGGCGATCAGCAGGATGTCCGGCGGAATGGGGAAAAAGCTCGATTCGGCAAAGGCTAGCAGAAACAGGGCCAGTACGCCCCATTTGGTTTCCGCCCAGTGCAATATCCAGTGATAGGTGCTTTTGAGTGACGCCATCGGAATTCCGTTTTACGGTCGCAAACTTACGGAATTTAACGAAAAGTCCGGGATAAATTCACGTTAATTTTACATTAACCGTCCGGCGCCTTCCGTCTCCGTCCGGAACGGAAAAAGCGTTGCCGGGCTCGCCTGCGACGCTTTCTGTTTTCCGGGAACATCCGGCTCCGTTATTTCGGATTGAGGACGATGAACGGTACGATCATCTCTTCCATCGAGATGCCCCCGTGCTGGAACGTGTTTTTGTAGTACCGGACATAATGGTTGTAGTTGTTCGGATACACCAGGAAGTCCCGGTTGTAGGCGAATACATAGGTGGAGGTGAGGTTGGATTTGGGCAGGTGGATGCGTTCCGGCTTCGTGACTTCGAAAACCTCCCGGCTGTTATAGTTCAGGCTGCGCCCCGTCTTGTAGCGCAGGTTGGAGGATGTTTCCCGGTCGCCCTGGATCCGGATGGGATTTTCCACGCGGATGGTGCCGTGATCGGAAGTGATGATGATCCGGTGCCCTTTTTCTCCCACCATGCGCATGATTTCGTACAGGTCGGAATGCTCGAACCACGATCGGGTGAGCGACCGGAAAGCCGCTTCGTTTTCGGCCAGTTCCCGGATGATTTCCGTTTCGGTACGGGCATGGGAAAGGATGTCGAGGAAGTTGTAGACGATGACCGAAAAATCGGCGTTGTAAACCCGGTTGATGTTGTCGATCAGTTTTTTACCTGCTTCCGGCCGCACGATTTTCTCAAAAAACAGCTTTTGATTCTTGCCGTATGTCTGCATCTGCCGCCGCAGGAATTCTTCCTCGTACATGTTCTTGCCGCCTTCCTCGTTGTCGTTGAGCCACAGGTTCGGCATCAGCTTGTCGATGGCCAGCGGCATCAGCCCGGCGAAAATAGCGTTCCGCGCATACTGCGTTGCGGTGGGCAGAATGCTGCAATAGAATTCTTCCTTTTCCACTTCGAACAGCGGATTCAGGATGGGGGCGATCATCTTCCACTGGTCGTACCGGAAATTGTCGATCAGCAGCAGGGTGGTTTTCCGGTTGTCGTCCACGATGGGAAAGACTTTCGTTTTCATCAGGTTGTGCGACAGCACGGGTTTGTCCGGAGTATTGCCGTCAAACCAGGATTCGTAATGGTTGCGGATGAATTTGGCGAACTGATTGTTGGCTTCGTCGAACTGGTAGGCGAGAATTTCCTTCACCCCCCGGTCGTCCGATTCGTTGAGCTGGATTTCCCAGTTGACCAGTTTCCGGTAGAGTCCGATCCAATCGTCGAACGTGCGGGCTTCGGAAACCGAGGTGCTGATAACCCCGAATTCCGAACGGTAATCGGCCGTGGTCTTTTCAGTCACCAGCTGTTGTTGGTGCACGTTCTTTTTGATGGAAAGAAGCACCTGGTTCGGATTCACCGGCTTGATCAGGTAGTCGGCGATGTTCGATCCCACCGCTTTGTCCATGATGTTTTCCTCTTCGCTTTTGGTCACCATGATGACGGGTACCATGGGACGCACTTCCTTGATTTTCGGAAGGGTTTCGAGTCCGGTCATCCCGGGCATCATTTCGTCCAGGATGATCAGGTCGAAGGGTTTGGAGCGGACGGTTTCCACGGCGTCGTAGCCGTTATTGGACGTTTCCACGTCGTATCCCTTGTTCTGGAGGAACAGGATATGGGGTTTCAGCAGTTCGATTTCGTCGTCCACCCACAGTATTTTTACATTGCTCATAATCCTTTCGTTAGGTTATTGCCTTCCATCGGATAGCGAAGATAGCTATAATATTACAAACGTACCAAACGTTGGAATGTTATATTAAAACTTTACCTTTGCATGTAAATTCGAAGCAAATGGGCAAAAAACGAAACATAATCATTCTTTTTTCCGTTCTTTTCGTGGCATTGATCCTGGCGGCCGTCCTGCGTAAAATCAGCCGCGATACGCACGGGATGACCGAAGAGGAGATGACCCGGGAGGAAAACATCCGTTATGGCATCGATGTGAACGGTTACCGCATGACGGAAGACGTGATCCGCCCCGGAGAGAACCTGTCCGGGATTCTGGCTCGTTTCGGAGTTTCCGCCCGGACGGTCGATTCCCTGGTGCGGTGTACGGAAGGCGTTTTCGATCTTCGTTCCATCCGGGCCGGGCAGCAGTACAAGGCCTTTTTGTCTCCCGATACAGTCAAGCAAAGACTCTGCCATTTCGTTTATGAGCGGAATAGGGTGGATTACGTGGTTTTTTCCTTCGGAGATTCCATCGCCGTCCGTACCGACAGCAAGGAAGTACGGCGGAAGCGGTGCGTGGCCGGGGCCACGATCGAAAGTTCGCTGTGGAACGCCATGGTGGCCAATGATCTGAGTCCGGCACTGGCGATGAATCTGTCGGATATATATGCCTGGACGATCGACTTTTTCGGTTTGCAGCCGGGGGATCGTTTCCAGGTAATCTATGACGAGGAATATGTCGATACGATGAGCATCGGCGTGGGACGGATCTGGGGCGCGTGGTTCGAGAGCGGCGGCAAGCGGTTTTACGCCGTTCCGTTCGAGCAGGACGGGAAGATCAGCTATTGGGACGAACAGGGAAACAGCCTTCGGAAGAACCTGCTGAAGGCGCCGCTGAAGTTTTCGCGCATTTCTTCCCGGTTTTCCAATTCCCGCCTCCATCCGGTGCTGAAAATACGCCGGCCTCATCACGGAGTCGACTATGCGGCTCCGTCGGGGACGCCGGTGCATGCGGTAGCCGACGGTGTGGTGATTGCCAAGGGATACAGCGGCGGCGGCGGGAATACGGTGAAGATCCGCCATTCGCGGGGACTGGTGACCGGTTACCTCCATTTGAGGGGATATGCCAAAGGGCTGGCCGTGGGCAAACGGGTGAGTCAGGGGCAGTTGATCGGTTACGTAGGAGCTACCGGATTGGCTACCGGGCCTCATCTCGATTTCCGGATCTGGCGGAACGGACAGCCGATCGACCCATTGAAAGTACCTTCGGAGCCTGCAGAGCCTATTTCGGAGGCGAATCGGGCACAATTTATGAAAGTGAAAGAATTGGTTTTCGCAGGGCTGGACGGAACGATTCCGGCCGACAGCATCGCTCTTGCTCCTTTTTTTGCGGCGAAATCCGCCGGCGCGGATTCGCTTCGGTAGGGAATTTGCAGTTGGGGGCGTCTGTTGCGCAAAAAGGACGGATGGTATGGAAGGATGCGTTTTGCCTGACGACAGGATCACGGAGTTTCTCCAAAAACACCATGTATTGACGCTTGCCACTTCGGTCGGGAAAGAACCTTATTGCGCCAATCTGTTTTATGCCTGGGGACGGGAGCGGGGAATGTTCGTGTTTACTTCCGCTTCGGATACCCGTCATGCGACGGAAGCGGCCCTCAATCCGGTGGTCGCCGGCAGCGTGGTGCTGGAAACCCGGACGGTGGGAATGGTGCGCGGCGTTCAGTTCCAGGGAAAGATGTTCCGGCCGGAAGGGGAGATACGGGAGTATGCCCGGAAACGGTATCTGAAAAGATTTCCCTATGCGGCTGCAATGGAACTGGATTTGTGGGCGGTGGAACCTTTTTACATCAAAATGACGGATAACCGGCTGGGATTCGGGAAAAAGATCATATGGAAGAAAGAGAGCGACATATCGAAGCCCTGAAAGGGATGCAGGTAGCCGTAACGGGCGCTACCGGAATGCTCGGTTCGGAGCTGATCCGGCAGTTGCTTCCGTATGGGCCGCATATCAGGCTCGTGGTGCGCAATGCGGGACGCTTGGCCGCGCTGTACGGTTACCTGGGAGCTACTCCTCCGTTCCGGATCGTCGAGACTTCCCTGACCAATCCGGTGGAACTGGCAGAGGCACTGAAGGGAGTCGACATCGTGTTCAACTGCGCGGCCCGGGTTTCCTTCCGGTTCGATGAAGTCGAAGAGATTATTCGTGTAAATACGGGTATCGCTCATCATGTGGTCAACGCCTGTCTGGAAGTGGGGACGGGGAAACTGGTGCATGTCAGTTCCATCGCCGCTCTGGGCGAACCGGACGAAACGGGACTCATCACGGAAAAGTCCTTCCCCGAACATCTGGTGGGGAAGACCGGTTATGCCATGAGTAAATATTACTCCGAAAACGAAGTGTGGCGGGGCATGAAGCGGGGGCTGAAAGCGGTGATCGTCAATCCCGCCGTGATTCTGGGCCCCGGCGACTGGAACGGATACGGAAGCGCCGCCCTGTTCGCGGCTTTTGCACGGGGAATACCCTTTTATACGTCCGGGGTGACCGGATACGTAGACGTGCGGGACGTGGCCCGGGCGATGATACTGCTTTCCGTTGCGCCGGAGGCGGACGGGAACCGTTACATTCTTTCCGCCGGGAATTTTTCTTACCGGGAACTCATGTCGCGGGTAGCCGCCAGCGTGGGCAAACCGGCCCCGCGGATAGAAGCGGGGGAGCAGACGATGAACATGCTCGGATTCGTATCCTGGGCCTGGGCGAAACTTCGCGGGAAAAGGAGCAACATCACGCCGGGAATCATCCGGTCGGCCCTCGAAAAGAACTATTATAACGGAGAAGCCGTGCGGGAGGCGATCGAATTCAATTACCTTCCGATGGAAGAAACGATACGTTACATGGCGGCGCATTATCTCGAACACAAAGAACGGAAGAAACAATGGGCGACGATACGGGTGTGATCGTAGTGGCCGGCGGGAGCGGCCGGCGGATGGGAACGACCGTTCCCAAACAATTTCTCGAATTGTGCGGCCGGCCGGTGTTGATGCACACGGTCGAACGTTTCCGCAGCGCTTTACCGGAAGCGAAGATCGTGGTCGTGTTGCCGGAAACGGAGATTTCCCGTTGGCGGGAATTGTGTGAAAAACATAATTTCGGAGTGGAACACACGGTGGAGAAAGGAGGGGAGACCCGGTTCCATTCGGTGCGCAACGGGTTGCGGCATCTTTCCGCTTGCGAGTATGTGGGGGTACAGGACGGGGTGCGGCCGCTCGTGTCGCGGACGGTGATCCTGTCGGCCCTGAACTCGGCCCAGGAGTACGGGGCGGCCGTGCCGGTCGTAGCGGTGACGGATTCTTTGCGTGAAATCGTTTCCGTTCCGGAAAATTCGACTTCGGAACCAGCGGCGAGCCGCATTGCGGATCGGACGATTTTCCGGGCTGTACAGACTCCCCAGTTTTTCCGGGGGAAAATGCTGCGCACGGCTTATGAAACGGCGTACCGCCCGTCTTTTACGGACGATGCAAGCGTCGTGGAAGCGGCGGGGTACCGCGTGGCCCTTTCCGAAGGCGATTCCCGGAACATCAAAATCACGGCTCCCGCCGATCTGATCATCGCGGAAGCCTTGTTGAGGGCGGAAGAAAACGCAACGAAAATACGGTGAACCCTTTGCTGCGTCTTCGGGCTTTTTCTTTTGAAAGGGTGAAACCGTACGACAGCAAATCCTTACCCGGTCAAAACTCGTCCGAAAAAATTTCCCGCGTCATTTCCCGTAGGTTATAGTTGGAGGACATGGAACGCCCGTAGGCTCCCGCGGAAAGGATCGTCAGCAGATCGCCCCGGCGGGTTTCGGGCAGTTCGAGATCGTGAGCGAAAACGTCGGACGACTCGCAAACGGGGCCGGCCACCGTATAACACATCCTTTTCTCGGTATCGTTCGCCGTCAGATTTTCGATCCGGTGCCGGGCCTGATAGAGCGCCGGACGGATCAGATCGGTCATGCCCGCATCCACCAATGCGATTCGTTTCCCTCCCGCCGTGGTTTTGGTGAACAGCACCCGCGTCAACAGTTCTCCGCACTGGGCCACCAGCGAGCGTCCCAACTCGAAATGCAGCGTTTGCCCCGGACGCAGTTCGAGGTTGCGGTGGAATGTCCGGAAATAGCCTTCGAAATCGGGAATCGGTTCCGAAACCGGATCGTCGTAATCGATGCCCAGTCCTCCTCCTACGTTGATGTGGGAAAGGCGCACTCCAAGTCCGTCGAACCACTTTTGCAGCCGGTTCACTTTCCGGCTGAGCGCTTCGAACACGCTGAAGTCCCGAATCTGCGACCCCACATGGAAATGAAGTCCGACGATTTCCAGCCGCCGGAGCCGTGCCGTCTGCCGGATCGCTTCCTCCGCTTCCCCGTAGGGAATGCCGAACTTATTGTCCGCCTTGCCCGTCGAAATATATTTGTGGGTCATGGGGTCTACGTCGGGATTGAGCCGCAGGGCGATCCTCGCTTTCCGGCCCGCCCGTTCCGCCAGCGCGTCGATGACCTCCAGTTCTTCCAGCGACTCGCAGTTGAAGGAGAAAATGTCCTGTTCCAGCGCGTAGCGGATTTCGTCATCGCTTTTCGCCACGCCAGCAAAAACGATGTCCTGCGGAGAAATGCCCGCTTCGATGGCCGCTCTGACTTCATTTCCGCTCACGCAATCAGCTCCCAGTCCGTACCGTTTCATTTCGGTCAGTATCCGGGGATGGAAATTGGCCTTGAGGGCATAGTGCACCCGGTAACCATACCGCTCGGCTTCCCGGGTCGCCCGTTCCAGCGTGGCCCTCAGCAAATCCATGTCGTAGAGGTAAAAGGGAGTGGGCAGGTCTTTCAGCTGCTCCGGATACCGTTTGCCGTTCATATTGCGCTACAGGTTGAAAAGACCCCGGTTCAGGTTCTGAAGGGCTTCCACCTTGGCTTTGGTGCCGATCAGCAGCACCAGGCTCCGGTGACTCGCCCCGTAGGAAATCATTTTGACGGGGATGTTCTGGATGCAGTTCAGCACCTTGGCCACCAGCCCGTGCTGGGTGTGATCCATACGGCCCACCACGCACACGATCGTGTTGTCCTTTTCCACCTCGATGGTGCCCAAGGCGGCCAGCTCCCGTTCGATTTCTTCGAGGTGTTCCTCGTTGTCCACCGTCAGGGAAATCGCCACCTCCGAGGTAGTGATCATGTCGATGGACGTTTTGTGCCGCTCGAAAATTTCGAACACCATCCGCAGGAAACCGTAGGCCATGAGCATTCGGGTCGAATAGATGCGGATCACCGTGATGTTGTCCTTGGCCGCTACGGCGCAGAAATCGCTCGTCGCTTCTCCCGAACTGGTGATGAGCGTTCCTTCCGCACGGGCATCCATCGTATTTTTGAGCCGGACCGGGATACCGTGATCCTTGCAGGGCTGGATGGTCGCCGGATGGAGGATTTTCGCCCCGAAATAGGCCAGTTCGGCCGCTTCGTCGAAGCTCATGTGCCGGATGGGGAAGGTTTTGTCCACGTACCGAGGGTCGTTGTTGTGCATGCCGTCGATATCCGTCCAGATCTGTACCTCGTTCGCTCCGATGGCTTCCCCCATCAGTGCGGCGCTGTAATCGCTCCCGCCGCGTCCGAGGTTGTCGAGGTTTCCCTCGCAGTCGGTACAGATGAATCCCTGGGTGACATAGAAGGTCTCCGGTTCCCGCACCAGGGGCGAAAGCCTGTTTTTCAACTTTTCCCGTTCCGGTTTGTGGGCCGCGTCGGTGCACATGAAATCCGGAGCGTTCAGCAGGATCGCCCGAAGGCCGATTTCCTTCAGATAAAGGGTGAAAATATAGGAGGTCAGCAATTCGCCCTGAGCCAGAATGACTTTGTCTGATTTTCCGGGCTGGAAACCGGCGCATTCGTTTTCGATCAGGGAAAAGGTGGCTTCCGTTTTTTTTCGGGCCACCTCCGCATGTTCCCCGAGCAGATCGGCGATGCATGTTTCGTATTTTTCCTTCAGCGTCTGGAGAACTTCCCGGATTTCCGTTCCGGCTCTCTGACCTGCCAACACACTGATTCGTACCAACGCGTCCGTCGTGCCCGACATGGCGGACAGGACGGTCAGTCTTGCTTTTTCGTTGCGGATGATGGCCGCCACCTTGCGCATGTTCTCGGCGGAACCGACGGAAGTGCCCCCGAATTTCAGAACCTTAATCATAGAATATTTATCCGCTAACCGTTATTTACAACAAAAATGTGATTTTCTTCACAAAAAGTTGTTAAAATTACTTGTTTTATTGCGAAAAAAGTACTTGTTTTGTGACATCCTTATCGAGAATGCTAAAATATATACATTTTTGTCTCGAAACGGATGTTTTTAAAACCGCTGCAAATATAGAAAAAATAGGCTGATAACAAACTGTTTTAAAAAAATATAATTTGTTAAAATAAAAACAATATGCTCACGATCCCGAACGCCGTCGAAGAAGTCATCAAGAAAAAGCCCTTCCTGGAGAGCGCTTTGGTCGAGGGACTCATCAACCTGTCCGCGCTGGCCCGCAAGCTCAAGCCCGAAATCGAAAAGAAGGTAGGGAAGGAGGTCAACGACAGCGCTGTCATCATGGCGCTGAACCGTTTGGTGCCGCGGCTGGAACTGATGTCCGCCATGAAATTCAAAAAGGTGGTGGAAAACATCGGGGACATCATCGTCCGGTCGAATCTGGCGGATATCGCTTTCGCTAATTCCCACACCTTGTTTGAAAAACAGGCGATCCTGCTGGATCGGGTTCGTTCGATGAAGGACGTATTCTGTACGTTTTCGCAGGGAATTTACGAAACGACCCTGGTGGTAAGCAGCTCTATCGCCGCGCTGGTGGAGGAGATTTTCGCCGACGAAACCCTGATCGCCCGCAGCGGCGACCTTTCGTCCATCACGGTCAAACTCCCCACGGAGAATAGCGTATGTCCGGGGGTTTATTATTACATCTTCAAGGAACTGGCCTGGGACAACATCAACATCACGGAGGTGATCAGCACCACCAACGAGTTTACGGTGGTCATCAGCGACGCCGATATCCACCGCGCCTTTACCATCCTGATGGAGGCCAAACGGCAGGCGAGCCTTTGATCCGGCAGGATCGAGGAAGATACCGAAAACACAACGGAAGGCCGCAGGCGATCGCCTGCGGCCTTCCGTGTGAGAGGGGTGGATCATTGATAGACGAGCACCGAAAGTTCCCCTCCGAAAATTTCGGCGGCGACCTCCGTCAGATCGGCGACCGTGAGCGTTTCGATTTTCGGAACGATCCTTTCCGTCGTTTCCGCCCGTCCGTAGACGAGCGAACTTTTGGCCATGGAAAGCATGTTTCCTTCATTGTTTTCCCCCGAAATGTAAAGCTGCCCCAGAAACTGTTTCCGGGCGACGGACAGTTGCCGGGGCGTGATGCCTCCCGAAACGATCTTTTTCAGTTCGGTTCGGATCAGCTCCATGCATTTGTCCACGTTTTCCCGTTCGGTTCCGAAATAGACGGTGGCGATACCCGTATCCCCGAAAGGAACGTATCCGGCTTCGATGTTGTAGGACAGTCCGTTTTTTTCCCGGATCGCCACGTTCAGGATGGAATTGGCCGATGGCCCTCCCAGCATGTTGACCAGCAGGGAAAGCGCAATCCGTTTCGGATTGCGGTGATCGTAGGCACGAGTGCCCAACAGACAGTGTGCCTGATGGGTGTTCTTGTGCTGTACCGAATGGAAGGCCTGCGCAGAGAGAGCCGGACAGCGTGTGAACCGTCGCCGGTTCTCTTGTACGGGTGCCAGATAGCGTTCGCAGACTTCCCGGAAACGACGCTCGCTGAAATTGCCGACCGCCGAAAAAACCATCTGGTCGGTGTTGTAGGTCCGGTCGAGGAAAGCCCGTATTTCCGGGGCTGCGTACCGTTTGATGGCTTTTTTGTTGCCTAAAATGTTGTGACCCAGTTCCGACCCGCGGAAAAGCAGGTCTTCGTAATCGTCGAAGATGCGCTCCGAAGGGGAGTCCTTGTAGGAATTGATCTCATCGTAAATGATCTCTTTTTCCCTTTCGATCTCCTTGGGCGGGAACGTGGAATGGAACACGAGGTCGGAAATCAGTTCCGCCGCTTTGGAGAAATCGCCCTTCAGGGTGGTGGCGTGCACCACGGTTTCCTCTTTGGTGGTATAGGCGTTCAGCTCGCCTCCCAGGTTTTCCAGCCGGTTGTTGATGTGATAGGCTTTCCGCTTTTGCGTACCCTTGAAAAGGGCATGTTCGATGAAATGGGCCAGACCGTATTCTTCCGGCTTTTCGTCCCGGCTTCCGGCGTTCACCATCAGGCCGCAGTAGGCTACGGCCGACTTCACCCGCCGGTGGACGCACCGGATGCCGTTAGGCAATGCGAATTGAAAGATTTCCATAAGTTCGGTCGACGCTTTAAGGGCATGACGGGCCGCGGAGAAAACCGGAGCGGGCCGGTTCCTCCGGGCCGCTATCCGTGGTTGTAGTGACGGTCATTCAAGAATTTTCCCGTGTAGCTTTCGGGACATTCCCCGATCCGGTCGGGCGTGCCTTCGTAAACCACCCGGCCTCCGGCTTCGCCCCCTTCGGGCCCCAGGTCGATCACCCAGTCGGCGCATTTGATCACGTCCATGTTATGCTCCACGATGACGATGGTGTGTCCCTTTTTCAACAGGGCGTCGAAAGAGGCGAGGAGCTTGCGGATGTCGTGGAAGTGAAGCCCCGTGGTCGGTTCGTCGAAGATGAAAAGCACCGGTTCCGGGTTGTCTTCCTTGACCAGGAAGGAGGCGAGTTTTACCCGCTGGCTCTCTCCCCCTGAAAGCGTGGAGGAGGACTGCCCCAGTTTGATGTATCCCAACCCCACGTCCTGCAGCATTTTCAGTTTTTCGACGATCCGTTTGTTGTAGGGGCCTTTGTCCTCTCCGAAGAATTCGATGGCGTCGTCGATGGTCAGTTCCAGCACGTCGTAGATGGATTTGTCCTTGTACCGGACTTCCAGAATGTCGTCCTTGAACCGTTTTCCCCCGCACGCTTCGCAGGTCAGTTCCACGTCGGCCATGAACTGCATTTCCACCTTGGTGAACCCTTCGCCCTGACACTCTTCGCAGCGGCCTCCGGCGATGTTGAAGGAGAAATGCGACGGGTTGAACCCGTTTTGTTTGGCGAAAGGCTGCTCGGCGAACAGTTTCCGGATTTCGTCGTAGGCTTTGATGTAGGTCACCGGGTTCGACCGGGAGGATTTTCCGATCGGATTCTGGTCGATCATTTCGACGTGTTTGATCCGGTCGATGTCTCCGTAGAGTTCCTGGAACGTGCCCGGTTTCAGTCCGACCTCGTACAACTGACGGCGGAGGGCCGGATAGAGGATGCCTTTGACCAGCGAGGATTTCCCGCTGCCGCTCACGCCCGTGACGCATGTCATGACCCCCAGCGGGAACCGGACGTCGATCCCCTTGAGGTTGTTCTCCCGCGCTCCCCGGACACCGATATAGCTGTTCCACGGACGACGGACGGACGGCACCGGGATTTTTTCCTTCCCCGTCAGGTATGCGGCCGTCAGGCTGCCCTTCGCTTTCACGAGTTCTTCCGGCGTGCCGTTGAAAACCACTTTCCCTCCGTTGTAGCCCGCTTCCGGGCCGATGTCGATGATGACGTCGGCAGCACGGATGATTTCTTCTTCGTGTTCCACCACGATCACGGTGTTTCCCAGATCGCGCAGCTGTTTCAGCACCCGGATCAGCCGGTGCGTGTCCCTCGGATGGAGGCCGATGCTGGGTTCGTCGAGAATGTAGAGCGATCCGACCAGACTGCTGCCCAGCGAGGTGGACAGGTTGATGCGCTGGCTTTCCCCGCCCGAAAGGGTGGAGGAAAGACGGTCGAGGGTCAGGTAGCCCAGTCCCACGTCCAGCAGGTACTGCAACCGGCTCCGGATTTCGGTCAGGGCCCGTTCCCCGATTTTCCGGTCGTAATCGTCCAGTGTCAGTTTGTCGAAAAAGTCTTTCAGTTTTTCCACGGGCATGGAAACCATATCGGCGATAGTCAGTCCTCCGACCTTTACCCAGAAGGCTTCCTTCCGCAGCCGATGTCCGTCGCAGTCGGGACAGACGGTTTTACCCGTATATCGCGACAGCATGACCCGGTACTGAATTTTATACCGCTCGCTTTCCAGATACCGGAAAAATTCGTCCAGCCCGTGGAAGTAACGGTTCCCCTTCCAGAGCAGGTGTTTCTGTTGTTCGGTCAGTTCATAATAAGGGCGGTGGATGGGGAAATCGAATTTGGAAGCGTGCAGGATCAGCTTTTCCTTCCACCACTTCATCGTTTCCCCGCGCCAGCAGGCGATGGCGTCGTCATAGACGGTTTTGGTCTTGTCCGGTATCACGAGGTCTTCGTCGATACCGACCACCTTGCCGTAGCCTTCGCAGCGCGGGCAGGCTCCGAGGGGATTGTTGAAGCCGAACATTTGTTCCGACGGGCGCTCGAAGGCGATGCCGTCCGCCTCGAACCGGCTGTTGAAAGGCTCGTATTTCCAGTCCCCGTTCTGCTCGAAGGCTACGATACATTCCCCGTCGCCGTACAGGAACGCGGTCTGTACCGAATCCGCGAACCGGTTGCGGGTGTCGTCGTCCGTCGTCGCCTTTCCCCGGTCGATCAGCACCGACAAATCGTCCGGCCCGTATTCGTCGATTCGGGGCAGCAGGTCTTCGATGAACACGATTTCGCCTCGCGCCGCCACCCGTTGGAAGCCGTCCTTCAACAGCAGGGTGAGCTTCTCGATCAGTCCCTGCCCGTCGGCCAGCCGCATCGGGGCAAGCAGCATGACTTTCGTGTTTTCCGGAAGCGCGAGGATGAAATTCACTACGTCGTCCACGCTGTGCGCCTTCACTTCCTGGCCCGAAACCGGGGAGAAGGTGTGCCCGATCCGGGCGAAAAGGAGTTTCAGGTAATCGTAGATTTCCGTCGTCGTGCCCACGGTCGAGCGGGGATTGCGGGTGTTCACCTTCTGTTCGATGGCGATGGCGGGAGCGATGCCCGTGATGAAGTCCACATCCGGTTTGTTCACCTTGCCGAGGAACTGCCGGGCGTAGGCCGAAAGGCTTTCCACGTAACGGCGCTGTCCTTCCGCAAAAATGGTATCGAATGCCAGGGTGGATTTCCCCGATCCCGAAAGGCCCGTGATCACCACGAACTTGTTGTGGGGAATTTTTACCTCGATGTTTTTGAGGTTGTGAACCCGCGCCCCTTTGACGTGAATGTATTTGGAGTCGTTGTTGTCGCTCATTTGGAAAAAATTAACTGACAAAGGTACGAAAATTTCCCGTATCCGGCATAATAACGTGAAACGGGAGGGGGTATTGCCCGACCCGCTTTCCCTTTTTCGCCGGTGGATTCCGTGGCCGGGCAACCGTTCTCAACCGGGTCGGAGCTTCCGGGTTTCCGGAAAAAAGAGAGCCGACAGCCGGAAACAAAAGTAAATTTTCGTTACCTTGTTTCCGGATCGAACGTTGATAAATCATGAAGCATTTGTGCCTTTTTTGCGGTCTGCTGCTGGCCGGCCTTTTTTCCTGCCGGAGGGATGCGGTGACCAACGGGTATTTTGAAAACGTCCGGCAGGTCAGGGCGGAATCCGTGCCGATCGGGAAAGTCATCCGGCTGGAAGGCATCTATAAGACGGAAAACTACATCGTGCTGCGCGACGGCAGCGAAACGGCCGAAGACCTTTTCCAGGTATACTCCTGCCCGGATTTCGAGTTCCTGTATTCTTTCGGCAGGCGGGGGAAAGGCCCGGACGAATACCTGATGCCGACGGTCGTGAAGGGGATGCCCGGCGACCGATTCGCCTTTCGGGATCATGCGACCGACCGGTTCGCAACGTATGAACTGACGGACACGGGAGCTTCGTTGATCCGATCGTTCATTTATAAGCCCGAAGGAACCCGCTTCTTCTGGGAAATCAATCGGCTGGAGGACTCCCTCTACCTGTTGAAGCGACGCGATGATCGCTGGAGCCGACGGGAAGTGTGGAGTGCGGATTTTAGACGCCTCGTCGATTCGCTGCCGAACACTTTCGATTTGAACCGTACGATGGGAGACGATTACTTTTCCGATTTCGACGACTGTTGGATCGCCGGTTGCGGAAACCGGTTCGCTTGTGCGTACTTTTTCATTGACCGCATCGAGTTTGGACACGTTTCCGGCGGAAAGCCGGTTCTGGATACATTCGCCGGTGTGGAACGGGCACCTGATTTTTATCGTTTCGACCGTACAACTTCCGGGGTTCCGAATGTGATGAAGAATCCGGTCTATTACGAAAACCTGGCGGCGGGAGAAACGAGGGTGTATGCCTTGTATGCAGGTATTCCCTGGAAGGAGGCCGATGAAAATCACTCGTCGAAAGTGGAAGTTTACGATTGGAACGGAACCCCCGTGATGTTGCTCGAACTGGACAGAGCGCTCAGCCATTTCATCGTGGATGAAAAACGCGGGACGATTTACGGATTCGATGTGAGCCGCAGCCCGGATTCATTGATCCGCTATGTTTACCGGTGAGATGGGGAAGGAACCGGCATCACGGAGCCGCGTCATGCGGTCGGGGAAAGGGTCAACCTCGTTAGCCGGAGGGGAGAAACGGGTGGGGCGTTTTCGGGGCCGGACGGGAAAATATGAAAATCCGGTTCCTTCGGGTTCCGGAGAACCGGATTTTATCCTTGCGGCCGTGTTTCAGACGGCTGCCGACCCGGAAGACTTCCGGGGGGTTACCATTTGTTGAACTCGTCTTCCGGTTCCTGATCGGGCCCGGAAGAATCTGCGGAAGTATCGCCTACGTTCGAAACGGTCAGCGCGCTCACTTTTTTCACGTTTTTGGCCACATCCTGTTTCTGCGCGTTTTTTTCCACGGTGAATTCCACCTTGTCTCCCGGATGCAAGTCGGCAAATTCTCCGATGACGTCCTGATAGTGGAAGAAAAGATTGTTGTTCGGGTAGCGGATGAACCCGAAGCCGTTTTTGATACTCAGGATTTCGCTCACTTTCCGTTCGGAAGCTGTTTCCGCCGCGACGGTCTTTCCGTCTGCCGTCGCTACGAACAGTTCTTCCGTCAGCGGATCGCCCTTTTCCAACCCCCTGTCGATTTCGCTGTGCATGGCAATGGGGTAGGTGACCAGTTGGAGCAGGTCGTGCGAAGTTTTGGTGACGATCTTCGTCCCTTCGTCATTGAAGTAGTCGAATTCCCAACTCAGGAGCATGATGTTGATGCCCAGAGCGTTCAGCTTGCGTATCAGTGGTACGTAATCCGTGTCGGAAACGATCAGCACCACGATGTCCAGCTTTTGAAGCAGGGCCAGTTCATAGACCTCCAGCGACAGCCAGACGTCCACCCCCCGTTCTTCTTTCCGCCCCAGCAGGTTTCGCAGGGGCAGGTAATGGGTGTGGATTCCTTCCGACATCAGGATGTCGTCGAACACACGGTCGTTGTATAGCTGATTGCCCCGTTGACTGGCTTCGGCGGCATTGATGCGCCCGCGGAAATAATGCGCTTCGGCTATCCTGCAGTTCCGCAGGGGGACTTCTTCCTTTTCGGCGATCCGGTGGCGGATGAAATTGTGCAGGCCGGTAATGCTCAATCTTCTGCGCTGTGAATGAACGTAATTGTAATAATTCGATGCATGCAGGAAGAAATTGCCATCGTAAAAAACGCCGATTCTTAAAATGGAGGTGTACTTATCCTGAGTCATATAATATGATTTTATAAAGCGATGTGAGAATGGCTGTAACGCTAAAAAAACCTTGTCGATACCTTTGTGAATGCATCCCTTCGGGAATGCACGGCAGGCGGCCGGAATTCCGGTCGCCTTTGCCTGCGCTTTACGCCTTTCCGTTCCGGTGTCTGGCAGTTCGGGAAAAGACGACGTATTCCGTCGGGCATGTCCCGCAACGGCATAAAACCGTTTCCAGCCGGAAACGGGCATTCTGAACCATAAACGGACGTTAACCGAATCGTATGTCTGGTTCCGAAAAGGTAGTTTTCGTTAAAACGCATAAAGGTTTCCGGGTAATTATAGATAGCTTATACATTTCAAATGTAGACAAAAAAGCGGGAAATACATAAAAAAATTTTAAAAAGGGTTGTCCGTATGGTTCGGGCGGAAACGGCGGAGAGAAAACGAGAAGCCGGTTTTTGGGGTTGCGGAACGAATATTTTCGGGTTTATCTATTTTTTACCGAATCGGTTGTTAAATTTTTTAGGATCGTGTATCTTTGACAGAAAAACGAGATTCGTATGAATATGGAGCCGAAAAGGGCCGGTTTCGACCGGATTAAGATAGAACTGCGGGAAGTGTATGAAATCCTCGAACGGGCGGATCGGGAAAACGAACTGTCGGCCATCGAACGGGACATCGCTTTGGAACGGTTGAGAGGAATTTACGGGATGCTGAAAACCGCGACCGTTTCGGAACACGAAGCGGATCGGGAGAGCGTAGGCGAGTGCAATGCGCTGCCGAAAGCCATCGTGACGGAAAGTAAGGAAGCGGAAAGACCTGTGCGAAAAAGTGAAATCGAGTTCGTGGGAAGAGCCGTGCTGCCGGAGGACGAGATTCCCTTCTCGGTGAATCGGCCCTGGGACAAGCGCGTGATCGATTCTCTGTACGGGGATGGGGAGGCATGCCGGAAAAACGATCCGGGCGAGGGCCGACCGACGGGCGGTGCATACGTGGTTCCGGAAGAGGTTCCGGAGACGGAAACACCGCAATCCGGGGAACCCGCTTCGGTTGCGTTTGGGGCGCGGGCGGAGGATGTGTCGGGAGCGGATGCGGTGAGTTCCGGCACCGATGGAGCGAAAGGAACGAGGGTGCTGGGAGAAGTAATGGCCGGGAACAACCGGCAGACGGTATTGAATGAGGCGGTCTCCGGGAAGGACAATCGTCCCGATTTGGCTTCCGTTCTGTCGTCCCGAACGGTGTCCGACGTTCGGAAATCCATCGGGATCAACGACCGCTTTCTGTTGATGCGCGATTTGTTCGGAAACGACTCCGCACTTTATGATCGGACGATGGATGCCCTGAACGGGTGCGGGAGTTTCGAGGATGCGTGTATTTATTTGCAGGAGAATTTCGTATTCGATCCGGAGCGGGAAGGGATAAAATTGCTGGTGTCCCTTTTGGAACGGAAATTCAGTTAGCGGTTTTACGATAAGAAACGGTCATGCCCAAGCTTTATATCGTGCCTACGCCCATCGGCAATCTGGAAGACATCACCCTGCGGGCCGTCCGCATTTTGCGGGAGGCGGATGCGGTGCTGGCCGAAGATACCCGCACGACCGGGTTTTTGCTGAAACACCTGGGGATCGAGGATAAAAAGTTGTTTTCCCATCACAAGTTCAACGAACACCAGACCGTCGAGCTGGTGGCGCAGCGGATCGCCGCCGGAGAAACCGTGGCGCTGGTTTCCGATGCCGGTACGCCGGGGATTTCCGATCCGGGATTCCTGCTGGTGCGAACTTGCGTGGAACGGGGGATCGAGGTGGAGACGCTGCCGGGCGCCACGGCGTTCGTGCCCGCACTGGTGAACAGTGGTTTCCCGTGCGACCGGTTTTGTTTCGAGGGATTCCTGCCTCAGAAGAAAGGAAAGCGGAAACGGGTGCTGGCTTTGGCGGAGGAAGAGCGCACGATGATATTTTACGAGTCTCCGTACCGGGTGGTGAAGACGCTGGAACTTTTCGCCGAAGTGTTCGGCCCGGAAAGGCCGGTTGCGGTATCGCGCGAGCTGACGAAGGTATATGAGGAAACGGTGAGGGGAACGTTGGAGGAGGTGCTGTCGCATTTTCGGGAGCGGGAGCCGAAGGGAGAATTCGTGATCGTGCTGGCGGGCCGGCCGAAAAAGACGAAGGACGTTCCAACCGACGAATGAAAAAAGAATGGAAGAGGATAAGAAGAAACACGGGTTCAGCGGTGCGCACCTGCGCCGCTTCCTGCAGGAAAAATTCAATCTGGACGAGGACAAGGCTTCCCAGGAGGAAGTCATGGAGAACGTCCGGAAAGGGGTGGAATTCAAAGGCACCAATCTGTGGGTGCTCATATTCGCCACCTTTGTCGCTTCGCTGGGGCTGAACGTCAATTCGGCGGCGGTCATCATCGGAGCCATGCTCATTTCCCCGCTGATGGGGCCGATCATGGGGATCGGACTTTCGCTCGGCATCAACGATTTCGAGCTGATGAAGCGTTCGGTCAAGAACTTCGGGTTCATGGTGCTGATGGGGATTCTGACCTCCACGCTGTATTTTTTCATCAGTCCGCTCAGCAATGCCCAGAGCGAACTGCTGGCCCGGACGGTGCCCACCACGTACGATGTGTTGATCGCGTTTTTCGGCGGTCTGGCCGGGATCGTGGCCCAGTCGCGCAAGGACCGGACGTCTACGGTGATTCCGGGCGTGGCTATCGCCACCGCCCTGATGCCGCCGCTTTGTACGGCGGGTTTCGGATTGGCTACCGGGCAGCTGCGCTATTTCATCGGAGCTTTCTACCTGTTTCTCATCAACACGGTTTTCATCGCCTTCGCCACCTTTTTCGTGGTGCGCTTCCTGAAATACCGGAAGAAAGTTTTTTTGGACAAACGCCGGGAAACGAAAGTGCGCAGGTACATGTCCATCATTTTGTTCGCCACTTTCGTGCCGAGCGTCATCGTGGGGTACCGCCTGATCCGCCGGACGATTTTCGACAGCAACGCCGACCGTTTCGTGTCGCAGGTGGTGAAATTCGAAAAATCCCAGGTGATCGACTATCGGAAGGAGTACCATCGGAAAGGGAGCCGGCTGGAACTGATTCTGGTCGGCGATCCCGTTTCGCAGGATGCCATCGACAACATTCGGGCGCAGCTGCCCAACTACAACCTGGAGCGTACGATATTGACCGTGAGGCAGCCGACCGCATCCGACAACATCAGTTTCAGCACCCTGCAGGAAAACATGGATCAGGTGCTCTCGGAAAAGAATCGGAGAATCGCCGAACTGGAGTCCGTGGTGGATCGTTATACGTCCGATACGATTCCCTGCATGGCCATTTCGAAGGAACTGTCCGCCCTTTCCGGAAACGTGGCCAACGTGGCCATTTCCCGCAGCATCGTTTACAGTCCGAAGGGAGCCGTACAGGACACCGTGCTGCTGTGCATGGTGAGGCTGGCGGACGGACACCGGAAACTGAACGACAAGGATCGGACGGTGATCGAGAACTGGCTGCGGGCGCGTACCGATACGCGGAACATCAAGCTGTACGTGGAGTAAGGAGACAGGGGACAGGGCATTTTTATGAGGGAAGAAACCGCCGGAACGGGAAGACGGATGCGGAACGATCCGTGACCCGACCGGATAAAATACATCGGATTATGCGGTTACTGTGTTCATTATTTCTTCTTTTCCTGCCCGGAGCCCTGTTTTCGCAGGAATCGGAACGCATTTACCTTTCGGGGACGGGGCTGGGCGACACGAAAACGTGGGAATTCTATTGCACGGAAGGAATGCGCAGCGGGGCGTGGAGTACCATTGAAGTGCCTTCGCAGTGGGAATTGCAGGGCTTCGGTAGCTATTGCTACGGCCGGTGGTACAAAGACCCCGCCATCGAACATCCGCCCCGCGAGAAAGGGATTTACCGCCGTTCTTTCGATGTCCCGGCTTCCTGGCGGGGCAAGTCCGTACGCATCGTTTTCGAGGGCGTGATGACCGACACGGAAGTCAGGATTAACGGTCGGCTCGCCGGGGCGGTTCATCGGGGCGGTTTCAACGAGTTTGCATATGAGGTGGCTCCCCTGCTCCGGTACGGAAGCAAAAACCGGATCGAAGTCACCGTCAGCAAGGAATCATCCGATAAATCGGTGAATGCCGCAGAACGCAAGGCGGACTGGTGGATATTCGGCGGAATTTACCGCCCGGTCTACCTGGAATCGAAACCGCCGGTGCACATCGAACGGCTCGCTCTCGACCCGAAGGCCGACGGTTCCCTCAGGGCGGTCGTCTACACCACGGCTTTGGAGGAAGGGCATACCCTCACGCTGGCGCTCGACGGAAAGGAAAACCGTTCGCAGGCGGTCGGCGCGGGGAGCAGGCATGAGGCGAACGCGGTTTGGGAAGGAATCCGGGCCTGGAATCCGGAGCAACCGACGCTTTATACGCTGACCGTCACCCTGCGCGACCGGAAAGGCAGGCCCCTGCATAGCGTGTCGGAACGGATCGGTTTCCGTACCGTGGAATTGCGCGAACGCGACGGGCTGTATGTGAACGGGACGAAAGTCGTGTTGAAAGGGATCAACCGTCATTCGTTCCATCCCGACGGCGGACGCACTACCAATCGCGAAATCAGCCTGTGCGACGGGAAGCTCATCAAGGAGATGAACATGAATGCCGTGCGCGTGCATTATGCGCCCGACCGACATTTTCTGGATGTTTGCGATTCGCTCGGGATCTTCGTGATCGACGAACTGGCCGGATGGCAGAACGCTTATTCCACGAAGGCGGGGCGTCCGTTGCAGGAGGAGTTCGTCGCTCGCGATGTGAACCATCCCTGCGTGATCATGTGGAGCAACGGGAACGAGGGCGGGTGGAACAGCGCTCTCGACGCCCGTTTCGCCCGGCTCGATCCGCAGGGGCGTCACGTCATCCATCCGTGGGCCGATTTCGGGGCGCTCGATACCCATCATTATCCGGCTTACCAGACGGGGGTGGCACGGTTTACCAACGGGTACAAACTCTTTATGCCTACCGAGTTCATGCATGGCACCTACGATCAGGGACATGGAGCCGGGCTGGAGGATTTCTGGGAGAAGTATACGGCGCATCCGCTTTTCGTGGGCGGTTTCATGTGGGATTTTTCCGACAATGCCGTGCGGCGTACCGATCGGGGCGGAGCGCTCGATTCCGACGGTTCCAACGGGGCTGACGGAATCCTCGGCCCGTATCGGGAAAAGGAAGGAAGTTATTATGCCGTGCGGGACATCTGGGCTCCGGTGCAGTTCGAGAATCTGATGATTACCCCTTCTTTCCGGGGGGATATACGGGTGTCGAACCGTTATCTGTTCACCGATCTGTCGGCCTGCTCGGCCCGGTACCGTGTTTTGAGGGCCGCCCCTCCGCATAGCGGTGCTTCGGTCGAAGCGGTAGCCGAAGGGGAGATGAACCTGCCTGCTCTGGCTCCGCAGTGTTCGGGGTATGCTCATTTCGACTTGCCTAAGGGATTCTTTCGGGGAGATATCTTGGAAATCACCGTCTTTCATCCTTCGGGCGAACCTTGCGTCACCCGTACCTGGCCCATACGCTATGCCGGAGAATATGCGGTGGAAGCGCTGGCTTCGGCGGTTCCGTCGGACGGTGCGCGTCTGGAAGTGCAGGAGGAAAGAGTTATTCTTTCTGCCGGAGACGTGTCCGTGGCTTTTTCCGCTGAAACCGGACGGATCGTGGATGTCCGTAACCGGGCGGGGATCGTGTCGTTGAGCGGAGGGCCGGAGCCGGTGGGGATGAATGCGCGGCTGCGGAATGTCGCCCCGCGGATGGAGGGCGACAAGGCTGTGTTTACGGTTTTCTATGCGGGGGCCGTCGATTCGATCCGCTGGGAGATGGACGGAACCGGGCTGCTCTCGATGGATGCTCTGACGCTCGACCGGGCATCGGGAGGGGAAGGGTTCGACGATGCGCTGACCGATGAAAACATCCTCAATTTCGGGTTCACCTTTTCGTACCCGGAAGAACGGGTGCGGGGCGTGAAGTGGTTCGGACACGGGCCTTATCGCGTGTGGAAGAACCGGATTCGAGGCACTAATTATGGCGTCTGGGAGAAAGCCTACAACGATACGCAGACCGGCGCCGCGTACGATCGTCTCGTTTATCCCGAATTCAAGGGATATCATGCGAATCTGTACTGGGCAACGTTGCGCACTTCGGAATCCGATTTTACGGTCTACAGCGCGTCCGATGGTGTTTATCTGCGGCTCTATACCCCGCGGGAACCCTCGGACAATAAGGCGCATGCCGCCTACCCGGAGTTTCCGGCGGGAGACATTTCATTTCTGTACGAAATTCCGGCCATTCGCTGCTTCAAGCCGATCGAACACCACGGCCCCCGGAGCCAGCCCGGAAATATCCGCATCAAGAAGGGAGACGAAGGGATTCGGATGCGCCTGGTTTTCGATTTTCGGGCCGGAGCTTCGGGACGTCCGTAAGGAGCAAGAGACGGGATCGGGCTTTTTGTCCGACATTGCCCGGTAGGATGGGACGGAACGCCTGTTCGGTGAAATCGCAGGCCGGAAAGCGTTTCGCACGTGCCGATAATGAAAAGAATTTCGTATTTTTGCGAGCCTGTTTTCCCCGAACCGGGAACGGGATGTTGCGAATAACCATATACCAGAGATCGAATGGCTTTACAATGCGGAATCGTGGGGTTGCCCAACGTCGGGAAATCGACCCTTTTCAACTGTTTGTCGAATGCGAAGGCTCAGGCCGCCAATTTCCCGTTCTGTACCATCGAACCCAACGTGGGGGTGATTACCGTGCCGGACGAACGGCTGATCAAACTGGCGGAGATCGACAAGCCCAAGCGGGTGATTCCCACGACCATCGAGATCGTGGACATCGCGGGGCTGGTCAAGGGAGCTTCGAAGGGCGAAGGGCTGGGTAACAAGTTCCTGGCGAACATCCGGGAAACGGACGCCATCATCCACGTGCTGCGGTGTTTCGAGAACGGGAACATCACCCACGTGGACGGAAGCATCGACCCGGTGCGGGACAAGGAGATCATCGACACCGAATTGCAGTTGAAAGACCTGGAAACCGTGGAGGGTCGGATCGCCAAGGTGCAGAAGCAGGCTCAGTCGGGCGGCGACAAGGGGGCCAAGCGGCTGTACGAAATTCTGGTGCAGTACCAGAAGGCGCTCGGAGCGGGAAAATCGGCCCGTACCGTGGAGCTGGATCGGGAAGACCGCAAACTGGTTTACGATCTGCACCTGCTGACCGATAAACCGGTACTCTACGTTTGCAACGTGGACGAGGCGAGCGCCGCAGGCGGAAACGCCTACGTGGATGCCGTGCGGGAAGCGATCCGGGACGAGAACGCGGAACTGCTGGTGGTGGCCGCCGCGACCGAAGCCGACATCGCGGAACTGGAAACCTACGAGGAACGGCAGATGTTTCTGGAAGAAATCGGTTTGAAGGAGTCCGGCGTGAACCGGCTGATCACTTCGGCCTATAAATTGCTGAACCTCGAGACGTATTTCACCACCGGCCCGGACGAAACCCGGGCGTGGACGTATGCCAGGGGAACGAAAGCGCCTCAGGCGGCGGGGATCATCCATACCGACTTCGAGCGGGGTTTTATCCGGGCGGAGGTCATCAAGTACGAGGACTATGTGCGGCTGGGTTCCGAGGCGGCCTGCCGGGAGAACGGCAAGATTTCGGTGGAAGGGAAGGAGTATGTGGTGCAGGACGGGGACATCATGCATTTCCGCTTCAACGTATAGCGGAAACGGGCGGTTCGTTTTCCCGGAAAGACTATTCATGAACTAAAATATCGGTCGTATGAAAAATTCAACGTGGTACACTGCCGCCGCCGTATTCCTGACGGTGATCGTAGGCGCCCTGATCCTGGGGAAGGCCTATAATTACAAATACGATTTTCAGAACGTCATTGCGGTGACGGGGCTGGGGGAACAGGAGTTCGTTTCGGATCTCATCGTCTGGAAAGGCGGTTTCAGCCAGACCAGCATTGACCTACAGGAAGCTTACCGGGCGCTCGACCGGAATCGGAATACGATCCGGAATTATCTGCTCTCCAAGGGGGTGAAGGAGGAAGAGGTCATTTTTTCCTTCGTAAACGTAAACAAGCAGACCGAACCGATTTACGGAGCCAACGGCAATTATGCCGGTCAGCGGTTTTCCGGCTATCAGCTTTACCAGGATTTCAAGATCGAATCCACCGACGTGGCGAAAATCGAGACCCTTTCGCGGGAGATTTCGGAGCTGATCGCCAACGGCATCGCACTGGAATCCTTCAGCCCGGAATACTATTATACGAAGCTTTCCGACCTGAAGCTGGAACTGATCACCAAGGCCACGGAAGACGCCCGGATGCGGGCGCAGGCCATCGCCGAAAAGTCCGGAACGAAATTGGGCGACCTGAAAGAAGGACGGATGGGGGTGTTCCAGATTACGGCGGCCAATTCCAACGAAGAATATTCGTGGGGCGGGAGTTACAACACCGCATCCAAAAACAAGAAAGCCAGCATCACCATGCGGCTCGAATACCATTTGAAATAAACGCGTTGCGGCATGGGCCGCATTTTGATCTGAAGCAAGAAGGAGCATGGAAAGGAAAGTAAGGGTTCGGTTCGCCCCCAGTCCGACGGGGCCGCTGCACATCGGCGGCGTTCGGACGGCGTTGTACAATTACCTGTTCGCCCGCAAAAACGGCGGGGATTTTATCCTGCGGATCGAGGACACCGATTCACAGCGTTTCGTGCCGGGAGCCGAGGCGTATATCAATGAAGCATTGGCGTGGTGCGGCATCAGGGCGGACGAAGGGGTGCTGGAAGGGGGGGCATTCGCGCCTTACCGCCAGAGCGAACGACGGGAGATTTACCTGCAATACGCCTTGCAACTGGTGAATGCCGGACACGCCTATTATGCATTCGACACCCCGGAGCAGCTTAACGAAATCCGGGCGACCTATGAATTGGAAGGAGGGACGTTCGCCTACAACTACAAGGTGCGGGGACAGTTGAACAACTCCCTGAACCTTTCCGCAGCGGAAGTGACGAAGCGGATCGAACGCGGGGATCAGTGGGTGATCCGGTTCAAGATGCCGGAGGACGAGGACATCCGGATGTTCGATCTGATCCGCGGGGAAGTGGTCGTCAATTCCGCGTCGCTGGACGACAAGGTGCTTTACAAATCGACGGACAAATTGCCGACCTACCATCTGGCGAACATCGTGGACGATCACCTGATGGAAATCACCCATGTGATCCGGGGCGAAGAATGGCTTCCTTCGCTGCCGCTCCATTACAAGCTCTACGAAGCGTTCGGCTGGAGCGATTCGCAGCCCGCGTTCGCCCATCTGCCGTTGCTGTTGAAGCCTTCGGGTGCCGGTAAGCTCAGCAAGCGGGACGGGGACAAGTTCGGTTTTCCGGTTTTTCCGCTGCGGTGGGTATCGCCGGAGACGGGCGAAGTGTCGCGGGGTTATCGGGAAGACGGTTATTTCCCGGAGGCGTTCATCAACATGCTAGCGCTGCTGGGGTGGAACCCCGGAGGGGATCGGGAAATCTTTTCGATGGACGAGTTGATCACGCTTTTTTCGCTGGAACACGTCGGCAAGTCGGGTTCCCGGTTCGATCCGGAAAAGGCGAAATGGTTCAACGCCCAATACCTGCGGATGAAAAGCGACGAGGAGTTGGCGACGCTGTACCGCCCCGTGCTGGAAGCGAAGGGCATCGAGGCCTCCGATGAAAAGGTGGCGAAGGTCTGCGGCCTGATTAAGGAAAGGGCGGCGTTCGTGTCCGATTTCTGGCCGATTTCCGCCTATTTCTTCGCGACGCCGGAGGCTTATGAGGAAAAGGCGGTCGCCAAGTTCTGGAAGGGCGACAATCCGGCTCGTCTGGCTGAACTCCGGGATGTGATCGCCGGGATCGGCGATTTTACGAAGGAGGCGATCGATAAAACGGTGCACGACTGGATTGCCGAAAAGGGCTATCCGATGGGGCAGGTGATGAACACGTTCCGGCTGGCCGTCGTGGGGGCGAGCATGGGGCCGGGCATGGCCGACATCTGCGAAGTGATCGGCAAAGATGAAACATTGCGGCGTCTGGACCGGATCGGAGAGGTAGTGCCCGTAAAGGCGTGACTGTTTGTTTGAAGCGAAATAAAACCGGAAGGGGAAACCTTCCGGTTTTTTCATGGCGGTTAAAGAGACCGGGGAAAGATCGACGCAAAACGATTGCTGGTAAAAGCCGATTTAGGAAACAAGGCCACCTGACTGTTAATCAGCGGGCACTCCCCATGAAACGAGGGCCGGATATTCCGACCCTCGTGCAAGTATTCTGCAGGTGAAAACCGGATTAAAGCCTGTATTTGAGTATCTCAGCCAGAGCTTTGTAAAGATTCAGTTCGAGCGACAGGTAGTTTTCCTCCGCATCGTAATAGAACTGCACATCGGTCAGGTAATTGGTCACCGTGATGCTCCGCAGGTCGAAACTCTTTTGCAACAGCCTTTTGCCTTCTTCCACTTCCTGCAGGGACGCGTACGCTGCGAGGCTTCGTTTCAACTGCTCCACGTTGGTCAATTTTTCCCGTATCGCCGCTTCCGTTTCCAGCCGCAGGTTTTCGGATCGGAGCCGCGCGGTGCGGTGTTGTGCTTTGGCCGCTTTCACCTTGTTCACGCCTCCCCAGAGGGGAATGGAAATACCGGTCGTCACTCCCAGAAAACTGTCCGTGGGAGAGAGGCGTTCTCCGGCCACTCCCACGGAAATGGAGGGCAGGGTAGAACCGCGCTGGATGGAAACGTTCCGGGCGCTTTTGTCCGCTTCGAGCAGGGCCGCCCGGATTTCGGGACTGGCTTCGAGGGCTTCCCGGAAAACCTTTTCGGGGTCTTCCGCCGGGTTGTCCGCGTAGGCGAACTCTTCCGGACGGAAATCGTCCGTGCCGGCCAGTGCCGCCAATTGTTGCCGTTTGGCTTCCAGCTGGGAGCGGTTTTCATTCCGAAGGGTCTCGACTGCCGTCCGGTTGATGCGGGCCTTGTTCAGGTCGAGCGAGGTGGCGGCTCCCGTGTCGAACATCTTTTGCAGGGAGCTTTCCAGGTTCCGGGCGTTTTCCAGCCGCTCGTCCAGCAGTTTTCCCCGCTTTTGCAGGTAGACCAGATCGTAGCAAAGGAGCTTGGCGCGGAGCAGGATATCCTGCCTCAGCCCTGCGTATTGCGTTTCGGCCTGTTGCCGTTCGAGTTTGCCGTATTTGGAACGGGCGACGTATTCGCCTGGCCACGCCAGCGTTTGGGTGAAGCTGTACGATTTGCGGATGCTTTCCGTCCGTTCGATCCCCGGCATGTAGGCGAACTCCGCGTCCGGGTTTTCCGGCCCGATTCCGGCCCGCGAGGCCGTGATCCGGGCGTCGGCATCTTCCCGCTCGGCAGCGATGAAAGGGCTTGTGGATTCGATCCTTTGCAGGAATGCTTCGGTACCGGTCTGCGCCGCCGCGGGGTTCGCCGCCGTTGCCGCCAGCAGGGGCAGTACGTATTTGAGCGTTTTATTCATGTTGGTCGGTTTTTTGAAGTTGCTTCCGGGCTTCCCGGACTTTCATCAGCCGGTAGACCACCGGGATCACGTAGATGTTGAGGAAAGTGGAACTCAGCAGGCCGCCGAGGATCACCACCGCCATCGGACTTTGGATTTCGTTGCCCGCCTTGCCGCTTTGCACGGCCAGCGGGATCAGGGCCAGCGCCGCCGTCAGTGCCGTCATCAGAATGGGGGCCAGTCGGTCGGCGGAACCTTCGATCACCGCCTGATGCAGCGGTTCCCCGTCGCGTTCGAGCCCCTGGTAGTGCGACACGAGCAGGATGCCGTTGCGGGTGGCTACGCCCAGCAGGGTGATGAAACCGATGATGGAGGGGATGCTCAGCGTGCCGGAGGAGAGCCAAACGGCCACCACGCCGCCGATCAGCGCCAGCGGCAGGTTCAGCAGGATCAGTCCGGCCAGCCTTGTGTCCTTGAATTCCTGATAGAGCAGCAGGAAGATGACCAGCAGGGCGATCAGCGAGGTCAGCATAAGCGTGCGCGAAGCTGTTTTTTCGCTTTCGAACGAGCCGCCGTATTCGATGTGGTATCCTTCCGGGAGCACGATCTTTTCCGACACGATCCGGGAGATGTCGTCCACCACGCTTCCCACGTCGCGCCCGGCCACGTTGACCGAAACCACGAGCTTGCGCTGTACGTTTTCCCGCGAGATGGTGTTCGGCCCGGCGGTCGATTTCACGTCCGCCAGCAGACTGAGGGGCACCCGTTTTCCGTCGGCCACATCCACGAAAATGTTCCGGACGCCTTCCATGGAGCCGCGGTAGCGTTCGTCGAAGCGGATCACCAAATCGAACGAAGCGCTCCCTTCGAAGATTTCTCCGACCTGCTGACCCGACAGGCCGTAAAGCACGAGGTCGTTGAATTCGGGCAGCGTCATGCCGTATTTGGCCAGCATGGCCCGGTTGGGGACGATTTGCAGCTGAGGCGTTTCCACCTGCTGCTCGACGTTCAGGTCGCCGATGCCCGGCACGCCTGCGACTTCGCTCTTGACCGCATTTCCCAGGGCGTACAGCGTTTGCAGGTTATCTCCGAAAATCTTGATGGCGATGTTGGCTCCGGTGCCCGACAGCATGGCGTCGATCCGGTGGCTCACCGGCTGGCTGATTTCGGTGACGATGCCCGGCACTCCGGCGATTTTCGCCCGGATGTCGGCCAGCAGTTCGTCTTTCGTCCGGCTGTCGAGGGCATAGGGCACGTCGATTTCCGATACCTGAGTTCCCAGCGAATGTTCGGCCAACTCGGCGCGTCCCGTCCGACGGGCGGTGGTCTTCACTTCGGGAATCGTGAGCAGGAGTTTTTCCACCTGTTCGCCCAGTCGGTTCGATTCTTCCAGCGAAATGCCCGGCATCCCCATCGCCAGCACCGTCACCTGCCCTTCGTTGAAGGGAGGCAGGAAGCCCCGCCCGAAGGTGGAAAGGAGGATCAGCGAGAGGACGAACAGCGCGCCCGATCCGTACAGCACGGCCTTTTTGTGGCGCATCACCCGTTCGAGACTGCGTACGTAATGCGTCCGCAGGTACTCGTACAACCCTTTGTGCTCGGAGCTTTTTTTCAGTACTTTGGGACTTGCGAGCAGCAGACGGCACATGACCGGCGTCAGCGTCAGGGCGATGATCAGCGAGGAGAACAAGGCCGTGATATAGGCGATGCCGAGCGGTCGGAGCATCCGGCCTTCCATGCCCGTCAGGAAGAACAGCGGAATGAAGGCCACGATGATGATGAGGGTGGCGTTCAGGATCGAGGCCCGGATTTCGATCGAGGCGTCGAAAATCACCCGGTAGACCGGCAGCCGCTCTTCCTTCGGACGCCGGAGGTTTTTCTTCAGGTGACGGAAGACGTTCTCCACGTCGATGATGGCGTCGTCCACCAGCGACCCGATGGCGATGGCCATCCCTCCGAGGGTCATGGTGTTGATGGTGATCCCGAAGGCTTTCAGGATCAGCACGGTCATCAGCAGCGAAAGCGGGATGGCCGTCAGTGAAATGATCGTCGTCCGGAAATTCCACAGGAAGAAAAAGAGGATGACGACCACGAACACGGAACCTTCGAGCAGCGCCCGGCCTACGTTGTTCACGGCCACTTCGATGAATTCCCCCTGGTCGAAAATGTCGGTATGGATTTTCACGTCGGCGGGCAGCGCGGCCTGCATTTCGGCCAGCGCTTCCTTGATGCGGGTGGTCAGCTCCAGCGTATTGATGTTCGGCTGTTTGGTGACGGTGGCGATCAGGGCCGGTTCGCCGCGGTAGGAGCCGTCGCCGATTTTCGGGGCCGCTCCGATCGCCACATCCGCCACGTCGCGCAGCCGGACGGACTTGTTCCCGGTACGGGATACGAGCAGGGCGCCGAGCTCTTCCGTGTCCGAGGCGCGGCCCATGCCCCGTACCACGTACTCGTTGCCGTACTGGTTCAGGATCCCGCCCGGAGCATTGATGTTGGCTCCGTTCACGGCGGCGATCACTTCATTCAGGGTCACACCGTAATGGTTCATTCGTTCCGGGACGGGGCGGATCAGGTATTCCTTCTCCTCCCCGCCGAGATAGGTGACCTGCGCCACGCCTCCCAGCGCCAGCAGGCGCGGACGGATCGTCCAGGTCATCAGCGTGCGCAGGGCCATCGGATCGGTCAGGCTGTCCGCCGTGATGCCGAAGGAAAAGACCTCGCCCAGCAGGGAAGACTGAGGCGCCAGTACGGGGGCGCTCACTCCCTGCGGCATCTGGTCGGCGACGGTCATCAGCTTTTCGGAGACGATCTGCCGGGCTTCGAGCTGGTTCATGCCCCAGTCGAATTCGACCCAGACGGTCGAAAGCCCCACCTGCGACGAAGAACGGACGCGCCGCACGTCGGCGGCTCCGTTCACGACGGTTTCGATGGGGAACGTGATGGTACGCTCCACTTCTTCCGGAGCCATACCGTTGGCTTCGGTCATCACGACCACCGTGGGCGCCGTCAGGTCGGGGAACACGTCCACCTCCATGTCCCGCGAGACGAAATATCCCGCGATGACGAGCACCGCGGCCAGCGTTACGATGACCAGCCGGTTTTGCAGTGAATAGGCTACTATTTTATTCAGCATGGTTTCTGTTTTGTTGGGTTTTCCGCCGGGGCGGAACGTTCCGGTTGAACAAAGGGATGCACGAACGGAAGACAGGGCAGGCCTCCCCGGTTACAGAGGAGACGCCGTTCGTCCGCGGACATCAGTGCTTGTGCCCTGCATGGGCCGCTTCCGCACCGAGCGAGCCGAGCCGTTCGATGAGTTTCAGCCGGGCCGCGCCCGTTACGACCACTTCTTCCCCCGGACGGACGCCCGACAGGATTTCCACGCGCAGGCCGTCGTTTCCGCTGACTTTCACATCGCGGCGCTCATAGCCGTGCTCGTCCTTCACATAGACGAAGTAGACGCCGAAATCCTCCATCAGCGCTTCGGCGGGGAGCACCACATGGTTCCCGCCTTCATCGGCCAGGAGTTTGATCTCCGCATACGAACCGGGGGCGAAATCGCTCCGGTAGGGCAGGGAGAAAAAGACGGGTACCAGCAGGGTTTCCGGATTTACGTCGCGCCCGTAGGAGCTCACTTTCCCGCCCAGTTCCCGGACGGAATGGTAGCCGCCGGAGGCCGAGGTGCGGAAGTTCGCCGAGAACACCGCCGGCAGTTGGGCGATGTATTCCGGGGAAACGTCGGCCCGCAGCATCACGTTCCGGTTTTTGGCGACCGTAAACAGGGGCTGACCGAGCTGGACGAAATCCCCTTCCTGCACGTTGATGTCGGTCACATAGCCCGAGATCGGCGACGCGACCCGCAGGCCTTCCCGTTCGTATCCCTGACGCAGGTTGTTCAGCCGGAGCTGCGCCGCTTTGTAGGCGGCTTCGCTGGCTTCCAGTTCGGTGGCCGTCACCAGTTTGTCTTCGTAGAGGGAACGGTTCCGTTCGTACAGGTCGCGGGCGTTCCCGAAGGCGATTTCCGCCTGTGCGACGGTTTCCGAATAATTGTTCTGGGTCATGCCCTGCGTGGTGACGGTCAGGATGCCGGCGCCCGCCGACACCGCGGTTCCCGATACGATGTCCCGGCCGCCGAAGCGGATGAAACCTTCGTTTTTGGCCGTCACGGTGACGATGTCCCCCTGCATCGGCAGGATTTCGCCGAGGGCCGGGATGACGTTCGCAAACGGAGCCGTCTGCGCCGGAGCCGCGGTGATTCCCGCTTCCTGCGCCTTTTCGGGGGTCAGTTCGATGATCCCTTCTTCGTGTTCGTGAGCCTCGGCGTGCTCTTCGGCTTCGTCCGCATGGGCTTCGTGGTGTTCTTCGCTTTCCGTGGCATGGAGCGAATGATCGTGTTCTTCATGGGTTTCCTGTGCGGTATTCCCTCCGCAGGCGGCCAGCAGAACGGCGGCCAGCAGGGGAAACAGGCGTTTGATGGTATACATGATTTTTCGTGGATTGGTTGAGTACGGTAAACGTTTTCCGGTTCGCACGGAACAGGGAGTTCCGCCGCCGGAGTTTCTTCCGCCCGGCGTACCGGACGGGGTAAAGCCGTATCAAGCCACGGGAGGCGCGCGCAGGCCGTTCGGCCCGGCTGCGACGATGGAACGGTAATGTTCGCGCCACGGTTCATGGACGAACGCCGTTCCGGAAAGGAACGGGCTTGCCGATACCGCGGAAGGTGTCAGCCCGCTCAATACGAACAGGAACAACCCCTGCCCGTCGAACAGATGATGCAAGGCGCACTGGATGCAGGAGTCGCCGCGTTTGTGATGGGAATGATCCTTGACGAAGGCGGTCAGGTTCCGTTTGAAGTTGCAGTCCCCGCCGCCGTTTTCCGACACGGGAACGGCGCAGTTTTCCCCTTCCGCAGTCGGGGTGAGGCAGATGGATTCTCCCCTGTCCCGGTAATGGTGGTGATGGGGAACGACGTTCCCGGCCAACAAAGCCATGTTGACCAGCAGAATCAGCCCTATCGTCACCGCGCGTTTCATCGTCCGAAGGCAAAGATAGCGAAATTTTTTTATTTTCGTCCTGTCCCGATTGGAATCACAGTCTTCTGACGCGGTAGGCAAAGGGGGTTCCATATGTTTCGGGAGAGAGGATATCCAAAAGCCAGAGGCGATCGGGGCCTTCGGGCCGGATTCGGTAAATATCCTCCACCCCTTCGTCCGGCTCGGAGAGTGTGCTGCATCCGACATACAGGGTCCGTTTTTCGGGAAAGCATCCGTAGCGAACCTGGAAGGGATCGCACCCTTCTTCCCTTCGGGTTAGGATTCCCTCGGGGGAGAAGTCCCAGATGACCTTTTGGGAGGAAAAGGATCGAAAGAGCCTCCAGCCATCGGAGCCTTCGACAAAAAGAGCCTCGATGCGCCAGCGTTCCGAAAAGGCGAAACGATCGTTGTATCCGTGGGGATAGAAGCTAAAGGCAGGGGATGGTTCCATAGGCAGGGATCGGTTCGGGTTTGTGGCAGAAGAAAGCTGGCTTCATGGCAAGACAAAGCAGATTTTGGCAGGGAGGGCTATTCGACCCTCTGGAAGGTAAACCGGGTAAGGGTATCGTTATTCCACTCCTGCCAGTCTACGATATCGAGCCTTTGGGGTGAAAGGAGGGAAACGAGCATGTGTGTTTCTCCTACCCGAAGGGTTCCTTCCTTCGGATCGAAGACGAAGGATAGGTTTTGGAAGATTTCCCCGTAGTGCCACTTAACGCTTTTCCCTTTTTGATCCATTTTCCAAAGGGAGCCTTCCTGAAGGGGTATTTCCTCTTTCCACCTTTGAGAGGAAAGCTCAAAATCGCAGGCGGAGGTGCACTGCCACGTGCCGAGGATAGAGGAAGGGGCATCCTCCGGCAGGATAGGTTTTTCTCCGGTCAAAAGCCAGAGAAAAGGGTAGTGGGGATACCGCAGATGAATGGCAAGAGCAAGAGGGGGTGTAAGGACGGTTTGTCCGGATTCGATCCGGGTCATTTCGAGATCGGAGGAAAGTCCGATGGCATAAGAAAGCCGGGAAGAAGATAAGTTTTCGTTTTGCAGGATCGTTTGGATACGCTCCCAGGATTCGGCGGATGGGTTTGTCATGATGGAAAAGTTAAGGGGGATGAAACAATGGATCGGATGGATTGTTTTTTCGGATGTTTCCCCTGCGCCTTTTCCCGACCATTAACAAAGCCAAAAAGAAAGGCGCAGGTTACAACCTCCACCGCTCTGGCTTTGCGAACCAACGAGTAAAAGATTGCTCTGCGCCCAAGCCTGTTCCAACCCGAAGGCCGAAACACGACTCAGGAAAGGCAATCCTTGCACTTACTCGTAATTACCATTTTTTAAATGGTCGCAAAATTTGAGCGGTAGTACAAAGGATGCTTTATCCTTTATAAATATGTCCACGGCATCAAGCCGTATCGTACCACTTCAAAGACAGCATGGTTTCCGGTTTTAGTAAGTTGAACATGCCGTCCGTCAAAAAGCGTGGGTGCGTCGTACTCATAATTTAGTGTAGGCTCTGGTAAACCTTTGACCTTACAAGCACAAACGGCCCATGCCTGAAGCTGTGAGTAATAACATACCCCGTGCCGAAGAGCGTGAGCCTCCGACCAATCGAGCTATGTCTGTGCTTTACCGGTCAATAAATTTTACCAGAATTCACTATGAGGCAAAGTGCAACCCGTCCCATAACCGACGGATCGTAGGACAAATATAATGAAAATTCCGATTTCCGGCCTTCCCCGATGCAACTTTTTCTTTTCCTGCCCGTCCTGCTTCGGCGGACGTCCACGAACGAAAGATCCTCACGTCGGGCCTTCGGCCCTCCTCAGGATGACGGAATCGGATCATGTTCCCTCAACCATTCCGGAATCCCGACACTTTGCGTCATTGCGAAGAACGTCAACGAAAAATGCGTCATTCCGAACCGAGCATGGCCGAAGGCCATGCGAGCTCACCGACCGGAGTCCGTTGTCGGCCTGTAAGGCCGGAACGGGAATAACGGAGGGAAGTAACACCCGCCAAAGGTTATGCGCTGACATCCTGAACCGAAGGCCATGCGAGCTCACCGACCGTAGCCCGCAGTCATTCCGCAGGAATGGTGCGGACAAAGCGCAGGGAGGTAGCAACCGCAACCGGTTATGCGCTGACGTTCGTTTCCTGCCGAGCAGGAACAACGAAAAACCGCCGAAGGCGGGTTAATCTCTGTCAGTCTATTTCTATTATTATACACAACAGAGATCCTCACGTCGCAGCTTTGCTGCTCCTCAGGATGACGCAATGGAAGCGAGGTTCTTCCTGCCATACCGTATCCAAATGTCCCCGCGTCATTCCGAGCGCAACGAAGTGAAGCGTGGGAATCTCTGACAATTTATTTCTGTCGATATGCTAGAGGGAGATGCTCACGCTTCGCCTGCGGCTCCGCTCAGCATGACGCGACGGAAGCGTGTCCTTTCTGCCTATCTGAACCCTGTATGTCCATGCGTCATTGCGAAAAACGTCAATAAAAAAAGCGGGAGGGCTTACCCGCCGAATCCGGGCCTTCCTGCCCGATACGCCGCAGCGCCCTCCCGCGTCCCGAAAGCGAAAACATGCTCCCTTTCTTCCGGTGTGCACATCCCCGAAGCCGGAGCATGCGGCGCCTTGTTTGCCCAAAAATTACCAGTTTTCACTCCACAAGGCGTCCGATTCGCCGCCTATCGACGGACGGTTGTAACAAAGATAGAAAAAATCCGCTCGATCGTACAACCGGCAGCCGCTTTTTCCGAAATTTTTTCAGGCGGTTCCGACGCTTGCCTCTGCCGGGTTCTTGCTGAATGATCGGAAGGACGGTTTTCGCATGCCGGCCGACGTCGTTTTTCCGGCTTCCCGGAGCAAATCCCCGTTCCGGATTCCCCTTTGGTTTAAAATTTGAAATGAAGGGTGATGTTTCCCGGTTTTCCTCCGGGGAAGAAATCAGGAACCAGCATGAAGACGAAGCCGAAACTTTCTTTCTGGCAAATATGGAACATGAGCCTCGGATTTCTGGGAATCCAGTTCGGGTTCGCCTTGCAGAACGCCAATGCGAGCCGGATTCTCCAGACCTTCGGGGCCAACGTGGAACACCTGTCGTGGTTCTGGATCGCCGCCCCGCTCACGGGGATGATCATCCAGCCCATCATCGGGCATTACAGCGACCGGACGTGGACGCGGCTCGGACGGCGACGGCCCTACTTTCTGGCCGGGACGCTGCTGGCCGCCACGGCGCTCGTGTTCATGCCCAACGCCGAAATGCTGGCCCACGTGTTGCCGCCCCTGTTCGTGGGCGCGGGGTTGCTGATGATCCTCGACGCTTCGATCAACGTGGCGATGGAACCGTTCCGGGCGCTGGTCGCCGACCTGCTCCCCTCGGAACAGCGGACGCTCGGTTTTTCCATTCAGACTTTCCTGATCGGGGTGGGGGCCGTGCTCGGTTCGTGGATGCCCTACATCCTGGCCGAATGGATCGGGATTTCCAAGACGGCTCCGGCGGGCGAGGTGCCCGACAACGTGATCTTTTCCTTTTACATCGGGGCCGTGGTGTTCGTGGCCGTCGTCCTCTGGACGATCATAAAGACGAAGGAATATCCGCCGGGGGAATACGACGAACCGACCGAAGAAGCGATCCACGAGCATCAGCACACGGGGTTGGGTCAGATTTTCCGCGACTTCGCGGCCATGCCCAAAACGATGAAGCAACTGGGCGTGGTGCAGTTCTTCTCATGGTTCGCCCTCTTTTCGATGTGGGTGTTTACGACGCCCGCCGTGGCCGTGCACATTTACGGCACCGCTCCGGACGACACTTCCTCCGTGGCCTACCAGAACGCAGGGAACTGGGTCGGGGTGCTGTTCGGGGTTTACAATGCGGTTTCGGCGGTGTACGCGCTGCTGCTTCCGGCCATTGCTCTGAAAATCGGACGGAAGATGACCCATGCCGTTTCGCTGGCCGTGGGAGGGATCGGGCTGCTGTCCATGTACGTGATCGCCGATCCGAACCTCCTGATCCTTTCGATGGTCGGGATCGGGATCGCGTGGGGGAGCATTCTGGCGATGCCCTATGCCATTCTTGCCGGATCGATCCCTGCCGGGAAGATGGGCATTTACATGGGGCTGTTCAACTTTTTCATCACGCTTCCGCAGATCATCAACGGGCTGCTGGGCGGCCCGATCGTGAAGTGGTTCTTCGGTTCGCAGGCGATCTATGCGCTGGTGATGTCGGGCGTCTTCCTGCTGATCGCCGCCGTTTCGGTGATCTTCGTGGACGACCGCGACGACCGGGTGAAGGCTCCGGGGCGTGTGGAACGGGCGGTGGAGGCCGAACCGCTGGAAACGCAGGGATAAGACGTAAAAAAGAACGAATATGAAGATAGAAGCATGCCTGTTCGATCTGGACGGGGTGGTGGTCGATACGGCCAAATATCATTTCCGGGCGTGGCGGAAGCTGGCCGAAAACCTCGGATTCGATTTCGACGAGGCGAACAACGAAAAGCTCAAGGGAGTGAGCCGGATGGAGTCGCTCGATATCCTGCTGCATACGGGCGGCATCCACGGCGTATCCGACACCGAAAAGGAGGAAATGGCGGAATTCAAGAACCGGCTTTACCTGGAATACATTTCCACCATGACTCCCGACGAAATTCTGCCGGGCGTAACGGCCTTTCTGGAAGACCTGAAAAGCCGGGGGGTGCGGCTGGCGCTGGGTTCGGCCAGCAAGAACGCCATGACCATCCTGCGGCGGATCGGGCTGGAAAAGGCGTTCGACGAAGTGGTGGACGGAACGAAGGTTTCCAAAGCCAAGCCCGATCCGGAAGTGTTTCAGCTCGGAGCCGAACTGCTGGGCGTCGTTCCGGCCGAAGCGGTGGTTTTCGAGGATGCGCAGGCCGGAATCGAGGCGGCCGTCCGGGCCGGAATGTGGTGCGTCGGGGTGGGAAATCCCGCGCTGCTGGCACGTGCCGATACGGTGATTCCCGGCTTCGAAGGGATGACCCTCCGCCGCCTGAAGGAACTGCTGGAAAAGTCCGGCAGGGAAAACGAAAAACGTAAAGAGACAACGATATGAACCAGTTTTTAATCGCCGATCCGTGGAAGATCATCGAAGACCGCTTTTACCCCAACCGGGTGAAGGCGTCGGAGAGCCTGTTCAGCATCGGGAACGGAACGATGGGGCAGCGGGCCAACTTCGAGGAACAGTACAGCGGAAAGAGTTTCCACGGGAGCTACATCGGCGGAGTCTATTATCCGGACAAGACCCGCGTGGGCTGGTGGAAGAACGGCTACCCGGAGTATTTCGCCAAGGTGCTCAATTCGGCGTTCTGGATCGGCATCGACGTGAAGGTGAACGGGCAGGAACTCGACCTGGCCAAGCTGAAAATCCTCAACTTCTACCGCGAACTGGACATGCGGCACGGCACGCTGACCCGGATTTTCACCGTGGAAATGAAGGACAAGACGGAAGTGATGGTCAAAAGCGTCCGTTTCGTGAGCCTTGCCCGTACGGAACTGGGCGCGGTGCAGTACAGCGTGACCCCTGTCAACAGCGACGCCACGGTGGAATTCGCTTCCTACATCGAAGGCGACGTGCGGAACGAAGACGCCAACTACAACGAGAAATTCTGGGAGCTGGTCGGACAGACGACCGAGTCCGTCACCATGCGGACGAAGAAAACGGGCTTTCAGGTGTGCTGGATGATGGCCAACGAGGTGAACGCGCCGGACGCCCGGATCGAAAAAAGAGGCCGGGAAGAACGGGTGGAAGAAATCATCACCGCGCGAGCCGCGGACAAGCAGCCGCTGGTGCTGACCAAATACGTGGGCATCGTCTCCTCGCTGAACCATCAGCCGGCGGACCTGGTGACGGCGGCCGCACGGGTAGTGAAAGAGGCGCGAGAGGCCGGTTTCGACGCCTTGTTGGAAGAACAGCGACAGAGCTGGCTGGAGAAGTGGAAAAGCTGCGACATCGAGATCGGAGGGGACGAAGCGGCCCAGCAGGGCATCCGTTACTGCATCTTCCAGCTCCTGCAGACCTATACGGGAAAAGACAGCCGCCTGAACGTAGGCCCGAAAGGATTCACCGGTGAAAAATACGGGGGCGGAACCTACTGGGACACGGAGGCCTACTGTTTGCCGTTCTACATGGCCGCCGTGGGAGCGGAAGTCGGACGCCAATTGCTGATTTACCGTTACAACCAGCTCGACAAGGCCATCGAAAACGCCGAGAAACTCGGGTTTACGGGCGGGGCCGCCCTCTATCCGATGGTGACGATGAACGGGGAGGAAAGCCACAACGAATGGGAGATCACCTTCGAGGAAATCCACCGCAACGGGGCCATCGCCTTCGCCATCTTCAACTATATCCGCTATACCGACGATCGGAAATACCTGGCCGAGTACGGACTGGAAGTGCTGATCGCCATCGCCCGCTTCTGGGCGCAGCGGGTGAACTGGTCGGAGGAGAAACGGAAATACGTGATTCTCGGCGTGACAGGCCCCAACGAGTACGAGAACAACGTGAACAACAACTGGTACACGAATTATATCGCCGTCTGGTGCCTGAAATATGCCGCCTTCGCCGTGGATTACGTCCGGCAGCACGATCCGGGGCGGTATGAGGCGATCGTTGCCAAAACCCTTTTCGATGCCCCGTTCGAGGTGGAGCATTGGTACGACATCATCGGGAAAATGTACTTCCCGAAGGATGTGCGGCGGGGCATTTTCCTCCAGCAGGACGGTTATCTGGACAAGGAACAGACGCTCGTGCGCGACCTGTCGCCCGAAGACCGGCCCCTGAACCGCAAGTGGTCGTGGGATCGGATTCTCCGTTCGGATTTCATCAAGCAGGCCGACGTGCTGCAGGGCCTTTATTTTTTCGAACCCGATTTCGACCTGGAAACCATCCGGCGCAATTTCCGTTTTTACGAGAGCCGGACGGTGCACGAATCGTCGCTTTCCCCGTGCGTTCATGCGATTCTGGCGGCGGAGATCGGGGACATGGACAAGGCCTATGAAATGTACCTCCGCACCTCGCGGCTCGATCTGGACGATTACAACCGGGAAATCGAGGAAGGACTGCACATCACCAGCATGGCCGGTTCCTGGATGTCCATCGTCGAGGGCTACGGCGGGATGCGGGTGCGGGAAAACAAACTGAGTTTTTCGCCGAAACTGCCGGAAGAATGGGAATACTATTCGTTCAAGATCAAATTCCGGGGCAGGGTGGTGAAGGTGACCGTCCAGGGAACCGAAACAGTCATCGATATCGAGGAAGGGGAACCGCTGGAAATCCTGTTGGACGGACGTCCCGAACAGGTCATCCGGGAACGGACTTTCGCCGCTCCGCCGTTGCCCGATGAAGCGTAAACCGAAGTCAAACCGTTTATTAAAATACGTCGGATATATGAAAAAACTCTTTACCATACTCGTGGCCGGGTTGCTCTGCGGCTTCTCGGCAGGGGCTTTTCCCCTCACCGGGATGGTGGTGGATCAGCACGGCGAGCCGATCATCGGCGCATCGGTCGCCGTAAAAGGGACGACGATCGGAGTCAGCACCGATCATCTGGGCGAATTCACGCTGAACGTCCCGTCGGAGGACTCGACCGTCGTCATTTCGTTCATCGGTTACAGAACGCTGGAACTCCCTGCGAATTCTCCGCTTTTCGCAGCGCCTATCGTTCTGGAAGAAGAGCAGGTGGCTATCGAGAACGTAGTGGTCATCGGATACGGGCAAATCCGCAGGGGTGACGCCACGGGTTCGCTGATTGCCGTCACTGCGGACGATCTGGCTGGTAATTTGGGGGTTTCGCCCGAAACCCTGCTGCAGGGGAAGGTGGCCGGGTTGAGCGTCACCACGGCGGGCGGGGCTCCCGGTTCTTCTTCCACCATCCGGATCCGGGGCGGCTCGTCCCTTTCGGCCAGCAACGACCCGCTCATCATCGTGGATGGAGTGCCGCTGGACAATCAGGCCGTCAACGGCATGTCCAACGGTCTCAGCACCATCAACCCCAACGACATCGAATCCTTCACCGTTCTGAAGGACGCTTCGGCGACGGCCATCTACGGATCGCGGGCCTCCAACGGGGTCATCCTGATCACCACCAAGCGGGGCCGGGCCGGAAAGGTGAGCGTGAATTACAACGGCACGGCGGCCATCAGCACCGTTCCCAAGTACATCGACGTGATGAGCGCTTCGCAGTTCCGGGAGTTCATTCGGAACAATTTCGGCGCCGGTTCCACGGCGGAAAGCCTGCTGGGAAATGTCGATACGGATTGGCAGAAAGCGATTTTCCGCACTTCTTTCAGCCACGACCACAACGTCAGCGTCAGCGGCAGCACGCCGACCATGCCCTACCGGGCCTCGTTCGGTTACAACAACGACGAGGGGATTCTGAAAACTTCCCGTTTTCAGCGGTTCACGCTGACCGGGAAGGTCAATCCGAAGTTCTTCGACAACCACCTGAGCGTGGATGCCAACATCAAGGGGATCGTGACCCGCAACCGGTTCGCCGACGTGGGAGCGATCGGAGGAGCGCTGATGATGGATCCCACGCAGCCCACCTATGCCACCAACCGCTATGGAAACGGTTATTACGTCTGGCTGAACGAAAACGGGCTGCCGAACAATCAGGCGACCGTGAATCCCCTGGGGATACTGATGCAGAGGATGGACAAGTCGACCGTGTACCGGAGCATCGGGAACGTGCAGCTCGACTACAAGATGCACTTCCTGCCCGAACTGCGGGCCAACCTCAACCTGGGTTACGACGTGCTGAAAAGCGACGGCAACAATTCCAATCCGGACAACGGCGTGATTTCGTGGAGCTACGGCAATCATCCGGGGGAAGGGCGACTGACCAAATATCAGCAGAAGAAGCTCAATACCATCCTGGAGTTCTACCTCAACTACGCCAAAGACCTCGAACGGATCGACAGCCGGCTCGACGCGCTGCTGGGGTATTCGTGGCAGCGGTTCGCCAACTGGGGCTACAACCGGGAAACCACCCTGGACCGAAACACGGTTTTCAGCGATACGCAGTTCAATACCCAGTTTTTCCTGGTGTCCTTTTTCGGACGGGTCAATTACACCTATAAGGATCGGTATCTGTTTACGTTTACCCTCCGGAGCGACGCTTCCTCCCGGTTTTCCAAAAGCCACCGGTGGGGATGGTTTCCGTCGGCAGCCTTCGCCTGGCGGATTTCCCAGGAGGAATTCCTGCGGGATTCCGAAACCCTGTCCGATCTGAAACTGCGGGTCAGCTACGGGAAAACCGGTCAGCAGGACATCGTGGACAACGACTATCCCTACATTCCCCGGTTCACCAGTTCGCAGTTCAACGCGGAGTATCCGTTCGGCGGCATCTATTATCCGATGCTGCGGGCCGAAGGCTACGATCCCAACATCAAGTGGGAGGAAACCTCCACCTTCAACATCGGGGTCGATTTCGGTTTCCTGAACAGCCGCATCACCGGGTCGGTGGACTATTATCACCGGAAAACCAAAGACCTCATCAACAAGATTCCCGTGGCTTCGGGCACCAACCTGACCAACTACATCGTCACCAACATCGGTGACCTGAAGAACGACGGGGTGGAACTTTCGCTGAATGCCACGGCCATCGACACTCCGGACTGGCGCTGGGACATCGGGTTCAACGCCACCTGGAGCCGCACCCGGATCACCAAGTTGACGCTGACCAGCGATCCGAACTACATCGGCGTGCAGACCGGCGGCATTTCCGGCGGGCAGGGAAATACAATTCAAATTCACAGCGTGGGTCACAGCCCCAATTCGTTTTACGTCTATCCGCAGAAATACGGAGAGGACGGCAGGCCCCTCGAAGGACAGTATTCCGGGCCTTTGCGGGCTTATAAGAAACCGACGCCGGATGTATATCTGGGCATCAACAGCCAGCTGTTTTACAAAAACTGGGATTTCAGTTTCAGCGGTCGGGCTCATTTCGGCAACTGGGTTTACAACAACGTCCAGTCCAACGGCGAAGCCATCAGCCGGGCCTATTCCAACAACATCACCACCAACCGGCTGGCGAGCGCGTCCGCCACGGGTTTCCGGGAACCCCAGTACCTGAGCGACTATTACGTGCAGCGGGCGTCCTTCTTCAAAATGGACAACATCACGCTCGGATATACCTTCAAGGAAGTGCTCCGGACATTCACCAACCTGCGGCTTTCGTTTTCGATCCAGCAGCCGTTCGTGATTTCCGGTTACAAGGGTCTCGATCCCGAAGTGAACAACGGGATCGACAACAACCTTTATCCGCGTCCCCGGATTTTCATTTTCGGGCTGAATGTCAATTTTTAAAGCGATTTAACAGTTACAGATCATGAAAAGACACAGATCAGGATATTTTGCGGCGCTTCTGTCGGCAGCGGTGCTTTCGGCTTCGTGCGTGGGCGATTTGAACACCACGCCCAAAAGTCCGGAGGAAATCACCACCGAACAGGTGTACGCCGATCCGGACAATTACATCAACGTGCTGGCGAAAATCTACGGTTCGCTGGCCCTGACCGGACAGCAGGGCGGAGCCGGCAGACCCGACATTCAGGGTATCGACGAAGGGAACAGCGGATTTTTGAGGTTGCTTTTCGATCTGCAGGAACTGCCTACGGATGAGGCGGTTTTCACGTGGAGCGACGGAAGCATCAAAGACCTGCATCGGATGTCGTGGCTGCCCACGAGCGAATACGTGACTTCGTTTTACTACCGCCTTTACTATACGATTTCCATCGCCAACGAATTTTTGCGCGAGACCACGGAAGCACGCCTCACGGCCCGTAACATTCCGCAGGAGCGGTGGGCGGAGATCGACGCGTACCGTAACGAAAGCCGTTTTATCCGGGCCATGTGCTATTGGCAACTTTGCGATGCATTCGGGAGCGCTCCCTATGTGGATGAAAATTCTGCGGTCGGGACTTCGAACTTTCCGGTGCAATACACCCGGCAGCAGCTTTTCGAGTACGTGGAAAAGGAAATGACGGATGCGGCCACCCGCCTGCCGGATCCCCGGACGAATGCTTACGGACGGGTGGACAAGGCTTCCGCGTGGATGCTGCTGGCCAAGCTCTACCTCAATGCGGAAATTTATGTCGGGCAGCCCCGGTATACGGACTGCATCGCCTGCTGCCGGCAGATCATAAATGCCGGTTACTCCCTCGATCCGGTGTATCAGCACCTGTTTCTGGCCGACAATCAGAATTCGCCCGAAATCATTTTTCCGATCCAGTTCGACGGGATGAAGACGCAGTCCTACGGCGGACTTTCGTTCGTGGTGAATTCAGCCATCGGTTCCGGGATGAACCCGGCGGATTACGGCGTTTCCGGCGGCTGGAACTCCCTGCGAACGACCAGCAAGCTGGTGACCAAGTTCTCCGATCCTACGGGGGCTACGGACAAACGGGCCATTTTCTTTTCCCAGGGACGCAGCCTCGTGGTGAACAACATCGACGAGCCTACGGACGGGTATGCAGTCGTCAAGTACAAGAACAAGACATCGACGGGGCAGGACGGGAGCAACAAGGAATTCGTGGACATCGACTTTCCGTTTTTCCGGCTGGGGGACGTGTACCTGATGTTCGCCGAGGCGGTGGTTCGCGGCGGCACCGGAGCCACTCTGGGCGAAGCGGTCTACTATGTAAACGAATTGCGGCAACGGGCCTACGGGGATACGAGCGGGAACATCGCGGAAGGGGATTTGACGCTGGACTTTCTGATCGACGAGCGGGCGCGGGAACTCTACTGGGAATGCACCCGGCGCACCGACCTGATCCGGTTCGGGCTGTTCACCACCGACCGTTACCTGTGGGACTGGAAGGGCGACGTGCCGGGGGGCCGGGCCGTGGAAGACAAATACAACCTATATCCGATTCCTTCGTCCGATCTGGTCAGCAATCCGAACCTGAAGCAGACGCCGGGGTACTGACAACAGGCGCGTCGTTCCTCCGGGCCGGCTCGCCCGCGACCGGCCCGGAGAAATTTCTTCGAATCCGATAAATCCGTTTCCCAGAGCATGAAACTAAAGCTTTTTTTCCTGATGAGCGTTCTGACGACCGGGGCGGCGTGCACCCGCGAACCCCGTCTTTACAACATTCTCGAAGCCGCCAACGGAGAGGTTTCTTCCGTCCTGAAGCTGACTTCGGATACTACGGAAGTTTACTTGACGGATTATTTCCCGGCGCTGGAAGGAGTCGATTCAGTGACATCTCCCACCCTGGACATTACGCCGAACGTGCCGACGTGGGAGCGGTTCGCCGTCCGGATTACGCCCGACACCCGCTGGCTCAACCATGTCGAAGTCTGGCAGGGCGGCGTGAGTGTCTCCATCGTGGCCGAGAACCGGACGCGCCGTTTCGATCCGCAGCAGGCTCCGTTCATCGTTTCCGAGGGATACAGACGGCATGAGGTCTCGATTCTGGCCGACGAGGGTATCCGACAGATTTTCGTGCTCTGGCAGAATGTCATGCTGCCCAAAGAGTTCGTCAAGCGGACGCCTCACGGTTTCGACATCCTGATTCCTGCCGCTGCCGAACGCTACGACCGTTCCTATCTCCGGGCTTACGCCGCCAACGAAGCCGGCATTTCCAACGACCTGATCGTTCCCCTGAGCAAGCGGGTGCCGGTCAACCACATTTCGCAGCTGACACGCCACGACAAGCATACGTTCATTCTCTACTCGCTGATGATCGACCGGTTTTACAACGGTAATCCGGACAACGACCGGAAACTGAACCGTCCCGACGTGCTGGACAAGGTGGATTATCAGGGGGGCGATCTGGCCGGGGTGACGCAGAAAATCCGGGAAGGATTTTTCAACGATTTGGGGGTGAACACCATCTGGCTTTCGCCCATTACTCAGAACCCCGACGACGCTTGGGGACTGAACCGGGAACCGTACACGAAATTTTCGGGGTACCACGGTTACTGGCCTGTGTACGTGACGGTGGTGGACGGTCGGTTCGGAACGGAGGACGAGTTGCGCGAACTGCTGGACGAGGCCCACAAGCACGATTTGAACGTCATCCTGGACTATGTTTCCAACCATCTGCACATCGACAGCCCGACCCTGAAGGCGCATCCCGACTGGATCACCGAACTCTATCTGCCGGACGGTCGCCGGAATCTGGAACTGTGGGACGAATACCGGCTGACCACATGGTTCGACCAGCACATCCCGTCGCTCGATCTGGAACGGGCGGAAGTGGCCGATCCGATGTCCGATTCGGCCCTTTACTGGATCGACAACTTCGATTTCGACGGGTTCCGGCACGACGCCACCAAACACATTCCGCTTTCCTACTGGCGGATGCTGACCCGGAAACTGAAAATCCGGCATCCGCAACGGACGGTGTACCAGATCGGAGAAACCTACGGCAGTCCCGAACTGATTGCATCCTACGTCAAGGAGGGAATGCTCGACGGGCAGTTCGATTTCAACGTGTACGATGCGGCGGTGTGGGCGCTGGCCGGACACGACGGGAGTTTCAAAAATCTCGCTTCCGCCCTTCAGGAAAGTCTGGACACCTACGGTTACCACAACGAAATGGGGTACATTACGGGGAATCACGACCGGCCGCGTTTCATTTCGCTGGCGGGCGAGGCGTTGCGTTTCGACGAGGATTCCAAAGCGGCCGGCTGGAAGCGGGAAATCGGAGTGGGGGATTCCTCCGGATACGACAAACTGGCCCTGCTGGAAGCCTTTATCTTTACCATTCCGGGGATTCCGTGCGTTTATCAGGGGGATGAATACGGCGTGCCGGGCGCCAACGATCCGGACAACCGCCGGATGATGCAGTTCGGGAGTTACCGGCCCAAGGAGCAGGAACTGTTGGACAAGGTGAAAAAGCTGATCGCCCTGCGGAAAAATTCGCTCCCCCTGATCTACGGCGATCTGATTCAGCTTCAGGCGGACGAAGACGTGCTGGTTTACGCCCGCGTTTACATGGGAACGGTGAATGTCGTGGCCCTGAACAAATCCCGTCATGCCAGACAGTTGCAGGTGGAAGTGCCTTTCGACGGGCTTTATCTGGCCAACCTGCGCGGCAACTTCGGAAATTCGGCCACGGTTCGCAAGGACGGTATCACGTTCCTGCTTCCCCCGCTTTCTTTCGAAGTGCTGACTCCGAAGAACAAATAATCTTTTTCCCGGAAACGGGACGCAAAACGATCCGAATATGAAAACGAACCGAATTTTAAGTTTAATCCTGTTGGTTATGGTTGCGGTTTCCTGTAAACACGGTAAGGACAAGCGGGAGGAGGGCCGGGAGGCCGCCCACCCCGAATGGAGCTACGACGCCACGATTTACGAAATCAACACCCGGCAGTTTTCCCCGCAGGGAACGTTCGCCGCGGTCGAAGAACAGTTGCCCCGGCTGAAAGACCTGGGCGTGGATATCCTGTGGATCATGCCCGTTCAGCCCATCGGCCGGGAAAACCGGAAGGGGGAATTGGGGAGCTATTATTCCATTCAGGATTACACGGCCGTCAATCCCGAATACGGTACGATGGAAGACTTCCGGCGGCTGGTGAAGAAGGCCCACGATCTGGACATGAAGGTGATTCTGGACTGGGTGGCCAACCACACGGCCTGGGATTCCGACTGGGTGGAAAACGAAACCTGGTACGTGCGGGATTCCGCCGGGAAGCTGGTTTCCCCCTACGACTGGACGGACGTGGTGGAACTCGATTACGCCAACCCCGAGATGCGCAAGGCCATGACGGACGCCATGATCTACTGGATCCGGGAAGCCGACGTGGACGGCTTCCGGGCCGATATGGCGCTGGAACTGCCGGTGGATTACTGGGAAGAAGCGGTGCCGCGGCTGAAGGCCGTCAAACCCGATATTTTCATGCTGGCCGAGGCGGAAGATACGGTGGTGCATGCGGGTACCTTCGACATGTCGTATGCCTGGAAGCTGCATCACCTGATGAACGCCGTCGCTCAGGGCAAAGCCGATGCGGAAGATTTGCGGAATTATGTGTTCGACGACATGGAACGTTATCCTCGTGAAGCCATCCGGATGATCTTCACCTCCAACCACGACGAAAACTCGTGGAACGGTACCGAGTTCGAACGCATGGGGCCTGCCGCCCGCGAATTCGCCGTGCTGACCTACCTGCTTCCGGGTATGCCGCTGATCTACAACGGGCAGGAAATGGGATTCGACCGCCGGCTGGAATTTTTCAAAAAGGACTCGATCGACTGGCGCGACCGGGGCGACTATACGCAGTTCTATCGGCGGATGAACGCCCTGCGCAAGGAAAATCCGGCCCTGTGGAGCGGGGAACGGGGCGGTGAATTCGTCAATATTCAGAATAACCTGCCGAAGGAGGTGTTTTCCTTCGTGCGGAAAAAGGGGGATAACGAAGTGGTGGGCATCTTCAACCTGACGGGCCGACCCGTGAGCGTCACGCTGCAGGGTGACGGCTTGAGCGGGAAATATACGGAGCTTTTCGCGGACGGAAGGGTGGAACTCCGGAGCGGAGAACCCTATACGCTTCCCGCCTGGGGTTTCCGGGTGCTGTACCGGTAAAAGGATATTCCGAATTTTTCCAACGACAATCAGAAAATGTACAGGTATTTATTGCTGAGCCTTATTTTATTGGGTATGATCGAGGTCAAAGCCCAGCGTGTCGAGCGGGTAGAACCCCGCTGCTGGTGGACGGGGATGAAACTCCCCCTGCAGCTGATGCTTCACGGAGAGCGTCTGAAAGGAGCTTCCGTGCGTTCGCTGGACGAGGGGCTGGAAGTGACGGCGGTACACGAAGCGGAAAGCCCGAATTACCTTTTCGTGGACGTATCCATCGACCCGGAAGCTCCGGAAGGGAATTACCGGTTGGCCGTGACCGCGAACGACCGGCCCGTGGTCGTGACCTATCCCGTTTACCGTCGGCGTCCGGGATCGGCGCAGCGGAAAAGTTTTTCTTCCGCCGACCTGATCTACCTGCTGATGCCCGACCGGTTCGCGGACGGCGATCCCGCGACCAACAATACGCCGAACACCATCGAGAAGGTAAACCGCAGCAACCCGCACGGAAGGCACGGGGGAGATATCCAGGGTATCATCGACCACCTGAACTACATTCACGGATTGGGAGCTACGGCCATCTGGCCGACTCCCCTCACGCTGGACAACGAGCCGGAATATTCCTACCACGGCTATGCCTGCTGCGACTATTACCTGATCGACCCCCGGTTCGGAACCAATGAATTATACCGCGAGATGGTGCGCAGGGCGCATCGACTGGGCCTGAAAATCATTCTGGACGCGGTGCCGAATCATTGCGGCAGCAACCACTGGTGGATGAAAGACCTGCCGTTCAGGGATTGGATCCATCAGCATCCCCGATATACGCAGACCAGCGGTTTGTTCTATACCAACTCCGATCCCCATGCCGCGCAGGTGGACATCGCCGCCTGCGTGGACGGATGGTTCGACCGGATGATGCCGGACATGAATCTCGGCAATCCCTACGTGTTGCAGTACATGAAGCAGATGGCCGTCTGGTGGGTCGAATGGGCCGATCTGGACGGCATCCGGGTGGATACGTATCCCTATAACCGGAAGGAGGAAATCGCCCGGTGGACGGAAGCGATTCGGGAAGAGTATCCCCATTTGAATCTGGTCGGGGAGTGCTGGATCAATTCTCCGTCGCTGGTGGCTTATTGGGAAGGGGGGCAGGATAATCGGGACGGTTACGACAGTCATCTGCCTTCGGTGATGGATTTTCCGTTGCAGCAGGCCATCGTGGACGGCATCCGGCCCGACTCGGTCGGCTGGGGCGAAGGGCTGACGAAAATCTATTATACGCTGGCGCACGACCTGGTTTATGTCCGCCCCAATACGATGTTCTTTTTCGGGGACAATCACGACACGAACCGGCTGGCCTACCTGCTCGGACACGATTATCGAAAGGTGAAAATGGCCCTCACCCTGCTGGCGACCATGCGCGGCGTGCCGCAACTTTATTACGGCACGGAACTGATGTTCACGGGCGATCCGGCAGAAGGCCACGGCGGGGAACGAATCGACTTTCCCGGCGGCTGGAAGGGGGATTTCCCGAACCTGTTCAACCCTGCCGAGCGGGATCAGACCCAGCGGGAAGTGTTCGACCATGCCCGGAAGCTGTTCAACTGGCGGAAGACGGCTACGGTCGTTCACGACGGCAGGATGATGCATTACAATCCGCTCCATAATCTATACGTTTATTTCCGCTATACGGACGGCGAAGCGGTGATGACCGTCCTGAACGCATCGCATGACGAGCAAAGCATCGACTGGCCCCGGTTCCGGGAACGGACGGCGGGTTTTTCCGGAGGGACGGAAATTCTTTCGGACCGGGAGATCCGGGTGGGGGAGGAACTGAAAGTGCCGCCCGTTTCGTCGCTGGTGATCCACCTGAAAAAATAAGCGTTTCCTTCCGGGGAACAGATTCGTTCCGCAAGAACGGAAGAATGCCGCAGACCTTTAAGTCTGCGGCATTCTTCGTTTTGCTGGGGCGGACGCGCTCGTATGTGTCCGTCCCCGTCGGGTAGGAAAAGCGTTTCAGCCGGTCCGAAGCAGTTTCAAAACCGCTTGGTGTACCCGTGACAATAAGGTTGCGTACCTTTTCGCTCGTAATAGTCCTGATGGTAGTCTTCCGCTTTCCAGAAGGTGGTGGCCGGAGTTACCTTCGTAACCACGTTGTAGCCCTTGTCTTTCAGGATGCGGATCAGCTTCTCGGCGGTTTCCCTTTGTTCCGGGGTGGTATAGAAGACTTCGGAGCGGTACTGGTTCCCGATGTCCGGCCCCTGCCGGTCTGTCTGCGTGGGGTCATGGATTTCGAAGAATAGTTTGGCCAGCGCCTCGTAGCTGATCTTGTCCGGGTCGAAAACCACCCGTACCGCTTCGGCGTGTCCCGTTCGTTTGGTACAGACTTCCTCATAGGTGGGGTAATCTTTGTTTCCCCCGATGTATCCGGATTCCACGGAAATGACTCCCGGCGCTTTCTGGAGCAGATGTTCCACGCCCCAGAAACAGCCGCCTGCAAAAATCGCCTTTTCGCGCCGGTTTTGTTTGCTGGGGCCGGCGTTCGTTTGCAGCGTGTCCGCTTCGGGGACGAATTGCAGCGAAACGGAATTGACGCAGTGGCGGGTGTTTTTCGGTGTGAAGCCCTCGCCCTGAAAGACATGTCCCAGGTGCCCGTTGCAGCGGGCGCAGATGATTTCCGTCCGGCGTCCGTCGGCGTCCGGCACTCTGCGGACGGCTCCCGGAAGCTCCTCGTCGAAACTCGGCCAGCCGCATCCGGAGTCGAATTTGTCGGACGACCGATAGAGAGGGGCACCGCATTGTTTGCAGTGATAGGTGCCTTTGCCCCGGAAATTATGGTAAGCGCCCGAAAACGGGGCTTCGGTGCCTTTGTGGAGGATGACCCGTTTTTCTTCTTCGGTCAGTTCTTTTTTCATGTTTTGTGCGGATAAAGTGAGCATGCAAAGCGCCGTTATCAGAAATGCGATCGTTTTTTTAAGCATCGGTTCGTGTATTTTACAAAAATATTCAAAAATCCTGCCCGTTGAAATGCACCCGATCGTTTGCAAAACAGCGCTGCCGGGAAGACAAGTAGGATGGCATCGAAGCTGCGATAGTCCGGAGCCGACGAAACCGCTCGGATAAATCTCTTTCCGTGCGGAAAACGGTTCGTAATTTGCGGAAGTATCTGGAAAAAGAAACTATGAAAACGCTGAAAAACATCCTGATCGCTGTCGGAATCATTGCCGTCATTCTGGTACTGTGCCTCCTGTTTCTGGGAATCAAGGTCGTCGGAACCATTTTTGTCTGGGTGCTCGGCTTTCTGGTGGTGGCATTCATCATCGGATGGATCATTTATGGGGTCGGCAAGGCCAGGGGGAAAAAGCGAGCGTAGTTTTCGCCCGGTTTCTCTTTTACGAATACGGTGTTTCTCTGCGGTTCATGCCGCAGGGGAAACTCGTACGTGTGCGTTTGTGAATGGTTCGCTGCCTCGTTTTCGGAAATTACGGAAAAGAATATCCTCTTTTATGATGGGACGGTTTTAACCGTCGTCTTTTTTTTCCTGCGGTTGCGTCCGGCGGGATGCCTTGTCGCGTTCGCTGCCCGTCCGTCTATGATTCGTACGCCTTCCGGAGAGAGATTCGGAATATAAATGTTCGAATAACCGGACG
>CAMLTW010000014.1 GCA_946486375.1 uncultured Rikenellaceae bacterium
AAAAGAAGGATTCGACCCAGAAGGAAGAACCCGCCAAGACGGATGAAAAGCAGGCCCCGATCGAAACTTCGCTGGTAGCGTTCGCGGCTCCGCAAACCCCTCCGGCTGAAGAAAAGAAGGATTCGACCCAGAAGGAAGAACCCGCCAAAACGGATGAAAAGCAGGCTCCGGCCGAAACTTCCCTCCTGGCTTCCGTCCTGACGCAGGAACCGCCGAAGGCAGAAACGGACAACAAGCAGGAAGAAGAAAAAGCGCCCGCTCCGGAACAGAAACCGGACGAAAAAAGCGAACAGGAAGCTCCGGCTCAGCAGCTCGCTTGATCCGAAACCGTCGGTCGGTTCATCTGAAATTCGATAACCCGCATGTCCTGCATGCGGGTTTCTTTTTTCTTTCCGCAAAACCGGACGGGGCAGCGCTTTGCGACCGCCGACAGCGGCGATCCGGGGAAAACGGATGCGGTTATTATGAAATCTCCCCGAAGTGACGTAATTTTGCATCCGTATCAAAAGGAGGGACGGGGTGTCTGATTATCTGGAACATTTGAGCGAGGTTCAACGGGAAGCGGCCCGGCATTACGAGGGGGCCGCGATGATTATCGCCGGGGCCGGCTCCGGGAAAACGCGCGTGCTGACCTACCGCATCGCGCACATGCTGGAACAGGGCGTGCGTTCGTACAACATCCTGGCGCTGACCTTCACCAACAAGGCGGCGCGGGAAATGAAGGAGCGGATCGAGAACATCGTCTCTCCGGAGCGGGCCCGCAGCCTGTGGATGGGCACCTTCCACTCGGTGTTCGCCCGGATTCTCCGCAGCGAGGCCGACAAGCTGGGCTATCCTTCCTCCTTCACGATCTACGACACCGCCGACAGCAAGAACGTCGTCCGGGCGCTCGTCAAGGAAATGAACCTGAGCGACGAAACCTACAAGGTGGGAGACATCTACAGCCGGATTTCGCTGGCCAAGAACAACCTCGTCACGGCGGCGGCCTACGAAGCCAACACGATGCTGGTGGCCGAAGACCGGGAACGCCGGCGGCCGCAGTTCGCGGAACTCTACAAACGGTACGTGCAGCGGTGCAAGGAAAACGGCGCGATGGACTTCGACGACCTGCTGCTGAACATGAACATCCTGTTCCGGGATTTTCCCGACGTGCTGCGCAAGTATCAGGAGCAGTTCCGGTACATCATGGTGGACGAGTACCAGGACACCAACATGGCCCAGTACCTGATCGTGAAACGGCTGGCCGAACGGTACCAGAACATCTGCGTGGTGGGGGACGACGCCCAGAGCATCTACTCGTTCCGGGGCGCGAAGATCGAGAACATCCTCCGTTTCCAGAAGGACTATCCGGACGCGCGGCTGTTCAAGCTGGAACAGAACTACCGCTCCACCCAGACCATCGTCAACGCGGCCAACAGCATCATCGACCGGAACAAACGGCAAATCCGGAAAAAGTCCTTTTCCGCCAATGCGGTGGGGGACAAGATCCGGGTTTTCAAATCCTACACCGACCAGGAGGAAGCGCTGATCGTCACGAGCGACATCTATTCCCTGCTGCGGGAAAAGCACGTGCAGTACAGCGACATCGCGATCCTCTACCGCACCAACGCCCAGTCCCGGTCGCTCGAAGAGTCGTTCCGGCGGCGGAACATCCCCTACCGGATTTACGGGGGGCAGTCGTTCTACCAGCGGAAGGAAATCAAAGACCTGCTGGCTTACATCCGGCTGGTGGTGAACCACAAGGACGACGAGGCGCTGCGCCGCGTCATCAACTACCCGGCCCGCGGCATCGGGGACGTGACGGTGGGACGGATCGCGGAGGCGGCCCGGCAGCGCGGCATCAGCCTGTGGGAAGCCATCGCCACCCTGACTCCGGAAGAAATGGAACTGCGGGGAGCGGCCGTGGCGAAAATCCGGGACTTCACGGCCATGATTCAGGAGCTGACCTCGGCGGTCTACCGGACCGAGGCCTATGAAATGGGGTTGCGGATCGCCACCCGTTCGGGGATTATCGGGAGCTTCAAGATGCAGCAGACGCCCGAAGCGGTGAGCGTGCTGGAAAACATCGACGAACTGCTGAACTCCATCGCCTCCTTCGCCGAGTCGCGGCGGGAGGAAGACCCGGAAAACACGGCCGTGACGCTCGACGACTGGTTGCAGAACGTTTCCCTGCTCACCGACATGGACAACGAAAAGGAGGGCGACCGCAACCGGGTGACGCTGATGACCGTCCATTCGGCCAAGGGGCTGGAATTCGAATACGTCTATATCGTGGGACTGGAAGAAACCCTGTTCCCCAGCCAGATGTGCAGCGAGACCCTGGAAGGACTGGAAGAGGAACGGCGGCTGTTCTACGTGGCCCTGACCCGGGCCAAACAGGGAGCGGCGCTGACTTTCTCCGAAACCCGGTTCCGCTGGGGGAGCGTCACCGCTTCCCGGCCCAGCCGTTTCCTGAAGGAGATCGACCCACAGTATCTCGACCTGCAGTACAAGGACGAACTGGCCGAGTTGCAGGAACGGATCGACGCGGAAGGGGAAGAACCCGCACCGGCCCGGCGTTTCCGCCCTTATGGACAGCGTGAGGGCGAAGCGGAACGAGGCCGGACGTTCGGACGCCGGGAGCAGGGCGGACAGTCCCGGTTCGCCGGAGGACGGCCCGAACGTCCGGAAATGCCGGGAAAACCGGCGATGCGCCCCGCGGCTCCGCGTCCGACGGTCACGCCGGGGATGAAAAGCATCGGACGACGGACGGCGGCAGTCGAATCCGCGGCCCCGGCCCCGGAACCCGTCCCCGTTCCGGCGGGAAGCGGCACCGGCGGCCTGCGGGTAGGGTGTACGGTGGAACACGCCAAGTTCGGACGGGGAAAGGTGTCGGCGCTGGAAGACACCATGAACGGGGCCAAGGCGACCGTGCTGTTCGACACCGAAGGCGCCAAGACCCTGCTGCTGAAATACGCCCGGCTGAAAGTCATCGGGTAAGAGTCCGGAGTTCCCCGCGTTCTACAAGCCTTGCCATGAAAGCCGGATTCTTCCGGCTATTCCGGCGTCTCCATGCACCTGCTTTACAATAGGCATTCCGCACCCCGTTTGCACCCCCGCCACCTCGCGTCATTCCATCCTCCCAACCGTTCCACAACCCCGCCGCCCCGCGTCATTCCGAACCGAGCAGGGCCGAAGGCCCTGCGAGCTAATCAACCGGAGCCCACAGTCAGCCGTAAGGCTGGTGCGGAATAAGCGCAGGTTGATAACACCCGCCACCGGTTATGCGCTGACATGTGGAAACGAAGGCCCTGCGAGCTCATCAACCGAACCGAAGGCCGCGAAGCGGTCTGAGCCTCACTGACCGGAGTCCGTTGTCGGCCGTAAGGCCGGAACGGGAATAACGCAGGGAAGTAACATCGCCCGCAGTCGTTCCGCAGGAATGGTGCGGATAAAGCGCAGGTTGATAATACCCGCCGCAGGTTATGCGCTAACATCCCGGATCGAAGACCCTGCGAGCTCATCAACCGAACCGAAGGCCGCGAAGCGGTCTGAGCCTCACTGACCGGAGTCCGTTGTCGGCCGTAAGGCCGGAACGGGAATAACGCAGGGAAGTAACATCGCCCGCAGTCGTTCCGCAGGAATGGTGCGGATCAAGCGGAAGAAGGTAACAACAGCAACCGGTTCCTTCCAACGGTTTCTGCACCTCCAGCACTCCGTGTCATTCCGAGGAGAATCCGTCAGGATTCGACGTGGGAATCTCATCCTGCCCCGGAAAAGGTCGCCTCGAAAGGGACGGCGCGGATTAAACGCAAGGAGGCAACCGAAATCAGCCGCAAGGCTGGATGAGCTAACCGATTGCAAGGAGGTAACTTTGGGAAGTAGCATCCGCAACGCAGTTGCGACGTGAGCATCTTTTTTCTCCTTGTATACTGGACAGAGATCCTCACGTCGGGCCATTCGGCCCTCCTCAGGATGACAGAAGGGTTATAGGTTCCCAAACGACCGGAAAAACCCCGCAAACATCGAGTCATTCCGAACCGAGTAGGCGGAAGCCTGCAAGCTCACTGACCGCAGCCCGCAATCAGCCGTAAGGCTAGTGCGGAAAAACGGAGGGAAGTAGCTTGGGCCGCAAGGCCCGACGTGGGAATCCAAATCCCTAACCGTCAGCTGCCCCGCAACCATCCGTTTCCCCCGCCTTTTGCGTCATTCCCAGGAAAGCCGGGAATGAAAAACGAAAAGCGGGAAAGAAGCCGTCTTTCTTCTTTCCCGCGTATGAGAATCCCGTTCCTTCGGCAGTCCTCCGCCTGCCTTACACGGTCATGATTTCCTTTTCCTTGGCCGACAGGAGTTCGTCCACCCGCTTCGAGAATTTGTCCGTCAGCTTCTGCGCCCTTTCTTCCCCGTCCTTGGCCTCGTCTTCCGGCATGCCGTCCTTCTGGGCCTTCTTGAAGGCTTCCACGGCGTCCCGGCGGGCGTTCCGCAGGCTCACCCGCGCCGTTTCCCCTTCGGCTTTGATCTGTTTCACCAGTTGTTTCCGCCTCTCTTCCGTCAGCGGCGGAATGGAAAGCCGGATCTGTTCTCCGTTGTTGGAGGGGGTCAGCCCGATGTTGGCCACGAGGATCGCCTTTTCGATCACCGGGAGCATCTTCTTGTCCCACGGCTGCACCAGCACCGTCTTGGCGTCCGGCACCGTCACGCTGGCCACCTGGCTCACCGGCGACATGGTGCCGTAATAATCCACCAGCACGCCGTTCAGCACGTTGGGCGACGCCTTCCCCGCACGGACGTTCAGCAGTTCCTCTTCCAAATGATCCACGGCCCGCTGCATTTTCGCCTGCGCCGCGTCGAGTATCGTCTTAGTCTCTTCCATAACGGTATGTGTTTACAGGGTTCGTAAGGCCGGAATCCGCCCCCGCACGCGCGGGGCGGAACGTTTTCCGGATTTGTTCGGACGGTGCGGAATGACTGCATGCCGGACGGCTTCGCCGTGCCGGGAACGCTTCCTGTCCGTACCGGTACCGAGGACAAAAATAAAAAATATTGCCAACAAAATACGCGCCGGAACCAAAATCGGCGCTTTTCCCCGAATAAAAGCAAAGGCCCGTCAGGGATGGTACGGAAAAAACAGGGGAAGCAACAAAAGGAGGCGGCACCTGCAACCTATTGCAATGATGCGGGGAAACGGCTGGGGAAATCCGTGCGTTCGGACAGGGAGGGAAACAAAGCCGTCCGGGTGTGTAGGCGGGAATGGAAAACGCGCCGGAGCGGGGACGGCGAAACAGGCTTGCTGTTGTTACCTCCTTACAGTCGGTTAGCTCATCCAGCCTTGCGGCTGATTTCGGTTTATCTCCCCTTCGGTCGATTAGCTCATCCGGCCTTGCGACCGATTTCGGTTTATCTTCCCTGCGGTCGATTAGCTCATCCGGCCTTGCGGCCGATTTCGGTTTCCTCCCTGCGCTTTATCCGTGCCATTCCTGCGGAATGACCACGGGCTGCGGTCGGTGAGCTCGGATGACCTTCGGTCATCCTCGGTTCCGGTGTCGCGCGTTTTGCAGAGGATCGGACGGCTTCCCGACCCTGCCCGGCACGGAGCGGTTTTTTGCTTCCTTTTTTCACGCCTGGAAAAAAGGAAATGCAAGGTGCGGAACGAAGTTCCGGAAACAGGATCGAACGACGACACGGTTTCCGTGTCATTCCGGCCGTCCCGCGTCCCTGCGCTTCCGCATCATAATCGAACAGAGGAACGCCCCTTCGGTCGTTCCTCTGTTTTTCTTCGCACTGACACCCAGCAGCCGGATCATTCCGTCACGGGGGTCAGCACCAGCGCCATATAAGGCCGTCCGGGAAGCTTCACCTTCCGTCCGTTCGCCTCGCAGATTTCGTACTTGGGTTTGCGCTGCGTGACGAATTCCCCGTCCACGGGCGTCGTGGTCATGTTCCACGTATCGAGCACCTCGATTTTCACCCGCATGCCGTCCTTCCAGCCCACCCGGGTCGGAACGTTGAATTCCCATTCCTTCGGAGCCTGCCTGCCGAGGTAGATCACCACCTGCCCCGACTTGGCCAGCGACGTGTTGAGGTTCCGCCAGTTGTCGATGATTTTGAGCGAACCGGTCTTTTCGATCAGCCGGCGCAGGAAGGCGATCCGGGGCGCGCTTTTGCCGCGCAGGATGGCTCCTTTTTCCGTCCACGCGATGTGGTCGTCGCTCTCGAACGTCTCTCCGTGCGTGGCGTAGGCGCCGACGATGGCCGCCTGCCAGAAGCGGTGGGTCAGTTCCTCGCCCGACAGGCTCCCCCAGCGGTTCGGATAATCCCCTTCGTAGCAGATTTCGTCGAAAACCAGCGGCTTGCGGTAGGAGTCCTTCACCAGCCCCGCCCGGCCGAAATCATCCGTCACCGATTCGTTCTGGATGCTCAGGTGGGTCACCAGCGGATGGTGGTGGTCGAAATAGATTTTCCCGTTATGCACCGAACGCAGATGTCCGTACGGGTCTTCCGCGGCCACGGTTTCCAGGAAGGAATACCAGTCTTCCAGCGGCTTCTGGCGCATGAAATCGTATTCGTTGGCCATCGACCACCAGATGTTCCGGAACGAGGACAGCCGGGCCACCACATACTTAAGGTACCGGATGTCGGTTTCGTGGGACATGCGGTCGAATCCGAAATGCCCTTCGTCATAGGGGTGGAACAGGATCAGGTCGCACTGGATGCCGAGCCGTTCCAGGTCGTCGATCCGCCGTTCGAGGTGATGGAAAAAATCGGTGTCGAACCGCGTGAAGTCCCATACGGCCACCTCGTTCAGCCCCTCCGGACTCATCCCTTCCACCTTCAGGAACGGGAAATAGCGGGGTTCGTCGTTGTTGTGCCCGTAGGTTTTCGGGAACAGGCAGATGCGGATTTTGTTGAACGGCGACTGCGACAGGGTTTTCAGCGTCAGGTTCTCCCGCGCCGTGTCCGGGTGTACGAAAGCGTACATGGTCGTCCCGAAGGGATAGTACGGGGTGCCGTCGGCGTACTGAAAATCGTAGACGTCCCGCACGCCCACCATGCCGTGATTGTCGCCCGTGGCCGGAACGCACACCAGCGAACCGGTCTTGCCGTGCAGGCTTTTCATGTTGCTGACCGTAGTGTAGGTCCACGTTCCCTGCTCGCAGGGCATGAACCGGATCTTATAGATGCCGTTCCCGTCGTAGAATCCGGTCACCTTTACGGTTTCGTTCCCGTTGGTGAAAATCGCTTTCAGGTCCACGTCGTTGAACGGGTTCCCGGTCGGGGTGCCGGTGAACGCGGCCTCGAACCGCCCCCATTGTTCGACCCGCTCCTGCGCTCCCGCCGAAAGGAGGGAACCGAGGCACAGCAGGGCCGTAGCTGCAAAAAGTTTCAGTTTCATATTGTCGATCGGTTAGTACGAAAACAGATGAAACACAAATATAAACAAAACGAAAGTAAAAAACAACCTTTTTGCCGGATTTTCCGCCCCGGCGTTCGCTTTTCCCCGTCCCCGGCGAAAATAAAAAGCCCGTCCCGGCGTTCTGCAAACGGACTGCGGCGGCAAAGGTTACGCAAATTTTACACGGGGCCGGAAACCGATGCCGATAATAATTAGTACCTTCGCCCCCGAATCAGAAGCAAAAACATGACGAAATCGACACACAAGAAGCAGGAGGGAGACCGGGCGGAAATCGCCTCCGTCCTGACTCGAACATTCCAAGAAAATCCGTACAAGACATTTTCCATAAAGCACCTGGCGGGGGTGGCCGACTGCCGGAGCCGGGAACGCAAGGCCCTGATGCGGGAAGTACTCGACGAGCTTTGCCGCGACGAAGTGATCGAACCGCTCGACGACGGGCGCTACCGCCGGAAGGCCGGCGAGGAGGATTTCATCGAGGGGATCGTGGACATGACCGCTTCGGGCACCGTCTACGTGATGGTGGAAGGACGCGACAAGGACATTGTGGTGGAACCGCAGAACACCGCGCACGCCCTCAACGGCGACCGGGTGAGGGTGATTCCCCTGCGCAAGCGGCGCAACGGCGCGCTGGAGGGCGAAATCGTGGAAATCGTCGAACGGGCCGACAAACGGTACGTCGGACGGGTGGAGCTTTCCAAAAGCTACGCCTTCATCAAGCTCGACAGCCGGAAGATGCCCAACGACGTCTTCGTGCCGCTGCGCGACCTGAAAGGAGCCGAAGACGGGCATAAGGTGGTGGTGCGCATCCTCGAATGGCCGATGAACATGAAGAACCCCGTGGGGGAAATCGTGGAAGTGCTGGGCCGGGCCGGGGACAACGACACCGAAATGCACGCCATCCTGGCCGAATACGACCTGCCCTACCGTTTTCCGGAAGAGGTGGAAGCGGCTGCGGAGCGGATTCCCGACGTCATCACCGAACAGGACTACCGGGAACGGCGGGACTTCCGCAGCGTGCCGACCTTCACCATCGACCCGGCGGACGCCAAGGACTTCGACGACGCCCTTTCCATCCGCAGGGTGAGGGACGGCGTGTGGGAGGTCGGGGTGCACATCGCCGACGTGACGCACTACGTGCATCCGGGTGACATCGTGGACACGGAGGCCGAACAGCGGGCCACGTCCGTCTACCTGGTGGACCGGACGATTCCCATGCTGCCCGAACGCCTCTCGAACGTACTGTGCTCGCTGCGCCCGAACGAGGAAAAGCTCTGTTTTTCGGCGGTCTTCGAGCTGGACGAGGAGGCCAACGTGCTGAACGAATGGTTCGGACGGACGGTGATCCATTCCGACCGGCGGTTCGCCTACGAGGAAGCCCAGCGGGTGATCGAAACCGGCGAGGGCGACATGCGGGAGGAAATCCTCACACTGCACCGGCTGGCGCAACGGATGCGGGCCGAGCGGTTCAGGCACGGCTCCATCGCCTTCGAGCGCGACGAGGCCAAATTCGTGCTGGACGAGGCGGGACGTCCGCTGAGCGTCTTTTTCAAGGAGCAGAAGGAGTCGAATCAACTGATCGAGGAATTCATGCTGCTGGCCAACAAGAAGGTGGCCGAGTTCATCGGGCGCAAGCGTCCCGGCAAGAAGGCCGAGCGGACGTTCGTCTACCGGGTGCACGACGCCCCCGACCCGGAAAAGCTGGCCGAATTCAAATCGTTCATCGTCCGGTTCGGCTACACGATGAAGGCGGAGAAAGGCCGCGCCGTCGCCAAGGCGCTCAACAAGCTGCTGAAAGAGATCAAGGGCAAGAAGGAGGAAAACCTCATTTCGACGCTGGCGATCCGCTCGATGGCCAAAGCGACCTATACCACGGACAACATCGGCCACTACGGGCTGGCGTTCGACTACTACACGCACTTCACCTCCCCCATCCGGCGTTATCCGGACATGATGGTGCACCGCCTGCTGGCCCATTACCTCGGAGGAGGGAAGTCCGAAGAAAAGAAGCACTGCGAAGACTTGTGCGAGCACTCCTCCGCGATGGAAATCCGGGCTTCGGAAGCCGAACGGGCCTCGATCAAGTACAAGATGGTGGAATACATGGCCGACAAGATCGGGGAAGAGTACGACGGCACCATTTCGGGCGTGACCGAGTGGGGCATCTACGTGGAGCTCAGCGACACGAAAATCGAGGGGATGGTGGCCCTGCGGGACATGACCGACGACTATTACACCTTCGACGACCTGAACTACTGCGTTACGGGACGGATGCGGGGGCACCGGTTCACGCTGGGCGACGGCGTGCGGATCAAGGTGCTCCGGGCCGACCTGCAGCGCAAGCAGCTCGATTTCGAGATGGTCGGGAGCTACGATTTCGACACACGGGAGCAGACCCGGATGGAACCGAGCATGACCGAAAGTCATGCGAGCCTCACCGAGCGGAGCCAACGGTCGCCCCGCAAGGGACGGCGCGGAGGAAAGAGCGGAGGGAAATAACACCCGCAGCCGGTTACGCACCGACGTTCCAAAAAGAAGGTCATGCAAATCCCGCCGACCGAACCGAAGACCGCTTTGCGGTCTGAGCCTCACTGACCGGAGTCCGTTGTCGGCCGTAAGGCCGGAACGGGAATAACGCAGGGAAGTAACATTGCCCGCGGTCGCCCCGCAAGGGACAGCGCGGAAAAAGCGCAGGGAGGTAACAGCCGCAACCGAAGGCGGGTTAATCTCCTGGCACAGCGGGCAAGGTCGATCCGTCGGCAGAAAGGCGGAAAACAAGTCGGGGCGTCCGGATGGGCGCCCCGACCTTTTCATACTCCCCGGAGAACCGATTCGGGACGGTCGCTCCGTCGGGAACCGGGGCGGCGGAACGGCTGGTTGCAAGCGACTTGACAAAACGGAATAAAAAATCTATCTTTGCGGATCGATTCCCGGACAGGATCAAAATCCGACACGACCATGAGCAGCGAAAAATTCAAGGAATACAAGGGCCTCGACCTCCCGGCCGTCAACAGGGAGGTACTCGAACGGTGGCAGGCGCAGGACACGTTCCACAAAAGCATCTCTACGCGGGAAGGACATCCGTCCTTCGTGTTTTACGAAGGCCCCCCTTCGGCCAACGGCACGCCGGGAATCCATCACGTGATGGCGCGGACGATCAAGGACATTTTCTGTCGCTACAAGACCCAGCGGGGGTTCCGGGTTTACCGCAAGGCCGGATGGGACACCCACGGGCTGCCGGTGGAACTCGGCGTGGAAAAGAAGCTGGGGATCACCAAAGAAGACATCGGCAGCAAGATTTCCATCGAGGAATACAACGACACCTGCCGCAGGGCGGTGATGGAATTCACCGGCGAGTGGGAGGAGCTGACGCGCATCATGGGCTACTGGGTCAACATGGACGACCCGTACATCACCTACGACAACAAATACATCGAAACCCTCTGGTGGCTGCTGAAAGAGCTGTACAACCGGGGGCTGCTCTACAAAGGCTACACCATCCAGCCCTACTCCCCGGCGGCGGGCACGGGGCTGAGCAACCACGAGCTGAACCAGCCGGGCTGCTACCGCGACGTGAAGGACACCACCTGCACGGCGCAGTTCCGGGTGGTGCGCGACGAAAAATCGGCTTTCCTGTTCGACGGCGACGACGAGGAACTTTATTTCCTGGCGTGGACGACCACCCCGTGGACGCTCCCTTCGAACACCGCGCTGGCGGTCGGGCCGAACATCGTCTATGTAAAGGTCAGAACCTTCAATCCCTATACTCACCGACCGGAAACCGTCATCCTGGGAAAAGACCGGATCGAAGCCTATTTCAGCAAAAAGGCGGAGGGGATGCCGCTGTCGGACTACGACAAGAACGGGAAGGTGATCCCTTATGAAATCGTGCAGGAATACCGGGGCGACGATCTGGCCGGAGTGCGCTACGAACAACTCATTCCGTGGGTGAAGCCCGACGGGGACGCGTTCCGCGTCATCGCCGGCGACTATGTCACCACGGAGGACGGGACGGGCATCGTCCACATCGCTCCGACCTTCGGGGCGGACGACGACCGGGTGGCCAAAGCCGCGGGCATCGCGCCGCTGGTGCTGACCGACAAGGCGGGCAAACGTCAGCCGATGGTCGACCGGACGGGAAAATTCTTCCGCATCGAAGACCTCGATCCGGCGTTCGTGGCCGGGCATGTGGATACGCGGGCCTACGGGGAATACGCCGGGCGTTTCGTCAAGAACGCCTACGACGAGTCCCTGCCGGAGGACGCCCCCACGCTGGACGTGGACATCAGCGTGATGCTCAAGGCGGAAAACAAGGCGTTCAGGATCGAAAAGCACGTGCACAACTATCCGCACTGCTGGCGGACGGACAAGCCGGTGCTTTATTATCCGCTCGACTCGTGGTTCATCCGTACGACCGCCTTCCGCGACCGGATGATCGAGCTCAACGACACGATCAACTGGAAACCCCTTTCCACCGGGACGGGCCGGTTCGGGAAGTGGCTCGAAAACCTGGTGGACTGGAACCTGTCGCGCTCCCGCTACTGGGGAACGCCGCTGCCGATCTGGGCCACGGAAGACCACGGCGAAATGAAGTGCATCGGCTCGGTGGCCGAACTGAAGGCCGAAGCGGACAAGGCGGTCGCGGCGGGATTCATGACGGAAAACCCGCTGGCGGACTATACGGAAGGGGATTTCACGAAAGAGAACTACCGGAAGTTCGACCTGCACCGTCCCTACGTGGACAACATCGTGCTGGTTTCGGACAAGGGGGAAAAGATGTTCCGGGAACCCGACCTGATCGACGTGTGGTTCGATTCGGGGGCGATGCCCTACGCGCAGGCGCACTATCCCTTCGAGATCGATGGGAAGGACTTCGAGCGGGTCTATCCGGCGGATTACATCGCCGAAGGGGTGGATCAGACGCGGGGCTGGTTCTTCACGCTTCACGCGCTGGCCGTGATGCTGTTCGACTCGGTGGCCTTCAAAAACATCATTTCCAACGGGCTGGTGCTCGACAAGAACGGCAACAAGATGAGCAAGCGGCTCGGCAACGCCGTGGCCCCCTTCGAAGTGATCGGGAAATACGGGGCCGACGCCGTGCGGTGGTATATGATCTCCAACTCCCAGCCGTGGGACAACCTGAAATTCGACGTGGAAGGGGTGGACGAAGTGCGCCGCAAGTTCTTCGGAACGCTTTATAACACGTACAGCTTCTTCGCCCTCTATGCCAACGTGGACGGTTTTACGGGCCGGGAACCGGAAATCCCCGTGGCGGAACGCCCCGAAATCGACCGCTGGATCATCTCCCTGCTGAATACGCTGGTGAAGGAGGTGACGCGCTCGCTGGAAGACTACGATCCGACCCCGGCGGCCCGGCTGATTCAGGACTTCGTGAACGAAAACCTTTCCAACTGGTACGTGCGCCTGAACCGGAAGCGGTTCTGGGGAGGCGGTCTGACGCGGGACAAGCTGGCGGCTTACCAGACGCTCTATACGGCACTGGAAACCGTTTCGATGCTGGCGGCTCCGTTCGCGCCCTTCCTTTCCGACCGCATCTTCACCGACCTGAACCGGGTGAGCGGGCGTCACGGAGAGGAATCGGTGCACCTGTCCCTGTTCCCGGAAAGCGATCCGGCGCTGATCGACGCCGACCTGGAAGAAATGATGTCGCTGGCCCAGCGGGTTTCCTCGATGGTGCTCGCGCTCCGGCGCAAGGTGAACATCAAGGTGCGGCAGCCGCTGACCAAAATCCTGATCCCGGTGCTCGACCCGTCGGCGAAGGCGAAGATCGAAGCCGTGAAACAGCTCATCCTGACGGAAGTCAACATCAAGGAGCTGGAATTCATCGAGGACACGACCGGCATCATGACCAAGCGGATCAAGCCCAACTTCAAGACGCTGGGGCCGAAATACGGCAAGCAGATGAAACGGATTTCGGCGGCCGTCGCCGACTTTTCGCAGGCCGACATCCTGCAGCTGGAGCGCGAAGGGGGCCGGACGCTGCACATCGACGGGGAAGACCTGCCGCTGACGCTGGAAGATTTCGAAATCCTGTCGGAAGACATGCCGGGCTGGCTGGTGGCGAGCGAAGGGAAACTGACCGTGGCACTCGACATCGACGTGACGGAGGAACTGAAACTGGAAGGGGTGGCCCGCGAACTGGTCAACCGCATCCAGAACATCCGGAAGGACAGCGGACTGGAAGTGACCGACCGCATCGAGGCGACGATCGGCCGGAACCCGGTGCTGAACGAGGCGGTGAGGGTTCATGGCACATATATTGCGTCGCAGACGCTGGCCGAAAAAGTGGAGCTGGCCGACGACCCCGGAGCGGACGCCGCGACGGTGGACATCGACGACGTTCCCGTCCGGATCGCCGTGCGGAAACGGTGAGCCGGAGCGCCGCGCGAGAAACGCCGGAAGGCCCGTTCCGCAAGCCGCACGGGCATCCGGGACGGAACCGGGAACAAAAAATATCGACAAAAAAGGTATGAGAAATGAAAATTAATCGTATCTTTATGCAAACAACCACTTAATTTGTAAAGTCATGTCAGAAGATACGCGAACGAGATATTCGGACGAGGAGCTGGCAGAGTTCAAGGAGATCATTCTGAACAAGCTGGAGAAAGCCCGGCAGGACTACGAGCTGCTGCGTGCGACGATCACCCATACCGCCAGCAACGGCACGGACGATACTTCCCCCACGTTCAAGATTCTGGAAGAAGGGGCGGCCACCCTTTCGAAGGAGGAATCGGGGCGGCTGGCGCAGCGGCAGCTGAAATTCATCCAGCACCTGGAAGCGGCGCTGATCCGGATCGAGAACAAGACTTACGGCATCTGCCGGGAAACGGGGCGGCTGATCCCGAAGGAACGGCTGCGGATCGTGCCCCATGCGACGCTGTGCATCGAGATGAAGGACAACGGCGGCAAGAAATAGGGGGTCATTGTTGTACCGAAACAGATAAAGGAAAGGCGTTCTTCCCTGTGTTATAAGGGAGGAACGCTTTTTCTTTGGGACGCACCCCCGCGGAAAGCGGCAACCTGTTGCCGAACCGAAGCAGGTAAAAGGCAGGCGTCCCTCCTTGTAATAAGGAAAGAACGCTTTTTTCTTTGGGACGCCTCCGCGGAAAGCGGCGACTTGTCGCAGTATCGAAGCAGGTAAAGGAGAGGCGTTCTTCCCTGTGTTATAAAGGGGGGATGCTTTTTCTTTGGGACGCGCCCCGACTTACTGTTTCAGGCTTCCTTCCGGCCGCTCCGCAACCATCCGGAACCTTACCCCTCCCGTCATCCTGAGGAGAACCCGCAGGGTTCGACGTGAGGATCTCTGTCAAGTATAATGACAGAAACGAACAAACAAAGATGCTCACGTCGCAACTATTGTTGCTCCTCAGCATGACGCAATGTAACCGGTTCCTTCCAACCTTCCCGACTCTCCACCCCCTCACGTCATTCCAAGGCTTCGTCAGAAGCCGTGGGAATCTATTTCCCGGAACATCCTTCAAAAAATCCCCCATTCTTTTGGTCGTTCGGATTATTTTACTACTTTTGCCTTTGACTCATGTTTTGCGTAGGCGGGATTATTCCCGTCATGTATCCTGTGACGGGTATTTTTATACCCGTCACTTTACAGATACTTTGAACGGACGGTTTCGTACCCCCGTGCAGAGCGTTAATGCGCCTGCTTTGCCTACGCGGCATGAGTCAACGGGAAAGGCGGAACCGTCTTTTAATTTCCGCCTGCCATAAAAACCGTTGATTTATGGACACACAGGCAACCGAAACCACCGCCCCCACCCCTTTTTCTCTCGACCTGCAGGAAGGGAAACTTCTCTCGGAAAACGTCTTCTGCGACGATCTGCCCGAAGGCGAATCCCTTTTCGGGGAAATCTTTCCCGACGAGGGAGCGATGAAAGCTCACTACCTGCGCACGGCACGCCGGATGTGGCCGGAGACATCCCGGAGAAAGGGAGAAAACACGCTTTTGCGGCACCTGGTCTCCCGGCTCAAAAAACGCCGGCTGATGCTTTACCTGCTCTGTCGGGACTGGCCCCGTCAGTACTGGCAGCTTCAGACCGAATGTCTGGGACTGATCACGGAAAACGGACTGCCGCTTCGCCAGAAGCGGGGGCTTGCACGGGTGCTCCACCAGCATTTGTGCCTGTCGTGCGAAATGTCCGGAATGCGTGATTTCATCCGGGAGGAACTGGCCTTGTGCAGCCGTCAGATTCAAGAGGTCAGAGAGCTGTTAAAGCGGATGGAAGGCAAAGGCGGAAAAGGGGAGCCGGAAGCGGTCGAGGCGAAGAACGCGGAAGATTTCCCGACCGGAACGCGGGAGAACGCTCCGGTTTCGGAATCCGTGGAAACGCTTGCCGTATCCGGGAAAGGCGAGGAAAGCCCGGTTTCGGAACAGGAAGACGTTCTGGCGGTTTCGGAGCACGGGAAGGAAGAGGTTCCGCCGGTCTTGGCTTCCGGTAAGGTGTCCGCCCCGGAGCATGCAGGCGATCCTTCGGAAGGATCGGAAGGTTAGTGCGCGGCCTTCGTGCGGATGCCGCCGGCCTTACGCTCGATTCATACCGCCGTTTACCAGAGGATCGAACAAGTCCTGACGGTATGGGGCCACACGACCCCCTTCGGGATCGGGGGAGTGACCGGGCGACGGATTCGCACGATCTGCACCCGCTCCGGGGTGTAAAACGGTCGGGGTGCCCATCCGGGCACCCCGACTTATTTCCAGACGCCCTTCCGGTTGTCCCACAACCATCCGTGCCTCCGTCACCCTGCGCTATTGGGAGGCTTCGCCAGAAGCCGTGGCAATCTATCCGGACTGCAAAGAGATTCCCACGCTTCGCCTTCGGCTGCGCTCGGAATGACGCCTTGTAATCGGATTCTTCCTGCCGTTGGGAAACTATGTTGCCCTTGCGTCATTGCGAGGAGCGTTAGCGACGTGGCAACGTTGCGAGTAAGCGAGAGCAGAGCCAAACCGAGCAGGGCCGAAGGCCCTGCGAGCTCACCGACCGCAGCCCGTGGTCGTCCCGCAAGGGACGGCACGGATAAAGCGCAGGGAGGTAACAACAGCCAAAGATTATGCGCTAACGTTCATTTCCTAACGAGCGGGAGCAACGAAAAACCGCCGAAGGCGGGTTAATCTCTGTCAAGTATAATGACAAAAATGTACAGACAAAAATTCCCACGCTTCACTGCGAAATGTTACTTCCCTGCGCTTTTTCCGTGCCGTCCCTTGCGGGGCGACCGCGGGCAATGTTACTTCCCTGCGTTATTTCCGTTCCGGCCTTACAGGCCGACAACGGACTCCGGTCAGTGAGGCTCAGACCGCTTCGCGGTCTTCGGTTCGGTCGGTGAGCTCGCAGGCTCCTGCCTGCTCGGTTCGCAATGACACAAAACCGGCCCCCGGCAAAAGCATCACTCGATGCCGTACAGTTTCAGCTTGTTGTAGAGGGTCTTCCGGTCGATGCCGAGCAGCCGGGCGGCTTTGGCTTTGTTGTTCCCCGCCTGCCGCAGGGCCCGGCGGATGCGTTCCGCCTCCTCGTCCCCGTCCCGCAGCGAAAGCGACGGAGGTGCGGCGTTTCCGGAAACGATTTCCGCAGGCAGTTCCCGGCAGGTGATCTCCGATCCGGCGGCCAGCAGGGCGGCGTACCGGACGACATTCTTCATCTGCCGCAGGTTTCCCGGCCAGTCATAGCGCAGCAGCGCGGCGGCCGCTTCTTCGTCGAACCCTTTCAGCCGCTTGTCCAGTTCCCGGTTGGCTTCTTCCAGAAAGAAGGAAGCGTAACGCAGGATGTCTTCATACTGCTCGCAGAGCCGCGGCATGCGGAGCGTGAATTCGTTGATGCGGTGGAAAAGGTCTTCCCGGAAAGCCCCTTTGGCAATGGCTTGTTCGAGGTTTTCGTTGGTGGCCGCCACCAGCCGGATGTCCACCGGAATTTCCCGGCTCCCGCCCACGGGCTTGATGCTCCGTTCCTGCAAGGCCCGCAACAACTGCACCTGCGTTTCGTAGCCGAGGTTGCCGATTTCGTCCAGAAAGAGCGTCCCCCCGTCCGCCGCGGCGAACACGCCCGTCTTGTCGGCCAGCGCCCCCGTGAAGGAACCCTTCACATGACCGAAAAATTCCGAGGCCGCCAGTTCCTTCGGAACGGCGCCGCAGTCGAGGGCGACGAACGGCCCCGCCTGCCGCCTGCTGAGGGCATGGATCCGCCGGGCGATATGCTCCTTCCCCGTACCGCTCGCCCCCTGGATCAGCACCGACAGGCCCGTAGGAGCCACCAGACGAACATGCTCGTCCAGCCGCCGGGCCGCTTCGCTTTCCCCCTCGACGAACCGTCCTTCCTCCCGTTCCCGTTTCGGGGCGGCGGGAGCCGGCGGGGCAGCGACACCCGACGGGACAGCGGCGGTACGCTCCGCCAGCGCTTCCCGGATTTTTTTCAACAGCTCGTCCGGATTGACCGGTTTCGACACGTAATCCTTAGCTCCCTCCTTCATGCTCTGTACGGCGGTGGCGATTTCCGCATAGCCCGTCATCATGATGGCCGGCACCGGACGTCCCGACTCCCGGAGCCAGCCCAGGAGGGAAATGCCGTCCCCGTCCGGCAGCCGCAAGTCGCACAGCAGCAGATCGAACGGCTGTTCTTCCAACAGCTTGCGGGCCTTGACGATGCCCGAAACCGTTTCGGCTCCGAATCCTTTCTTCCGGAGCCAGGTTTGCAGCATCAGCGCAAACGTGATGTCGTCTTCTACGATCAGTATCGTTTCCATGATTCGTCTTTCTTCTTTTTGCAGCGGCTCCCGAAAACGCCGCGACCGTTTTCCCGCTCCGCAACCGGTTAGGCGCTAATGTTCGTTCCCTGCATCCTCGCGTTCTCCCGTTTTCCTACACCTCCGCATCAGTGCGGGGAGTGGAGTGATGTTTAATCTCATCCAGTGTGCGAAGAGATTCCCACGCTTCGCCTTCGGCTGCGGTCGGAATGACGCAAAGTGCCGGGGTGCCGGAACGGTTGGAAGGAATCTGCTGCGGATGCTACCTCCCTGCGCTTATTCCGCACCGTTCCTGCGAAACGACTGCGGGCGATGTTACTTCCCTCCGTTATTTCCGTTCCGGCCTTACAGGCCGACAACGGACTCCGGTCAGTGTGGCTCAGACCGCTTCGCGGTCTTCGGTTCGGTCGGTGAGGCTCGCAGGGCCTTCGTTTCCACATGTCAGCGCATAACCGGTGGCGGGTGTTATCAACCTGCGCTTATTCCGCACCAGCCTTACGGCTGACTGCGGGCTCCGGTTGATGAGCTCGCAGGGCCTTCGGCCCTGCTCGGTTCAGAATGACGCGATGGAACCGGGTTCTTCCCGCCATTCGCCCTCCCTTCTCCGCTTTTCCCCAAAGCAATACAGAGCCTCCCCTCCGACCTTATTCCTGTCCCGCCTCCCCAGGGCCGCTTTTCCGCCGGGCCGCTTCCAGCACGGCTTCCGCTTCCCGCCTCGCCCGAAGGGCCGTTTCCCGCAGGCGGTCGTCGAAATCCCTGTCCCGGCTCCCTTCCAGCACCGCCAATGCCTCCACGATGTCCGAACACGTCAGCATCCGGAAAACCGGCAGCATCCGGTGCGCGACCGCCGCCGCTCCCGCCGCATCGCCCCGCTCCGCCGCCTGCGCCAGCGATGCCAGGTTCTTTCCGGTTTCCGTCACGAAGGATTCCAGAATGGCCGCCGCCGCTTCCGGATCGTCCGCAGCGAACGCGGTCAGGGCTTCGAACCGGGGCGTTCCCTCCTCCGCTTCCCCACATCCGGCCGGAATACCGTCCGGACACACGCCATCCCGCACCCCGGCAAAGTTACGCATTTCTTCCGTTTCCGGGCCTTCGCCCGAACCGCCAGTCACCGAACATGTCCCGTCATCCGGTTCTCTCCCCGGTTCCAACACCCTGCGGATGCAGGCGGCCAGCTCCGCAAGGGAAAAGGGCTTGTTCAGCCGGGCCGAAAATCCGTGCGCGATCAAAGCCGCCTCGTCGTGATCCGACCGGGCGGTGAGAGCCACCACCGGCAGGTTCCGGTAACGCACCGTTCCCCGAATCCGGGACACCAGTCCGAAACCGTCCAGTTCCGGCATCTGCAAGTCGGTAAATACCATATCGTAACGTTTCCGCCCCAGCAGGGCGACGACCTGCTTCGGATGCAGGCAGGTATCCGCCGTCGCTCCGAGCCGTCGCAGCATGGCCGCCGTCAGGTCGAGTTGCAGCCGGTCGTCGTCCACCAGCAGGCAGCGCACGGGACGTCCCCACACCGGCACGGCCTCCCGTCCGGAATTCGCTTCCGGCAACCCTTCCCGGACAATCCGCACGGGAAGCGACACCTCGAACCGGCTCCCGGCTCCCGGACGGCTTTGCAGGGCCATCGTTCCGCCCAACAGTCCGACCAGCCGCCGGGCGATGGACAGCCCCAGCCCGAACCCCTCGATTCCCTGCGCCGACGGCAGGCGCACGAATTCCCGAAAAATCCGTTCCCGTTCCTCGTCTCCGATCCCCTTTCCGGTGTCGGCGACCGCGAAGCGGAGCGCTTTCCGCCCCGCCTCCGTCGTGCCGCGCACCGACACGTCCACCGCCACGCTCCCCCGGTCGGTGAACTTGATCGCATTGGAAAGCAGGTTGCTCAGTATCTGCCGGATACGCACTGCATCGCCTGTCACCCGGACGGGCAGTTCCCCGTCCGCGTTCAGCGCGAGGGCCAGCCCCTTCCGAACCGCCTGCGGTTCGAAGGCCCCCACGATGTCCTCGAAAAGTTTCCGGGGGTCGAACGGTTCTTCCTGCACATCCATCTTCCCCGCTTCGAGCCGGTGGAAATCCAACAGGTCGTTCACCAGCCGCAGCAGGTGATCGGAGGAAGCGCCGATCCGGGCAAGATACTCCCGCTGTCGTCTGTCGGTCAGCAGCGGGGCCAGCAGATCGGCATAGCCCAGCACGGCCCCCAGCGGGGCCTTGATGTCATGGGTGATGGTCAGCATCAGTTTCTCCCGCACGTCCAGCAGGTCTTCGGCCCGTTTCTTGGCCGCTTCCAGCTCCCGGCGGTAACGGTTGCTGCGGGCGATGTCGCGCCAGATGAAGAAAAGGAAAAGCAGGGCCAGCCCCACCGCCCCGAGAGCGATCCGCCCCACCGTCCGGGCCGAGCGGCGTTCGGCGTCCTGCCGTCGTCCGATCCGTTCCAGCAGCCGCCCCGTTTCCTCCTGTTCCAGTTCCCGGAGCAGGCGGTTGATCTGGCTGGTGAGCACCTGATTGTTGTAGCGCAGCACCCGGCTCCGCTCCTGAATGCGGTCGTAAAGGGCCTGTTTTTCGCTGTTCACGTCGCTTTGGATGTTCCGCAGGACGGTCACGATGGTATCCGCGGTGTTGTAAGCCTGCTGTGCGGTGTCGCGCCGGATTTCCCGAACCGACTGCACCACCGTCTGGGAATCGGCCGGTTCCGGTGAAAAGAGGTCGCCCAGCCGCCGGAAGAAGCCTTTCCGCTCCTTTTTGATCCGTAGGGTATCCTGCCGCACGGTCACGCTTTCCCGCACGGTGGGAAGCATCACGACCGTATCCCGCCGGATCACTTCCTGTTCGATGTTCTTGCGGAACAGTTCCTCCGTCCCGGCTTCGCGGACGGCCTGCCGCAGGTCGAGGATCGTCCGCTGCTTGCTGCGGAGCAGGCGGTCTACGCTGTCGATCCGTTCCAGCTGCACGCTGTCCCGGACGAACGCCCGCAGGGAATCCAGGTCGGCCCGCACCTCCCCCATGCCCCGGCGGTACAGCGCCCCGTCCGAGACGTACCCCGCCGCCAGCAGCTGCCCGTAGCTTTCGGCCTGATACAAATCGTAGAGCACCCGGTTGATGAGCGTCCGGCGGCGGGCCAGTTCCGCTTCGTAGTCGTCCGGGGCGGAGAGGCGTTTCATTTCCCGGTAGGTGTACCCCACCGCGAATATGGAAAGAATGACGAGCAGGAGGTATCCCGCGGCGATTTTCGTTTTGACGGATCGAAAAGGTTTCAAGGACATATCGGGTTGAACCGGCACGCGCCGAGACTTTTATATAACGCACGGGGAGCGCCGGATATTTTTTCGGCGGGGACGGGTTTTCGTTGCTCCCGCTCGTTAGGAAATGAACGTTAGCGCATAGCCTTGGACGGATGTTACCTCCTTACAGTCGGTTAGCTCGCAGGGCCTTCGGCCATGCTCGGTTCGGCTCTGCTCTCGCTTATTCGCAACGCTGCCACGGCTTCTGACGAAGCCTCGCAATGACGCAAAGGCGGTGGAGTTTCGGATGGTTGGAAGGAACCGGTAACCATGCGTCATGCTGAACCGAGGAATGCCGCAGGCATGACGAGCCTCACCGACCGGAGTCCGCTGTCGGCCTGCAAGGCCGGAGCGGAAACAACGCAGGGAGGTAGCATTCGCAGCCGCAGGCGAAGCGTGAGCATCTCTTTTTTATGCCGGACAGAGATTGCCACGTCGCTCCGCTCCTCGCAATGACGCAAAGGCGGTGGAGTTTCGGACGGTCGGAAGGAATCTTCCGCTGTCCCTCCGCCTCTCCGAACAGTTCCCCCTTAACCGTGCACCAGCGTCCCGATGGGTTCTCCCTCGACGACCTTCATCAGGTTGCCCGGCGTGTCCATGTCGAAGACCACGACCGGCAGGCCGTTTTCCCGACACATCGTGAAGGCCGTTAGGTCCATCACTTTCAGCTTCCGCTCATAAACTTCCTCGAAGGTGATTTCCGCGAATTTCGCCGCCGACGGGTCTTTCTCCGGGTCGGCGGTATAGACGCCGTCCACCCGTGTCCCCTTCAGCAGCACATCGGCCCCGATCTCCACGCCCCGCAGAGCCGAAGCGGTGTCCGTGGTGAAAAACGGGTTGCCCGTTCCCCCCGCGATGATGACCACGCACCCCTGCGCCATCAGCTCCAGCGCACGGGACTTGGCATACAACTCTCCCACCGGCTCCATGCGGATGGAAGTCAGCACGCGGGCCTTCGCCCCGATGCTTTCCAGCGCCGACTGCAGGGCCAGCGAGTTGATGACCGTGGCCAGCATCCCCATCTGGTCGCCCTTCACGCGGTCGAATCCCTTGTCCACTCCGCTCAGGCCGCGAAAAATGTTTCCGCCCCCGATGACGATGCCGATCTGCACCCCCTTGCCGGCCACCTCCCTGATCTGCTGCGCATACTCTCCGAGCCGCACGGGGTCGATGCCCTGCTTCCGCGCTCCCGCCAGCGATTCCCCGCTCAGTTTGAGCAGGATTCTCTGATACCGTGCCATACCTTTATTTCATCAGTTCCATGAGTTCGTCCAGTTTCGGCGTCAGGATGATTTCCGTACGCCGGTTCTTTTGCCGGGCCTCGCGGGTGTCGGCCGTGTCCAGCGGGAAAAACTCCCCGCGTCCGGCCGCCGTGATCCGGCCCGGTGCGATGTCGGGGTTTTCCAGCAGCAGGCGCACCACCGTGGTCGCCCGCTTGACGCTCAGGTCCCAGTTGTCGCGCAACTGCCCCTGCGCCCGGTAGGGAACGTTGTCCGTATGCCCTTCCACCAGGATGTTGATGTCCGGATTCTGAGCCAGCACCTGCCCCAGGTCGCGCACCGCCCGCGCCCCTTCGGGATCAATCTCGAAACTCCCCGACCGGAACAGGAGCTTGTCTTCCATCGAAACGTAGACGTTTCCGCCGCGCTGGGTGACGGTCAGCCCCTTCCCTTCGAATCCGAGCAGGGCATCGGCCACCTTCCGGCGGATTTCCGACAGCGCCGCCTCTCGGTTGCGCAGCATCTGTTCCAGCTCGGCCATCCGGGCTTCCCGCTTTTCCAGTTCGGCCTGATTCTCCTGCAGCTGCCGGAGCATGGCCGACGCCTCCGCCGAGTTGCGGGAAATCAGGTCGTTGTAATCCTTTTCCAGCTTCCGGTGTTTGACCGACAGCGCCTCCGCCTGTTCGCGCAGCTGGCGAAGCTCCGTTTCCAGCCGCTGCCGGGTTCCGTCCAGCTCGTCCACGCGCCCCAGCGCCCTCACCCGTTCGCTGTCCAGCCGCATGGCTTCCGCCTTCATCTGGTTGTACTTTTTGGTGCTGACGCAGGAGGCCGCCGCAAGCGCCATCCAGAGGAGCACCGCTCCCTTTGCGATCCGTATCATATCCGTGTTTTTACGTTCGTCTCCGTTATCGCTCAACCGGTTCCGCCCCCGCCGCCCCCGAAAGGGGAAAAGGGCTTCCCCGGACGAAGATACGAAAAAGTTGTGAATTTGAATCCGGATGGTTACTTTTACCTTTTCAAAACGAGCACAAACGCGGACAAAGCATTACGAATCCATATCCATGCCGGGAACAAGCGGACGACACTACATAGACCGGGTGAACAGCCCGGAAGACCTGCGGAAACTGACCGGGGAGGAACTGCGGGCCTACTGCGGCGAACTCCGGGACTTCATCATCGAACGGGTGGCCTCGAATCCGGGCCATCTCGGTTCCAACCTGGGGGTGGTCGAGCTGGCCGCCGCCATCCATTACGTCTACGACACCCCGTACGATCAGGTGGTCTGGGACGTGGGGCATCAGGCCTACGCCCACAAGATCATCACGGGCCGGAAAGACCGGTTCGACACCAACCGGAAGCTGGGCGGCATCAGCGGGTTTCCCTGCCGGGCCGAGAGCCGGTACGACGCCTTCGGGACGGGGCATTCCTCCACGTCGGTGTCGGCGGCGCTGGGGCTGGCCGTGGCTTCGCGGCTGCGGGGCGAAAAACGGCACGCGGTGGCGGTCATCGGGGACGGCGCCCTGACCGGGGGACTGGCCTTCGAGGGACTGAACCACGCGGGGGCTGAGAACGCCGACCTGCTGGTGATCCTGAACGACAACCGGATGTCCATCGACAAGAACGTGGGGGCCCTCAAGGAATACCTGCTGCAAATCACCACCTCGTGGCGGTACAACAAGCTGAAAGCCGACGTGTGGCAGGGGATGGAACGGTTCCCCCGGCTGCGGCGGCTGTTCCAGAAATTCGGCAACTCCCTGAAATCGGGTCTGCTGCAGCAGAGCAACCTGTTCGAGGCCCTCAATTTCCGGTACTTCGGCCCCGTGGACGGAAACGACGTGGAGGCGCTCACCCGCGTGCTGAACGACCTGAAGGGGATCGGGGGGCCGAAGCTCCTGCACGTGCTCACCGTCAAGGGACACGGTTACAGGCCGGCGGAGGAAAATCCTTCGATCTGGCATGCACCGGGACGGTTCAACCCCGAAACGGGGGAACGACTGACCGGCGGGGAAGAAAACCGCCCGCCCAAATATCAGGACGTTTTCGGAGAAACGCTCGTGGAGCTGGCCCGACAGAACCCCCGGATCGTGGGCGTTACGCCCGCCATGCCTTCGGGCTGCTCGCTCTACATGCTGATGGAGGCGATGCCCGAACGGGCCTTCGACGTGGGGATCGCCGAAGGACACGCGGCGACCTTCTCCGCCGGGATGGCCGCCGAAGGGCTGCTTCCCTTCTGCAACATCTACTCCTCCTTCATGCAGCGGGCCTACGACAACGTGATCCACGACGCCGCGCTTCAGCGGCTCGACGTCACCTTCTGCCTCGACCGGGCCGGCATCGTCGGAGAGGACGGAGCCACCCACCAGGGGGTTTTCGACATCGCCTTTTTCCGGACGATTCCCGACATCACCATCGCCGCGCCGATGAACGAGACGGAGCTGCGCAACCTGATGTACACGGCTCAGCAGGGCGGACACGGCGTTTTCGTCATCCGCTATCCGCGCGGACGGGGCGTGACCGCCGACTGGCGGCGACCGTTCGAGACAATAACCGTCGGAAAAGGACGTTTACTCCGGGAGGGCCGGGACGTGGCGGTGCTGTCGCTGGGCCATCCGGGGAATTTCGCGGCAGAGGCGGCCGCGCGGGCCGAAGCCGAAGGGATTTCGGTCGAGCACATCGACCTGCGGTTCGCCAAGCCGCTCGACGAGGAACTGCTCCACCGGGTCGGCCGGAAGTTCCGGCGGGTGGTGACGGTGGAAGACGGAGCGGTGCACGGCGGAGCGGGCAGCGCGGTGCTCGAATTTTTCAACGCCAACGGCTACGACTGCCGGGTGACGATGCTGGGCGTGCCCGACCGGTTCGTGCCGCACGGGACCCCCGCCGAGCTGCACCGGATGTGCGGCTACGATGCGGAAGGGATTTACCGCGCCCTGCGGCAGGCTTACGAGGAAACGACGAAAAACGCATAAAAACCGGACTTGCGATGAAGCGACTTTTACTGGGATTAACTTTACTGACAGGGGCCTCGATGGGACTTACGACCTCTTGCAGCCGGGGCGGCGCCGAGCCGCAGGGGCTGACGACGGACAACCGGCTGACACAGGCCGAAAAGGACGCCGGGATTTTCACGGCGGAAGTGATGTGGAAAATGGGGCGCATCGGCGATGCGCGGCTTTCGCCGGACGGCGGAACGCTCGTCTATGCGGTCACTTATTATAATATGGACGAGAACCGGGGAACGGCCTCCCTCTATGCCATGCCTTCGGCAGGCGGCGAGGCGGTGAAGCTCACCGACGACGCGGGGCGGGAATCGTCGCCGCAATGGAGCGCGGACGGGAAAACCCTTTACTTCCTTTCCGACCGGAGCGGGGACGGTCAGCTTTGGCGGATGAACCCCGACGGCGGAGACATGCGGCAGGTGTCGCAGGTCGAAGGGGGCATCGACGGCTACGGCATCTCCCCGGACGGCGGAAAAATCTGGTACGCCAAGCGGGTGAAAGCCTCCCCGACGGCGCAGGACATGCACCCTGACATGCCGCAGTCGGGCGCGATGATCTACGACGACCTGATGGCCCGCCACTGGGACGTCTGGACGGACGGCACGTACAGCCACCTGTTCGTGGGCGACTTCGACGGAGAGCGGATCACGGGCGACCGGGACATTCTGGAAGGCGAGGAATGGGACGCTCCGCTGGCCCCCTATTACGACATGGCCGAAATCGCCTGGAACCCGGACGGTTCCGTGCTGGCCTACACCTGCAAGAAGATGAAAGGGCGGCAGTACGCCCTGAGCACCGACTCGGATATCTACCTCTACGACACGGCGACCGGCGCGACGAAGAACGCGACCCGCGGAATGCCGGGCTACGACAAATACCCCCGCTTTTCGCCCGACGGAAAACGGCTGGCCTTTTCGAGCATGGAACGGGCCGGGAACGAGTCGGACAAGAGCCGCCTGATGGTGCTCGATCTGGAAACGGGGAAGATGGACTACCTGACGAAGGATTTCGACTACAACGCCGAAAACGTGACGTGGGACGGCAACGACGCCCTCTGGTTCACCTCCCCGATGCAGGCGACCTACCAGATTTGCCGGGCCGACCTCGGCACGGGGAAAATCGCCGTGCTGACCGAAGGCCTGCACGACTACAACGGCATCCTCACGGGCGGCGGAAAACTCGTCGCCCCGAAAACCACCCTGTCGATGGCCACCGAACTGTTCGCCGTCGATCCGAAAACGGGGAAGGACACCCAGCTGACGTTCGTCAACCGGGAAATCTACGACCATATCAACATGGGCGAGGTGCGCAAACGGATGGTGAAGACCACCGACGGCAAGGAAATGCTGACGTGGATCGTCCTTCCGCCCGATTTCGATTCCACGAAAACCTATCCGACGCTGCTCTACTGTCAGGGCGGCCCGCAAAGCGTGGTGAGCCAGTTCTGGAGCTACCGGTGGAATTTTCAGCTGATGGCGGCGCAGGGGTACGTCGTGGTGGCCCCGAACCGGCGCGGCCTGCCGTCGTTCGGACAGGAATGGCTCGACCAGATTTCGGGGGACTACGGCGGACAGAACATCCGGGACTACCTGAGCGCCATCGACGACGTGAAGCGGGAGCCGTGGGCGGACGAAAGCCGGATGGGGTGCGTCGGGGCCAGTTACGGCGGCTATTCGGTCTATTTCCTGGCGGGCAACCACGAAAAACGGTTCAGGGCGTTCATCGCCCACTGCGGAATGTTCAACTTCGAAAGTTTCTACGCTTCGACGGAGGAACTGTGGTTCCCGAACAACGACATCGGAGGCCCGTACTGGAGCGACAACCCGACGGCGAAACGCTCCTATGCCAATTCACCGCATCGGTTCGTCCAAAAATGGGACACGCCGATCCTGATCTTTTCGGGGCTGAACGACTTCCGGATTCCCTACACGGAGAACCTGCAGGCGTTCACCGCGGCCCGGCTGCGGGGGATTCCGGCCCGGCTGGTGGCGTTCAGGGACGAGGCGCACCAGGTGTTCAAGCCGCAGAACTCGATCGTGTGGAACCGGGAATTTTTCGCGTGGCTGGACAAATACGTGAAGAATCCGGCCCCCGCCGACCGGTAACCGAAGGATAGGCTTCGCTCCGACAGCCGGCGACAAATAATCGCAGCCTCGTCGGACATCGACGCATGAAAAAAGACGCCCCGAAAAGGGCGTCTTTTATATGGTCCCCGCTCGGTTCGGCATGACGCAGGGGCGCAGAGTTTCGGAAACTCGGAAAGAGCCTGTTGCGGATGCTCCCCCCTCCTGTCATCCTGAGGAGCGGCAGAGCCGCGACGTGAGGATCTCTTTGCACACCGGCCCCGGTTCCTTCCGGTCGTTCCAAAATCCCGTTACCCCAGCATCATACCATCGCCCGCGCCCACCCTGTTCTGAAACGGCGAAAACAGCCTTACCGCCTCTTAATAAATACTGGAATCCGAAACAGAACCCGAAAGATCCCTTGTCCCGCGTTCTTGGTAAAGCCGTCTTGCCTGTCCATCCGCAATGCCTACAGATTCGACCTCAGGTAGTCTTCAATCGTGAAATCCGTCTTATAATCGCCATATCCCGGTGTTCTTTCATCGACAACTACAATGCGGTTTGCTTCCGAGGATTCCAACGAGCGGATAAAATCGAGCATCTCTCCCCTGTTTTTCGTCATCGGGGTTCCGGCTGCCTCATGCCCGGCCCCGCGCACGATATGAAATCTGTGCGGGATGCTCTTCGATTCGAAACAGGCGCTTATCCAGGAGGAGCCCCACAAACCGAAATCATCGATAACGGCCTTTTCGAAAGGTACGACAGGATCGGCATCTCCGTGAAACAGCAGCATCGGAGAAGGCTTGGCCCTCCACACCGGAGTTCCCTTCGCGCAGACGGCGCCTGCCATCGATATGACACCGGAGTAGTTGAATCCGCTCGGAAGAAGGCCGGGAGGCACCGTGCCGTTGCAAATACCGTATTCGGCCTGCAATACGGTTATGGCGCCCGCACTGGATCCGCAGGCGATGATTTTATCGGGATCGATGTTCCACTTCTCGCTGTGATCGACGATAAAAGCCGTGGCGGTATACAGATCCTCGACGGCTATCCTGATGGCTTCGTACAATGCTTCGTTGAATTTCTGCGGCGTATCGACCGATGAAGGCTCCATGTTCCCGAGCGCGGTACGGTAGTCCGTTGAAACGACGGTGATTCCGTTGTCAACGAGAAATCGGAACATCGGCAAGAAAGATGCGTGGTCCCGTTGTCCGCCGCGGAATCCTCCCCCGAACGCAAAAATCAGAACCTGCCCGCTGTTATCGCCCTCGCCGACCGCGGCCGGATAGCGGTCAAGACGCAACGTATCGCCGTCTTCCGTGATGTCGAATACATGAGTTTCCTTTGTCAATTCCGCCGCTTCCATATGGCACGATACAAAAAGCAGCAAGAGACATAAAACGTGTTTCATATTCATGCGTTCAATCGGTATGTAAACGTAAAGACATAAAGCAAAATCTGCCGACGCTTTCCGGGTACTTTACCACTCTATCGGCCGGCTGCGACATTTTCCTCGATCCTTACGCGGATTCTCACGTTCCATCGACCTGTTTCCCCGATGCAGGACGACAGCGCCCCGCTTCGTAATAGAGAAAAGGTTTTCCGTGAATCCGACGATACGGCTGAAATTATTACCCTTTTCTTTGTCGAAGGTTGGCACGAAACCTCCCGAAGGATCCCGTCACAACCGAATATACGACGGAATAAATCAAAATAAAAGTAGGGAATTAATCCGAACGGCCAAAAGAAACCGGTGTTTTTTGGCCGACATGTCGCCGAAAGTCTTCCGGCCGGGCGGAGCATCGGAACTTCTGCGTCCTTCCGAACCGAGCAGGGCCGAAGGCCATGCGAGTCTCACCGACCGAACCGAAGACCGCGAAGCGGTCTGAGCCTCACTGACCGGAGTCCGTTGTCGGCCTGAAAGGCCGGAACGTAAATAACGGAGGGAAGTAACATCGCCCGCAGTCGTTCCGCAGGAACGGTGCGGGAAAGGCGAACCGAGGTCAGCCGCAAGGCTGGGCGAGCTAACCGACTGCAAGGAGGTAACTTTAGGAAGTAGCATGGGGCCGCAAGGCCCGACGTGGGAACCGACGCACGCAGCGAGAACAAAGGCCGCTTGCGGACTTTGCCGAGCAAGAAGGAGGAAAAACGAGGTCTGCGAAGCAGGGCGAGCTCACCGACTGCAAGGAGGTAACTTTGGGAAGTAACATTGCCCGTTATCGGCCTGTAAGGCCGGAGTGGAAATAACGCAAGGAGGTAGTATATGAAAACATAGTTACGACGTGAGCATCTCATCCGGCCTACGAAAAAACTCCTACATCCAATCATCCGGATTATCCCCGCCATGACGCAAAGCAGTGCTGGTTATAGATGGTTATGGGGCGGCTGGAATGACGCAAAAGTTTCAGGGAAACGGAGGGTATTAGGACTACCGGAAGGACGTAAGGACCGTGCGGAGTGGAGGCCGCCAAGAGGGGTGTCCGACAATAAATCGGGATGCCTACCGGACACCCCCACCGCCTTGCATCCCCCGGATCAATTTTCCGGCAGTCCGAAGGTCGAAAGGAGCCGGTTGCAGTTGCCCTGCTCTGCTGCGTCCGAACGGAGGGGTACGACCTCGGCCAGGCATCACCAGCCGCACAGTGCCCGCACTTCCGAAGCGATTTCTCGTCCCGCGGCATCGTCCCCGTTTTCCCATGCCGCACAAAGCGATTCCACCTTCCGGGCCCCGCTTTCCGAACAGGCCGCACAGCGACAGAGGGCATACACCGCCGGACGGACGACCGACGTCCCGAACCGCACCACCGCGGCCGCCATTTCCGGCAACAAACCGTCCGATTCTTTTTCGGAAGCAAGACCGGCCGCCGCCCGGCGTCCCGCTGCATAAAAGGCGCATTTCGCCAACAGCGGATTTTCCCCCCGCAGCCATCCGGCGACTGTTCGGGAAGCATACGGAACCGCGTGAAACAGCACGGCGGCATGTTCGGCCAACTCATCCGTCCCGATTTCCCGTTCCCAGAAGGGAATTTCCGCCTCGGTCACCCGGGCCGGATCGGCCACATAGAAAGCGGCGATTTTCAGTTCCCGGACATCCTGCCGAAGCAGGTGCAGGGCCAGTTCATGATCCGGGGCATATGCCCGCGCGATACGGCGCACCGCGGGAACCGACACTCCGTAACTCAATCCGTAACGGAGTCCCTTTTCCCGCATGCTGTCTGCGGCGACCCCGTTCATTTCTCTTTTCAACCGGCGGAGCATTTCCGCCATTTTTTCGTTTTTGTCCATACGACCGACCGACCGAAAACACTTCCGGGCGGGATCAAAGATAGCGAATTTCCGCGGAACATCCGAGAAACGGCTTCTGTAAAAGGTTAACCCGCCGGCCTTCCGAAACCCCACTACCCCGCATCATTGCAAGGAGCGAAGCGACATCGCATCTGCCTACCACCGGAACCGCCACGAATCCGCTCCGGCAAAAACCGGGACTATTTTTCCTTTTCCGCCCAGTCCAGAATGGTTTGGCTCCGGACATCCATGCCGAATTTCTTCGCCTTTTTCAGGATGTTCCGGGCCAGTTCTCCGCGCTTGTTTTCCGGAGCATAGCGGAAATAGGCTTCCGCCGCCCGGACGTGGGCCGCATCGGGCATGGGGTATTCGCGTTCTTCGGGAAGGCCGAAATCGCTGTCGGGAAGCTCGCGCCGTTCCTCGGCGTCCAGCTTGTCGCTGTGGTTCTTTGTCGTCATGGCTGTCTTTCTTTTACAGGTATTTTCCGCTTTCCTGCAAATTCCGGGCAAAACCGTCTCCCGTTCCGGCAACTGCTCCCTGCCCTGCCGAAAGGACAGGGATCGTTCTTTACCCCTTCCCTCCGACCGGGGCGGCGCGGCGGGCCTTTTCCCACAGGCCGGTGCCCCGGTGCCGGGCCAGATAAACCGCCCCCCGGAAAACGTTCAGGTTCATGAACAGGAAATAATAGGGAATGTAAAGCAACCTGTTGCGGACGCCGTGCGACGAAAGCCATGCGCCCAGCAGCCCCGCCCCCCAGAACAACGCCTGCAGCACGAGCAACACGACGTACACCGTTCCCGCGCCCAAAGCCACTAACAGGAGGTTCAGCGGCAACAGCAGTACCAGCGCCAGCGGGGTCAGCGTCCAGCGCAGCACGCGGTGGGAAACGTACTGGAAAGTCAGTATCCCGTGCCGGAACGGATTCAGCAATGACCGGAGCCGTCCCACGGCCTGCAGGCCGCCCGCCGCAATCCGCACCTTCCGTTTCCCTTCCTCCCGCATGTCCGCGGAAGCCCCTTCGGTGGCCGTCGCTTCCGGACAGTAGGCGATCCGGCGCCCTTTCGCGGCGATACGCATCGAGAGCACGAAATCATCCAGCAGCGTGTCCTCCGGCAACGCCTCGAACAGTTCCGTCCGGACGGCGAAAAGTTCCCCCGCGGCCCCTACGGTCGAATACAGCCGCCAGTCGAGCGACTTGAGGGCCGACTCGTACCGCCAGTAAACGCCTTCCGTCCCGGCGGCATCCCCGGTGCCGTCCTCCTTCACGCGCTTTTCCCCGGCCACGCAGCCCACGGAGGGATCGGAGAAAAGCCGCACGATTTCGCGGATCGCTTCCGGATTCAGCATCGTATTCGCGTCGGTGAATACCACCAGCGGCGTGCGAACCAGCGGCACGCCCCGGTTGAAGGCGGCGGCCTTGCCCCGCCGCTCCGGACGGTGATGCACGACCACGCCCGGATAGGCGGAAAGCCGCGCGACCGTCCCGTCGTCCGAACCGTCCGTCACCCACATCACGGTGAGTTTGTCCGCCGGATAGTCGAGCGCGAGGCAGTTGCGCATCTTTTCCGCCACCACCGCTTCCTCATTGTAGGCGGCCACCAGCAGCGTGACCGGAGGCAGATCGTCCGGCAGGACGCGCGGTACGGGCTTCCGGAAACATTCCTTCACCCGCACCAGCAGCCACAGGAACATTCCGTAGCCGATATAAGTGTAAAAGCAGAGCAGCAACGCCGCCCAGAAAAAGATTTCCAGTCCCTTCATGGCATCGAACGGTTATTTTTCGCCCCGGACGGGGCGGCTTTTTTTATCCGCGTTCCGGACTGCATCCGGGTTCCGGTTTCTCCGGAAACATTTCGGTCAGCACCTTCCGCATCTGCACGTCCCACGACAGGGCCGGCTCGACCGTGGCCCGGATTTGGCCGGGGGACATTTCCAGCGAACGCCAAAACCGCAACAGTCCCGCGATATCCACCGGATCGTCGTTGGCGGGAGCCTTCAGCACGTAGGGCATTCCGTCGAAATCGTCGTCCGTCTCCGAGTAGACGAACGGAATCCCGCGGGCCGCATACTCCCGGTTCTTGAGGGTTTTGATTTTCGTGTTCCCGCTGCGGTGCCGGCCGAGGCTGGCGATTCCCATGTCCGTGCGCTCGAAAATTTCGTCCAGTTCCGCCCCGGCCCGGTTTCCGTGGAAAATCACCCGGCCCTCCAGCCCCAGCCGGGCCGTCAACTCCCGCAGGCGGGTGCGTTCCGCTTCGGCCCCTTCCCCGACGATGTTGAAAATCACTTCCGTCGGCTGCGGCTCCCGGCAGTATTCGGCCAGCCCCCGGATCACCCGGTCGTAACCGTGCCAGTAGTGCAGCTCCGCCACTCCCGTGAGCCGGAACACGTCTTCCGCGGCGTTCCGCCCGCTTTTCACCGGAATCCGGCCGAAGTCGATCCCGTTGGAAATGCAGACGGTCGGCACCCCGAAAATCCGGGGCAGGTCGGTGAAGGTCACGATCCGGTCGAGGTAACGGGCCGTTTTCCGGCGGCAGATGCGGTCGAGCGCGAGCCGGAGCTTGTCCTTGAGGGGCGAGTCGCGGAACTGTCCCTCGTAGGGATAGGTGGGGATTTCCATCGCCAGCCGCACTCCGTGCCGGTGCAGCCGCCGCAGCAACCGGTTCAGGAACGGATTGGCGTTGTGGGCACTCCGGATATAGACCATTTCCACCCCTTCCCGCAGCACGTACTGCGCGACTTTCCGGTAGGCGGTGCGCTTGCGGATTTTGGCCCGCAGGCCCGTCCCGAAGTTTTCCAGCACCTGCCCGTCGATCATCCGGCGCTGGGAGCCGTCCGGCCCGAAATCGGTGTAGCACAGACGCACATCGGCCCCGCAGCGGCGCAGGGCGTCGCACTGGTAACCGATTTTCTTGCTGATGCCGTTCCAGGGCGCGAAGCCGTGGAAGATCAAAAAAAGCACTTTCATATCCCTGTCCGAATTAGGTTTCGTTTTACCGATCATTTCTTTCTTCCGACACTCTTCCCGTCATTTCTCAATCCTAAACCCCCGCGTCCTTCCAGTCGACCCTCTCCCATAACCGCACCGCCTTGCGCCATTCCAGCCGTCCCGCTACCATCCCAACCCCGTTTACCCACGCGTCATGCTGAACCGAGCAGGGCCAAAGGCCCTGCGAGTTCATCAACCGAACCGAAGGCTGCAACGCAGCCTGAGCCTCACTGACCGGAGTCCGTTGTCGGCCGTAAGGCCGGAGCGGAAATAACGCAGGGAAGTAACATTGCCCACAGTCAGCCGTAAGGCTGGTGCGGAAAAAGCGCAGGTTGATAACACCCGTAATCGGTTATGCGTTGACATCCCGGATCGAAGGCCATGACGAGCCTCACCGACCGTCTCCTCACCATCCGTACCTCCGACACCCTTGCGTCATTGCGAGGAGCGGCAGCGACGCGGCAATCTAAACCGGTTTGCCAAAAGACACTCACGCTTCGGATGCGGATGCTACCTTCCCCGCCGCTTGAACCACATCACCGCCAGCGACCGCAGCCGCACGTATTTCCCGTAGCGGAACACGCATTCTCCGCAAACGCGCCACTTGTCCCGGAACGGAAGGCGGTGGGCCTTCCAGAGGGCGGCGTTCAGCGTCCGCGCCACCAGTTGTTCCGTAACCTTCCGACGCCGGACATCGCTTTTCGGAACCGCCCGCAGCAACTCCCGCGCCGCCGTCAGGTAGCCGTCCATGTTGCGCCGGGCGAACCGGACCGTCATGATCGAGCCTTCCCGGACGCGCCTTTCGTAAAACGGTTCGGCGATTCCGCCCGCCCGCCGGGCCGCCAGATAGAGCAGCGGCGTGAACAGCTCGTCCTCGTGCACCATGCCGGGATAAAACCGCAGCCCGGCCTCCCGCAGGAAATCGAGCCGGATGAAGCTCAGGCAGGCCGACGCCCGGAACGCCCGCTTTTCCAACAGCGTTTCCAGCAGTTCGACCCCTTCCCACACTTTTCCTTCGGCATACCGGGCACGCCGGTAGTCGATTTCGGCCCGACATTCCCCCGTTTCGCAAAAAGACTCGGCGTCGAACAGGACGAAATCGAGCCTTTCCGCTTCGCATTTTTCGTAACAACGCCTCAGAGCGTCGGCCCCCAGCCGGTCGTCGCTGTCCACGAACAGTACGTATTTCCCCCGCGCCCGGTCGATGCCCGTGTTCCGGGCGACCGAAAGGCCCCCGTTGGACTGCGACACCACCCGGATACGGGCATCCTCCCGCGCCAGCTCACGAGCCAGCTCCCCGCTGCCGTCGGTCGAACCGTCGTCGATCACCAGTATTTCGATGTCCCGAAGCGTCTGCGCCGTGAGGCTTCCCAGCGCTTCCGCCAGATACTCCCGCGTGTTGTACACCGGAACGACCACGCTGACCTTCGGCGCCGCGCCGTCCCCCGGCCCCGACAGGGGCGTTTCCGCTATTCCGTGACCCGTTCCCATACTTTCGTCTCGAAATCGTACCGCCGGATGATCCGCGCCGGATTCCCCGCCGCCACGCAATAAGAGGGAATGTCCTTGGTCACCACGCTTCCGGCCCCGACCTGCACCCGCGTGCCGATGTGCACTCCGGCCACCACCACCGAATTGGCACCGATGTGGGATTCGGCTTCGATCACTACGGGTTTCCGCTCCAACGGCTGCTCGTTGGAATCGCGCGAGGCGTCCCGGTAGCCGTGGTTGAATCCCGAAATGAACACGTGCTGTCCCAGCCCCACACGGTCGCCGAGCGTCACGGGCCCGATCACCACCGAGCCGATGCCGATCCGGGCCCCTTCGCCGATCAAGACGTCCCCCGCCCCGTTGTTGATGACCGTAAAATCCTCGATCAGCGCGTTTTTCCCCACCCGGAAGGCCCGCCACGGGAACACGTCGATCCGCGAACGCCGCCGGCGGATCACCGCTCCCTTTCCCCGCTCGTGCACCCACGGATTGACGAACCATCGAACCCAGAGCCGGGGCCGGGGGTTGCGCCGGGGACTGATGCAGGCGATCGCCAGCCGCCGGAGCCGCTCGTTTCCCTTGAGGTATGCCTTGATTTTTTCCAACATGCCGTTTTCCGATTAATGTTTTCCGTGTCCGGCCGCCACTTCCCGGTAAATTTCCAGCAGCCGCCGGGCGCTCTTTTCCCACGAAAATCCTTTCACGCGTTCCAGCCCGTATTCCCGCTGTTCCCGGTACAGGGCGTCGTCGCTCTCCAGCCGGAGCAGTCGTTCCGCGATTTCATCCGCGTTTTCCGGATCGACCAGCAAAGCCCCCTCCCCGGCCACTTCGGGCATGGCGGACGTCCGCGAGGCGACCACGGGCGTCCCGCAGGCCATCGCTTCCAGCATCGGAATCCCGAAGCTCTCCCGCAGCGAGGGATAGAGGAAGGCGAAAGCCCCGCTGTACACCGACGGCAGGTCGCCGTTGGGGATGTACCCCGGACAGCGCAGGTGGGGCCGGATCGCTTCGATCCCCTCCGCTTCCAGCAGCCTGTCGAGCTGTTCCCCGTCCAGATCGGCCACCAGCAGGGGGAGCTTCCGGGCCGAGCGTTCCAGATAGCGGGCATAGGCCGTCAGCACGCGCGGCGTGTTCTTCTTGGGATCGGTGTTGCCGAGGAAAAAAAGGTATTCGTCTTCCGGCACGTACTTCCGCGCCACCTCCCGGTAGCGGGAAACGGGCCGGAACCGGGAACCGTAGCCGTTGTGCACCGTCACCACCTTCTCTTCCGGCAGGCCGAGGGCTTCCCGGATGCGTCCGCGCTCGTAGTCCGAAACGGTCACGATCCGTTCGCAGCGCGGCAGGACGCGGGGCACCACCGCCCGGCGGTAGTGCCAGCCGAGGTTCTGATAAAGCGAAGGATTGTTCCCGGCCCGCTTTTCCAGAAAAATGATGTCATGCAGGGTCAGCACCAGCGGCGCGACCGGCACGAGCGGGGCCGTGTTGGCCGTGCAGTGCAGCAGGTCGGGCTTCACCCGGCGTACGGCCATCGGCAGGGCCGTCTGTTCCCAGAGCGGATAGGAAGGGCACCTCACCTCCACCACTTCCACGTTCGCCGAGGAGGAAAGACACCGGTCTTCCCCCGGAGCCACGAACACGAAATATTCGTTTTCGATGTCCAGCCGCTGCAGCTGCCGGACGGTTTCCAGCGCCACGAAATCCATTCCGTGCTTGTTGGGGCGGAAAATCCGCTGCGCTTCGATCGCTATTCTCATCGTTCGGTCTGTCTGTTTGGCGGGCCTCGGAAGCCCGCGGGTTTCTATGCGTTGGGGCCGTGGGCCGTATGGATGAATTTCCGGTTCACGCCCCGGAGCCGGAACAGGTTCGCCGCCATCATCAGCCCCAGCAGGGGAGCTTTGCGAAGCGCCCGTTTGAAGCGGGCGTCCACCAGCTCATCGGGCACCGCGAAGGCCAGCGCGAACAGGATCGCCAGCAGGAGGCCCCACCACTTGAGCGAAGCCGTCCAGTCCGCGAGGGTCATGACGGCCGCCATCAGCCCCGTTCCGCCCAGCAGCAGAATCCGGGGCGGCATCATCCATTGCAGCACTTTGTCGCAGTAGTCGAAATTGACCGTCAGGATCGCCCGCGGCAGTCCCCGGAGGCCCGCTCCCAGCGAACCGAACTGCGCGGCCAGCCAGCGCCTGCGCTGACCGTAAAACACCTTTTCCTCCTGCACCTTCTCGTCGTACACCCGCGTGTCGTCGAGGTAGTCCACGAACACCCGCTGTCCCAGCAACAGCAGTTCGAGTTCCTTGTCCTCCCCCGCCGAGCGCAGACAGGGGACGTTCCGCCGGAACCAGCCGTAGTCGAAGGCCATCCCCGAACCGCTCAGGGCCGCCGAAAAACCGAGGGCGATGTGTCCGCGCCGGAAAACCGAGTTGTTGATTTCCTCGCTCACCGCATCCAGCACCGCCGTGTCGGTGTTGCGGTTCCCCGCCGTCCGGTGAGTCTGCACCGCCTTCAAACCGAAGTCGAAAGCGGCGTTGATGTCCCGCAGGAAACCCGGCTCCACGGTGTTGTCGGCGTCGAGCACCACGGCGATTTCATAATTCTCCCCCTCCAGCCGCTCCATGGCATAGCGGAGGGCCTTGGCCTTGGAGCTCTCCTCGAAGCGGGGCCGGAGCAGGCGCACCGGCAGCGCGGCCAGTTTCCGGTCGGTTTCCTCCGTCATCCGGTCGGAAATGACCACGATGTCGTAGTCCTCCTTCGGATAATCCTGCCGCAGCAGGGAATCCACGCACGCGCCCACCACCGCGTCCTCCCGGTAGGCGGGCACCAGCACCACCGTCCGCCGCCGTCGCCGGGCCGGGGGATAGCGCTTCGGCTTCCCCGCGAGCGAAAACAGGGCGAACACGAAAAGATAGGCCCCGGCGACCGCCGCCAGCCCGAACAACACCTTTTCCGCGATCATCAGCATTTCCATTCCGTCCCTCGTTTATTTCGTTTCATGAACCTTCGCTTTCCGTTTTCCGCCCGGCACTCCTGCCGTCCCGCTACCATCCGTACCTTCGACAGCCTGCGTCATTGCGAACCGAAGATCGCTTTGCGGTCTGAGCCTCACCGACCGCAGCCCGCAGTCAGCCGCAAGGCCGGAGCGGAAACAACGCAGGGAGGTAGCATCCGCAACCGATTACGCGCCGACCTTGAGATGCAGCGACGTGGCAATCTCAACCTCTAAATCTTCCAGCTATCCAACCACCGTTCCCGCCTTCGTAACCCCCGAGTCATTCCTGCCGTTTCGTGTCCATCTTCCCCGTCCGGCCCCGGTAAAAATCCATCACGCCCCGCAACGCCGCCCGCACCGAATCCCACCGGCCCCGCAGCGCATACGACAGCGCCGTTTTCGGCACGGCCACCGCCGTCTGGTACAACAGCGAAAGCCACCGTTCCCCGCCGCGCCGGTTGCGCCGGGCGAACAGCAGGCGGTTCCGGACGAGGTAGTAAGTCTTCAGCGGCGAATCCGCCCCCGTCGAACGGCTTTCCGCATGCAGCACCCGGCACCGGGGTTCGTACCCGAATGCATAGCCCCGCTCCCGCATCCGCTCCGACCAGTCGAGTTCCTCATAGTAGAGGAAATAACATTCGGGCATCGGCCCCGCCGTGTCGAATGCCTCGCGCCGGAACATCACCGCCGCTCCGTGAATATAAGCCGTGATGCCGGGAACGTCGAACCGCCCGTCGTCCGGCTCCCCGTAGCCGTAAGTCCGGTTGCGGAGCGTGATACGGCCCAGCGGCGTATAGCCTGCGAACTGAATCCGGCCCGGCTCCGCGGCATAGACGATCTTCGGCGAAACCGCCCCCAGACGCGGATCGTTCTCCAATCGCTCGACGAGGTATTTCAGCGAATCGTCCTCCACCAGCGCATCGTTGTTGAGCAGCAGCACGTATCTTCCCCGGCTGCGGCGGATGCCGAGGTTGTTCCCCCCGGCGAACCCCAGGTTCGCTTCGCTGCGCAGTGCCGTAATTTCCGGATACCGCGCCGCAAGCAGGGCCGCCTCGTCCCGCCGGGAACCGTTGTCCACGACGATGATTTCGCTTCCCGCCGGAAGCCGCCCCCGCAGGGATTCCACCAGACGGCAGGTATCCCCGAAACCGTTATAATTGACCGTCACCACCGACAGGTCAGGCCGGGAATCCATGCGCACCTCCTTCCTGCAGCCGTTTCCGCTCCGCGATTTCCCGGTCGAACTTTTTTCCCAAAAAGACGAAGGCGAAACTCATGTAGACGATGATTCCGTTGGGGAACTGCCCCATGATTTCGTTCCCGTAGGAACTCACCGCGATGCCGAACGTCCCGGCCAGCAGCGCAGAGAGCAGGCCCCGCAGCTGCGGGTCCCGAATCCGCGTCCGGATGAGCCAGACCCCGTACCCGAAAATATACAGCAACAGCCCCACATGGAGCGCCAGTCCCACGATCCCCGTTTCCACCCAGATCATCACGAACCAGGAGTCGGTCGGAATCTGCGACATGTAGGCGTCCGGGGCATAGACCTTGGCCTTGCCGCCGCCCAGCCCGATCCCGATCCCGAAAGGCTTGTCCTTCATGTACTCGCGCATCTTCGCCTGATTTTCCAGGCGCACCCGGAAAGAGCGGTCGTTGAAGTTGAAGGCGCTCCGCATCCGGCGGACATACTGGTTTCCCTCCCCGATATAAGTGTAATTCAGAAAAACGAAAGCCCCCAGCAGCAGGGTCACCCCCGCCAGCATGATTTTCCGGCTTTTGGTCAAAAACAGATAAAGGGTATAGCCCGCGAAGGGCACCGCCAGCGCGCCCCGCGTCCCGGAAATCACCATGCCATAGGCCGCGGCCAGCGCCACCCCGAAAAACCAGAGCCGCAGGGCCGGACGTTTGAAATACAGGGCGGTGATGGAGAACACGACCATTGAAAGCCCCATGCCCGCGCCGAAATTGGCGGCGTCTGTAAAGAAGGAGAAATAGCGCACCCCCGAATTGATGACGTGGGTCGTGCTCCCCCCTTCGAGGAAAAGCCAGCGCACCTCGGCCGCGTCGAATCCGGCGAATTTCTGCACGACGGCCTTGAGCACCGCCAGCAGGGTCAGCACCGACCAGACGTACAGGATGCGTTTCAGGTCGCGGTACCGCCCGAACAGCACCGGGGTCAGCACCGCGATGACGAACAGGTAGATCGCCACCCCCCGCACCGACCCCGCCCACGCCGCCGCGGAGACGGCCCTCGGGTTGAACAGCTCGAAAACGCAGTAGATCAGCCAGACGAGCGCCGCTCCCGTCAGTCCGTTGCGGGCCGCGCTCCAGTCCACCCGCTTGTAGCAGGCCCGGATCAGCAGGGTCAGCAGGGAGAAGCCCAGCAGGGCGTCGATCACTACGCCTCCCGGCAGGCCGGGCACATAGCGGGTCAGTCCCATCACGAAATAATTGGCGACGAACACCCCCGCGAAAGCCCAGTAAGGGCTGGCGACGCCCGAAAAGAGGAGGCAAAGGACGAGCGGGACGCAGCCCGCCGCCGCGCCGTAGACCCAGCCGAACCGGACGGCGAAGAAAACCGTCGCCGCCAGCCCGACGAGCAGCCCGATGTGGGCGCCGACCCGGGGCAGGTCTCCTTCCGTTCCTGCGGGCATCCGTTCCATGATCCGTTTTCCGAAAATTCGTTCGTTTTGTTCCGCGCCGGCCTACCCTTCCGCGCTCAGTCCCATCTGGGAAAGGCGGTAAGACCACTTCCGCAGCCGGTTGTAGGGCGGCAGCAGGCCCGTGAAGATTTCCACCGCTTCGCACTGGGCTCCCGTCAGGCAGAACAGGACGGGCGCGTCGCCGGCCTGCTCCTTCGCCTTGTCGTAGAGCAGTTGATCCGTGTCCTTCCACACGTGCCGCGCATGGGCCACCATCAGGTTCACCCGCGCTTCCCGCAGCAGCGGGGCAGGCACGGAATGCTGCGCGAGGTCGGGATATTCCACCAGCACCACGTCTTCCCCCTCGTAGCCGATCAGCTGCATCAGGCTTCCGGCGAACAGGTAGACTTTGCCGGCGACCGGGAAGGATTTCCCGGCCTGCACCACCTTGACGGTGAGCCCTTCCGCCCGCCAATAAGACGCCAGCCGTTCGGCCAGCAGGCTTTTTCCCTCGTTCGGGCCGGTGCTCAGCAGGTTGACGATGTTCGGGGAACCGCTGCGGAAATAGTCCGAGACGGCGTTCCCCACGAACCGCACGGCGATGTCCTGACAGGCCTGATTGTAGGCCCGGTAACGGAACCTCCGGTCGGCGGGGGTCGCGCCGAGCACCTTCCCGCCCGTGATACGCTCCGTCCGGAACTTGCCCCGCAGCGTGCGGTCGAGCAGTTCCAGCAGCAGGAAATACCCGAACACGAACGCCAGCGCTCCGAGGAAGGCTCCCGCCACGATCAGTTTCCGCCGCGTCGGGGCGGAGGCGAGGGGGAAGGTGGGCGGCGTGATGGTCTTCGGGGTGGCGGTGGTCATCTGGATGCTTTTCTGCCGCAGCCGCGCCGCGTTCAGGTTGTTCAGCACCGACAGGTAGGATTGTTCCGAGAAATTGATCTCCCGTTCCTTCCGCTTGATGGTGGAACCCACCGGGGAGAAATAAAGATACTGGTTGTCCAGCTTTTCCCGCCGTTTCTCCATCACCGCCAGCTGGGCCTTGGCCTTTTCCAGCCGGAGGATTTCGTTCAGCCACTGTTCCACGTAGGCGAAGGAGGAGATGCCCTCCTTGGTGTACTGCTGCTCCCCGACCGTGCGCACGAACCGGTCGAAATCGGCCTCCGCCTCCTGCCGCTGCCGGTAGAGCGCGTCGAGTCCCGGAGGCGTTCCCGCCAGCGAGTCGGACTGGAAGGGTTCCCTGGCGGCGATCTTGGCCGTGAGGTCGGAGATCGTCCGGAGCTTTTCGATGAACAGGGCGTTGTTGCGCAGCTGCTTCACGTGCTCGTCCATCCGGGTTTCGAGGCTCTGACTCAGCTCCTTGGCGCTGTTGTAGTCGAGCAGGATGCCTTCGTACGTCAGCTCGAAGTCCCGGTTGAGGGCCGCGATGTGCTTGGTCTGCTCGTCGTAGTTGATGACTTTCTTCTGGATGTTGTAAGAGGTCAGGGAATCCTCCGCCAGCCGGAGTTCCCGCCCGATCCGCGCCAGCTCCTCCTCGAAATACCGGATGACGTCGTCCGTTTCCCCGAACCGGAGCTGCTGATACTGTTTCACGAATTCCTCGTTCAGGAGCACCAGCGTGTGATAGGCGATCCCCGGATCGTCGGCGGTATAGGAAACCTCCAGCATGTCGCTGCTGCCCACCCGCCGCACGGCGATCCTGCTCAGCGCCTCGTAGCTGTAATGCCTGTGGTGCCAGTTGAACAGGCCGTAGATGAAATTCTTGGGGCTGGCCTGCTCGTAGGCGTAGAGGTTCGCCAGCGTCCTCTCCTCCGAAGATTCGTCGATCAGCGCCATCACGTCCGGAGGGGTGATGCCCCGCACGGCCCGGTAATTGGCCGCGGTGATGTAGTTGTTGTCGCGTTCGGGGTCGCCGTGGATCATGTGCTGGACGTAGAGGCGCATCGACAGGTGCTTCAGGGTGGACTGGGCCGTGATCACGTTCACGATGTTGTCCATGACATTGTTGATGCTGTTCCAGTCCTGACGCCCTTCTTCGGCGCCGATGCCCGACCCGCTCACCACGCCGGTGTAGAGGGTGGTGCTCACTTCGTATTCGCGGGGCAGGTTCGCCGTGAGACGGTAGGCCAGGTAAGCCACCGCCACCGGAGCGACGATCAGCCACCAGCGGATGCGGTAAACGAACCTGAACAGGTAAGAAAGTGCGTTCATCGGTCGGAATTTATCGGGAAACGTTGACGATTCGGGTTCGGGACAGGACTTCCAGCTGCAGGATGGCGTTGTTCAGGGCCGAGCGGGTCTGCTCGTACTCCGACAGGGCGGTCGTCTCGATGCTCTTGAGCCGGCTGAGCTGGGCCGCGTCGATCTTGCCGTTGACGAAATCGTTCTCCGCCACCTTGTACTGCCCGGCAGCGAGCGTGGCCGCCTCCACCTTCACCTTCATGATGGAGAGCTTTTCGAGGGCGGTGGTGTAGGCCTCGATGATCTTGAGGCTTTGTTCGTCGTGCCAGCGCTCCACCTCGTACTGCGTTTCCTGAATCTTCAGCTTTTGCCGCTTGATCCGGTTGCGCCGGTCGATGACCCCGTCGAGCGGGATCGAAAGGGTGGCCCCGAGGTTGTAGAAGTTCTGCGACCGGTTGGAATACTGGTCGACAGGGAGCAGGTTGGCGTCCGTCAGCCAGGCATAGCTGTTCGTCCGCCCGTACTGGTAGTTGGCTGTGAGCTTGAAATACTGGAGCCAGCTGCGCCGCTCGGTCTTGAGCGCATGCTCTTCTTCCTTGCGCCGGGTTTCGTAGAGGGAAACCACCGGATTCTGCCGGGCGTTTTCGAGCAGGGTCTTCAGCGGCGGAAGCTCCAGGCGCAGGTAATCCTCCGCAGCGAGGCCGGTTACGTCGGAAACGTCGGGCACGTCCGGGGCGGAAGTTCCGCCGCCCTGCGCCCGCGCCGACGTCCCCCACAGGCAAAGGGCCGCCGTCAGGGAAATCAGGATTCGTATCATGGGAATGGTCTGTCTGTTTTTAAACGTTTTCTTTCTGTATGAAGGCCGTGAGCGTCCGGAAGATGATCTTCAGGTCCGTCCACAGCGAAAAATGCCGGGCATACTCGATGTCGAGCCGCTTGCGCTCCTCCGCCGAGAGTTTCCCGGCGTCCCCGCGCTTCTCCACCTGCCACAGCCCCGTCAGCCCGGCGGGGGCCATGAACCGGTCGATGTACTCGTCGCTGGTGAGCAGTTCCGCTTCGTAAACCGGCAGCGGGCGGTTCCCCACCACCGACATGTCTCCCCGCAGGATGTTGACGAACTGCGGCAGCTCGTCGAGGCTGTACTTGCGGATGAACTGCCCCACGCGGGTGATGCGGGGGTCGTCCTTCAGCTTGACGAACACTTCCTGCTGTTCCACCGTGCGCCACAGCAGGTACTGCGGCTCCGGTACCAGACAGTCGTCCGATACGAGCATCACTTCGTCGTCGTCGCCGAACAGCCGTTCTTCCGGTTTCCGCACCGGCTCGTCCTTCACAGGCATCGCCTCTTCCCCGCGGTACTGGTTCAGCCGCCGGTATTCCCGGAGCCGCCTGTCCGCGTCCATGTACATCGAGCGGAATTTCAGGAAATTGAAAATCCGGTAGTTGCTCCCCACCCGCTTGGCGCAGTAGATCGCCGGCCCCCGGTCTTCCAGCCAGATGGCCAGCGCGACGCAGACGAACAGCGGGGAAAGCGCCAGCAGCGCCCCCAGGGAAAACACCACGTCGAACGCGCGCTTCCAGAGCGGAAGACGGAACTGCCGGGGCGCTTCGCGGTTTTCCGCGCCGCCCAGCAGCGTTTCCCGGTTGCGGAGGATGAAATCCATCCGGCGTTCCAGTTCCTCCGCCCCGACACTCGGCGAAAGCAGGTCGTTGACCCCGGCCCGGATGTAGGCCATCCCTTCCTGCGTCTCCACGGCATCGGCCACCAGCAGCATGTACGCTTCGGCATACAGCGACCGGAAACGCCGGATGCGGGCCAGATCCGCCTGCATCTCCCCTTTCTCCCAGAACAGAACGACGGGGGCGTCCCCCTCCCGTCCGGCCAGCAACCGTTCCGCCTCCTGCGCCTCCGCCGTCCGTCGGACGGGAATGCGCAGGGCGTTTTCCAGCCGTGCGGCGGCCGCTTCGTCCCGGCCGATGTAGAGCAGATAGGGGGTCAATGCAGGATTTTTTTAATTCGCACCTTGAGTTCCAACGGATTGAACGGTTTGAGGATGTAATCGTCCGCCCCTTCTTCCAGCAGCCGGATGCGCTCCGTGGTGCTCTCCTCGCTCGAGAGCATCACCACCGGAATCGTCCGGAACAGTTCGTGCCCCTTGAGGTAGCGCAGAAATTCGTCCCCGCGCATTTCGGGCATCCGGATGTCCGAAATCACCAGATCGGGCAGGTTTCCCTCCTGCATCCAGGCGATGGCCCGAACGGGATTGTCGTAATAGACCAGGTCGTAATCCTTCGCCAGATAGCAGGCGATTATTTTCGCAATCGACTCCCGATCGTCGACGATCAGTATTTTCTTTTTCATGGACGTATCCGCACTTGGTACACCCGCCGGCCCTCCCGCTTTCCCCGCGGGCCGGACACGGCGTTAAAAAACGATCATATCAGACCACAAATATACTGTTTTTTACATAAAAACGGCAAACGGGTCTTAATTTTATGTAAAACATCCGACGAAATCAACCCCGCTTCACTTCCTTTTCACCGCTCTCCCCGCCTCTCCCCCCCGCCCGGAATGCATCGTCGCGACAACACGTAAACGAACTATTTCCGCTCATATTTTCCACGGACGCCGAATTTTCGCATCCGGCGAAACCGAATTTTTCCCGACCGGCGGAAGAGCGGTTCGTCCTTCCCGCGCCACATTTCCAGAATAAACGTCTCTTGATGTACGATTTATATCATAACTATGTAAAAATTGACTATTTTTGCACTGGAAAAAATCGCTTACAACACCCCTTTCGGGACACCGAATCCCGGTACCCGGAAAACAACACACATCGACATGCCTCATTTCAATCCATATTTCTCCCTCCTGCTCGCGTGGCTGTGGCTCGCCCCCGCGGCGGCTTTCTGCCAGCCGGCGGAAAGGGATTCTTCCGACAAATACATCCTCGTGCTGAACTCCTATTCGGAAAACGCCAACTGGTCGAACTATGCAATGGACAGCCTCCGGATGGGAATCACGGCGGGCCGCACCGGTTTCACGCTCCGGGTCGAATCCATGAACCTGCTGTTGCTCGACAACCGGGAAAAGGTGGAAGCCCATCGCCGGCACGTGACGGAAAAATACGCCGGTCGCCTCCCGGAAGCCATCGTCGTGCTGGGCAACAGCGCGTGGACGATGTTCGAAGAAGAGTTCGGCACCCGCTGGAAAGACGTCCCCACGGTGATCTGTTCGGTGAACGACTACGTGGGCACCGTCGATTCGAGCGTCGTCCGCAAAACGCTCCCGGCGTTCCGGGAGCCGCTGGCCGAATCGGTGCGGGGACACAACGCGACCGTCGTCCGGTGCCCCCTGTACGTGCGGAAGACCGTGGAGCTGATGCAGCGGCTCCTGCCGGAGATGAAAAGGATAGCCTTCATCTCGGACGGACGGTACGTCAGCGCCCAGGCGCGGGAGCAGGCGGAACGGGAAATCCGCGAACATTATCCCGATCTGGAAATCCTTTACCTGACCGAAGGCCCGATCACCACCGACATGCTGCTGGACACCATCCGCTCCTTCGACCGCTCGACGGGGCTGCTCTACTATTCGTGGTTCCAGAAGCAGGGCGCCGCGGGCAACCAGTACATCACGGCCAACAACCACAAGGCCATCAACAGCTTTACCGACCTGCCGCTGTTCACGCTGGAAGACGTGGGCATCCGCGAGGGGGAAGCCGTCGGAGGCTACTTTTACTCCGGCAGCGACTTCGGGCACACCGTGACGGACGTCGTACGGGAAATCCTGGCGGGGAAAAAGGCGTCCGATATCCCGTGGCAGTCGGCGGGCGCCCCGTCCCTGCGGCTCTCTTACCGGGCGTTGCAGAACGCGGGCATCCCTTCGTCGCTTTACCCGCGCGAGGCCGTCTATTACCAGCCTCCCCAAAGCTTCGTGTCGCGCTACCGCTACCAGCTGATCGGATTCGCGTTCCTGGCGGCGATTATCTATGTCCTCTATTCCCGCATCCGGTTCCTTTCGCGGGAAAAGGCGCTGCGCACCCAGGAAGCGATGCTGACCGCCCGGTACGAGAAGCTGGTGAGCATCATGCCCATCGCCTACATCCGGTACCGGCTGCTGTTCGACGAAGCGGGAGTTCCGATCGACTTCGTGGTAGCGGACGTCAACCCGGCCTTCGAAAAGGCTTTCGTCAAGGCCGAACAGGTGCTCGGCAAAAAGGGAAGCGAATGGAAAAAGGCGGACTTCGGGGTGTCCCTGAAAATCTGCCGGCGGCTCGTCTCCCGTCCGGGCACCCTGTCCGTCGAATACCACTACCGGCCGAACGAACGCCACTACGACGTGCTGCTGGTGGGCTCGACGGACGGCATGGTGGACATTTTCTGCATCGACACCACCCGGATCCGGAACATCCAGACCGAGCTGGAATCGGTCAACCACAAGCTGGCGATGGCCCTCGAAGTGGCCGACGTCGTGCCGTGGAAGTGGAACCTGGCGGAAAAGAAAATCCTCTGCGACGTGAACCGCCCGCTGGAACTTCAGAGCATCGGCAGCGGGGAGGACGTGCTGTCGGTTCCCGAAACGGAATACTTCTCCAAGATCCACGGCGAAGACCGGCAGCGGATCCGGGAAGCCTACGAGGCCCTGATCGAGGGCCGGACGGACAAAATCCGCGAGGAATACCGGGTGCTGAGCCGCAAGGATCACCATTTCGTCTACGAATGGGTGGAAGCGCAGGCGCGGGTGGAACGGCGCGACGAGGCGGGACGCCCCCTGACGCTGGTGGGTTCGTCGGTGATCATCACCGAACGGAAACAGATGGAGCTGGCCCTGCGGGAGGCCAAAGACCGCGCGGAGGAATCGAACCGCCTGAAGTCGGCTTTCCTGGCCAACATGAGCCACGAAATCCGCACCCCGCTCAACGCCATCGTGGGCTTCTCGAACATCCTCGCCTCCACGGAGGAAGAGTCCGAAAAGCAGGACTACATCGGCATCATCGAGAGCAACAACACCCTGCTGCTGCAACTGATCGGCGACATCCTCGACCTGTCGAAAATCGAATCCGGCACGCTGGAATTCGCCTACACGGATTTCGACCTGAACGAAATGATGCAGGAGCTGGAACAGATTCTCCGGATGCGGGCCGCCTCCGACCGGGTGGAACTGTCCTTCGAAGAGCGTCTCCCGGCCTGCCGCATCCACAGCGAAAAGAACCGGATCACGCAGGTGCTGATCAACATGATCACCAATTCCATCAAGTTCACGCGGGAAGGGAGCATCCGGTTCGGTTACGGGCCGCAAGGGAAGGATTTCCTCCGGTTCTACGTCACGGATACGGGATGCGGCATCCCCCACGATAAGAAAGACCAGGTGTTCGGGCGTTTCGTCAAGCTGAACAGTTTCGCGCAGGGTACGGGGCTGGGACTGTCCATCTGCGAAACCATCGTCCACAAACTGGGCGGCGAGATCGGCGTGGAATCCGAGGAGGGGAAAGGGAGTACGTTCTGGTTCACGGTGCCGTACCAACCCGTCTCCGCAAGCAAAGCGCTGCCGGCGGAAAACGCCGCGCCGCTGGAAGTGGTGCAGAAAAGCAAGCTGACGGTGCTCGTGGCCGAAGACAACGAAAGCAACTACAAGCTGTTCGAGTCGATCCTCCGGCAAGACTACCGGCTGCTTCACGCCTCCAACGGTCAGGAGGCGGTGGAGCTTTACCGCCAGCACCGCCCCCACCTGATCCTGATGGACATCAACATGCCGGTGATGGACGGTTACGAAGCGACGCGGGAAATCCGGAAACTTTCGTCCACGGTGCCGATCATCGCGGTCACGGCGTACGCCTTTTCCACGGACGAGGAACTGATCCTGCAGAGCGGGTTCGACGCTTACGCGGCCAAGCCGATCAACGCGAAGACGCTGAAGGAAAAGATGTTCTCCCTGCTGAAGAACCGCCTGACGCTCATCTGATCCGACGGTTCCGCCGTCCTGCCGATTCCATTGTCCGCCGGCTCGACCGATCCGGCGGCTTTTTTATACCCTACCCTACTCCGCAACCGGTTGTCCGCCGACCTTCCGCAACCATCCGCATCCCTGCTCCCCCGCGTCATTGCGAACCGAGGAATACCGAAGGTATTCCGAGCTCATCAACCGAACCGAAGGCTGCAACGCAGCCTGAGCCTCACTGACCGGAGTCCGTTGTCGGCCGTAAGGCCGGAACGGAAATAACGGAGGGAAGTAACATTGCCCGCAATCAGCCGTAAGGCTGGTGCGGATAAAGCACAGGTTGATAACATCCGCTACCGGTTACGCGCTTACATCCCGGATCGAAGGCCCTGCGAGTTCACCGATCGCAGCCCGTAGTCGTCCCGCGACCATCGGTAACGATAGCCTCCTCCCGTCATTGCGAGGAGCGTAGCGACGTGGCAATCTCTGTATAACAAGCAGAAATGAACAAACAGAGATCCTCACGTCGGGCCATTCGGCCCTCCTCAGGATGACGCAAAGTGCAGAGATGCCGGAACGGATAGAAGGAACTTGTTGCAATGCGTCATTGCGAACCGAGCAGGGCCTTCAGCCCTGCGAGCTCACCGACCGCAGCCCGTGGTCGT
>CAMLTW010000015.1 GCA_946486375.1 uncultured Rikenellaceae bacterium
TGATCCGGGAAAGTGCAAGGCGGTCAGGGTGCCCGGATGGGCGCCCTGACTTATTCATGGGTGAATCTTATCCGGTGTACAAGGAGATGCTCACGTCGCGGCTATGCCGCTCCTCAGCATGACGTAGGGGAACCTGGGACTTCCCGCTATCCGGAAAACGTATTGCCTGCGCGTTGTTGTGAACTATGCAAATGAGAACCGGCGAGCTCGGATGGCCTTCGTTTTGGAATGTCAGCGCGTAACCGGTTGCGGATGCTACCTCCCTCCGCTTTTTCCGCACCATTCCTGCGGAATGACTGCGGGCTGCGGTCGGTGAGCTCGGATGACCTTCGGTCATCCTCGGTTCCGGTGTCGCGCGTTTTGCAGGGGGATCGGACGGCTTCCCGACCTTGTTCGGCACGGAGCGGTTTTTTGCTTCCTTTTTTCACGCCTGGAAAAAAGGAAGGGCAAGCCGCGACCCAACGAACCGAAAAACTATTTTGCGCCCGGCCTGCAGGACTTTGCAAGAAATGATACCGGCTTAGACAGGCTGCGTCTCGGCAAACCAAATAAATTTGTTTTGCGCCCGGCTTGCACTATCTTTGTTCTCACAACCGTAAACCGATGAACAACTTTATCGTTTCCGCCCGGAAATACAGACCCGCCACCTTCGTTTCCGTGGTCGGGCAATCCCATATCACGTCCACCCTGAAAAACGCCATCACCCGCGGGCAGCTGGCCCACGCCTACCTGTTCTGCGGGCCGCGCGGCGTGGGCAAAACCACCTGCGCCCGGATTTTCGCCAAGGCCATCAACTGCCTCCGCCCCAGGGACGGCGAAGCCTGCAACGAGTGCGAATCCTGTCGGGCCTTCAACGAAGGCCGGTCGTTCAACATCCACGAGCTGGACGCCGCGTCCAACAACTCGGTGGACGACATCCGGAACCTCACCGAACAGGTGCGCATCCCGCCTCAGGTCGGACGCTACAGCGTCTACATCATCGACGAAGTCCACATGCTCTCGCTGTCGGCCTTCAACGCCTTCCTCAAAACGCTGGAAGAACCCCCGGCGCACGCCGTGTTCATTCTGGCGACCACCGAAAAGCACAAGATCATCCCCACCATCCTGTCCCGGTGCCAGATTTACGACTTCAACCGCATCCGGGTGGAGGACGGGGTGAAGTACCTGAAGTACATCGCCGGGGAGGAAGGGGTCTCCTTCGATGAGGAAGCCCTGCACATCATCGCCCAGAAGGCGGACGGCGGGATGCGCGACGCTCTGTCGATGTTCGACAAGGTGGTTTCCTTCTGCGGAAACGAACTCTCGGCGCGGGAAGTGGCCGACACGCTGAACGTGCTGGACTACGACACCTATTTCCGCGTCACGGACCTGATCCTGACGGGGGATTATCCCCAGGTGCTGCTGCTGTTCGACGAGGTGCTGCGCAAGGGATTCGGCGGGCAGACGTTCGTGGCGGGGCTGAACGCCCACATGCGGAACCTGCTGATGTGCAAGAACCCGCAGACCGCCTCGCTGCTCGAAGTCACCGGAAGCGTGGCGGCCCGCTACGTGGAACAGGCGGCCCGGTGGAACGTCCCGGCGCTTTTCGGGGCGATCGACCTGCTGACGGCCCTCGACGGGGGATTCCGGACGGCCACCAACCAGCGGCTGCACGTGGAACTGGGGCTGCTGAAACTTTCCGGTCTGACCGGCGCGGTGTCCGGCGGGGGGCAGCCCTCTCCGGTGCTCCCGGAAAAGAAGGCGGCGGTTCCTTCCGCTGCCGGTAACCGGACGGCTCCGGCCAAACCGGCTCCGGAAGCAAAAGTATCTTCCCCGACTCCGGCGGATGCGGGCGGTCCCGTGCCTTCCCGAGAGACGGAACCGGCCCTGAATCCGGGCGGAGAATCTCGTGAACAGGGCCCGGAAAAAGCTCCTGAAGCTCAACCTCCCGCAGTCGGTCCCCGGTCGGAAGAAAAACCGGACGTACCCGCAGGGCAGTCCGAAACGCCCGCGACACCGCGTCCGGAGCCGGTTCCGCAGCCGACGGAAAGCGTGCGAAGCGAACCTGTGGCTGCACCTGCCGACGTATCCCCGGCAGCCGGTGAGCGGCCTTCTTCCGAAAATGCAATCCCCTCGGCCTCGCATCCTTCTGAATCCCAGCATGATCAGAAGCCTGTAGTATCCGAACCGGTTACGGAATCTTCTGTCGTGGAGGAAACCCCTTCCCGCTCCGATGCCGCTCCCGCGAACGGGCCTTCCGTTTCCCGTCCCTCCGCATCCGGGCAGGCGCCGGGCCGTCCGACGCTGACGGGCCTGTCGCTGAAAGACATCATGAACGGCAACGGGAAAAAGCCGGAACCGGCCGCCGAAGCGCCCGTATCGGAACCGGAAGCTCCCGGCATCCCGGCGGAACCGGCGGAGGTGACGGAAGAAAAGATCAAAACGGCCTGTGCGGCCCTCTCGAAAGAACTGATGGAAGAACGCCCCCGGCTCGGAGCGGCCTTCGGGAGCACCGCCGTGCGGAAAAACGTGATCGCCTTCCGGGTGCCGAACGACACGCTCAAGGAAGAAATCGAGCGGAACACGCTGGAGCTGAAAAAGCGGCTGATGGAAATCGGGGACATCCACGGGCCGGTGGAATTCCGCATCCTCGTGGAAGAGGATCATTCGTTCGTGAAGCCGATCCGGGTGGAAGACAAACTGAAATTCCTGACCGACCTGAACGGCCACCTGACCCTGTTCCGCAAGGCGCTCGACCTCGATCTGGAGTAAGGGACGGTTTTCCGGCTGCGTGCGATCGCTCCGGCAATCCCGGAGGGGTGATTGCGTCAGCAGGTACTCGACAGGTTCGTGGGAGCACCCGACCCTCTGGTAAAAAGCGGTACGGCATGACGCGATGGAAGCGGGGGCTTGCAACTGTTCGGGAACCTCCATGTCCTTGCATTCTTCCATCTGTCCCGCAACCATTCGTAACCCCGATCCCTCACGTCATCCTGAGGAGGGCCGCCAGGCCCGACGCGAGGATCTCTGTCTGTCGTAATGCTAAACAGAGATTGCCGCGTCGCTTCGCTCCTCGCAATGACGCATTGTTACGGATTTCTTCCATCCGTTCCGACACCTCTGCACTTTTCGTCATTCTGAACCGAGCAGGGCCAGAGGCCCTGCGAGTTCATCAACCGTAGCCCGTGGTCGGTCTGAAAGACCGGCACGGAAAAAGCGCAGGTTGATAACACCCGCCACCAGTTATGCGCTGACTTTCCAAAACGAAGGCCATGCGAGCCTCCCTGACCGCAGCCGGTGGTCATTCCGCAGGAAGGGTGCGAAGAAAGCGCAAGGGGAGGTAGCATCCGCCAAAGGTCATGCGCTGACTTTCCGGATCGAAGGCCCTGCGAGCTCACTGAGCTGCAAAGGGATCCTCACGTCGCGGCGTTGCCGCTCCTCAGGATGACGGCAGGGGCGGCGGGATGGACACAGGACGGTTGCAATGACGCGAAGGCGATACGGTTCCCGAACGCCCGAGAGGACTCGGTTAATATGGCGTCATTCCGAGCGGAGGCGATAGGGGACGATGTCGGGAATGGTTGCGGGACAGCCGGGAGAAACCCCGAAAGTCAGGCCAGTTCGCTGAGTTCCAGCCAGCGCATCGACTTTTCGTCCAGCTCCTGCGCCACTTCCCCGAACCGCTTCGACTTTTCCACCAGCTCGTCGCCCGACAGGGCGCCGGAGGAAAGTTCCGCCTCGATCGCCTTCTTTTCGGCTTCCAGCGCTTCGATTTCCCCTTCCAGCCGGTCGAACTCCTGTTTCTCCCGGAAACTCATCCGCCGGGGCCGTTCCGCCGTCCGGTTCCGCGGCTGTTCCGAACGCGGAGCCTGCGCCGTGCGGGCCTCTTCCTGCGCCTGCCGCTTTTCCTCTTCTGCGTTCCGATACTGCGTGTAGTTGCCGGGAAAGTTCCGGACCGCGCCGTCCCCCTCGAATACGAGCAGTTGATCCGCCACCTTGTCCATGAAATACCGGTCGTGGGAAACCACGATCACGCACCCGCCGAATCCGGCCAGGTATTCTTCCAGTACGTTCAGGGTCAGGATGTCCAGGTCGTTGGTGGGTTCGTCGAGGATCAGGAAGTTGGGATTCCGCATCAGCACGGTCAGCAGGTAGAGCCGCCGTTTTTCGCCCCCGCTCAGTTTGTAGATGTAGTTGTGCTGCACTTCGGGCGGGAACAGGAACCGGTTCAGGAACTGCGACGCCGTAACGGTGCTTCCGTCTCCCGGCGACACCACCTCCGCCACGGCCCGCGCCGCGTCGATCACCTTCATGTTCTCGTCGAAGGCCATTCCCTGTTGCCGGTAGTAGCCGAAGCGGACGCTTTCGCCCACGTCCACCGTGCCGCTGTCCGGGGGGATCAGCCCCGTCAGGATGTTCAGGAAGGTGCTTTTCCCCGTTCCGTTCCGGCCCACGATGCCGAGTTTCTCGTAGCGGGCGAAAGTGTAGGAGAAATCCCGCAGCAGGGTCAGGTCGCCGAACGCCTTGCAGAGGTTTTTCACTTCGAAAATCTTCGTGCCGAGCCGGGCCGCCTTCACGCCGATCTCCACTCCGGCGTCGTCGCGTTTCTGAAAGGCTTTTTCGCGCGTCTGGTAAAAGGCGTCCTTGCGGTATTTGGCCTTGGTGCCCCGCGCCTGCGGCATCCGGCGCATCCACTCCAGCTCGCGCCGGTAGAGGTGCTGCGCCCGGTCGGTTTCAGCGTTGAACTGCGCGATCCGCTCGTCCCGCTTCACGATGTAGTCCGAATAACCGCCCGTATAGGCGTAGAGCCGCTTCTGATCCAGCTCGCAGATGTGGCTGCAGATCCGGTCGAGGAAATACCGGTCGTGGGTCACCAGCAGCAGGGCCTTGTTGCTTTTCAGCAGGTAGTCTTCCAGCCATTCGACCATTTCCAGATCGAGGTGGTTGGTGGGTTCGTCGAGGATCAGCACGTCCGGATCGTCGATGAGCACCGCCGCCAGCGCCACGCGCTTCCGCTGCCCCCCGGAAAGCTCCGCGATGCGGGCGTCGAGGCGGGCGATTTTCAACTGCGTCAGGATGGCCTTCGCCCGGCTTTCGTAGTCCCAGGCTCCCAGCGCGTCCATCCGGGGCAGGAGTTCCGCCAGCGCGGCTTTGTCGTCGTCCAGCAGGGCCTGTTCGTAGCGGCGGATGGTGTCGGCGGTTTCGTTTCCGGCCCGGTAGACGGCTTCCAGCACCGCGGCATCGGCCGGCAGCTGCGGTTCCTGTTCCAGAAACCCGATCCGGATGTCGTTCCGAAACGTCACCTGTCCCGCATCGGGGCTTTCCTTCCCCGCGATGATGTTCAGCAGGGTGGTCTTCCCGGCTCCGTTGCGGGCGATGAGGGCGACGCGCTGGCCTTCGCCCACCGTCAGGTCGATGTTTTCGTAAAGCACGAGGTCGCCGAACGATTTCCCGACCCCTTCCAGTTGAATGTATGGTACCATACCCGCAAAGATAGGAAATCTCCGCTCATTCGCCGCAGCGCCTTCGGCTGACTGCGGGCTACGGTCGATGAGCTCGCAGGGCCTTTGGCCCTGCTCGGTTCAGGATGACGCAAAGGGATACGGTTGAAGATGGTCACAGGACGACCGGAAGGATGCAAGGGCGACATGGTTTCCCAACAACAGGAAGTCCTCCGTTCCATCGCGTCATGCTGAGGAGCAATGAAGTTGCGACGTGAGCATCTCTGCGTAGCACAACGACAGAAATGGACAGACAGAGATTGCCGCGTCGCTTCGCTCCTCGCAATGACGCGAAGGCAATCCGGTTCAGCATGACGCCAAAGGGAGCGGGTTCTTCCTGTCGTCCCGACTTGATTCTGCGTGGCCTTTGCGTTCTTCCGACCACCCTGCGACCCTCTTCTGACACCCTCGTGTCGTTGCAGTCCTCCGCACCCCTTCAAGGCCGTCCCGCCGGAAAGGATCACAACCGGGCGACGTACCGCCGGATGTCTTCGAGCAGTTTGCGGTAAAGGAAGCAGTTCTTGTACCCGGCGTTGTCTTCCAGGATTTCGCGCACGTTGCGCAGCGAGTTGTTGTAGTTGCTCAGTTCGTTGCGCAGCGCGACCCCTTTCCGTTCGCTGTTCAGGATCAGGTTGTTGCTCAACTCCCGAAGCGTCTGGCACACCGCCTGGAGCACCACAAGCACCACATTGTCCTTCAGGGTGTGCCCCTGCATGAACAGGAAAACGTTCTCCTCGCATACCCCTTTGTCGCGGATTTCCCGTTCGAACGCCTTCAGTTCCTCCTTCCGGCGGGCGAACCGTTTTTCGAGCGTGGCGAGCCGTTTGCCGACCTGCTTGCGGAGCCATTCGAGCGTGGTGGCCCCGTTGTCCCGCGGGTCGAGGTAGTTGATCCGCACGGCGTTGCGGAAATCGGTCAGCGTGAAGGCGTGCGGGGAGTGCCGCTTGGCCGAAAAGGCGTACCACAGGAACAGCGGGTAGACGATCTGCGAGTATTCCCGCATGAAGTCCTCGAAGTCGAAAATCTTCGTGTCGTTTTTGGTGGCCCGCACGCACATGCCGTGCAGGGAGGGCGGATAGCACTGGTAGTTTTCCGTGGCGTAGGCATAGGTGTGGAACAGGTAGGGCGACCGGTTCACCTGCCGCGACTGCTCGTTGTGGTCTCCGAACAGGTAGTCGAAATCGCTGTCCACGCACAGGATCAGGTCTTTGCCGCTCTGCGGGATGAAGGACATCACCACCTTCTTCCCCTTGGCCAGGTCGCCGCGCACGGGCACGGTGATTTCGAACCGAAGGGCGTCCGTTTCGAACTCGTCGAAGACGCCCCGCCAGAAGGAAACGTCGTCGTAGCCTTCGACGAACACCTTCACCAGCCGGTATTTCAGCCCTTTCAGCCGGCGGGCGGCGTCGAAATATTCCGATGAAAAAGTACGGGTCAGTCGTGTCATCGCGTGGTTCTCTTTCTCTTCTTCCCGGTTCCGGTGCGGTTACCTCCTTTCGACCACCAGGTCGCTGATCTCGGTGACGTGCCCCGTCCAGCCGTTCATCACGACCGCCGGGGAATGGGTGGACATCACCAGCTGCACCTGCGGGTTGAGGCGCCGGATGTTTTCGATCAGGGAGCTTTGCCAGTCGAAGTGGAGCGAAATTTCGGGCTCGTCCATCAGCAGGATCGCCGGAGCGCCGTTCTGCGTCAGCACCGTGGCCAGGATCAGCAGCATCTGTTTCTCTCCCGACGAAAGCATGTAGGGGGTGATGACGCCCCGGTCGCTGTCGAAGTTCAGCTCGTCGCAGTTGCGGTCGACGGTCTTCCCCGTTTCCCGGAACAGGTCGTCGAGCAGGTCGAAAAAAAGGATTTTCTGCCGCGTCAGGGCTTCCAGTTCCTCCGGCGGGGCGTGACGGGTCAACAGGCGGATGGCCTCCCGTCCCTGCGCCAGCTGGTAGGACATGTAGCGTTTCTGCAGGCGGTAGATTTCCCAGTCGAGTTCCGTCCGCACGGCTCCGTCCGACAGCCGCTGCACGGCCTCGTATTCCTTGAGCCGGTTGTCGAAGGTGCTCACCACGTCGATCCGGTGTCCCGAAAACCGGTCCACCTCGCCCGATTCCAGCCGGGTGCCGTCCTCGAAGGCGATGACCACGTTCCGGATCAGCCCCCGCGTGTCCTCCGCCAGCCGGCTCGACCGGAACAGCTGCACCAGCGAACGGATGATCGTGCTCTTGCCGCTGCCGTTCAGCCCGGAGAGGATGTTCACGTCGGGCCGCAGGCGCCACTTCAGGTCGAGCCGCCCCCACAGCCCCAGGATTTCGATGTCGGTGATGTAATTGTGCGCTTCCATTCCGTCTTTCGGTTCGTCGCTTTTTCTTCCCCTAAAGGTAGTGAAATTAAATCGGGATTGCTAAATTTAGGGCGAAATTATTTTGTTTAACCCCGATTACGCCTAACTTTGCGGGAATGATGAAGGATTTCCTGCTGGTCGGGCTGGGCGGCTTCGCCGGAAGCGCGCTGCGTTACGGCACGGGGCTGCTGATCGCCGGGGCAGGCTGGTCGGCCCGCTGGCCGCTGGCGACGCTGGCCGTGAATGCGGTCGGATCGCTGCTGATCGGCGTGCTGGCGGGAAGCCTCGACCGCTTCGGAACGGGCCGGGAGTGGGCGTTGCTCGGCATGACGGGCTTCTGCGGCGGGTTCACCACCTTTTCCGCCTTTTCGCTGGAAACGGTGAAGCTGCTGCGGGACGGAAACGGCGGGGCCGCGGCCCTGTACGTGCTGGCGAGCGTGGCCGTGTGCCTGTCGGCGGCGTGGGGCGGCTGGGCGCTGGCGGGCCGCGCGGGGTAAGGTTGCGGAACGGAAAACTTAAAAAACCATAGCGACATGTTGGAAGAATTTCTGAGCAAGATCAAGGCGAAAGCCGCCGAAAACAAAAAGACCATCGTGCTGGCCGAAGCCGCCGAGGAACGGAACATCAAGGCCGCGGACATCATCCTGAAGGAAGGATTCGCGAACCTGATCCTGATCGGCAGCCGGGCGGAAATCGAAAAGGCCGCGGCGGAATACGGCCTGAAGCACATCGGCGGGGCCACGATCATAGACCCGAAGAACAACCCGAAGAAAGAGGCGTACGTGGAACTGATGCTCAAACTCCGGGCGTCGAAGGGGCTGACCCGCGAGCAGGCCGAAAAGCTGATCGAAAATCCGCTCTGCCTGGCCGCCGTGATGATCAAGGCCGGGGACGCCGACGGAGAAGTGGCCGGGGCCAACAATCCCACGGGCGACGTGCTTCGTCCGGCCTTCCAGTACGTGAAGACGCTGCCGGGGATCAGCGTGGTTTCGGGGGCGTTCCTGATGTTCATCCCGGACACCCAGTTCGGGGAAAACGGGATGATGGTGTTCGCCGACTGCGCGGTGCATCCGAATCCGACCGCCGAAGAGCTGGCCCAGATCGCCGTGGCGACGGGGCACACGACGCGCACCATCGCCGGTTTCGAGCCGCGCATCGCCATGCTGAGCTTCTCCACGAAGGGTTCCGCCAAACACGAAATGGTGGACAAGGTGGTCGAAGCCACGCGGCTGGCCAAAGAAATGGACCCGACGCTCCAGATCGACGGGGAGCTGCAGGCCGACGCGGCCATCGTGCCGGGCATCGGCTGCAAGAAAGCGCCGGGCAGCCCCATCGCCGGGCGGGCCAACGTGCTGGTGTTCCCGACCCTCGAAGTGGGAAACATCGCCTACAAGCTGGTACAGCGCATGGCCCACGCCGAAGCCATCGGGCCGATCCTGCAGGGGATGGCGGCGCCGATCAACGACCTTTCGCGCGGGTGCTCGGTGGACGACATCGTGAACCTCGTGGCCATCACCGCCTGCCAGGCCGGGGGAATGCGGTAGGAAATTTCGACCAAACAAACACAAACGGATAAAATGATTATTCTTGTTCTGAACTGCGGCAGCTCGTCGATCAAATATCAGGTGATCGACATGAAGAGCCGCACCGAAAACCGGCTGCTGGCCAAGGGCCAGATCGAGCGGATCGGCCTGCCCGACGGCGTGCTGACCCACAAGCCGACCGACAAACCCAAACAGGAGTTCGTGAAGAACATTCCCGACCACACGTCGGGGATCAGCCTCATCATCGACACCATCACCGATCCGCAGTACGGGGTGATCGGCAGTCTGGCCGAGCTGGGCGCCGTAGGGCACCGCGTGGCCCACGGGGGCGAGTACTTCCAGGACAGCGCGGTGGTGGACAAAACGGTGATCCGGCAGATCGAAAGCTGTTTCGAGCTGGCGCCGCTCCACAACCCGGCCAACCTGAAGGGGATTCTCTCGATCGAAAACATCCTGCCGGGGATTCCGCAGGTGGCCGTTTTCGACACCTCGTTCCACCAGAGCATGCCGGCCAAGAGCTACCTGTATGCATTGCCGTACAAGTATTATGAAAATTACCGGGTGCGCCGCTACGGCTTTCACGGGACGAGCCACAAGTTCGTGGCGCAGAAGGCCTGCGAAATGACCGGGCTGGACTTCGGCCGGTCGAAGATCGTCACCTGCCACATCGGCAACGGGGGATCGGTGACGGCCATCCTCAACGGGAAATCCTACGACACGTCGATGGGCTTCACGCCGGTGGACGGGCTGGTCATGGGCACCCGCTGCGGGAGCGTCGATCCGGGAGCGCTGCTCTACATCGCCGATAAGGAGGGGCTGAACCTCGGCAAGATGAACGGCATGATCAACAAGGAATCGGGCGTGCTGGGGATCACCGGCATCTCGTCCGACATGCGCGACATCGAGGCGGCCGCCGCCGACGGCAACCAGCGGGCCGCGCTGGCGCTGGAAATGTACAACACCCGGATCAAGAAGTTCGTCGGAGCCTATGCCGCGCTGATGGAAGGGCTGGATCTGATCGTCTTCACGGGCGGCGTCGGCGAAAACGAAGCCTCGATGCGGGAATTCGTCTGCCGCGGGCTGGATTTCATGGGCGTCGATTTCGATTTCGAGAAGAACAAGGGGCTGCGGGGCAAGGATACGATCCTGTCCAAACTCGAATCGAAGGTGAAGGTCGTGCTGGCCTGCACCGACGAGGAACTCGTCATCGCTTCCGACACTTTCCGGCTGGTGCAGGGGGAAAAGTAACTTCGGAGCTTGCCGGGAGCCGGGCTTGTGCCGCGCCCCGGCGGGCGAAAAGGAGGATATGCAGGGAAAACGATTGCACTTTGTAATCGTTTTTCTTGTTTTGGATTACGATTTATTATATTTGCGGTTAATACGGTTTCAAAATGATTCGTTATTAACCCAGGAGGAAGAAAGATATGATTACGAAATTGTCACAACTGGTCGAGGCCGCCCGGAGCGCGGGACGGAAAAAGCTGGCGGTCGCCTATGCGATGGACGCCCACACGGTGGAAGCGGCGGCGAAGGCCGTGGAAGCGGGGCTGGTGGACGCCACGCTGGTGGGAGACGAGGAAACGATCCGGCGGATTTGCGCCGAAAAGGGGATCGACGCGGGCCTGTTCCGCATCGTGAATGAAGCGGGGGAACCGCAGGCGGCGGCGCTGGCGGTGAAGATGGCCGCCACGGGCGAAGCCGACATCCTGATGAAGGGAAGCATCAGCACGGACAAATACATGCGGGCGATCCTGTCCAAAGACGCGGGGCTGCTGCCCCCGAAGGCGATCCTGACGCATGTCACCGTGCTGGAAGTGCCGGTGTATCACAAGCTGCTGGTGGCGAGCGACGTGGCGATCATCCCGTCGCCCGACATGAACCAGAAGGTGTTCATCACGCGGAGCGTCATCGACACGGCCCGTTCGCTGGGGGTCGAAACCCCGAAGGTGGCGATCATCGCCCCCACCGAACAGATGCTGCCGGGAATCCCCTCCTGCGTGGACGCCGCCACCATCGCCAAGATGGGGGAACGGGGCCAGATCACGGGAGCGATCATCGACGGGCCGCTGGCGGTGGACGTGGCGGTGGACGCCGAAACGGTGGCCGTGAAGAAGCTGAAAAGCCCCGTGGCGGGCGACGCGGACTGTCTGGTCTTCCCCGATCTGGACGCTTCCAACGCCTTTTTCAAGACGTGCACGAAATTCGCCGGAGCCACGCTGGCGGGGCTGGTCGTGGGGGCCAAGGTGCCCTGCGTGCTCACCTCCCGCGGGGATTCGGAGGATTCCAAACTCAATTCGATCGCGCTGGGCGTGCTGACCGCCGCGCGTAAAAAACGGTAAAAAAGCATGGACAAGAAACGAGTGCTGGTCATCAACCCCGGCTCGACTTCGACGAAAATCGCCGTCTTCGAGGGGGAAAAACCGCTGTTCACCGAAACGCTCCGGCACACCGCCGAAGAACTGGCCCCGTTCGGGCGCGTGGCCGATCAGTTCGCCTTCCGGAAGGAACTGATCCTGAAGGCCCTGAAAAAGAAACGGATCGACCCGGCCACCCTGTCGGCGGTCGTGGGCCGCGGGGGGCTGGTGAAGCCGGTCGAATCGGGCGTGTACGAGGTGAACGACGCCCTGCGGCGCGACCTGACGGACGCTCCGATGGGCGAACACGCCTCCAACCTGGGGGGCCTGATCGCCGACGACATCGCCGAAGGGATTCCGGGCGCGCGGGCGTTCATCGCCGATCCGGTGGTCGTGGACGAGCTGGACGACGTGGCCCGCGTGGCAGGGCATCCGGCGTTCGAACGGGTGTCGGTTTTCCACGCGCTGAACCAGAAGGCCGTGGCGCGGATTTACGCCCGGTCGGTCGGAAAGGCCTACGAAGACCTGAATCTGGTGGTGGCGCATCTGGGAGGCGGCGTGTCGGTGGGCGCCCACCGGCGGGGCCGCGTGGTGGACGTGAACAACACGCTCGACGGCGACGGCCCCTTTTCGCCCGAGCGGTCGGGGACGCTCCCCGTGGGACAGCTGGTCGATCTGGCGTTCAGCGGGAAATACACCCGCGAGCAGATGCGGAAGATGATCGCCGGACAGGGCGGCGTGGTGGCCCATCTGGGGACGAACGACATGCGCGAAGTGCGCAAACGGGCTGCGGAGGGAGACGAAAAGAGCCGCCTGATCCTTCATGCGCTGGCCTACAACGTCGGCAAGGAGATCGGAGCGATGGCCGCGGTGCTGCACGGCGAGGTGAACGCCATCCTGATCACCGGGGGGATTGCGTACAGCACGGAAGTGTGCGAGTACATCAAGACGATGGTGGAATTCATCGCTCCCGTGGAGGTCTACCCCGGCGAGGACGAGATGAAGGCGCTGGCGGACAACGCGCTGGCGGTCATCGAGGGAAAAACGGAACCGAAGGTTTACCGGTAGGGGTTACAGAGGGCGCGGGTTTTCCGGGGTTTATACTTCCCTGTCCCTCTCCTTTCACATCCTTGTTTACTGCACGGCTTCGGACGAAGCCGTGCAGTCTTCTTTTCCCCCCTTCTTCGCTCGATCCGCTCCTTGCAATGACGCAAGGGCATTGCTGTTCCCCAACGGCAGGAAGGCCCTGCTTCCTTCGCGTCATTCCGAGGCTTCGTTAGAAGCCGTGGGAATCTCTGTCTATTTTCGTCATTATATTAACCGGAGATGCTCATGTCGCAACTGACGTTGCTCCTCAGCATGACGCGAGGCCCAGCGGTTCCTTCCAGTCGTCGCACCACCGTATCGCCTTTGCGTTATTCCAACTGTCCTTCCGACCTCCCGTCCCCCGCCGCCTTTCGTCATCCTGAACCGAGGAACGACCTTCGGGCGTTCCGAGCTCACCGACCGCAGCCCGTGGTCATTCCGCAGGAATGGTGCGGAGAAAGCGGAGGGAAGTAGCATTAGCGGCAACGCCGCGACGTGAGGATCTCTGTCCAGCATAAAAAAAGAAAAAAGATTCCCACGTCAAGCCCTCCGGGCTTTCCTCGGAATGACGCCGGGACGCAACCGGTTCCTTCCGACCTTCCGAAACCGCCCTGCCTTGCGTCATGCTGAACCGAGCAGGCGGGAGCCTGCGAGCTTCACCGACCGAACCGAAGACCGCTTTGCGGTCTGAGCCTCACTGATCGTAGCCCGCAGTCATTCCGCAGGAATGGTGCGGATACAGCGAACCGAGGTCAGCCGTAAGGCTGGACAAGCTAACCGACTGCAAGGAGGTAACTTTGGGAAGTAACATTGTCCGCTGTCGGCCTATAAGGCCGGAGCGGAGACAACGCAGGGAGGAAAACCGAGGTCTGCGAAGCAGGGCGAGCTAACCGACTGTAAGGAGGTAACATTCGCAGCCGAAGGCGAAGCGTGAGCATCTTTGTACAGTATAACAACAGAAATGAACAAATAGAGATTCCCGCGTCGGGCTGTAAGGCTTTCCTCGCAATGACGCACGGGGTTGGAGGCGTGAACGGTCGAAAGAAACCGACTGCGGATGCTGTTTCCCCCGGTCACCTTTACTCCGCCAGCCGCCGTTCGGCTTCTCCGGCCCGTTCGAAACCGAACCGGCCCACCGTCTCGTCCATCAGTCCGGCCACCTGTTCCAGACACAGGTTCCCGATGCTCCCTTCGTGGGTGTGGTGCACTTTCCGCTGCGCCCGATAAGTCCCGTTTTCGATGTCCATTCCCACCTTGCGGTACGCTTCGCGGAACGGTACCCCGTCCAACACCAGTCGGTTCACGGTTTCGACGCTGAACAGGTAGTCGTATTTCGGATCGTCGAGGATATCTTCCCGGACACTGACGTTTTCCAACATGAACCGCGCCATGCGGAGGCAGTCGCGCAGGTCGGTGATAGCCGGGAACAGCGCCTCCTTCAGCAGCTGCAAGTCCCGGTTGTACCCCAGCGGCAGATTGGTCGTCAGCACGACGATCTGGTTCGGCAGGGCCTGGATCAGGTTGCACTTGCCGCGCATGATTTCCCAGACGTCCGGATTCTTCTTGTGCGGCATGATGCTCGATCCGGTGGTCAGCTCCGGCGGGTAGGAGATGAACCCGAAGTTCTGGTTCAGGAACATCGTGTTGTCCATCGCCAGCCGGGCCAGCGTGGCCGCCACGGAGGACATCGCCTGCGCCAGCACCCGTTCCGTCTTTCCGCGCCCCATCTGGGCGTACACGACGTTGTAGTCCGGGGAGTCGAATCCCAGCAGCTCCGTGGTCATCGTCCGGTTCAGCGGGAAGGAGGAGCCGTAGCCCGCCGCCGATCCCAGCGGATTGCGGTTGCAGACCCGCCAGGCCGCCAGCATGAGCTGCAAATCGTCCACGAGGCTCTCGGCGTAAGCCCCGAACCAGAGGCCGAACGAGGAAGGCATCGCCACCTGCAGGTGGGTGTACCCCGGCATCAGCACGTCCCGGTGTCTGGCCGCCAGCCCCTGCAGCGTGTCGAACAGCTGACGCACCTCTTCCACCGTTTCCAGAATCTGCCGGCGCAGGAACAAACGCAGGTCGACGAGCACCTGATCGTTGCGCGAACGACCGCTGTGGATTTTCTTGCCGGTGTCCCCGATGCGCTCCGTCAGCAGGAATTCCACCTGCGAGTGCACGTCTTCCGTCCCCGCTTCGATCCGGAAATTCCCGGCCCGGATGTCGGCGAGGATCGCTTTCAGTTCGCGCTGCACCGCCGCCAGTTCCTCCGGGGTCAGCAGGCCGATGGATTCCAGCATCCGGGTGTGGGCCAGCGACCCCAGCACGTCGGCTTCCGCCAGATAAAGGTCCATTTCGCGGTCGCGTCCCACCGTGAATGCTTCCACCGCTTTGTTCACGTCGGTGTTTTTCTGCCAAAGTTTCATCTGTTCGACTTATTAGGTTTCATTGTTTCCGGGTTCCTGCCGCCCGCCGCAACCGGTTACGCGCCGACCCGGAGGCGGGGCGTGGCAACCTCACCCGACCTGCAAAAAGATCCTCACGTCGCGGCGTTGCCGCTCCTTAAGATGACACAAAGGAGCCGTGTTCTTCCTGCCGTCGGGGACACCCTAACACCCCTGCGTTCTTTCAACCATCCCCAAACTCATCGACCCCGCGTCATTGCGAGGCTTCGTTAGAAGCCGTGGCAATCTCTGTTAGTTTATTTCTGTATTATTACAAAGATCCCCACGTCCCGTCCCCTTTCGCTTTCCCCGCCAGCACCCGTTCCAGAATCCGGATGTAAAGGGCGATTCCCTCCCGCAGCTCGGACAGTTCCACGTATTCGTCCGCCGCGTGCGACCGGGCCGAATCCCCCGGCCCCATTTTCAGCGACGGCACCGGCAGAAGGGCCTGATCCGACAGGGTGGGCGACCCGAAGGGAACCCGCCCCAACGCCACCGCTTCCCGCAGGAAAGGATTGTCCTCCGGCACGGACGAAGGCCGCAGCCGCACCGACCGGGGGGTCGCTTCGCAGGCCACGTGCTTCCGCACGGTTTCCAGCACCTCCTCCAGCGTATAGCGTTCGGTCACCCGCACGTCCACTGTGAAACGGCATTCGGCAGGCACCACGTTGTGCTGGGTTCCCGCTTCGATCACCGTCACCGCCATGTTCACTTCGCCCAGGAGCGGAGACACCTCCGCAAACCGGTACGTCCGGAACCACTCGATGTCCCGCATCGCTTCGTAAATCGCGTTCACGCCCTCCTTCCGGGCGGCATGGCCCGCCTTTCCGCGGGCGACGCAGTCCAGCACGAGCAGCCCCTTTTCCGCCACGGCGGGGTGCATCCCCGTGGGTTCCCCCACCACGGCGTAGGCCACCGGCCCCAGCTCCGGCCAGACGCTCTCGATGCCTCCCCGGCCCGACCGCTCCTCTTCCGCCGTGAGGGCCAGACACAGGTTGCCCGACAGACCCGGTTCGTCGTAAAAGCGCAGGAAGGCCGCCGTCAGCGCGACCGCCGAGGCCCCCGCATCGTTGCTCCCCAGCCCGTACAGCCGCCCGCTTTCCACCGCCCCGTCGAAGGGGTCGCGGAGGTAGCCGGGGTTCGGCTTCACCGTGTCGAGGTGGGAGTTGAGCAGGATCGTGCTCTTGGCCGGATCGTAATGCCGGTTGTACGCCCAAAGGTTGTTCCCCTTCCGGCGCACTTCCACGCCCTTTCCGGCCAGAAAACCGGCCATGACATCCGCCGCGCCCCCTTCCTCCCCGCTGAAGGAGGGGACGCGCACCAGCTCCGCCAGCAGCGCGACCGCTTCGGCATACCGTCCGTCCGTATCGTTTTCTCCGTACATCACCTTACAAAACTAAACAAAAAGCGGAAAAAACCGCTCCGGAAAAGTCCGACCGGGACAATGTGTGCGCAAACACTTTGCAGGAAAAGGGGGCGATCTCCCGACGATTTGTTTCTTCCGGGGGTGAAAACGATTGTAATGTTCAAGCAAAAGGGGCGAAAAAAAACGAATTTTTTATCCGGGGTGTATTGTTTATTTGAAATAATGACTAAATTTAACCATTCGTTTTTCCCAAAACTACTAACCGTAACTTAATTTGAACCAACCTGAAAAGGGGTTTCCGGCATCCGGAAGCCCCTTTTTATGAACCTTTTAAGGCGTTCCCGACCCGTGCCCGGAAACGGGGAGCGCACCGTTTCGTCCGTCCGTCTCCGCCTGCCGGCGGGAAGGCGATTTTCGCGTCCGGGGACGATTCCTGCTGCAAAACATGTTTTTTCGCCGAAGGCCGAATAATTTCGGAAAAAGGCGCGCCGTTCGTTAAAATTTCGTACCTTCGTGCCCGATAGACGAAACAGCCTTCACCAAACCGCGAAAACGATGGACGATGACGAGCGTGAAAATTGCAGCGGTATCTTACCTGAATACCATACCGTTCATCTACGGTATCGCCCGTGCGGACATTCGTCCGGATGCGGAGCTGCTGTTGTCGCCGCCGTCGGGATGCGCGGATGCCGTCCGTGACGGCAGGGCCGACATCGCCCTGGTTCCGGTGGCCGAAATCCCGGCCCTTCCGGACATCGAAATCTTCGGAAACCATTGCATCGGAGCCGTCGGAAGCGTCCGCACGGTCGTGCTGCTGTCCGCCTCGCCGGTGGAGGAACTGCGCGAAATCCGGCTGGACGCCCACTCGCGCACTTCGGTCGCGCTGGCGCGGATTCTGGCCGCCGAGCGCTGGGGCGTCGACCCGGTGTGGACGCCGCTGGAAGACTACGTCGGGGTGAGGCCCGAAATGGGGGTGGGCTATCTGCTGATCGGCGACAAGGTGTTCGACTTCGAATCCCGTTTTCCGCAGCGTTACGACCTGGCCGACGAGTGGCGCGCCCTGACGGGGCTGCCGTTCGTTTTCGCCGCGTGGGTGGCCCGCCGGGGCACCGCGTCCGGAACGCTGGAGCAGCTCGAAGCCGCGCTGGCCTACGGTGTGCGGCACATCCCGGAGGCGGTGCGGGAGGACGGACGGATGGCGCACGCGGAGGCCGTGCGCTACCTGACCGAAAACATCGACTTCCGGCTGGACGCTCCCAAGCGAAAGGCGCTGGAACTGTACTGGGAGAAGAAGCGGCGTTACGCCGCCCGACGGAATCCCGGCTGAAGGAAGGGGAACGGTCTTCGAGCGTTCCGCGGCCCCGGCCGGCGGAACGGCTAACCGCTTCGTTTCATCCCCTTTAAATTCAGCGCCATGATTACCATTTACCTCAAGTCCTACAACAAGATCATCCGGAACGCCGACGTCAAGCTCTTCGACGATTTGGGCTACGACGACATCCTCTGGATCGACATGATCTCCCCCACCATCAAGGAACAGAAGGCCGTCGAGTCTTTCCTCGACATCAACCTCCAGACCCGGCAGCAGGTGGAGGAAATCGAAAGTACGTCCAAATACTCCGAAACCGAATCGGCGATCATCTGCAATTCCAACTTTTTCGTGCCCACGGACGACTCGTTCACGGTGGAGCCGGTTTCGTTCATCGTGACGGAAGGGGTGCTGGTATCGGTGCGCAACGCCGAGTTCCGGACGTTCAACGAGGCGGCCAAGCGGCTCCAGATGAACTCGCGGGCCTATCCGACGGGGTACCACCTGCTGATTTCGATCCTGGAGGTGCGGATCGACTTCGACGCCGACCTGGTGGAGGCGCTTTCCAAACAGGTGGCGCAGCTGAGCAAGCACATTTCGCTGGCGGGCAAGATCGACCAGGACATCCTGCGGCAGATCAACCACCTGCAGGAAAACACCATGCTGCTCCGGGAAAACATCTTCGACCGGCAGCGGATCCTGTCGGGCATCCTGCGCAGCGAACGGTTCCCGAACGACATCTATCCGCGGCTGACGCTGATGATCAAGGACGTGAATTCGCTCATCAACCACGCGGATTTCAGCTTCGAACGGCTCGACTACCTGCAGGACACGGCGCTGGGGCTGATCAACATCGAACAGAACAACATCACGAAGATTTTCACCATCGCCTCGGTGTTCTTCCTGCCGCCCACGCTGATCGCGAGTCTCTACGGGATGAACTTCAAGTACATGCCCGAACTGGACTGGAGGTACGGCTACCCGTTCGCCATCGGCCTGATGGTGCTGATCTCGACGCTGACCTATCTCTTTTTCCGCTGGAAAAAGTTACTATAAAAAATATTCCGTTTTATTTGGTACGGTGTAATAATTTTTTATTATATTGCACTGTACTTGGTTTGTTAATGCAATTATCCAACCTGACATAAGGTCGAAACCGGACGAATGGCTTTTACTGCCTGCACGAATCGCCGAGCATACAATTGTCTAACCCTAAAACTAACCGGCATGAAAAAAAGTTTCTCTCTCTTATGCATTTCCTTATTCATGCTTGCGACAGCATGTCAGAAGGATGATTATTTGGAAAGCCCGGCTCCGAAGCCGGAGACCAAAAGCGGAATGAGCAAGGTAAGCGCTACCGCTGACATTAAGGATCCGATCGACCAGATTGAAGGCATTCCCGTTTATCTGGTGCTTCCCGCCGGAGTGGCGGCCAACGACGATCGGTTTCTTACCGCTCACAGTAAAAACGGCAGCGTGCTGCTTTTTTATTGGGAGGCAGCACAAGGCGGCAGACAAAAATGGTTGATCGACAAAGGAATACCTTCACCTGGCGAAGCACCTTCCTATCGGATTCGAGCCGTGCAAGGGGATAGCAAAGGCAGAAATATATTGGTAGGAGGCACAGCCATATCGGATACTCAACTTCAGCTAGGGCTACAAAGTAATCCTCATCAATCGACAAGTTATCGCTGGTCGATTATGGGAAACAATCGTTACACGTTCCGTTATTTATTTTTTTATTATTTACAAGGGATACAGTACAATAACAATTCAGTCGGGCTTATCAATGCGTATTCCCCTACAAATAACATGTGTTTTTGGGAGGTCCGGCCTGTGGAGAATTTTACTTTAAAAACGCTTACTTATACCTTGGAAGCGAATGATAATTTAGTTCCGGCACCTAATTTTATGGAGGAGGTTAACGTGTATAATGGAACTGCTATTACGCAATCCATGACAGCTTCTTTTACCCGAAAAGCATCGGAAACATCCCACTTTTCCAAAACCAATGGCTTATCCGTAACGCTTTCCACTACAGCCAAGGTAGGAGTACCCATTCTCATAAATGGTCAACTAACTGTCTCTACAACTACCAGTCAATCATGGACTTTTGGAACTTCTGAAACGCAAGAAGATACTAGAAATTATTCTTTCCCGTTGATGGTGTCACCCCATTCTTCTTTTAAGGCCCGTGTAACCGTTGCCATGTATAATGCTTCTGCTACTTACATCGCAACTTATGTGGGACAAACTACAGGACGTGAGCTTATTCTGACCGGAAAATGGGAGGGAATCAAAGCAGGAAACGTTTCTTACAGCATATTCGATGAAACAGGACAAGAAATAAAACGAATTTCGGGGACGCCGGTCGAACCGGTCATCTTGTAATTCAAGGCCTTTCCTGAAAATAAAAAGGGTGCCGGTTCCACGCCGGCACTCTCTTTTTCCGTTGGAAAAAGCTGCTCTAAGACAATAATTTTTCAGGCGGAACGGTTATAATCGAGGACTTTTTGCGTACCTTGCGCAACGTTTCGCGCACCGTATGCATCCATATTCATATGGAGAAACAATTTAAATCCTCATCGAAAATGAAAAAATCAGCCTTACTGGCGGCCATGGGCGGGGCGATACTGGCCTTCGCTTCCTGCAACAGCGATTCGGAAACGATGTCCTACGTGGACCTTTCCGTAGAACCGGAAACCTTCATGTCATCGAATTACATCATGGTGACCAACTGGGGGCAGAAGATGAAGGCCACCAATGCGATTGTCAAACCCAACGACGCCGACCTCGACCGGCAAATGACGCGAGTGATCTTCACGGAGAGTCAGGAACAGCCGGCGAATGCCGCCATCAAAAACATCTACGTACATCAATCCATACCCCTGCCGACGAAGGACGAATTCCTGTCGATGAACGAGCTGGAGCAGTCGGGCGATACGGCAATTTATGTATCGACGAAAACGGAAGATATCATTTATTGTGCCAATCGTTACCTGGTGCTTGCCAGCTACGCTCTTCCTGTCCTGGCCGGAAGCGAATTTTACGATCCTCCGGTGAGTTTGGGTGTGGCGCCGGAAATCGTGTCGGGCGCAGGCGGTGAGGCGGACACCATCCGGATGCGGCTTCAGGTGTTGAAGGAGACGGGGACGGGTAATCTGTCTTACCAACCGAGTTTTCTCGCTTTCGACCTGACCGATCTGGGAAGCGCGGTGAACGGTTTCAACAACACGGAAGACAAGACTTATATCCTCGACCTGACCTATAAGGCGCTGACGGAAGACCCGATCGAAAACGCCGGAAACGACATCGAGATGGTGACCCGGACGCGTCGGATGGTGTACAACCCGACCAAACCCTACGTAACACTGCCGCAATAACGGGAGCGTTTGTTTTGTCCGGAAATTTGCTTACATTTGCGTCGATGACCGAACGAAACCCGACATCTCGGAACCAGAGCGACAACCATCGCTGCCGCCGCCATCGCTTCCATTGCGGAAGGGAAGGAAGGTAAGGCCCGATATTTGTTGCGACGGAATCCGGACGGTCGGAACGACGATACGAAAAAAGGCTTACCTGGAACGGGGTAAGCCTTTTTTATGACCGGACAGGAAAATTCAAACCTTACGACATGATACGAATAGCGATTCAGGCCAAAGGCCGCCTCAACGAGGAGAGCGTAGCCCTGCTGCGGGAAGCGGGGATCACCATCGAGGACAGCAAGCGGAAGCTGCTGGCCCGGTCGGACGACTTTCCGCTGGAAGTGCTTTACCTGCGCGACGACGACATCCCGCAGGCCGTGGCCATGGGCGTGGCCGACCTGGGCATCGTCGGGCTGAACGAGGTGGAGGAAAAGGAACAGGAAGTCGATACCGTGCACCGGCTCGGATTCGGGAAGTGCCGCCTTTCGCTGGCCGTGCCCAAGGCCGACGCCTACGAGGGAGTGCGGTCTCTGGCGGGGAAGCGGATCGCCACCTCCTACCCCAACATCCTGAAACGGTTCCTGAACGAACAGGGCGTGCAGGCCGACATCCACGAAATCGCCGGATCGGTGGAGATCGCCCCGGCGGTGGGGATGGCCGACGCCATTTTCGACATCGTGAGCAGCGGCGGCACCCTGATCACCAACGGCCTGAAGGAAGTGGAAAAGGTGATCTGGTCGGAGGCGGTGCTCGTCGCCTCCCGGAACCTGTCCCCGGAAAAACGGACGCTGCTGAACCAGCTCCTGTTCCGGTTCGAGGCGGTGGAACGGAGCCGGGGCATGAAATACGTACTGCTGAACCTGCCCAACGACCGGATCGAGGAGGCCATCCGCATCCTGCCGGGGATGAAAAGCCCCACGCTGCTGCCGCTGGCGCAGGAAGGGTGGAGTTCGCTCCACGCCGTGATCAACGAAAAGGAACTCTGGAAACGGATCGAACAGCTCAAGGCCATCGGAGCCGAAGACATCCTGGTGCTGGCCCTCGAAAAAATGATTCTCTGATGAAAATCTACCTCAACCCGGACGAAAGGGAGTGGGACGCCCTGCTGGAACGTCCCCGCACGGAAAACGCAACGGTCGCCGCCCGCGTGGCGGAGATTCTGCAGGCGGTCGAACAGGAGGGAGATGCGGCTTTGCTTCGCTTCGCCCGCGAACTGGACGGCGTGGAAATCGCTTCGCTCGAAGTGAGCGCGGCGGAAATCGACGAGGCGGCCCGGACGCTCGATCCCGCGCTGGCCGAGGCCATCCGCACGGCGGCGGGGAACATCGAAAAATTCCACGCCGCGCAGGCCTTCCCCGGCATCGAGGTCGAAACGGCTCCGGGGGTGAAGTGCCTCCAGCGCAGCGTCCCGATCGAAAAGGTCGGGCTGTACATCCCCGGCGGGAGCGCGCCGCTGTTCTCCACGGTGCTGATGCTGGCGATCCCGGCCCGGCTGGCGGGATGCCGCGAAATCGTCCTCTGCACCCCCCCCGACCGGACGGGGGCCGTCGCTCCCGCGATCCTCTTCGCGGCGCGGCTGTGCGGCGTGACCCGGATTTTCAAGGCGGGCGGAGCGCAGGCCGTCGGCGCGATGGCCTACGGAACGGAGACGGTTCCGAGGGTGCACAAGATTTTCGGCCCCGGCAACCGGTACGTCACCACGGCCAAACAGCAGGTAGGGCTTTCCGACGTCGCCATCGACATGCCCGCCGGGCCTTCCGAAGTGCTGGTGATGGCCGACCGCACGGCCCGGCCCGCTTTCGTGGCCGCCGACCTGCTGTCGCAGGCGGAGCACGGCCCCGACAGTCAGGCGATCCTGATCACGGATTCCTGCGAACTGGCCGAAGCGACGGAAAAGGAGGTGGAACGGCAGCTGCAAACCCTTTCGAGGGCGGAGCTGGCGGCCCGGTCGGTCGCCAACAGCCGCATCGTAGTGCTGGACGGCATCGAAAAGATGATCCGGATGGCGAACGGCTATGCGGCGGAACACCTGATCGTTTCCATGGAAAATCCGTGGGAAGTCGCCCGGCGGATCACGGCGGCGGGAAGCGTCTTCATCGGACACTACACCCCGGAAAGCGCGGGAGACTATGCCTCCGGAACGAACCACACCCTGCCGACGGACGGCTGGGCGACGGCTTACAGCGGAGTGAACCTCGACAGCTTCACGCGGAAAATCACCTATCAGGAAATCACGGAACAGGGGTTGCGGGAACTGGGGCCGGTAATCGAAACGATGGCTTCGGCCGAAGGGCTGGACGCTCATGCCCGCGCCGTCGGCATCCGGCTGGGCCGCTCCGAGGAATAGCCTTCCCGGCGGGATGAACGCGGACGCGAGCACCTCTCCGCACCCCGGACAAAGCCGCCCCCCTCTGAAACGGTATAGAACAGGCGTAGGAAGGTAGCGGGATTTCGGAACGAGCGGAAGACCGTCCCGTGCCGACCTGTTTTCCTGACACCCTTGCGTCATTGCGAGGAGCGAAGCGACGCGGCAATCTCATCTTCACAACCTTTTGTTTCAGCATCCTCCCGTCCGTCCCGTAACCAGCCGCAACCGCTTCCTTCCATCCGTCAGGAACCGCATCGCCTTGCGTCATGCTGAACCGAGGAATGCCGCAGGCATGACGAGCCTCACCGACCGGAGTCCGCTGTCGGCCTGCAAGGCCGGAGCGGAAACAACGCAGGGAGGTAGCATTAGTAACGTAAGTTGCGACGTGAGCATCTCTTCGCGCCTCCGACATGGCCGCCCCCTTTGGAACGGCGCGAAAAGAGTGCAGGCTTCTACCCGCCGAAGATTATGCAAAATCTCCCCGGCCCCCGACTGAAGGCAAACAAAGCCGCCACGCATCGGCGAAAGAGTTCCGGTTTCCCATCTTTTTACATTCGTTTATTGCAAGTCCGGACATTTATTCGTATATTCGCTCATATCCGACCCCACGGAAACAAAAACGAAACGGTCATGAGCAGAGCCAGGGAAAATTTCAACGACGTGACTTTCAAAACCGACACCGGGCAGTTTTTCCCTCCGGGCAACTATTTCAACGCGCTGCGCCACATTTTCTGGAACCTGATGGACAGGCATGCGCCGGTGCTCGAATCCCCCAAATGCAGTTATTACATCGCGGCCCGCGGCAAACGGTGCTACCTGGTCGAGGAAAACCGGGAGCGTCGCACGGTCAGGCCTTACGAAATCCTCAACTGCACCTATGAACAGTTGAGGCGTAAAATACACAAGGTATACGAGGAATGACCTTCGGTTCGGCGGCTTCCCGCGGAAAAAAGAAAAACGATATACGAATTAAACTTTTCGGCATGGCCATATTCGGAGCAGGATCGAACTGGGACGGCAAGGAAATCCGGGAGCGTTTCTTTGCCGACGGCAATTACGTGATCGGGTGGTCGAACGAAGACGCAGAGGATTTGTACAACCTGCTCTCCTCCGTCAAAGCCGGCGACATTCTTTACCTGAAGGCCGACCGGCCCGGGGCGCTGAACATCCGGGTGAAGGGAATCGGAATCGTGAAAGAGAGCCTGCTGTCCGCCCGGCTCCGACGAGGGGGCAGTCTGTCGGATGTTCCGGGATGCCTTCAGATTCCGGTGGAATGGGTATGCCGGGAAGAATTCATCGTTTCGGTTCCGCACGGCACGGGGAAGCTGACCAACGTCCGCGCGGCCACCCTGTATGAAGAGTCCCTGCCATTCGTGCAGCAGGCCGTTCTCGAAAGAATTTTCCGGCGGCTCGGCACCGGGTCGGAGCGCAAAGAATAAAAGCCCGTTTTCCGTCGCACCCCGCAGCATTTGCCCTTTTCCGCCGGGAAGATTACCTTTGCGAAAAACACGGATCATGACCCGACTGATTATCTTCGACCTCGACGGCACCCTGCTGAACACCATCGACGACCTGGCGGCTTCGGTCAACCATGCCCTGCGGCTGAACGGTTACCCGGAACATCCCCTGTCCGCCTATCCGTTCTTCGTGGGCAACGGGGTGAACAAGCTGCTGGAACGCGCGCTTCCCGAAGAGGCCCGGAACCCGGAGACGGTTCGGCGGCTCCGGGCGGATTTCACGGCCCATTATTCGGAGCACAACGCCGATTTCACCCGGCCGTATCCGGGCATTCCGGAGCTGATCGAAGCCCTGCGCGAACGCGGCGCGGAACTGGCCGTCGCCTCCAACAAGTACCAGGAAGCCACCGTCAAGCTCATCGACCGCTATTTCGGAGCGGGAACGTTCCGGACGGTGCTGGGGCAGCGGGAAGGCGTTCCGGTGAAGCCCGATCCCACCATCGTGCGGGACATTCTGCGGGAAACGGGACACCGGCCGGAAGAGACGCTTTACGTGGGGGATTCGGGGGTGGACATGCTGACGGCCGCGGCCGCCGGAGTGAGGTCGGTCGGGGTGACGTGGGGATTCCGCCCGCGGCAGGAGTTGGAAGCGAACGGCGCCGCACACCTCATCGACCGCCCCGAAGCGCTGCTCTCCCTGCTTTGAACCGAGCATGACCTTCGGTCATGCGAGCTCATCAACCGCAGCCCGCAGTCAGCCGTAAGGCTGGTGCGGAGAAAGCGCAGGTTGATAACATCCGCAACCGGTTATGCACGGACTTTCCAAAACGAAAGCCCTGCGAGCTCATCAACCGAACCGAAGGCTGCAACGCAGCCTGAGCCTCACTGACCGGAGTCCGTTGTCGGCCTGCAAGGCCGGAACGGAAATAACGCAGGGAAGTAACATTGCCCGTGGTCGTCCCGCAAGGGACGGCACGGATTAAGCGCAGGTTGATAACATCCGCAACCGGTTATGCACGGACTTTCCAAAACGAAAGCCCTGCGAGTTCATCGACCGGTCGCTCCGGCGACCCCGGAAGGTCGGTTGCGTCAGCGGGTACCGGATGGTGGACGGAAACGCCTCATCCACGAATAGAAGGCGATGCGGGAAAAGCGCAGGGAGGAAAACCGAAATCAGCCGTAAGGCCGGTGCGGAAAACCGCACCACTCCCGCGTCATTGCGAGGAGCGGAGCGACGCGGCAATCTCTGACAGTTTATTTCTGTCAATACACTAAACAGAGATCCTCACGTCGCGGCGTTGCCGCTGATGCTACCTCCCTCCGCCTTATCCGTGCCATTCCTGCGGAATGACCCCGGGCTGCGGTCAGTGAGCTCGGAACGCCCGAAGGTCGTTCCTCGGTTCAGGATGACGCGAAGGCGGAAAGGGCAGGACGGTTGAAAGGATGCAAGGCCGGAAACGAAAAGCGGTCCCCGGCCTCGGTTCCAAGGCTTCGTTTGCAAGGATGCCGCCGGCAGGCCGGGGAAAAACGAAGTCAATCTCTCCCTATCCATAGATCAATATGGATTTTCATCCAGTTGAATAGGATTATGCGCCTTTCAACACACTTTTTCAATGGAGGCGTGTTTTTTTGTGCATTCTACACACCGTTTGAACTGTCGGTTCAGGGTAAATATAGCAATCTCCCCGTTCATTCAAACAGGGAAATTAATATTTTTTAAGATTTGTTTACTTTTCCATCCATCTATAACCTTTCTTGCTGTTTATCAGCAACTAAGGCATACGGAGACTGTTGATTTTAATATACTTTATTAATAGTTATAATGGTAGTATACGTAGTGTGAATAGAAGGTTTTCTAAGCAAGTGAAAGATAGTTTTTTAACTATTAGCGATGTTAAGAAGATACAAAGCCACTCATATTACCACAAAAAAAGATATAAAGGAATAGAAAAAGAGGTTATAAAAACGATTATTCAGTCGTAATAGAAGAAGAGGGGAATGATTTAAAAACAAGATAGCTGTTTCAAAATTATTCTTTAAATTTGTACTTAACCCTAAACACAAGCGGAAATAATCGCATTATGGATAATAACGTAGTTTTATCTTATTACGAAGAATACACGAGAGACTACCGCATAAGGTATGTTGCAGATGTTATGCATATTAAGTACGCAGAGCATAAAATTATAAAAGACTACGATCAATCTATTGTGAGGCAAAAGGTAGATAAACTTATTGAAAAGTGGAAAGAAATGGACAATAAGGAAAAGAATGCTAAATTTGCCCATAATAAAACCCTGGAAATCAAAAAGCTAAATCATGAGATAGAAAATATACTTTTAGACGGATTGGTTCAGAATGTTGATGTGTTTGCGCGTTACCAAAAAAATGCTGAAGCTGACCTATCAGAATTAGACGTTTCCATTAAAAACACAAAATACGCTATTGGTAAATTACGGGAACCATTTGTGCCAAGAGATTGTGTTAATCACGAATTTCCTGTCAAACCCTTACAATCTGATTTCGTAGCTAAATATAGATTGATATACAAAGTTTTACCTTTCTTAAAGTCAATAGCCGATTCTGCAAAGAGGAAAGAATTTGAACGAGCATATCAGATTTACGAGTGCCACTGCAGTGACATATATAAACTTAACCTCGCAGAAAAAAAACGTTATGAAAAAGAGATCGCGAAATATTTGGATGACTCGTTAAAATATGAACAAGAAAAAGATCAACTGACAACAAAACTACAAAAAGACGAGAGGGAATATTCAAGACGAAAGCAAGAAATACAACATGGAATAAAGGCGTTTAAGGCAGATGTAATCAATGGTAAAAAAGATGCAATTGAAAAATACTGTTCTTTACTGTTGGAATACTCTACATATCCTATTGAGTACGACAAAAATTGCATTCTGACATATAACCAGGATTTGTTGATAGTTGACTATTCTCTCCCTTCTGTCGATACATTTCCCTCGTTGGTTGAAATGAAATTTACCAAAGGACAATGTATCTCTGTTCAAATGACAGAAAAAGTTTTTTCCAAACACTATGATGATGCACTTTATCGGATCGTGTTGCGGTCCATATATGAGATTTTTGCCGATAAGTATTTAAGTCCTGTACATTCCGTTGCCTTTAACGGGTGGGTTACTGCGCTCAACAAAGCAAATGGGAAAATGGAAACGAGTTGCATATTATCTATAAAAACTAATAGAGAGCAAATCGTAGACATTGATTTTATGAATGTTAATCCGAAAGCCTGTTTCAAATCCTTAAAGGGTATTGCAAGCAGTCAACTTTTTACTATTACAGCAATACAACCTATTGTAACGTTCAACAAATCGGACAAAAGATTTATTGAGCATTATGACATAAGTGCTAAAATGGATAACTCCACCAATCTCGCTTCTATGCATTGGGAGGACTTTGAACACCTGATAAGAGAACTGTTTGAGAAAGAGTTCAGCAAGAATGGAGGAGAGGTGAAAGTTACCCAAGCCAGTCGAGATGGAGGTGTGGATGCCGTAGCTTTTGATCCTGACCCTATTCGAGGTGGAAAAATTGTAATTCAGGCAAAACGATACACCAATACGGTTGGTGTTTCTGCGGTTAGGGATTTATACGGAACGGTTTTGAATGAAGGTGCGACAAAGGGCATTCTCGTTACGACGTCAGACTATGGGGGTGATTCCTACGAATTTGCAAAGGATAAGCCGATAACACTGATGAATGGCGCAAATCTTTTATATCTATTAGAAAAACATGGCCAACATGCAAGAATCGATATTAACGAAGCAAGAAAACTAATGTCCAATGAATAAGACAGATTTCGACAAACTGGCTGCAATCCATAGGAGTGCAGAAATCCATAAATTAGAGATTAAAAATATGATAGATATTCTCGAAAAGAAGATGTCCATTGTCGAAAATAGATTAACCGAATATGAATGCAGGTTAGAATTGACTGAACGGCAAGGTGATGTAATGTATAAGTTGCAGGATCAGCGTGATGAGATGCAGGATTCTATCGACGATCTCGAAGAAGTGTTGAATGCATTGGAAGATTTATCTGCTGTAACTATGAGTTTCGCGTGATAACTATCACATCTCTCTGCCTGTTGTTCACAAAGGTAATATTGGAAAAGTAAATCCGCAAGGTCATGTTGATACTGACAAAACCCTGTCGGGTTTTCCTCTGAATGATGCAAAGGTGTCAGGGAACCGGATGATTGTGTGACATTTGAAGGTTAGGTTTAGATTGCCATGTCGCTACGCTCCTCGCAATGACGTAAGGGTGAAGGAAAACAGGTCGGCCCGTTCGTTCATCCGGGCGATCGGTTCCTGTTTCAGCCCGTTGCAGGCCCCGGAAGTCCGTCGGATCGGTTTGGGATGTCATGAACCCGTACACCTTTGCCGAACCTATCCCAACGCTTCCGGTTCTTCGTGCAGGTCGGCCCGTTCGTTCATCCGGGCGGCCGGTTTCTGCTTCAGCCCGTTGCAGGCCCCGGAAGTCCGTCGGATCGGTTTGGAAGGTCATGAACCCGTACACCTTTGCCGAACCTATCCCAACGCTTCCAGTTCTTCGTGCAGGTCGGCCCATTCGTTCATCCGGGCGGCCAGCTCCTGTTTCAGCCCATTGTAGGCCCCGAACACCGCCGGATCGCTCAGGTCGATGCCGTGGCTGCCGGGATCGGCCAGTTTCCGGTCCCACTCCGCCAGTTCCCCTTCGATCCGCTCGATTTCCGACTCGGCTTTCCCGATGCGGCTCCGAACGGCCTTTACCTGCCGGTCGTATTTCTGTTTCTCGCGGTACTGCGCCTTGCCCGATACGCCCGGCTCCGAAGCGGCCTCCGCCTTCGGCGCGGGAGCGGCTTTCCGTTCCAGTTCCTTCAGCGAATCGAGCTTTTTCTTTTGCAGGAAATCGTAGATGCCGCCGATGTACTCCTTCATCCGCCCGTCGCGGAATTCGTACACCTTGTCCACGAGGCCGTCCAGAAATTCCCGGTCGTGGGACACCACGATCACCGTGCCGTCGTACTCCTTCACGGCCCGTTTGAGGATGTCCTTGCTCCGCATGTCCATGTGGTTGGTGGGTTCGTCGAGCACCAGCAGGTTATAGGGTTCCAGCATCAGGCGGGCCATCGCCAGCCGGGAACGCTCGCCCCCCGAAAGCACGCGCACCTTCTTGTCGATGTCCTCCCCCCGGAACAGGAAGGCCCCCAGGATGTCTCTTAGCCGCGTCCGTACGTCGCCCACCGCCACCCGGTCGAGGGTATCGTAGACCGTGAAATCCCCGTTCATCAGGTCGTCCTGGTTCTGGGCGAAATAGCCCACGCGCACGTTGTAGCCCGTGCGCACCGTCCCTTCCGTCGCCTCCAGTTCCCCGACCACCATCCGGGCGAAGGTCGTCTTGCCTTCCCCGTTGCGGCCCACCAGCGCGATTTTCTCTCCGCGCTCCACCACAAGGTTCGCTCCGGAAAAAATCCGCTTTTCCCCGAAGCTTTTCCCCGCTTCCACCGCTTCGACCACCACCTGCCCGGAGCGCGGAGCGGGCGGAAAACGCATGTGCAGGGTCGCCGTATCCTCCTCATCCACCTCGATCCGCTCGATCTTTTCGAGCTGCTTGATGCGCGACTGCACCTGATTGGATTTGGTGGGCTTGTAGCGGAACCGCTCGATGAATTCCTCGGTCTGTTCGATCATCCGCTGCTGATTGGCATAGGCGGCCAACTGCTGTTGCCGACGCTCCTGCCGCAGCACCGTGTATTTGGAATAGGGCACCTTGTAGTCCGTGATCTTCCCCAGCGAAATCTCGACCGTCCGGTTGGTCACTCCGTCCAGGAAGGCCCGGTCGTGGGAAATCAGCACCACGGCCCCGTTGTAGTCCCGGAGGTACTCTTCCAGCCACTGGATGCTCTCGATGTCGAGGTGGTTGGTCGGCTCGTCGAGCAGGAACACCGACGGACGCCGCAGCAGGAGCTTCGCCAGCTCGATGCGCATCCGCCAGCCGCCGCTGAATTCCGACGTCTGCCGGCCGAAATCCTTCCGCTCGAAGCCGAGGCCGAGCAGGGTCTTTTCGATCTCCGCCTCCCGGTTGTCGCCGCCGAGGATGCGGTAGCGGTCATTGGCTTCGTTCAGCCGGTGGATCAGCGTCGCATAGGCGTCGCTCTCGTAGTCCGTCCGTTCGGAAAGCTGCCCGGTCAGGGAGGCGATCTCCGCTTCCAGCGCGTTCACCTCGGCGAAGGCGGTCGCCGCCTCCTCGGCCACCGTCCGGCCGTCCGCCACCTTCATCTGCTGGGCCAGGTAGCCCAGCGTGCACCCTTCCGGGATCGACACGGTGCCGGAAGACGGGGGCTGTTCCCCCGTCAGCACCTTGAGCAGGGTCGATTTGCCCGCTCCGTTTTTCCCCACCAGTCCGATCCGGTCTTTGGGGTTGATCATAAAGGTGATGTCCCGGAAAAGGTCCCACCCCCCGAAACTCACCGTCAGGTTATTGACTGAAATCATGGTTGTCCTTGTTATTCGGCGTGCAGCAGGGCGGCGATGGTCGCCGCGGGATCGGGCGACGCGAACACCGCATGGCCCGCCACCAGCACGTTGCTGCCCGCCCGGTAGAGTTCTCCGGCGTTTTCCGTCGAGACGCCCCCGTCCACCTGGATGAGGGTGTCCAGCCCGCGCCCGTTGATCATCCGCCGGAGCCGCCGCACCTTGTCCAGACAGCGCGGGATGAACCGCTGTCCCCCGAAACCGGGATCGACCGTCATCACCAGCACCATGTCGGCGTCGTCCAGCACCTCCTCCACCATGCACAGGGGCGTATGGGGGTTGAGCGCCACTCCGGCCTTCATCCCCAGCGACCGGATTTCCTGCAGCGTCCGGTGCAGGTGGGTGCAGGCTTCGGCGTGCACCGTGAGGATGTCGGCCCCCGCGTCCCGGAACCGGGCGAGGAACTTTTCCGGGTGCACGATCATCAGGTGAACGTCCAGCGCCTTGTCGGTCAGGGGCCGGACGTACTCGATCACGGGAAATCCGAAAGAGATGTTCGGCACGTAGACCCCGTCCATCACGTCCACGTGGATCCATTCGGCCTCGCTGCGGTTCAGCAGGGCGATTTCATCCGCGAAATGGCCGAAGTCGGCCGAAAGCAGCGAAGGGGAAACGATCCGAATCATAATCTTGTCCGTCGGTTTGTACTTGTGCGAAATGTGCCGTAATTTTACCTCCCGGCCGGGAAGCGTCTCCGGCAGAATCCCTGCAAAAATAAGGGAATATTCGGTTGATTCGTTAATTTTGTCCTAAAATCTCTAAAACGGCGAAGAAATGGAAGCGGCGATCTGGCTGATAGCGGGCCTTCTGGCGGGGATGGGGAGCATGTGGCTCGTTTCGCGGCCCGTCGTGCGCCTCACGCGCAAATACCGCGACGACTGCGAATCGCTCGAAGCCGAGCTGGAAAAGCGGCGCGAGGAAGGCGAAGGGCACCGGAACCGGATCGCCGAGCTTACGGCGGACAACCGGGTACTGTCCGAAAAGCTCCGGACGCGGGAGGAGGAGACGGAAAACGTCCGGAGGCAGTTCCGGCTCGAGTTCGAGAACCTGGCCAACCGGATTCTGGAGGAAAAGAGCCGCCGCTTCACCGAAATCAACAAGGAGAACATCGCGGGCATCCTGAAGCCGCTGGGCGAAAACCTGGAAAGTTTCCGGAAAAAGGTGGACGAAACCTACGACCGCGAATCCAAGGAACGGTTTTCGCTGGGGAAGGAGGTCGAGCGGCTGGTGCAGCTCAACCAGCGCCTGAGCCAGGAGGCCAGCAACCTGACCAACGCCCTGAAAGGGAATTCCAAGGTGCAGGGAGACTGGGGAGAAATGATCCTCGAAAACATCCTCGAGCGGTCGGGGCTGTCCAAGGGGCGGGAATACTTCGTGCAGGAAACGCTGAGGGACGGAAACGTGGCCCTGCGAAGCGAGGAGGGGCGGCGGATGATCCCGGACGTCATCATCCGATACCCGGACAACCGGCAGGTGATCGTGGACTCGAAGGTGTCGCTGACGGCCTACGTGAGGTATTCCGCCGAGGACGACCCGCAGCTTTGCAGCCGCTATGCGGCGGAACACCTCGAATCGGTCAAGAAGCACATCGAGGAACTGCGCGGCAAGAACTACCAGCAGTACGTGGCTTCGCTCGATTTCGTGATGATGTTCGTCCCCAACGAGCCGGCCTACCTGCTGGCGTTGCAGACGGAACCCGACCTGTGGGCCTATGCCTACGACCGGGGGGTGCTGCTCATCAGCCCGACCAACCTGATCGCCTCCCTGCGGCTGATCGCCGACCTCTGGAAGCGGGAATACCAGAACCGCAACGCGCTGGACATCGCCCGCCGGGGAGCGCAGCTCTACGACAAGTTCGCGGGCTTCGTGGAGAACATGAACCGCATCGGGGAGAACCTCCGCCGGACGAACGAAGCGTACGGCGAAGCGATGGGGCAGCTCCGGGACGGCAAGGGGAACCTGATCGGACAGGTGGACAAGCTCCGCGCGCTGGGGGTGAAGGCGAAGAAAACCCTTTCGGTGCAGCCGGACGCCCCGGCGGAGGCGGACGAAGGCGACGGAGAGCCGGAAACCGAAGAACGACAAGCGATAAACCATTAAAAAGCGATATGAAGTTTTGGATGCTGGCGGCGGGAGCGCTGCTGTTGGGTCTGTCCGTGCACGGACAGGAAAAACCGAAGGCGTTCTACACGCCCGAAGACGTGCGTATTTTCGAAGACTACTGCGAAAAGTTCCGCGACCGGCGGGACTTGCCGATGAACGAACTGGTGGCGGAAACCGGGAAGTACTTTCTGGGGAGGCCCTACGTGAACTACACGCTGGAAGCCAAAGACCCGGAGGAGCTGATCGTGAACCTGCGCGAGCTGGACTGCGTCACCTTCGTGGAAACCGCCGTCGCGCTGGCGCGGACGCTCAAGGCGGACAGCGCGACCTTCGACCTCTATTGCGACAACCTGCGGCTGTTGCGCTACCGGGACGGAGAACTGAAAAACTTCACCTCCCGCCTCCACTATTTCAGCGACTGGATCGCCGACAACGAGGCGCTGGGACTGGTCGAAGACCGGACGAAGGAGCTGGGAGGCTCCCCGTACCCGATCCGGGCGTGTCTGATGAGCAAATACCCGAAGAACTATCCCCAGCTCGTGAAGTATCCGCAATACATCCCGGTGATGGCCGCGATCGAGGACAGCATGAGCCGCCGGCGGATGTACTCGGTGTCGCGGGACAGCATGGCCCGGCTGGACGAACCCCTGCGGGACGGCTACATCATCGGCACCACCACGCCGGGGCAGATGGACGTGACGCATGTGGGATTCGTGTACCATGTGGACGGGAAGCCCCATTTCATGCACGCATCGTCCAAACAGAAGGAGGTGGTGATTACGGAAGGGACGCTGGAGGATTACCTGAAAAGCATCCGGTCGATGACGGGATTCATGGCCGTCCGGGTGCTCGATCCGACGGAGTCCGACCGGGCGGGGGACGCCGTGGCGGATGCGGGCGCCGATCGGAAACCGGCTGCCGGAGCGGGTTCGGAATCCATCGCGGGGACGGGTTCCGTTTCCAACAGGGATTCGGATTCCGACCGGGAGGAAGATTCCAGCGCGGAGGCGGGTTCGGATTCGGGCAGAAGCCTTGCGGGAAAATAAGGGCCGACTGCACGGATAGAGCACCGGAAAGCGGGAGCGTCTTTGGTAAGACGCTCCCGCTGCTTTATCGCTTTTTTGCTTGCCCCGTTCCGCGGTCAGGGGCTTATCCGGGGACTTCCCGTTGTCGGGGAACCTCAACGCCTTCTCGTCATTGCGAACCGAGGATGACCGAAGGTCATCCGAGCTCATCAACCGCAGCCCGTGGTCGTCCCGCAAGGGATGGCACGGATGAAGCGCAGGGAGAGTACCGAGATCTGCCATTAGGCAGAGCGAGCTAATCGACCGGTCGCTCCGGCGACCCCGGAAGATCGGTTGCGTCAGCGGGTATCGGCAAGTTTGCGGGAAAGTCCGATCCTCCGTTAAAAGACGGCACGGATTAAGCGGAGGGAGAGAGCCGAGGTCAGCCGCAAGGCCGGATGAGCTAACCGACTGCAAGGAGGTAACTTTGGGAGGTAGCACCCGCTAAAGGTTCCTTCCAACCGTTCCGGCATTCCTGCACTCTGCGTCTTCCTGTCGTTTGGAAACCGTATCGCCTGCGTCATTGCGAGGAGCGCAGCGACGCGGCAATCTCAATTCGAAAAAAGAGATGCTCACGCTCCGCCTGCGGCTGCGAATGCTACCTCCCTGCGTTGTTTCCGCTCCGGCCTTGCAGGCCGACAGCGGACTCCGGTCGGTGAGGCTCGTCATGCCTGCGGCATTCCTCGGTTCAGCATGACGCCATGCAACCGGTTCCTTCCCCCTCCCGCGTCATTGCTAGAAACGCAGCGACGCCGCGATCCGGTTCCGGGGCTTCGGAAGCGCTTCCCCGCCCGAATTCCCGGAACGGAGGATCAATTTCGGCAAAAATTTTGGAGGAAAACAAAAAGGTTATACTTTTGCGCCCGGAGAGGTGGCAGAGTGGTCGATTGCGGCGGTCTTGAAAACCGTTGAGCTGCGAGGCTCCGGGGGTTCGAATCCCTCCCTCTCCGCAAACGGGCTTGAAAAAAGAGGAACCCATGTTCCTCTTTTTCGTTTCCGGCCCTGCATCCTTCCGACTGTCCCGTAGCCGTCCGCGCCTTCCCGCGTCATTGCGAACCGAACAGGCCCCTGCACGTACTGGCCTCATGAAGCTTAGCAGTACGGTTGCGGGTGTTCCGGTGTCCGGTGCACGGAATGCGGAGTGCGGCCGGGCTAAAAATAAAGGTAAAAATCCGCTGTCAATCGGCGGTAGTCGTCCGTGTAGCCGCCGCTTTCGGGCGCGCCGATCACCAGCGTCCTTTCGTCCACCGGCCCCCGGTCGAACGAAAATTCCAGCAGCACCCGCTTCACGGGGCCGCCCGGCACGGGGTAGACATTCAGCCGCCGGACGCAGTACAACCCGGCCACGGCCGCCTGCACCGTGAACACCGATGCCTCCCGGTAGGGGAAAATCGCGGCGAACGTGCCGCCGGGTTTCAGCAGGGCGGTCGCCCCCCGGATCAAGTCTTCGTAGGGAAGGGCGTCGGCATGCCGGGCCGCGAGGCGTCCCCCGTCGTCCGGTTTGAGCGAGGACAGGAAATAGGGGGGATTCGACACGATGCGGTCGTACCGGCAGGGCGTCCGGGCGGCGTATTCCTGCAGGGAGGCGGGAAAAACCGCGATCCGCTCCTTCCACGGGGAAATTTCAACGTTCTGCCGGGCCTGCCGGGCGGCGTCCCTGTCGATCTCCACGGCGTCCACCAGCGCGCGGGGCGACCGCTGGGCGGCCATCAGGGCGATCAGCCCCGTTCCCGTCCCCACGTCCAGCACGCGGTTTTCCGTGCCGTCGAGCGTGAACCACGCCCCAAGGAGCACTCCGTCGGTGCCGACCTTCATGGCCGCCCCGTCCTGAAAGACCGTGAAACGCTTGAATTTGAAGTAATTGTTAGGCATATCCTGTTCCTGTGGTTTGTCGGCGGCACGGGCGCCGTTTTCTTCCTTTTGCCCCCGCCCCTTCGCGTCATTGCGAACCGAGGATGACCTTCGGTCATCCGAGCTCACCGACCGCAGCCCGTGGTCGTCCCGCAAGGGATGGCACGGATGAAGCGCAGGGAGGAAAACCGAAATCAGCCGCAAGGCTGGGTGAGCTAACCGACTGTAAGGAGATAACATCCGCCGAAGGTTACGCGCTGACACCGAGGAGCGACGTGGCAATCTCACCGGGTATACCCCGTGATTGGTCTGCAAGACCGGCGCGGATCAAGTGCCGGGAGGCAGCCTGGACCGTAAGGCCCGACGTGGGAATCTCCATGCATTCGGATAGCTCCGTCGCTTCGCCTCCAGGTCGGCGCGTTTCCGGTTGCGGGTGCTACCTCCCTCCGCTCTTTCCGCTCCTTCCCTTTCCATCCGCCACAAGTTCGTACGACCGTTTGACCAGCTCCCGGATCGTGCCTTCGGGAACATCCCGGTCGAAATAAACGCTGATCCAATGCGTCTTGTTCATGTGGTAACCCGGCCTGACGCCCTCGTACCTGTCCTGCAGCTCCTGGCTCAGTTCCGGGTCGCACTTGATGGTGCAGAAATCGAACACGTCGATGTTCACGAAACAGAACCATTTGTCGCGCACGGAGAACAGCAGCAGGTTCCGGTCGTATTCGGAAGGCGCCCGGTCGAACGCCATCCGGTCTTCCACGTCCTTGAACGAAAGGCAGTAGGCTCTGAAATCTTCGATGTTCATACGCGCTGAATTTCGGTTTCACGATGCCGCGCTTCTTCGCGCCTTCCCGCACGGCAAGCGTTCGGGAAACAGGCATCGCGGTTCTCCAAAGGTAAAAAAGGGGAACGAAAAAGAGAACGTCCGATCGAAAAAAAGCGCGGGGGGAAGGGCTGCTCCAAACAAAAACCGCCTCCATATTCGCATATGGAAGCGGTTTTTCACAAAATCCGTTGATCTTCGTACCTCCGACGGGAATCGAACCCATATCATCAGAACCGGAATCTGACATTCTATCCATTGAACTACAGAGGCTCAAATCGGTGCACAAAGATAAGCACAAAAACCGATTTTGCAAAAACCCGCAGCGATTTTTATGTCAAAAATCCGTTTTCTCCTGTTCCGGTCATTTCCGGCAGCGGGGAAGAACGCCGCACCGAAAGGCGTTTCCTTCCTGCAGCCCTACCCGCAGCCGGTTCCTTCCGACCTTCCCAAACCCCACTTCCCCGCATCATTCCATTGGTCTGGCGACCATCCGCAGCCGGTTACGCGCCGACCTTGAGACGCAGCGACATGGCAATCCAAACCCGCAACCATTAATTGTCACCAAACCATCCGCGCCCCTCTGCCCTTCGCGTCATTGCGAACCGAGCATGACCGAAGGCCATGCGAGCTCACCGACCGCAGCCCGCAGTCATTCCGCAGGAATGGTGCGGAAAAAGCGGAGGGAGGTAGCATCCGCGGAAGGTTACGCGCTGACACCGAGGAGCGACGTGGCAGCGTTGCGAGTAAGCGAGAGCAGAGCCAAATTTATTTGAGCTATGCCGAGCGGGAGCAACGAAAAACTGCCGAAGGCGGGTTAATCTCTGTCAAGTATAATGGCAGAAAAGAGTAAACAGAGATTAACATCGCTATGCTCGTTGACCTCCTTCTTGCTCGGCAAAGTCCGCAAGCGGTCTTTGTTCTCGCTGCGTGCGTCGGTTCCCACGCTTCGCCTGCGGCTGCACTCGGAATGACGCAAAGGGGTGCGGGATGAGGGTGGTTGCGGGACGACTGAAAGGACGCCAAGGCAATGAGGACGCGGATGGCAACGGGACGGCCGGGAGGTTCCCGGCCGTATGGAAGGAGCCGGAACGCAGCCTGCAAAAGGGAAAAGGCCGAAAAGCCGGAACGAAAATACCGGGAGCGCACAAGTGTGATGCGTCCCTGCCGAAGCGGGGGCCGCCCCCCAAAAAAGCAAAAGGGACATCTTCCGTCCCTTTTCGCTTTGCTTCCGATCTGCCGCCGCTCCTTACCTTCTTGCAGCAGGGTGCCGGCTTAAAGAAAAAGGGACGCCTTTCCGTCCCTTTCCCTCGTTGTTTCCGATCCGCCGCAGCTCCCTACCTCTACTTTTCTTCCGACATGTAGGGCACCGGCTTGCGGTATTCGCCCGCTTCCAGCGCGGCGCGGCACTTGTGGAAGCATTCCAGCGTGTACTGCACGTCTTCCAGCGTATGGGCCGCCGTCGGGATGATGCGCAGGATGATTTCCCCCTTCGGGATCACCGGATAGACCACCACCGAGCAGAACAGGTTGTAGGTTTCCCGCAGATCCACCACCAGGTTGGTCGCCTCCTCGACGCCCCCCTTGAGGTAGACCGGCGTCACCGGCGACAGGGTGCCTCCGATGTTGAAGCCGTCCTTGCGGAAGCCGTCCTGCAGGGCCCGGACGATCGTCCAGAGTTTTTCCTTGAATTCGGGGTGCGTTTCGAGCAGTTCCAGCCGTTTCAGCGCGCCGATCACCATCGGCATCGGCAGCGACTTGGCATAGGTCTGCGACCGCATGTTGTACCGCAGGTAGTCCACGATCACCTTGTCCCCGGCGATGAAGGCCCCGATGCCGGCCATCGACTTGGCGAAGGTCGAGAAATGGAGATCCACCTGGTCTTCCACGCCGAAATGTTCCGGCACGCCCGATCCCCGCTCGCCCATCGTGCCGAAGCCGTGGGCGTCGTCCACCAGCAGGCGGAAGTTGAATTCCTTTTTCAGTTCGACCAGTTCGTCGAGTTTCCCCAGGTCGCCCTTCATGCCGAACACCCCTTCGGTGATCACCAGAATGCCGCCCCCGGTCTGCTGCGCCACCTTAGAAGCGTGCTCGAGCTGGAGCCGGGCGTTGTCCATGTCGTTGTGGGCATACACGAACCGTTTGCCGGTGTGAAGCCGCAGCCCGTCGATGATGCAGGCGTGGGCCTCGGAGTCGTAAACCACGACGTCGTGGCGCGAGAGGATCGTGTCGATGATCGACACCATGCCCTGATAGCCGTAATTCAGCAGGAAAGCGTCCTCTTTCCGGACGAAAGCGGCCAGCTTCCGCTCCAGTTCCTCGTGCCACCGGGTCTGGCCGCTCATCATCCGGGCGCCCATCGGGGCCGCCATCCCGAAACGGGCCGCCCCTTCGGCGTCGGCTTTCCGGACTTCGGGGTGGTTGGCCAGCCCGAGGTAGTTGTTGAGGCTCCAGTTGAGCACTTCGCGGCCCCGGAAATTCATCCGCGGGCCGATTTCTCCTTCCAGCTTGGGAAACGTGAAATATCCGTGACTCTGGCGCTGGTACTTGCCGATCGGGCCGCCGGAATCCTTCCTGATGCGTTCAAAAATATCCACGATGTTAACGTTTATGGTAAAAACTTTCGGTTTCGTTCACGCGTTTGGCAAGTGCAAAGCTACGCATAATTTGGGAAACCGGAAAAATTCACAATATATTTTTTCCGGAGTCGTTAAAATTGCATAACTTTGCCCAATTAATTCAGCTATGCGCATGAAGAACAAAAGCCGGATACTGACGATGCTCGCCGCAGGCGTGGCGCTGGCCTCCTGCAGCACGTACAACCAGGTGCTCAAAAGCAACGACCACGAACGGATGTACCGGGCGGCCATCGAGTATTACCAGGCCAAGAAAAGCGACAAGGCGCTGGCCCTGTTCGACGCCATCGAACACTATTATACGGGGACGGCGCGGGAGGACACCATCGCTTTCTACACCGCGGTTTCCAATTTCCGCGCGGGGGACTTCGTGACGAGCGCCGAGCAGCTCAACGACTTCCGGCGGAAGTTCTCGCGCAGCCCCTTTCTGGAAGAATCCGAATACCTGATCGCGCTGGGATACTATTACTCGTCGCCCGTGGCGGAGCGGGACCAGACCCCTTCGCAGATGGCGATCATGGCCTTCAACGAATACCTCGGACGCTATCCGAACAGCATCAAGAAGGAACAGTGCCGGGAGTACATCGCCGAGCTGACGCAGAAAATCTACGACAAGGCGCTGCTCAACGCGAAGGTGTATTATAATATAGGTTACTACAAGTCCGCCATCCACGCGCTGAAGGTGTCGCTGAGCGAATACCCGGAGACCACGCATCGGGAGGAGACGCTTTATCTGATTACCAGGGCGAGCTACCTGCTGGCCAAGAACAGCATCGAGTCCCTGCAGCACGGGCGGTACCTGGACATGATGGACGCCTACTACAACCTGATCTCGGAGTTCCCGGAAACCAAATACCGGAAGGAAGCGACCCGGATGTACGAAGACGTGCGCCGGGAACTGGGGCAGACGGGGGAAGGTGCGGAAGGGGAAGACCTTAGTGCGGAGAGTGAGGAAGGCGTTGAGAATGGAGGGGCGACCCCTGCCGCTGCGCCGGGAACGACAGAAGGAACGGAGGCGGCCGCTCCGGAGGAAGAACAGGCGGAAGCACCGGCCGGGAAGAAAGCCGCCCGGAAGGAGAAGCGGGAAGCCCGGAAAGCGGACAAGTATCCCGACGAAGACGCCCCCGACATTAGGGAACGGAAAGCCCGGAAGTGACTTTTCCGGAGGCGGAGGCGGGAAAATCCCGCACCGGCCGCCGATCGCAAGCAACAAAACAGACCGATATACCATGGATTTGAAAAACGTACCGAACAACACCGTGACGCGCAACCTGATGGATTTCGAGGCTCCCACCGGGAACGTCTACGAATCGGTGATGATCATCGCCAAGCGGGCCAACCAGATCAGCAGCGAAATCAAGCAGGAGCTCAGCCGGAAGCTGGCCGACTTTTCGACCGTCACCGACTCGCTCGAAGAAACGTTCGAAAACCGCGAACAGATCGAAATCTCGAAATTCTACGAACGGATGCCCAAGCCTGCGCTGATCGCCACGGAGGAATTTCTCGAAGGGAAGGTCTACTTCCGCGAAAAGGATGCGCAGAACGCCCTTCCGGAAACGGAAGAGCTTTAACCGGCGGCGACCGTCCGCAGCGCGTGCAGTCATGACACTCGAAGGAAAAAGGATCGTCCTCGGCGTGACGGGGAGTATAGCAGCCTACAAGGCTGCTATACTCGTCAGGGCGCTGGTGAAGGAAGGGGCCGCGGTGCGGGTCGTGATGACCCCGCTGGCCAAACAGTTCATCGCCCCCCTGACGCTGGCCACCCTGTCGCGGCACCCGGTGCCCGTGGAATTCTTCAACCCCGAAAACGGGGAATGGAACAGCCATGTCTCGCTGGGGGAATGGGCCGACCTGCTGCTGATCGCCCCCGCCACGGCCAACACCATCGCCAAGATGGCGGCGGGAGTGGCGGACAACCTGCTGCTGACCACCTATTTGTCCGCGAAGTGCCCCGTAATGGTGGCTCCGGCCATGGATCTGGACATGTACCGCCATCCGGCCACGCAGAGGAACCTCGACGCGCTGCGCGCCGTCGGGAACCGGATCGTCGAGCCGGGGGACGGGGAACTGGCCAGCGGGCTGGTCGGCAAGGGACGGATGGAGGAACCCGAAGCGATCGCGGCGCACGTCAGGGCATTTTTTGCGGAGGCGGCTCCGCAGCCGCTGGCCGGGAAACGGCTGCTGGTGACGGCCGGGGGAACCGTGGAACGGCTCGACCCCGTGCGTTACATCACCAACGATTCCACGGGGAAGATGGGTTTCGCCATCGCCGAGGAACTGGCGGCGCGGGGGGCCGAAGTGGCGCTGATCCGGGGGAAGGTGTCCGTGTCCCTGTCGGCGGAGGCGAAGGCTTCCGGGCGGGTGCGGGAGACGGTCGCCCTGTCGGCGGAGGAAATGCACCGGGCGTGCCTGGCGGAATTTCCGCACTGCGACGGCGGGGTGATGTGCGCGGCGGTGGCCGATTATGCGCCCGTCGAAACGGCTCCGCGGAAGCTCAAGAAACAGGAGGAACGCTGGTCGCTGGAACTGCGGCGGACGCCCGACATCGCCGCGGAGCTGGGGGCCGCGAAGGGAAACCGGGTGCTGGCGGGCTTCGCGCTGGAAACCGACCGCGAACTCGAAAACGCCGCCGGGAAACTGCGGCGGAAAGGACTGGATTTCATCGTGCTGAACTCGCTGCGGGACGCCGGAGCCGGGTTCGGATTCGACACCAACAAGATATCGGTGCTCCGGGCGGACGGCACGCGCACCGACTATCCCCTGAAACCGAAGCGGGAAGCCGCCGCGGACATCGCGGACGTGCTGGAAGCGTGTCTGGCGCAGCGGCAGGGTGCCGCGGGGCCGGACGGGGCGGCCGCTCCGGAGGACGGGAAAAAGCATTGACCTATGTTACGCAGGGTGACCGTTGAAAACTACGCCTTGATCGACTCGCTGGAAATCGAATTCAGCGAAGGGCTGAACATCATCACGGGCGAGACGGGAGCGGGAAAATCGCTCCTGCTGGGGGCGTTGTCGGTCATTCTGGGCGGAAAGGCCGACGCCTCGGTGCTGCGGGACAAGACGCGTCCCTGCGTGATCGAAGCGGAATTCGGCATCGCGGGCTTCGGGCTGGAGGAGGCGTTCCGGAACCTCGACCTCGATTATGCGGACGACACCGTCGTGCGGCGGGTCATCAACCCGGCGGGGAAAAGCCGGGCCTATGTCAACGAACTGCCGGTCACGCTGGCCGCCCTGCGCGAGATCGGCTCCCGGCTGGTGGACATCCACTCCCAGCACCAGACCCTGCTGCTGGGCAGCAACAAGTTCCAGACCGATCTGGTGGACAGCGTAGCCGGGCAGGACGCCCTGCTGGCGGGCTACCGGGAGCGGTACGAGCGTCTGCGCCGGATCGCCCGCGAGCTGGAAGACCTCCGGGAGGCGGCCCGCAACAGCCGCAGCGAGGAGGAATACCTCCGTTTTCAGGCGGAACAACTGCGCGGAGCGAACCTCCGGGAGGGGGAACAGGCCGAACTGGAACAGCTTCAGAACGAGCTGGCCCACGCCGCGGAAATCCGCGAGGCGATGGGCTTGTCGGAAGGGCTGCTGACCGAAGACGAAAACGGCGTGCTGAGCCGCCTGAAAAACGTGGAGCAACTGCTCCGCCGGACGGAAGCGGTGTTCCCGAAAAGCGGGGAGCTGGCCGAGCGGGTGCGGAGCGTCGCCTACGAGTTGAAGGACATCGCCGGGGAACTGGGAAGCGAAGCGGAACGCGTGGACGTCGATCCCGCGCGGCTGGAAAAGACCGAAGCGCGGCTCGACCTGCTCTATTCCCTGCAACAGAAACACCGGGTGACGGACGCGGACGCCCTAGTCGCCGTGCGGGACGAAATCGAAGCGAAGCTGGCCGGGCTGGAGAGCTTCGACGCCCGGATCGGGGAGCTGGAAAAGGAGGCCGCCGCCGTGCGCCGCGAGGCGGTGGAAGAGGCTCGGAAGATCAGCGCAGGGCGGAAGGCGGCGGTGCCCGGCATCGAAACGTACGTCCGGGAAACCACGGCTTCGCTGGGGATGCCCTCCGTGCGCTTCCGGGTGGAGATCGAACCGGCGCCGGAGCTGACCCCCACGGGAGCGGACCGCATCCGGTTCCTGTTCACGGCCAACCGGAACATGCCCCTGCAACCGGTGGAACAGATCGCTTCCGGGGGAGAAATGTCCCGGCTGATGCTCTGCCTGAAATCCCTGACGGCCCGGCACCGGCAGCTTCCGGCGGTCATCTTCGACGAAATCGACACCGGCATTTCGGGGGAAATCGCCGACCGGATGGGACAGATCATCCACGCGCTGTCGGCCCGGATGCAGGTCATCAACATCACCCACCTGCCGCAGGTGGCGGGCAAGGGGAAAAACCACTACTACGTCTACAAGGAGGAGACGGAAGACGCCACCAACACGCGCATCCGGAAACTGACCCCGGAAGAGCGGGTGCAGGAAATCGCCAAGATGCTGAGCGGCAGCGACGTGACGCAGGCGGCGGTGGAACAGGCCCGCGTGCTGATCCGGGAGTGAAACGGATTCTCTCTCGGCCCCCTCCCCCGCGTCATGCTGAGGAGCAACGAAGTTGCGACGTGAGCATCTCATCCCGTAACCACCGACCCTCCCGCAACCCTCCGCGTTATTCCAGCCATCCCGTGTCCGTCCGTGCCCCTGCACCCCGCGTCATTCCGAACCGAGGAACACCTGCGGTGTTCCGAGCCTCACCGACCGCAGCTCGCAGTCATTCCGCAGGAATGGTGCGGAAAAAGCGCAGGGAGGTAGCATCCGCAACCGGTTCCTTCCAACGGTTCCGGCGCCTCCAGCCTCCCGCGTCATGGCGAGGAGCGAAGCGACGTGGCAATCTAAACCCGTAACCACCAGCCGTCCCGCAACTGTCCGCACCCCAGCCCCCCGCGTCATCCTGAGGAGCGGCAACGCCGCGACGTGAGGATCTCTGCCCGGCAGAAAAAAAGAACAGAGATGCTCACGCTTCGCCTTCGGCTCCGCTCAGCATGACGCAATGGCGACTGGGTGCCGGACAAGGTGGAAGAAACCCGTAACAATGCGTCATTCCGAGGCTTCGCCGGAAGCTGTGATAATCTCATCCTACACCGGAAAAGACCCTCCCGCAACTGTCCGTACCTCTGCACCCTGCGTCATTCCCCCTTTTTTCCTATCTTTGACGAAAACCCCGATGCAAATGCCGACGAACCTCCCGGAAAACACGCCTTCCTCCCCGAATCCCCCGGTTGCTTCCCCGGAAGAAATCGCTCCGAACGCCGATCCGAATCCGTCCGGAAGCCCCGTTTCCCCGCCGATCCCGACAGACCGGCCGAACGAAGGAATCCCCGACGACCCGGCCCGCGACAGCGGCTCCGAGGAAAACCTCCTCCCCCGCCTCCAGCTGGACACCAGGCTGAAGGGGCGCATCGCGCTGACCGGCTCCTTCCACGACGATGCCGAACTGCGCCGCGACCGGAGTCTGTATAAATTCATCTGGGTGCGCCGGGGAAGCCTCCTGCTGGAAATCGACCGGCTCCCGCTGCGGCTGGAAGAAAATCAGGCCGTGGCCCTCAGTCCCCTCCAGCACCTCGAATTCCGGGAAACAGACGGCACGTACGCCGCCCTCCTTTTCAACAGCGACTTTTACTGCATCTTCGGCCACGACGACGAAGTTTCCTGCAACGGTTTCCTGTTCAACGGCACTTCCCACGTGATGCGGCTCCCGCTGTCGGACGCGGAAGCGAAGGAGCTGGACGCGCTCGCCGATTCGTTCCGAACCGAATACGGGGTGCCCGACCGTTTCCGGGAAGAGATGCTCCGCATCCTGCTCAAGCGGTTCATCATCTTCTTCACCCGCATCGGACGCCGGAAATTCGACATCAGCCACGAAAAGGAACGGGGGTTCGAGATCGTGCGGCAGTATCACGTGCTGGTGGACGCCCATTTCCGGGAGAAAAAGCAGGTGCAGGACTACGCCGACCTGCTCCACCGTTCCCCCAAAACGCTCTCCAACCTCTTTTCCGCGTACGGCCTCCCCTCCCCGCTGCGCATCATCCACCGGCGCATCGAGGCGGAAGCCAAACGCCTCCTGCTTTACAGCACCGAAAGCGCGAAGGAAATCGCCGACTGGCTGGGCTTCGAAGACCCGGCCTCGTTCAGCCGCTTCTTCCGCAACGCGACCGGAGAAAGCGTCACGGCCTACAAAAAACGGAACGCCGGGAAAAATTGACAACTCTTCCGGGAAAATCGCCATCGGTTCGGAGGGCGGCGAGCGCGATCTTTGTATCGTGAAACCAAAACCCTGAAAAACCGAAGCGTATGAAAACCGACCGTTTCTTTCTCCGTTTCCTGCAAACCGCCGCCGCGGCGGGCCCGCTGGGCATCAAACTGATCCGCATCGCCATCCTGATCGTCTTCGTCTGGATCGGAGGCCTGAAATTTGCGAACTACGAAGCGGAGGGGATCGTTCCCTTCGTGGCGAACAGTCCCTTCATGAGCTTCTTCTACACCCGGCAGGCCCCCGAATACCGGGATTACCGTCTGAAAGAAGGCGAGTTCGACGCCGCCAAACACGAGTGGCACGTGCAAAACAACACCTACGGTTTCTCCCGCGGGCTGGGCGTGCTCATCATGGGCATCGGCATCCTCGTCTTCCTGGGCCTCTTTTTTCCGAAAATCGGGCTGGCGGGGGACACGCTGGTCATCCTGATGACCCTCGGAACGCTCTCGTTCCTCGTGACCACGCCGGAGGTCTGGGTGCCCGACCTCGGCAGCGGGGAACACGGCTTTCCGCTGCTGACGGGAGCGGGACGGCTCGTCGTCAAAGACACGGCGATCCTGGCGGGGGCGGTGGTGCTCCTTTCGGATTCGGCCCGCCGGGTCCTGTCGCGCCTGAACAAAGCATAGCCAAAAAAGCACAGCCATGGAAAAATACGATGCCATCGTCATCGGGTTCGGCAAAGGGGGAAAGACCCTGGCCGCAGACCTGTCGGGACGCGGTCGGCGCGTGGCGCTGATCGAACGTTCCGAGGAAATGTACGGAGGAACCTGCATCAACGTCGGCTGCATCCCGACCAAGTTCCTCATCCGGCAGGCGAAAGCCGCCGCCGCCCGTCCGGAACGGGATTTCGAAGCGAAACGCGACTTCTACCGCCGGGCGGCGGCAGCCAAGGACGAACTGACGGCTTCGCTCCGGGCGAAGAACTACCGCAGCCTGGCCGACCGCCCGAACGTCGACGTGTACACGGGAACCGGCTCCTTCGTTTCCGCGGACACGGTGGCCGTTTCCTCGGCGGCGGGGAAAATCCGGCTGACGGCCCCGCTGATTTTCATCGACACGGGCGCGGAAAGCGTCGTTCCCCCGATCCCCGGCATCCGCGAAAGCCGGTTCGCATACACCAGCACCTCCATCCTCGACCTGAAAGAGCTGCCGCATCGGCTCGTCGTCGTGGGCGGAGGGTACATCGGACTGGAATTCGCCTCCATGTTCGCTTCCTTCGGCTCGGCGGTGACCGTGCTGGAAGGGGGGACGGAGCTGATCCCGCGCGAAGACCGGGACATCGCCGCCGAAGTCCGGCGGGTGCTGGAAAAGAAGGGGATCGGCTTCCGCACGGGAGTTCGGGTGGAATCGGTGCGCGACGAAAGCGGCGAAGCCGTCGTTGCCTACACCGCCGACGGGACGCAGGAGGAAATCCGGGCTGACGCCGTTCTGCTGGCCACGGGCCGCAGGCCCGCCACGGCGGAACTGAACCTTGAGGCGGCGGGCGTGGAAACGGACGACCGGGGCGCGGTGCGCGTGGACGAACGCCTCCGGACGACCGCTCCCGGCGTCTACGCGCTGGGGGACGTGAAGGGAGGCCCGCAGTTCACCTACATTTCGCTGGACGACTACCGCATCGTGCGCGACCATCTGTTCGGGGAAGGGAAACGCGGCACGAAAGACCGGGAACCGGTGAGTTATTCGGTATTCATCGACCCGCCCCTGTCCCGCATCGGGATGAGCGAGGAAGAAGCGCGGCGGGCGGGACGGAACGTCCGGGTGAAGGCCGTCCGCGTGGACACGATCCCGCGCGCCCGGACGCTGGGCGACACCGAAGGACAGATGAAAGCGGTGATCGACGCGGAAACGGACGAGATTCTGGGCTGCACGCTTTTCTGCGCCGAGTCGAGCGAGGCGGTGAACACGGTGGCCGTAGCCATGAAGGCGGGACTGAAGGCTTCCTTCCTGCGGGATTTCATCTTCACGCACCCCAGCATGAGCGAAACGTTCAACGACCTGTTCGAATGACGCAAGGAAGCCGTTTTCTTCCTGCCGTCGAGACATCCTAACACTCTGCGTCATTGCGAGGAGCGCAGCGACGCGGCAATCTCTTTGCAGGCCGGGGAGATGTTCACGTCGCAACTTACGTTGCTTCTCAGCATGATGCAAAGAAAAAGCGGGAACTTCCAGCTATTGAGGAATCGAATCACCCTTGCGTCATCCTGAGGAGGGCCGGAGGCCCGACGTGGGAACCGACGCCCGCAGCGAGAGCAAAGCCCGCTTGCAGGCTTTGCCAAGCAAGAAGGAGGAAACCGAAATCGACCGCAGGGAAGATAAACCGAGGTCCGCGAAGCAGGGCGAGCTAACCGACTGTAAGGAGGTAAAACGAGCGTAGCGATGTTTAATCTCATCCCACCCCGGACAAAGTCGTCCCGCAGCCACCCGTACTCCCAGCACTTTGCGTCAGGGCAAACCTCAACGCCTTCGCGTCATGCTGAATCGCGGAAGACCGAAGGTGTCCCTCGGTTTCGCTCGGAACGACACCATACAACCGGGGACTTCCTGTTGTCGGGGAACCTCAACGCCTTCGCGTCATTGCGAGGAGCGCAGCGACGTGGCAATCTCTTTGCAGGCCGGGGAGATGCTCACGCTCCGCCTGCGGCTCCGCTCAACATGACGCAATGGTGACTGGGTGCCGGACAAGGTGGAAGAAACCCGTAACAATGCGTCATTGCGAACCGAGGATGACCGAAGGTCATCCGAGCTCATCAACCGCAGCCCGCAGTCAGCCGAAGGCTGGTGCGGATTAAGCGCAGGTTGATAACACCCGCCAAAGATTATGCATTAACATTCCGGATCGAAGGCCCTGCGAGCTCACCGACCGGTCGCTCCGGCGACCCCGGAAGGTCGGTTGCGTCAGCGGGTATCGGCAAGTTTGCGGGAAAGTCCGATCCTCCGTTAAAAGACGGCACGGAT
>CAMLTW010000016.1 GCA_946486375.1 uncultured Rikenellaceae bacterium
TAGGCCTGCCGCTAGCGTTTATCCTGAGCCAGGATCAAACTCTCCATTGTAAAAAATATAAAATGTATCTCAGAGTTTTCCCGACTGCTTTCGATTCCTAAAAGGAATGACTTGAATAAATACTACACTCTTTCTCTTGTTTCTTTTCCAGTAATTCAAAGAACTTTTATTTCTCCTTTTTCCGTGAGGAAAAAGTCCGATTGTCTCTCCAAATCCCGTCCGTTTTTGAAGCGGAGCGGACTACAAAGGTAAGGCAAGTTTTTAAATCCTGCAAACCTTTTTGTATTTTTTTGTAAAGAACTCTTCGTTGCGTCGCAACCTCGTTTCCGTTGTTGCGGGTGCAAATGTAGAGACTTTTTCATTCCCCGCAAATTTTTCCGCAAAAAATTTCGCATTTTTTTCGTCTCCGGTCGGTAACCGACTGGAAAACAAGGAAATATTTTTCAGGGATTTTTGACGATTCCATCGCCGTTATCCCGAAACGGACCCCCTCCGTAACACGGACGGGCTTTCGGGCGATATGCCGTATAATAACGGCGTCCTCTTTTTCTTATTGTGTCCGGGACAAAAAAAATCGTTTTTTTATTCGATTCCGGAACCCTTCGCCTTCCGCCGGACGTCGTTCCGGGGGGAAATGCTCTCTGTAAACGCAGGGGCGATCCGATCTATTGTATCCCCGCCGTTTTTTATTTCCGGGCCGCGTCGTCTCTGCAAAAACCGAACCGTTTTCGTGCCGTACCTATATATAAAAAGAAAGGAGGGACTTTCCTCCCTCCTTCCGGCTCTATCTCGCGGCCCGGATTTCCCGCCTTATCTATTCCAATGACGACATCCCGGCCACTATGATACAACAATCATCTCCCCGATCAGTTCAACCGGAAGTCCACCGGCAGGTTGTACCGCACCCGCACGGGCATCCCCCGCTGTTTCCCCGGCGACCATTTCGGAGAGGTCGACACCACGCGGATGGCTTCCTCGCTCAGCGAACGATCGGGGCTGGCCAGCACCTCGATGTTGCTCACGGTACCGTCCCGTTCCACCACGAAAGTCAGGGTGACACGTCCCTGAATCCCGTTTTCCTGCGCGATCACCGGATATTTCAGCCGGCCGCTCACCCAGTTGCGGAACTTGTTCAGGTCGCCGCCCTGGAACGTCGGCATTTCCTCCACATTCAAAAACGGAGCGTCTTCTTCCACCGCTTCTTCCTGTCCGCCCCCGCCGACCGGCTGGAACACGATTTCGACATCTTCGCCGATTTCGTTGAACGTAAAGGTGGTTTCGATCTTCTTGTCGTCCTTCACGATATTGATGATGTCGGAAGTCACCTGCATCACCTGTTTCGGGGCTTCGGGCGGCTTCTGGTCTTCACGGGTGATCTCTACGATTTCCTCTTCCACGATGGTCTGAACGGTCTCCAGCTCCTGAATCTCCACTTCCGCCTTGCTCCAGCTGAACATGCCGATAACCAGCAGCAGCGAGCCGACCAGTCCGATCTCGAAGAAGATCCCTTTCTTGTTCTGAAGGTCTGCTTTGGGTGACTTTTTAACTTCCATTGTTCGTATTTTTAGCGTTATTTTCCACGGAATCAACATCACAAATATGCAAATTATTCTGAAAACAAAAAAGGTTAGGGGAAAAATATTTACGCGCGTCTTCCCCGCTTCCGGAAAAGGAATTCCCTCCGGGAAAACGGAAGCGGAACCGCGGTGAAAACCCAAAGGCGGTTTCCCCGGAAAAGCGTCCGGCGGAATCGGTCGTGCGGACCGGCTTTTTCCGGAAAAAAACGAACGCTTCCGCGGGAAGATTTTGGAAATTTCCGGAACCGTGTTATCTTTGCATCGGAGACGGGCGGCGCAGGGCCTTCGTTTCTGCAAGGGGGATTAGCTCAGCTGGCTAGAGCGCTTGCATGGCATGCAAGAGGTCACCGGTTCGAACCCGGTATTCTCCACTTCCGCGAACGGCGAAAAGCCCGGACTTTTGTCCGGGCTTTTTCGTTCTCAGAGTCGGGCCCCTGTCCTTTTTCCCCTTTAAACCATCCGGAGTTCTGCGGAAAAGGTGTGGCCGGGGAATGTCGGGAACCCCTGCGCTCCCTTGCTCTTGCTCCTTTCGGAACGCTGCCGCGGAAAACCCTCCGCCGCTCCGTCAGACCTGTTTCATGGCCCGCATGGGGCAGGCTGCCACGCACTGTTGGCACTCGATGCATCGTTCCGCATCCACCGTCGGGTAGCCGTCCGCGCCCTGCGAGATCGCTTCCACCGGACACAGGTCGATCAGGGGACAACTATGATCGTGCGGGCAAAGTTCCCGATCTACGACGATAGCCATAACGCGTTACTTTTTTTGAAGCAGGATATTGTCGATCGCTTCCACGAAGGCGCTTTTGGGCATCGCCCCCTGCGCCATCTGCGGCTGCCCTTCCATCGGCACGAACAGGATCGAAGGAATGGAACGGATGCCGAAAGCCGCGGCCAGCTCCTGTTCCTTTTCCGTATCGACTTTATAAACGTCGATCTTTCCCTCGTACTCTTTCGCAAGCTCTTCGAGGATCGGCGCTATGCTCCGGCACGGGCCGCACCAGGAGGCGTAAAAGTCGATGATGGCGGGCTTGTCCCCCAGGAACTTCCATTCGTCGGGACTGTTCTGGTAATCGGCCACCTTCTGCAAGAAATCGGCCTTGGTCAAATGGGTCACTTCCATGATTTTCTCTTCTTTTTTCGTTTCGCTCCGGGCTTCCTGTCCGTTGCAGCCTGCCAACGACAAGAATACGGCCAGAATCAAAATTGCTTTCATTTTTTATCGGGTTTGAAAGGGCGCCGTTCCACGCCGGGGCGGAACGGCACCGGTTCGGGCCTACCGGCCCAGTTTGCTTTCCACTTCCTCCTTCGCCAGCGGCCGGGTGCAGAAGAACCAGTCGTAGCAATGCATCTCTCCGTCCCGGTTTTCCATCCGCTCTTTGGCCACGCCGCACGATCCCGCCGTGGGAACGATCACCTCGTCTCCCGGACGCCAGTCCGCGGGCAGGGCGACACCGAAATTGTCCGCCGTCTGCAGGCCGATCAGCACCCGCTTGATCTCGTCGAAATTCCGGCCCAGCGCCAGCGGATAGTAGATGATCGTGCGGATCACTCCCTGCGGGTCGATGAAGAAGACCGCCCGCACCGCCTGCGTCTGGCTTTCGCCCGGCTGCAACATGCCGTACGTCCGGGCCACGTTCATCGACACGTCCTCGATCAGGGGGAAGTTGATTTCGATGTTCTTCATGCCCCGGTACTCGATCTTTTCCCGGATCGTGCGCAGCCAGGCGATGTGGCTGTACAGCCCGTCGATCGAAAGCCCGACCAGCTGGCAGTTGAGCCGCTCGAACTCGTCGGCCATTTTACCGAACGTCATGAACTCGGAAGTGCAGACCGGCGTAAAGTCCGCCGGATGGCTGAACAGGATGATCCACTTCCCGGCGAAATCTTCCGGGAAACTGATGTTCCCCTGCGTGGTGACGGCCTGGAACGCGGGAGCCTTGTCCCCGATCCGCGGCATAGTGTTCATCGTTTCGTTTTCCATGATTTACTTTTTTAAGCGTGATTATCTTTTTCTTTCGATACAAAATTACCGGGCCGATTTCGATAAATCAAACAGATATTTCCTATCTTTGCATAGAAGGAATCTATACCATGACCATACAACAGCTGGAATACATCGTGGCGGTGGACAGGCACCGCCACTTCGTCCGGGCGGCGGAGGACTGCGGAGTGACGCAGCCCACGCTCAGCGCGATGATCCAAAAGCTGGAGGAGGAACTGAACGCCCAGATTTTCGACCGGTCGAAACACCCCGTGGAACCGACGGGAATCGGACGGAAGATCATCGCGCAGGCCCGCACGGCGCTCAACGACATGGGGCGTCTGCAGGAGCTGGTGCAGTCGGAGGTGAACGCCCTTTCGGGAAAACTTTCCATCGGCATCATTCCCACCGTGGCGCCCTACCTCGTGCCCAAGTTCATCCGTCACTTCGGGGCGCAGCACCCCGAAGTGACGCTTTCCCTCTCGGAAATGCGGACGGGAAACATCACCGGGCGGCTGCTCGATTCGTCGCTCGACATGGCGATCCTGGCCACGCCGCTGGACAATCCCGATCTGCTGGAAATTCCGCTCTACTACGAACGGTTCGTCGCCTACTTCTCCCCGGAAATCGTCCGGGACAAGCGGGAGCTGCGGGCCTCCGACCTGCCGGAGGAAGGACTTTGGGTGTTGCAGGAAGGGCATTGCCTGCGCAACCAGGTGTTCAACTTCTGCGAAAAAAAGCCGGGCGCCCACCACATCTACGAAGCGGGGACGATCGACACGCTGATCCGGATCGTGGATCAGAACGGAGGGTACACCGTCATTCCGGAGCTTCACCTGGAATTCCTGTCGGAACCGCAGACCCGGAACATCCGGCCCATCGACTCGCCCCCCGCCGTGCGGGAAATTTCGCTGGTGATCCGGAAGGACTACCTGAAGGAACGGATGGTGAACGCCGTGGCCGACACGATCAAAACCGTCATTCCGGAACGGATGCTCGACGAACGGCTCCGGAAATTCTCGATCCGGCTCTAAAGAATCGCCCCGTTTCCGGAAAAGCGGCGGTTCCCCGGTCAACTCCGTACCGAAGAATGCGCCGTCCTCTTTTTGTCTGCCGGGACGAAAGGAGGGGTATCGAGCCGGGGAAGGCCCGATAAGGGAGGCTGTGATCCGAGATAAATGTAATATTTATTACAAATAAAATTTCTTCAAGGGAACGAAGCAAGCCGGGGCAGGGAAAACAGTTGCGGGGATCGAAACCGGGCGGGGCAGGAAAGCCGTTTACAGTGTTTCAGCCGGAAAGCCTGTGACGCGAAAGCCCGGAAGAGGTCTTCCGGAAACGGAGAAACTTACGGCACCGGGGCTCAGAGGTCATTCCTCCGGGTCGTGCAGATCGCTGAACCAGTAAGCATATCGTCGCGTGGTGCCGTCGTCCAGTCGGACGGGGAACGTGCGTTTCACCGGTTTTTCCAGCCGGAACGGAACCGGCGTGCGGAACATGCCCCCGGCATGGCAGAAAGTGTGATACTCCCCGTTTTCGCCGCAAACGTCCGCATCCGCAGGCAATGCCCCTACAAAAGCCCGGTCGAGCGGACGTCCCACGAAACGCTCGTCCAGCACGTCGGCGGCAGTGACGACGACCGTAGCCCGCAACCCCGAAGCGAGAAATTCCTCCACCACTTCCGCGGAAGTCTTCCCCCAGAGCGGCTCGACCACGGCGATCCCATGCGGGGCAAGCCGCTCTTCCCGGTAAGCGCGGACGTCGGACAAAAACACGTCCCCGAAAATGAAATGCGTCGCACCGAGCGTCCGGAAACGCCCGACCGCCTCCGCCATCGCCCTGTCGTAATCTCTCGTGCCGCCCTGCGGAGGCAGCTGCGCCACGTGAAGCGGCAGACCGATGCTGTCCGCCTGCCGGTGCAGCAGGGAAACCGGAATGCCGTGCATCGAAGAACGCCGGTTTTCCCGGTTTACAGTGGTGAGCAGGGAAACGATTTCGTATTCCCCGCCTTGCAGGACTTTCAGCAGGGCGAGGGCCGAATCCTTGCCCCCGCTCCAATTGAACACGGCCTTTACGGGCCGTCCGTTTCTTTCCATACCGGTCATTTTTCGGCAGGCGATTCGAGTTCTGCCGATCCGCCTCCATCCAAAAGGGCGGGACGTCGTAGCGGATGTTCCCTTTCCGGGTCAAGCGTTCCCCACACGCTCTCCACGAAAAACCGCATCCGAACCGTCCTTCTATCCCGGTGCAAAGATAAGAAAGCGTTTCAATCGCTATCTTTGCTAAACCGAAGCGCAAATCGTACAACCATGAAAAACGTCCTCCTCGAAGCGATTGAAACCCGGCGGAGCGTATGCCGCTATCGGGAAGAACGGTTACCGCCCGCGCAACCGAACGCCGTGCCCGAAACAAGTACGGATGCCCCGACCGAGAACAAACTGCAGTTGCCGGTGGTCATTGCAGTATAGGAGGCAGAATCCCTCTGCATACTGTCCGCCCTGAACGCGGCGGTGCCGGACATCGGAACCGATCCCTACTACGAAGCCCCGACCGCCGTGTCGGTGTTCCTTCCCGAAGACCGGAGCACAAGCGGAGGAAGGCAACTGCATGCTGCAAAACATGATGCTGTCCGCCCATGCGCTGGGGCCGGGAAGCTGCTGACTGCACCGGAAAATACAAATACTCGGAACCCCGGAAGGAAAAACATCTCTGAAGCGGTAGTATCTGCCTGCGGGGAAACGCCCGGAACTCTGCTGTCGGAACTTTTGGGGCTGCAGGCCAAAAACCTGCAACAACAAAGAAGCTCAAAAAACGAACACCGAATATTTACCCGTCTTTGGTTCCAATATTTCAAATTCGGTTAAGAACACGATCCTTCATTAAACGCACCTATTATTCCATATCCGGTAAACTGTACCTGTGAATATAATCGAAGGCATCCATCATGTCCCAACTGTACAGCACATTAGCATCTTCATCGACCACAAAGCGAATGATATTGCGGTCGAATTTCAACCGATACAGAGGTTGCAATTCCCGATCAAAAACAAAAATATCGAATTTGAAATTCCGTCCCGGATAAAACGGCTGCATCTCTTTCATCGGACGCCCTATACGTTCGGCATATATGCGTTTCTCCCCTACATACGGATACGAAAAATAAGCGATATTATTCATCTTTACTTCATCCAACGGGCCATCGTCGTGGGACAGTTTGACCACCGAAGGCGAAAAATGGAAGTCGTCGGTCATTTCTACCCTGACTATTTCATCCACGTATTCGAATGCTGCAATCAATGCATTGTCCCGGTAATCGAACTTGTAATTTTCAAATTTAATTCCATGCTCCCGTCGATACGGAGTGATCAAATCAAGCGTGTCAATTATTTCGTTGGTATTTAAATTAAAGGAATAGGTACCGACTCCCTTGTTATTAAGGACACTGTATAACATAACAGAGTCATTGACAAGCACTATGCGCTGCATAATACCGGGAGTCGTTTTGTTTACCGATAAGGAAGACAAGACCCTCTCCCCGTCATCCTCGATTTCATAACAAACCAGCGTGTTCGAAACATTGTTATACACCGGCAGTATGTTGTCGGACCTGTGCCCCGGGGTCGCAAACGAAATGTACTCCAGCGGGCCTTTTCCCTGTCGCCCGAAGCCGTAAAGAAACGTCATATCCGCCCTGGTATAGACATTGAAAACAGGATGATCGCCGTTCGGTTCGTTTACCACAACGATATAATCATCCAGCAAAACCAGATCAACAGGCTTCAGCAATTCGTCGATCCGGATCAGTTGGGCATTCAAGGTGATAGTCGTATCGAAAACATAATAATCCGACCCTGCGGTAACGCTCCGGCGACAGGAGAGGGCAAAACCGCCAAAGACGATGCATACGATCGATATGAGCCGTATTTTTTTCATGTGCCTGAAATTTAACGGTTAAAAACGATGAAGTAATTTTCCTCTATCTTTGTCAAACGTCACTCACCCGCTATCGGAACACCGGTTCCTTTCCCGGAAAACGGGTTGCCGGTCGTCGGGATCAGGATGCAGAATCGAAAGTTATCTCCAAAATAACCGGATTGTCATTGTCCTTATAGAGCGGATGTAAAACGACTGCGTCTTCATACGCCAAAGCACAATATATTTTATCACCATCGGCGAACAAGGGCCACGCATAAACCGTTTTCCCGTCAATTCGGAAAGGCAGACCGGGCTTCTCACCGAAACTTTCGAGAACATTTCTACCGATAAGGGTCGCGGAAGAAAGGTCCCACAAATCGTAATATCCTTTCCCGTCATAATTAAAATACAGGAAATAATAATTTCCCGTAAGGAAACCGTAGTCGCCCCAAATATATCGGTCCCGTTCCCTTTTCCGCCGAACGTCGGAGGCTATTTCTTCCGGCAGCCGCAAGGGGCCCTTGTCAATGACCAATTCGGCTTCGGTTCCGGTTGCCGTAATGCGGAACAGCGTATCGTTCGTGTAAATGCAAGGGCGCCCGTTAAAGGAATTTACCGTATTTATGATAAACAGATTGGTTTTTTCATTCTGAAAATCGTTTTCGATAAAACTATTTACGGGGTTCCAGTTCGAATCGTAAACGCCTACCAGATGTGTCCATTTTTCGGATGGAGAAAAAGAAGCCACGAATTCGCCGTCTTCCGTTATTCCCATGGATGCGATAGAATCGTTTTTGAAATGATCGAGCAACTTTCCTTCATACGTATATCGATTGATAATTCTCCTGGAATAATCATGCACATACACCGTCTTCCGGGTTTCATCCAAGACGATTTCGTTTATGGAGACATATTCTCCGGGGCCGTTGCCGCGCCGATTGAACTTGTGACTAAGATTTCCAGCCCGGTCGAAAAAATAAACCGTTCCATGATCGCTTATGATGATATAGTCGTCTGTGACCTCCTGAATATCGCATCGCCTCAACAAAACGGAATCCGAAGTTTCAAGGGGAATGACGCGACACTCCTTTACTCTATTTTCCGGAATATTTCCGAACGCAGGTCGATGCAGGGATTCATAAAGGGGCAGCACGAAAAATCGATCCGACAACATTTTCTTTTTGCCGCACGATGCAAAAAAGATCAATACCAGAAATAACACCAGAGTTCGTTTCATATCACTGAGAATCATAAAATTCGACTGTCTGTAATGCATTTTCTTCGGGGCTTTGATGATCTATGGCAGGTTAAACAGCTCTATTTCCGATTTAAGCGTGTTTGCCGCTATTAAGACTTTACCATCGGGATCGACACAAATAGTGTTATACCACGGGTCAGGCAGGATAAAATCAGCCAGGTGGATATAATCGTCCTCCGACAGGGCAAGTTTGACTACGGTGTTACATTGCACCGGATTGTTTTTCGATGCTCCCGTATTTTCAGAATAGCATAATATATATAAGAAGCCATCCGAATAATACGAATCTTTGAACAAATAATGTACGGTATTGGGATTGTCGTCCTTTTTCCTGAATCGTTCGATTTGGTTCATTCTGGATTTGACAACCCCGATTTCGGAAAGGTCTATCGTTCCTCGATGATTCAAATTCCCATCATATAAATCGATCGTCGGGGAATTCTTTACCAGAGAAAGGTATTTCCCCTCGCCTGTTTTAAAAATATCCCGGTCGGTGTTGGCTTTTGTCGTCGGATTATCTCCCTCGGCGTTGCCTCGATATGCTCCGATAAAATGACCGGAAGAATCCAATGCGACGACAGGAGTCTCGTTTATGGTATACTCTCCGTTATAACTCGCAATAATCGAATTATCGTCAACCAGAATACGCTGACTGACGGGCATGTGGCCGATATTATCATCATAAGCGATCGTCTGAATGCAATTCCCGGTTTCGAGATCGAAGACGTTATAATTGCATAAACTCCCATCCAGATATACTTTATCCGAACCGACTCCGAATGATTCGACAAAAATCGCTTCCCCAGGACCTCTTCCCCGTCTGCCGTAAGAAGTTTTAAAGCGGAGGTCTCCATCCGTTCGAATAACGACACTCGATTTTCTGTCGAGAAAATAATAGTCGCCGTTGTGAGACACGATCGACTTTATGTCATCCGACACGAATGCTTGATCGCCAAAACGGTCTATCGACTTTACGGGTTCCAATTCTATCGATGGAATAGACGATTCTTTGCTTCCGCAGGAAGAAAACCCTATCAGAACCGATAAGAATATCGCATAATCAATCTTTCTTTTCATGGGTCGCAGCGATTAGCCGAGTCGGTTCCCGGACAACCGGTTACAAATCGTATTTCCAAACTTCCGGTAAAAAGTCGTCGTTCAGGGACAAGGCATACAATTCCGTGTCATCCCCGCTGGCGGCAAAATGGTAAATCGGAATGTCGAAACCGAGCCTCCTGACCATCTTCCCCTGAAAGTCAAATACATGTATTTCAGATTTCTGCTTATTTTCTCTCAATGCACTTTTATCCGCATGTTGAAAAAGGGCATAACAGAATCCGGAGGATACATCCGTGAACGTATAATAATAGATCGGATCGTCATAAATCCAATGATTGTCTTTCCTCACGATTTCATTTTTGTCGCCGGTATTCAGGTAAACATGAAGCGGGTCTTGAAATTCCGGAACAGGGATCAGGGAGACAACGGGAACGTGCTTGTAGGCTGCAAAAATAAAGTCCTCGTTTTCATGGTAGGAATAATGCGCATCGAAAACGACATTGTTTACAAAATAACGCGGGTATTTGTTCTCATACGGCAAGGGATAGGCATCGACTGCGCTTTCCCGTCCGGACCGGTCGTCCAGAACGTGGAATTGCGACTCCGACGATTTCGTATAGAGCACCCTGGAGTCGTCGAGAAAAAACAAACAATTCGCACCGGTTACCTTTTCCCTGTTCCGGATCTTTTTTTCCTCCTTTATCAACTCCTGTCCCTCGACCCTCAGGAATACGAATTTATTCAAGGCAAGAACGCCTATCCCCTCGCCGGAGGGAATGATCCTGGGCATAATAAATTCATTCGGCCCGTTGCCCCGGATTCCGAATTTGAAATCCAAGCCCCCGGTTGCTTTGGAGAAATATTTGAGGAAATGATCGTTTTTGTTATCATCGAAAATAACAAAGTGATCCCTGGTATCGAAGATTTGCCGGGGAGCTAAAACGCTGTCGCCGATATCCACGATTTCTCCCGACAGTTTTTCTTCCGGTATCCGTCTGAAGTCGAGGGCGGGTTCCCGCACATTACAGGCTCCCGAAAGCAAAACCAGCCCGACAAGGATCAACTTTTTCATGGCATGAATATTTAAAAACAGTCGGTAAAAGCATGGCGAATTTCCGGTTGTCATTAGTTAATACCTCTAAATTCGCTTGAAAATTTTCCTGAGAAATCCTCTTGAAGGAATAATATCCTACGGTCAATAATAAGGCTGCGAAAAGAAAGTAGAATATGTATTTACTGAAAACCCGCTTCATTCGCTTATTTTGGAATCTTAAATCTCACGATATCCATCTCGGGGGTTATACCATAGATATATTCATCCTCAGGATCTACCGCTAGCCGATTTATAGACTTGTCAAGAAGTATCTTATAGGTTTTTTCTCCATCCCAACTTACAACATACACTTCGTTGCCGTACGGATATGTTTTGTCTTCCAATAATTTCCCTGAAAATAATGCATATATAAACTTGTCCGAAGAACTTATACTTGTAAATCCATTTCTTGACTTAGAAGTGTGAGCAACAGCAGTATTATCTCCCATTGGAACTACCATTATCCCTTGAGGATAAAATTCCGTATAATTCCATACCGGAATTATACTATCCTGTTTAATCTCACATATATCAATCATTCCCGCGCTATAAGTCGCCAATGCCATTTTATTTAAAGATGGGCTTACCGTAATAGCGGAGGCGTACAATTCAGCGTTATTATAGTCCCCCAGACTCTTATCGACATTTTTTTTGTCTGGATAACCTAAAAAATATCCTATCGCATTACCAGACTTGTCCAACAATAATACACGTCCCTTCGTATCTCTACTTTCAGCAAGTAAGTTGTCATCGCCTACGTATAATTTATCAAACAAATAAGAAGACCTTTCCTCTCGTTCATATATTATTGTTGGTTGAGGATTGTCCATTTTTAAAAGATCCTCATCAAGTGTGTAACCAAACATTCTTTTCTTGTGAAGATCTGCAACTAACAATTTTCTCTCCGAGGAAATGTATTGTACATTACCAATGGTTAAAACTTCATTAGGCCCATTACCGATATTCAAAAAACTATTTCTCAACTTTTTTGACGACAGTTCATAAACCTCTATTAAAGGATCGTGTTTAAAATTGCCTACTACGAAAAGATCATTGGCTATTACCATAAAACGAGGGTCAACAAGTTTTTCGGCATCAATGAAAATCTCGCTGTCTGCATAAACAATTTCTGCAAATAAGTGTTCCTTATCCTCGCCTCTATTGCAACCAAGAAAGGTAAGGATAGAAATCATAATAAACGTAAATGGTTTTCTATTCACAATAGTTCTTTATTGATCGGATAAAATCCTCTTTCCCCAACTCCACCTTACTACTGGTGGAGTTGTCGGAATTCCGATTCTACATTCTTCATCCGTAGTTTGGTCGCAAGTCATTTCTCCTGCCGAAGCATGAAGAGCCTCGATGTTCGACATTATCAGATCGCCTTCACTCTTTTGGGTGTTGTTATGCCCTAAAAAAAGTTACTATTGCCAACACACCAATACCAGAAAATGAATAAAACTTAAATTTAGCATAATCTAATAATTAAATATCCATTACTCCGGCCAACAATAATATCATCAGGTCCCATAGGTACTTCCATGGTGCAAGCAATATCATTCTTCTGATCACATCGCATTTCTAATGAAGAGGCATGAAGAGAGTCTATATTCAACATCATCAAGGTTACTCTCCCTCTTTTGGTTACTGTTATTCGCCAAAAGAAAACTTGTTATTGCCATTGATCCGACAGCAATACATCCCAAAAATTTTAGTTTCTTCATACATACAAATCGTTTAGAAGTGGTTAATAATTAAGTTATCTCAAATATAAAAAAGACAGTTCATCAAACCAAACATTTTCTGGATAAACTTACTTGGAATCAAATATTTGTGGAAAGCTTTCCTTTGGAGGTTATTTATTATAGCTTCTTGAGCCAGTCGAGCACATCCGGATCTTTCCATTGCGGCTTTTCATAATCAGACAACAGATCGATAGAAGTTCTGTCGATCGCTTCGATTTTTTGTATGTTTTCAACGCGAGCATATATTTCGGTCGTTTGCACCGAAATATGTCCCAAAATGTCGCGACATGTAAATTCCGCGACACTCCGGGTGGAAGGGTGAGGTTTTCTTTCCAGGAATCGTTGTAGCACGGTTCCCGGAACTTTTTGCGAATCCGGGGATAAAGTCGTAACTTTAACCGTTCTTCCGTCGCAGAAGGCGGAAGCGAAACCCGAACTTTCACCAACCGTAACCGTTTCATGAAAAAGACCTTTTGGCTGCTCTTGGGCAGCGTGCTGATTTTCAGCTGTTGCAACCGTCCGGCTACCGCCACCGCCCCGAAAAGCGGCTGGGACACGGTGCATGAAATCCTGAAAAACATCTCGGCCCCGGTGTTCCGGGACGCCGTTTACGACGTCACAAAATACGGCGCCAAGTCCGACACGACGTACGACAGCCGTCCCGCCTTCATCGCGGCCATCAACGCGTGCAACAAAAACGGCGGAGGCACCGTGCTCGTTCCGGCGGGAACCTACTACATGGGCGGCCCCGTGGTATTGAAGAGCTACGTGAACCTGCACCTGGAAGAAGGCTCCCGTCTGGAATTTTCGACCGATCCGGACGACTACCTGCCCATGGTGCTCACCAAATGGGAAGGGACGGAATGCTACAACTATTCCCCGTTCATCTACTGTTATCAGGGAACCGACGTGGGTCTGACCGGAAAGGGCGAGATCGACGGCAACGGCGCGGTCACGTTCAACGGATGGCACGCGCTTCAGAGGCCGGCCATGAACCGCCTGCGGCAGATGGGCAACGACAGCGTTCCGGTCTACCAGCGGGTGTTCGGCGACGGCTCATACCTGCGGCCCTGCATGATCCAGTTCTTCGGCTGCAAGAACGTGCTGATCGAAGACGTGAAAATCTACGACTCCCCGTTCTGGATCATCCATCCGGTCTACTGCGACAACGTCATCGTCCGAAACGTCTTCATCGACGGGAACAATTACAACAACGACGGCTGCGATCCCGAATCCTCGACCAACGTGTTGATCGAAAACGTGGAATTCAACGTGGGGGACGACGGCATCGCCATCAAGTCGGGCCGCGACCAGGACGGCTGGCGGATCGGTCAGCCGACCGAAAACGTGATCATCCGGGGCTGTCACTTCGCCCGCTGGGCCATCACCATCGGAAGCGAAATGTCGGGCGGCGTGCGGAATATCTTCATCGAAAACTGCAAAATCGACAGCTGCCGGAACGGAATCTATTTCAAGTCGAACCTCGACCGGGGCGGCTATTTCGAGAACTTGTACATGCGGAACATCACCGCGGACATCTGCCACTGGGGGATGATCAACTTCCGGACGGACTACCACGGCTACCGGGGAGGCAACTATCCGACCCAGTTCCGGAACATCACCATCGAGGACATCGCCTGCAACCGGGTGGACAGCGTGGGGATCATGGCCAACGGGATTCCCGAAGCCAAGCTCCACAACATCACCCTGCGGAACATCGACATCAAAAAGGCTCCGAAAGCCACCCAGATGCAGAACGTGGTGAACCTCGTGCTGGACAACGTGACCGTGAACGGCAAAACCGTGACCGGTGAAAACGAATAGCGCCGGATATAAATAAGGAAGGCGGCCCGGAGCCGGGCCGTTTTCTTCTGCCTGAAACTTAAACCGTCCCTCTTACCGGGGGGCGGTTTATTTTATGTGAAGCAGCCGGAAAGTTATGGGTTTGGATTGCCGCGTCGCTGCGCTCCTCGCAATGACGCGGGGTGCGGGGGTGCGTAGGGTTGCGGGACTGTTGGAATGACGGGAGGTAGCGGGTGGTCGGAAGGACGTGGGGGGTGGGAGGCTTCCCAATGGCAGAAAGAAACCGGTTACAATGCGTCATGCTGAGCGCAGCCCAAGGCGGAGCGTGAGCATCTCATCCGGTGTGCAAGGAGACCCTCACGTCGCGGCGTTGCCGCTGATGCTACCTCCCTCTGCTTTTTCCGCACCAGCCTTACGGCTGATTGCGGGCTGCGGTCGGTGAAGTTCGCAGGCTTCCGCCTGCTCGGTTCAGGATGACGCAAAGGGTGGCCGGGACACGGACGGTTGCGGGACGGACGGAAGGACGCGGGGGGTGGGAGGCTTCCCAATGGCAGAAAGAAACCGGTTACAATGCGTCATGCTGAGCGCAGCCCAAGGCGGAGCGTGAGCATCTCATCCGGTGTGCAAGGAGACCCTCACGTCGCGGCGTTGCCGCTGATGCTACCTCCCTCTGCTTTTTCCGCACCAGCCTTACGGCTGATTGCGGGCTGCGGTCGGTGAAGTTCGCAGGCTTCCGCCTGCTCGGTTCAGGATGACGCAAAGGGTGGCCGGGACACGGACGGTTGCGGAACGGGCGGAAGGACGCGGGGGGTTAAGGCGCGGGATAGGTTCGTACGATTTCGAGAGGCTCGATGTCCCTGTCCAGCGTCCGGATTCGGCAGTCCTCGTAATCCAGCCCGTGCCGCATCTTGAGGACGTAACCGTGCGGGAACCCGGCGGAGCCGTTTTGCGGATCGACCGCGCACCAGCCGATTCCCTCCACGTAACATTCGGCCCAGGCGTGCGTCCCCCGGTAATTCCGTTCGGGCATGAAAACATATCCCACGGCGAACCGGGTCGGGATGCCCTTGCAGCGCATGAGAGCGGCGAACAGGTTGGTGTATTCGCTGCACGTTCCCCTTCGGCGGTCGAGGACGGTTCCGGCATCCAGCGTCCGGCAGCGGCCCGCGTCGATTTCCAGGACCAGCGAGTCGTCGTACGTCAGCAGGCCATGCACGAAAGCCAACCCTTTGCGGATGATGTCTCCCGTTTTTCCCATGCCGCCCAGCAGGGTGTCGGCGATCAGTGCGATCTCCGCCCGTCCGGCGTCGATCAGGGGCGTGGATTCCAGATACCGTCCGATTTCGGGAGCGTACATCGCCCCCGCTGTGTAAGGACAAGCATTGAACAGGGTTTTTCTCGTCCCGTCCGCATACGGACTGACGACGGTCAGCGCTATCCGGTAGCCCGCATCTTCCCTGGAAATCCGGGTGACGCACTGGGGATAGTCGTCGATCGCTTCGAGGGACGGCGTTTCGATCAACAGGTCGAATTTCACGGTGTCGGGTTGGGCGCAAACGGGGAGAAGCCAGGCTGCACCCCAAAGCAGCAACAAGAGTTTTCGCATGACGTCGGGTTTTACGGGAGACGAAGATAAGACATTTTTCCGGTTTTCTTCCGAGGACGCGGTTTCGGAGCAAGCCAGAAAAGGGTTTGCGGCGACGCGGGCCGGAAGATTCGCCGCTTACCGGCCCCCGGTTTCCGGACGGTTCTTTATCCGCCCTTCCAGCCAGTCGGAAAGAGCTTCGACGGAAGTGAACAGTTCGTCCGGAGCCGCTGCCCGCAGGGCAGGGACGTCCGCTGTCGGCGCCCATGCCGCGGCGACCATGGGCACTCCGGTTTTCCGGGAAGCCGTCGCATCGCCCGGTGCGTCCCCCACATACAGGGCCTCGGCGGGTTCCAGCCCGAACCGTTGCAGCACGGCCCGGATCCCAGCTTCCTTTCTCGGCCCGGCAGGGGAACCCGTTTCCACCGCATCGAAACAATCGGTCAGCCCGAAGCGTTCCAGCGTGATGCGGCAGCTCGCGGCCCCCTTGCCGGTCACCAGCGCAACGACGATCCCTTTTTCTTTCAAGCGGCGCAGGAGTTCCGCCATGCCGTCGAAAGGGCGGGGACAAAGGCCGTGAAGGGCTTCGTACGCCTTCAGAAAGACGGCGACTCCCTCATCGTAATGCTGCGGAATCAGCGCCCGGATCGTCCCTTCCTCGCTCGGCCCGAACGTGGCGACGATCTCCGCGTCGGACAGCTTTTTCCCGGCCAGCGGTTCGACGGCCTTCCGGAAGGCCGCGATGCACAGGGGGAGCGTGTTCCCGACCGTTCCGTCGAGATCGAAAATAACGGCTTTCAGCATGGTATCGGTCGTGAGATTACAAATATAACATTCCGACGCCGCAAAGCCGCGGGCGAACCGAAATTCGTCCGCTTTTTGTTCGGAAGGCGGGTTAATCTCCGTTCTTTCTTTACGCCGGGCAGAGATCCTCACGTCGCGGCGGTGCCGCTGATGCTACCTTCCAAAGTTACCTCGTTGCAGTCGGTTAGCTCGTCCAGCCTTACGGCTGACCTCGGTTCGCTGTTTCCGCTCCGGCCTTACAGCTGACTGCGGGCTACGGTCGGTGAAGCTCGCATGGCCTTCGGCCCGGAAAGTCAATGCATAACCTGTTGCGGATGTTATCAACCTGCGCTTAATCCGTGCCGTCCCTTGCGGGACGAACACGGGCTCCGGTTGATGAGCTCGCATGGCCTTCGGCCATGCTCGGTTCAGGATGACGCAATGAAAGCACGTTCTTTTGGTCATGCGTGAACGTTGCTGCCTTTGCGCCCTTCCTGTCGTCCTCGGCCTTTCATGACCGCAATGCTCCGCGTCATTGCGAGGAGCGAAGCGACGTGGCAATCTCTGTTTGTCCATTTCTGACAATCTATTTCTGTCAATATGCTGCACAGAGATCCTCACGTCGGGCCTTGCGGCCTTCCTCAGGATGACGCGGAGAAGTGAAGTTTCGGGATGGCAGGAAGGACGCAATGGCATGCAGGTTTCCAAACAGTTGAAGGGACCCGATTCGATTGCGTTATGCTGAACCGAGGAATGCTGCAAGGAAAGCGGATTCCGCCGTCCCAAAGGGAATCAGAACTGGTAGGAAAACGCCGCATACCCGTAACGTCCGAGGTACGACGTGGTCGTGGTTCGGAGATAATCGGCGCTGAGCGTCGTGGACATGTAGTTCGTCCGGTTGAAAATATCCACGACCCCGACCGACAAAGCGGCCTTGTTTTCCTTCCCGAACTTGCGGCGAAAGGCGGCGTTCGCAATCACGTTGTTCCGGTCGAGGGAGGACCGGCTGCTGCGGTACAGCTCGTAAGCGGCTCCGACGAAGACGAAATATTTCGCTCCCAACTGCAAATCGGCCCGACCGTTCAGGGTCTCCCGTAGGTACCGGTTCGATTCCCCCTGCGTCGTATAGTAGCCCAGATCCGTCGCAGAACTCAGGTTGAACCGGACTTTCGCCGAAAACCCCGTATTCAGTCCCAACACCGCCTTCAGCGCATGGTCGCAGGCCTCGTAACGCGTTTCCCCCGTAAAATAGGGACGCTCCCCGTAGCTGTAGTTCACGGAGGCCCGCAAGGTCGATTTCAAGAACGAAACCCGCTGCGAGTAGTCCGCCGAAGCGCCGAGGGTGTAGTTTCCGCCGACGTTCGTCTGCGTGGTGAGCTGCGCTCCCTTTTGAGCGGTGTAGCCGTACTCGGGCAGGTAGGTTTCTTCCGTGAACAGCTTCTGCCGCACGGCGATGTAGTTGAACACGTATCCGCCCGATAAGCCCAGCGTCCACGTTCGGGATTTCTCGGCTTTGAGGGCGGTGTAGCGAAGATCGAACGAAGCGCTGGTTGCCGGTCGCAGATCGGGATTCCCGGCCCGGATGAACAGGGGATTGGAAGCGTCGAGGGAGCTGCGCAGCATTTCGACCGACAGTTCCTGCGTGAACGATCCGAAACCGAAAGTCAGTCGGCGCTGCGGAGTGCCGAAAGTCAGGTTCACCAGGGGATCGAACAGGAAAAAATGCCGGGAGACGTCGTCCGTTTCGGGCAGGCGCTCGTCCTGCCCGACCTCGTAGAGGCTTCCGCGCAAAAGAATCATGCAGTTGAACTTGTCCTTGTTGTACGACCATTCCCCCGAAAGCATGTTCCGACGGGAATCGACGGTGTAATCGTAGGAGTTGGCCGTATCCAGCAAGCCCTGCGGCTCCGTCAGGTAGTCCACGGCCATTTGGCGGGATTTGTCGGAGCGGCGGGAAAAAGCGTAGGAAACGGCGAAAGCGGCGTGTTCCCCCAACTGTCGGCGGAACTCCCCGCCTATGTGGGCGGAAAATCGTTTTCCGCGCGAGTCGCTGTTCAGCAACAGGCGAAGCCCGGGAACCGACGCCAGCGTATCGACGTTCCAGCCGTCACCGCTCTGCCGGGAATACATGCCGGAAGCCTGGAGAGAAAAGGCCGACCTGTCGGAAATTTTCCGTCGGTAATTCAGATTCACATCCAGTTCCGTCCGGCGGGTGCGGCTCCGGTTATGAACGTCGGTCCGGGTTTCCTCGTCATCGAGGTTCTGCTCAGTGGCCCGGTCGTTCCGGTCTTTGTTGTGATTGAAGGTGAAATTAACGAAAGCGGCCAACGAGTTTTTCCCGCGCATCAGAATCGTATTGTTACCCGCACCGACATCCAGCATCCTCGACAGGGCGTCGGAAACGCTCCGGACGGTTCGCCGTTCGTATTCGGCGGTCGGGAAATAGTCCGTCAGCACGGTTTCGATCTTGCGATTCTCATTCCTTCCCAAGTTCGCATAGGTCGCCACGGTCGTCGAATCGCCCCGGCGGTATTCGTAGTTGAGATAAGCATCCGTCCGCTTCGAAGGGGTCAGCCTGGAGCCGAACGAAGCGCTTTCCTTCGGCCCGTCGTTTTCGGAATTGGAAACATTCGCACGGAAACTGCCGCTTTCGGCGTTGCGATAATACCGCAATGCTTCCGAATGGCGCACTTCATGCCTCCCGGAATAGTCCCTTTCGAGGCTCGCTCCCCCGGTCAGCTCCACCGCACCGCCCTGCACCACGTTCGGCTTGGAATAAGTTTCCACGTCCATCACCTTGTCTTTCCGGGCGGTATTATCTCCCATGCGCCGGGCTTCCGGGTTTTCCTCCTCGTAAACCCGCACCTTCTTGACATCGTCCGCCTCGAGGTCGGAAAGGGAATAGGAAGTGTGGGTGCCGAACAGGTTCCGGCCGTCCACATAAACCCGCTTGACCTCTTCCCCGTAAGCGTAAATCCTGTCGTTCTTGATTTCGATGCCCGGAAGCTGGCGGATCAGTTCCGAAAACCGGTCTCCCTCCATCGTCTTGAAGGCCGCGGCGTCGTAAATCGTCGTGTCCCCCTTGACGATCATGGCGATCCGGTCGCCGGTGACGACGATCCGGCTCATCAGGTATTCGTCCGGCTCCAGTTGCACATAAATCCGTCCCTCGAATCCGCGGGCGGAATAGCGTTTATGAAACGGCTTGTATCCCAGACAGGTCACGGTCAGATCGACCGAGTCCCGGAAAATCCGGTCGCACCGGAACCGGGCCACCATCGTGTACCCCGTATCGAATTTCGCGGCCACGCCCCGGACGGTGTCTCCGCCGCTGGCCGCGGTCACCAGAGCACCGACCAGCATCGCACGGGTCTCTCCGTCGGAAACATAAACGGCGGTAATGAAATCGTCCTGCTGGGCCTGGAGGGATCCGGCCGAAAACAAAACGGTCAGGATCAATGCAATAGCATACTTCATCATCGGTTTCCGGGTCAATAGTATAAAACTAAGGTAAAATTTTACCCGATAAAATCCAAGAGACAAGAGATAAAACATACGGACACCCGATCCCGATTAAAAAGAACATTTAAACAACCGCTGTGAAAAGCCTGTCATTTCCAGAAAAACAGCGAAACTTTTTGGAAGAACCCATTCTTCCTATATTTATTCAGGTCTCTTCCGAACCTTTCCAATGCATTGCAGACAAGGAGGCAACATGAGCCGCAAGGCCCGACGTGAGGATCACTGCCTATTTCTGTCCTTATACTTGACCGAGATTGCCGCGTCGCTTCGCTCCTCGCAATGACGCGGGGTAACCGGGGGCTTCCTGCTATTTGGAAAACCCGATTGCCTTCATGTCCTTCCGGTCGTCCCACAACCATCCGCGCCCCGTTGCCTTCCTGTCATTATGAACCGCGCAGGCTAAAGCCTCCTTTTAAAATGTTTCGACCTGTCGTATAGGGAAAGCTTGGTGTCCGTCATTCCACCGGTTTTCCGTCGGTTCCGACGGCGAACCGCCGGTCTCCCAGCCGAACGACGGCGAACCCTTCCGGGCCGAAAGACTCCGCGTCGTCGTATTTGACCGGGATCACCGTCCGTCCCGTCCGGTCGATGTAACCGTACTTCCGTCCCCGGCGCACCCATGCCCGACCGCAGCTGAAATCCCCGATCTGGGCGTACCAGTGTTCCGACAGCACCGTTCCCGTGCGGTCGAACACCCACCATTTCCCGTTCCGGCAGGCCAGAATCACCCCGTTGTCCCCGTGCCAGCAAACGTCCTCGTGTTCCAGCGCCAGCACCGGGCAACCGCTCCGGTCGATTACGCCCCACTCTCCCCGCCAGCACACCGCGGCCAGCCCTTCGTCGAAATCCCCCGCCCAGTCGTACCGGAACGGAATCACGATGCGCCCTTCCGCATCCGCATAACCGTATTTACCGTCCCGCAAAACCGTCGTCCGGTCTTCCCGGCAGGTTCCGCAAAGGCGGTACGGCTTTCCGTCGCGGGCCGTTTCGAGCCGCTCCGACGCCCGATTCCCCGGAAAACAGGCGCGCCTCATCTCCCGGAAAACTCCGCCCAGCCGCATCCCTTCCCGCCGCAGAGCCTCCCGACCGGCTGCGGTCCAACGGAGCAGTTCCTCCGCCGGAACCGGCAAATCCCCCGCTTTCCGTTCCGAAAGCATCCCGACGGCCCGTTCGGGTTCCGTATCTTCCCGGATCAACCCCGCGGCGATCCCGTAGAGCCAGAGCGTCAACACCGCCCGCCCGTGGTGATCGTCCCCCTTTTCCGTCTCCCAGCCCTTCATCCCCGGCAGGAGCAGGCACTCGTAACCGGACAACCGGAATTTTCCGTCGGGAGCGACCCGTATCCGTTCCTCATCCAGTCGCCGGTGCACATAAACCGGAGCTTCCACGCGACGGATGCACCATCCGACGAAAGCGCGGAACAGGTTTTCCAACGCCTCCCGGTCATCCCTGCCGCACAGTTCCCGCACCCGTTCGGCCAGCGTCGCCCCTTCGGGTACCTCCGTCAGCAGCACGTCCAGCCTGCTGCACGCTCCGTTCTCGTCGAACACCAGCATTTCCCGCTCCAACCGTCTGACGACCGGAAGCTCCGGCAGGCCGGTTTCCCGCAAAGCCCGGCAGAGAAACCCCGTTCCGGGCGCGGTCAGCCGCCCGGCTCGCAGCGGGCATTCCGCCTTCCACCGTTTTCCCCGCCATTCCAGCCGGAAGACGAAGGCGGAGCGGGTGAGCCGGTAATCGGGCCTCCCCGCCGCGTCGCGTCCGATTTCCGCACCCGTCAGCCTGCGGAACCTGCCGCGCGGATTGTCCAGCGTTTCCAGACAGGCGATTGCCGAAGGATATTCCATATTTCCGTTCCTTTCGTTCATTCCACCAGCGACAGGCTGGCGGTGCCGATATTCAACAATCCGATCAGCCCCATGACCGACGTGTTGTATCCCATGCCGCGGTACTCCGTCCCGCCGGGCCTTCCGGTCAGCCCCGCCACCGCATCCGCATATATCCCCGGAAGCGGGGAGGACATGCGGAACAGCAGACGCGCCCTCGGATTCTCCGGCAGCTCGGCTTCGGACGCCGGAAAAAGAATGCCCGGCCTCTCCTCCCCGTCGCGGGCCAGACAGACGTTCAGCAGCAGCACGTTTCCGTTTTCCGTAGCCAGCCCCCGGATGCGCGCGGCGGCGAGCGACAGTTCCTCCTCCCCGGCGTCGGTCGCTTCCCCGTCGGTGATGTGGATCACCACGGGCGGAAAGCAGGGCAGTCCCGCATGCCGCCCGATCCAGCGGCGCAACAGCCCGTGCGTTTCCTTCAAAGCCGCATGCATGGGGGTGACTCCTTCGGCGGCCGGTTCGATCCATCGCCGCGTTTCGGTCACCGTCGTGACCGTCCGCCCGTCCGGAAGCACCCGTTCGCGGAAACGGCGTTCCGTTCCCACCGGAGCCCCGGCCAGTTCGTCCGGCTTCCGGAAAAAGGGATCGGAAGGGGCCTCCGGCAGCAGCGAAGCCACTCCCCGGCCGCCGTAACCGATCACCGCCACGTCGAAACAGTTGCGGTACCCCTCTTCCCGCCGGCACCGGGCCACAAGTTCCTCCAACATGCCGTTGAGCAGGAAAGCGACCGCACGGGCCTTGGTCGTCTTCTCCTCCCCGAATACCAGCCGGTCTTCCATCGAGGCCGAGCGGTCGAGCAGGAAGACGAACGCCGAAGGCGCGCTCCGCGTAATGGCCGCCGTGTAGCGGTCGGGATTCCCGTTTTCTTTCGATTCCGACATTCTTTTCACTTTATTTCCATCCGGCGAAGTTCCGTTTCCGGAACGGTTTTGCCGGTCGACGATTTTCAAACGTTTTTCCGCTTCCGGTGTTTCTTTCCGAAGCCTCCGCAGGCTTACGGCTCCGCATCGCATTCCGCCGCCGTTCCGTCCCGGCGCACCAGCAGGCGGAGTTTTCCGTCCCGTACCGCCCGCGCCCTTCCGTCGCAGAAACCGGCGGCGAAATCGTAGCGCGGTTCCACGATCCAATGCCCCTGCCGGTCGATGTATCCATACCTGTCGTCCGCTTTGACAGCCGCCAATCCTTCCCGGAACCCGAAAGCGTATCGGAACCGGGGCGGAATCAGCCAATTCCCGTCCGGCAGCACATAGCCGTACTTTTCTCCCGAACAAACCGGCGCAGTTCCTTCGCTGAAATCCCCCGCGGCTTCGAAAGCGGGCGCGATCCGGCAGACGCCCGAAGCATCCGCGTAACCGTACCTGCGCCCCTTGCGCACCCATGCATACCCCTCGTGAAAGTCCCCGGCGGCATCGTACCGGGAAACATCCGCCGTTTTCCGTCCCTGCCGGTCGATGAAAAACCGTTTTTTCCCGACCGACGCCAGCGCCAGCCCTTCCGAAAAAGGCCGCAAATCGTCGTAAACGGCTCCGCTGCCAAATCCCGTACCGGCATCCCGGAACCCGTACGCCCCGTTTTCCCGGAAAATCTCCAGGCCATCGGCCGCCTCCGGAACCGTCGGAAGTTCTTCCGCCTCCCGAACCAGCCGGGAAAACAGTTCGGGCAAACCGTCCAGCACCGGAGAAGCGTTTCCGAGCAGGGCCGCCAGTCGGCAAAGCGTCGCCCGGCCCGCAGCGGCCCAACGGCTTCCGATCGCATCCAACAACCCGCAACGGTGTTCCACCAGTTCCGCCGGACGAAACAACAGCCCGTCCCCGTCCGTGCCTTCGGCGTACCAACGGGGCTGTTCCGCCAGCGCATGAAAGGCAGTCGAAAGGAGCGCCGCCGAATAACCGTCCGCGTGTTCCGGAGCGGTGCAGACGCGACGGGCCGGATGCCGGAAACCCTCCGTACCCGGCCCCGGCGAAAAAAAGGGGGTGTAACCCCGGATGTAGAGGTTGTCGCCATCCAGCAACCGCAGTTCCCCCTCCGGCGTGACCAGCAGGTTGTCCGGTTTCAGGTCGCCGTGCGCGACGCCGTTTTCCAGCAGCCACAAAACCATCCGATCGAACGCCGTCGCCAGCCGGTGCAGGCCCTCTCCGTCCCGCTCCCCGCACAGTTCCCGGAGCTTCGCGCCCAGCGAAACGCCTTCGGCCCACGGGGTCAGCAGCACCGGGTACCAGTCGCCTCGTCCGTACGAATCGTACACGTAAATCTCGTCTTCCAGATACCGGGCCGGCAGAAAATAAGAGGCGTCCTTCGCTCTGGAATCCCGGAACGCTTCCAACGCCCGGTACACGTCCTTCCGGCCCCTGTCGGCACGGGTGTAACATTTGAGGGCGTACCGTTTCCCGCCCATCCGGATGCGGAAAATCGCCGCGCCGCTTCCCGCCATGCTCCACGGACGCCCGTACCGGTCCCGTTCCGGAACGAAATCCCGGAGCGTCCGGAAAAGTCCGGAGGGATTGAGCACGCTCTCGGCGTAGCGGTCGATGCGGGGATGCGTCATTTTCGCGGAACCCCTGCCGGAAACGGCACGCTCCGGCGGAAGCCCGAACAAATATACCCAATATTCCGTTCCGGTCGAAACGGTTTTCCGAAAAGACGCGCTTTTCACTCCCCGCAGCCGCCCTGCACGCCTTTCGGTCCCAGCCCGTTCCGTTTTTCCGCCGACCGATCCGCTCCCCGGCAAGCGGTCTTCCGCCTTTTTCGGAATCTTTCCGCGTCCCCGGCCTTTCCGGATAGCAGATTCGCCGGTTTCCCGTCATGACCGGCGCCGTCCGTCGCGTATTACCCTGCAAAAAAGCCGGAGCCTTCCGGCCCCGGCTTCCCGCAACGGCGTTTCCGCGCTATCTTTTGTTCATCACCTGGTTCTGGCGGTTGATGCTTTCAAGGTGGATCGCCTCGAGGATGGTGGACAGGAAATCCCGGCTCAGCCGCAGTTTGCCGGACTGGGCCAGCACCCGTTCCACGATGTCGCCCCACCGGCCGCTCTGCAGGATCGTCACGTTGTTGTCCCGCTTCACTTCCCCGATCTTTTCGGCGATGTCCATCCGGCGGCTCAGCAAATCGTACAGCTCGGCGTCGATCTGGTCGATCTGCGCCCGGAAACCGTCGAGCGCCTGCACGAATTCCGGCTTGTCCACGGCCTCTTTCCGCCATTTGACGGCCCGGAGCATCGTTTCCAGGTCGGAAGGGGTGAGCTGCTGGGAAGCATCGCTCCAGGCCTTTTCCGGGCAGACGTGGCTTTCGACGATCAGCCCGTCGTAGTTGAGGTCGGCGCTTTTCTGGGCTACCTCCAGCAGGCCGTCCCGCCGTCCCACGATGTGCGACGGGTCGCAGATCATCGGCAGGCCGGGCATCCGGCGGCGCATCTCGATGGCCAGGTGCCACATGGGATTATTGCGGTAGTTGCCCCCGATGGCCGAAAAGCCCCGGTGGATCAGACCGATGTTCTCGATCCCGACCTTCTGAAGACGCTGAACGGCTCCCACCCAAAGTTCGATGTCCGGATTCATCGGGTTCTTGATGAGCACCGTGACGTTGCTTCCCCGCAGGGCGTCGCAGATGTCCTGCACGCTGAACGGGTTCACCGTCGTCCGGGCGCCCACCCACAGTACGTCCACGCCGAATTCCAGCGCTCCTTCCACATGTTTGGAGGTCGCTACCTCGACGGCGATCGGCAGCCCGGTGATTTCCTTCGCCCGGGCCATCCAGGCCAACCCCTTCAGGCCCACGCCCTCGAAGGTTCCCGGCCGCGTCCGGGGTTTCCACACGCCTGCGCGCAGCACGTCCACCAGCCCTGTCGCGGCGATCCGCCGGCAGGTTTCCAGCGTCTGTTCCTCCGTTTCCGCGCTGCACGGCCCGGAGATGATGACGGGTCTTTTCCGTCTCAAGTCAAAAGTTTCCATGATTATCCTTTTTTCCGTTCTCGTTTTCCTTCCGTTCTCCGTCCGGCCTTCGCCGCCGGGCGGCCCGAGTCCGCTCCCTCGGTCATTCGATGATCTTCCGGATATTGTTCGCCTTCTCCATCGTGGCCCGCAGCCCCGCCGTGTCGTCCCGTTCCAGCATCTTCCGGATGATCTGCAACTGGTGGATGTGTTCCCGCAGCACGTCGAGCACGTTGTACTTGTTCTGCATGAAGATCGGCAGCCACGTGTCCGGGGAGCTTTTCGCCAGCCGGACGGTGCTCTCGAACCCCCCGCCGGCCAGGTCGAAAATGTGGGATTCCTCGCGTTCCTTCTCCAGCACCGTCAGCGCCAGCGCGAAGGAAGTGATGTGCGAAATGTGGCTGATGTAGGCCGTGTGCGTATCGTGTTCCTCCGCCCCCATGTACTTGACCGGCATCCCGATTTCGGCGTAGATCCGTTCGGCCAGCGCCAGCGCGTCCGGATCGCTCGCCTCCCGGTCGCAGACGACGACCGTCCGTCCCGTAAAGCCGCCCCTGACCGCCGCTTCGGGGCCGCTGTACTCCGTCCCCCACATCGGATGGGTCGCCACGAAACGTCCCCGCCGCGGGTGCTGCGAAATGATGTCGCAAAGCTCCTGTTTGGTGGAACCCATGTCCATCACCACCTGCCGGTCGATCCGGTTCAGCACCTTCACCGCCAGCATCGGAATGGCGCTCACGGGCACCGCCAGCACGATCAGGTCGGCGTAGGGAATCGCCTCCTCGAACGTCATCATCCGATCCACCAGCCCCAGTTCGAGCGCCTTCTCGGCGTTCGCCCGACTGTTGTCCACCCCGGCCACCTCTTCGCAGAGGCCGTGTTCCTTCAGCGAGAGGGCGAAAGAGCCCCCGATCAGCCCGATACCTATTACTGCCGCTTTCATCGTCTTTTCTTTCTCCTGCCTGCCCGGTCGGAAAACTCCGGCTTCGGGCCCGCCGTCCTTTATTTTTTCAATCCGTTTTCGATTTTCGCCAGCGCCTTGTCGAACACCGCTTCGGGGGCGCACAGGCTGATGCGCAGGTAGCGTTCCCCCTCCGAGCCGAAGATGCCCCCCGGCGTGATGAACACGCCGCAATCGTACAGGATCCGGTCGCTGTACGCATAGCAGTCGTCGCTCCCCTCCGGCAGCCGGCCCCAGACGAACAACCCCGCCTGATCCTTCGAATACGTGCATCCGAGGACATCCATGATCGCATAAGCCCGATCCTGCCGTCCGAAATACGTCCGGTTCAGTTCCGCATACCATTCCCGGCCCAGCCCCAGCGCCGCAACCGCCGCAGACTGCAGGGGCCGGAACATCCCCGAATCCATGTTGCTCCGGAAACGCAGCACGTCGTCGATCCTTTGCTTCGCCCCGGCCACCATGCCGATCCGCCAGCCGGCCATGTTGTGGCTCTTGCTGAGGGAATTGAGTTCCAGCGCCACGGCTTTCGCCCCCGGCACCGACAGCAGGCTCATCGGGTTTTCGTTCCGGATGAAGCTGTACGGGTTGTCGTGGACGACGAGCAGATTATGTTTTGTCGCAAATGATACAATTTTCTCGAACAGTTCCCGTGTCGGCAGGGCCCCTGTCGGCATGTGGGGGTAATTGACCATCATCATCTTCACTCCGTCCAGTCCGGCTTTCTCGATGGCCTCGAAATCGGGCATCCAGCCCCCCGCTTCGGTCAGCCGGTAGTCCGTGCAGACGCCCCCCGCCAGCGTGGCCGCCGAACGGTACGTCGGATAACCGGGGTTGGGGATCAGCACCCGGTCGCCCGGATTCAGGTAGGTCATGCAGATGTGCATCAGCCCCTCCTTCGATCCCATGAGCGGCAGGATTTCCGCGGCCGGGTCGAGTTCCACGCCGTAGCGCTCCCGGTACCAGCGGGCGAACGCCTCCCGCAGCATGGGCGTCCCCTTGTTGGGCTGGTAGGAGTGGGTGTCGGGCCGGGCCGCTTCCGAGGCGAGCTCCGCGACGATGTCCGGATGGGGCGGCAGGTCGGGGCCTCCGATGCCGAGGTTGATGATTTCCTTTCCCGCGGCCCGCATCCCGTCGATCTCCCGCAGTTTGCGCGAAAAGAAATATTCGCTGATGCCGCCCAGCCGCTGCGAGGGCGCTATGTTCAGGGCTTCCGTTTCCATGTTTTCCGCGTTATTTTAAATTCGTGCCTTTCCGATAGACGCCGTACACGTGCAGCTCTTCCGAAGCCTCCCGCATGGCGTCGAGGGTGTTGATGAACACTTCCACGTTCCCGAACTCCATGTCCACGTGGAACATGTAGTGCCACGGCTCGCTCGGAATGGGGTAGGACTGGAGCTTGGTCATGTTGATATCGCTGTTCTCCATCGCCCGGAGCACGCGCAGCAGGGAGCCGTGCTCGTGGTCGGTCTTGAAGTAAAGCGACGCCTTGTCGGCGTTGTGCGCGACGATGTCCCCGTTTTTGGGCGCCACGATCAGGAAACGGGTGTAGTTGTTCTTGATGGTGTGGATGTCCTCCGCCAGGATGTTCATCCCGAACAGCCGGGCCGCCAGCTCGCCCGCAATGGCCGCCGCATTCCGGGAGCCGCTCTCGGCCAGCTCCCTGGCGCTCAGGGCCGTGTCTTCCGTTTCCACCAGCTTCCACGGCTTGGCGTCGAGGTAGTCCACGCATTGCAGCAGGGCCATGGGATGGGAATGGACTTCGGTCACGTCCTCCAGCCTCACCCCCGGATTGGCCATCAGATGCTGACGGATCAGCAGGTAGCTTTCCCCGACGATTTTCAGCCGGCTGTTCTGCAGGATGCTGTAATTGGGCAGGATGCTGCCCGCGATGGAATTCTCGATGGCCATCACCCCCAGATCGGCCGTCCCTTCCTCCACGGCCGCGGCCACCTGCCGGAACGTGGCGCAGGGCACCGTTTCGATGTCGTCGCCCAGGCACCCCTGCGCCACGATCTGATGGAAACATCCTTCGTACCCCTGAATCGCCACCCGCGGCTTCACGCCCCGTTTCCGGGAAGCGACCTGCGTCGCCAAATCTTCGTTCATAATCCCCGATGCTTAAAACAAACGATCCCGGCCTTTTTCCAAAGACCGGGATTCTTTTCTATTTACGATTGTCGTTCACGATTAACAATGAAAACCCGGTCTGCTTTTGGTAAAGTAGAAGTAATAAAAGAAGAAACCAAAATAAGACCAAGCCTGTATCATCGCTTTCGACGCCCTTTTTTCAACACCGCAAATGTAGGATAAAAAAACAAGTTTCCAATCGCCGGAACCGGTTTTTTCACATTTTTCGGGAATTTTCACACATTTCCCCGCTTTTCGTTAAAAATGCAAAACCGGTGCCGCGGCGGAAAACGTCGAGGCGAAGCGGCCCCGGCAAGGGAGGTGAGTGCAACTGTCCCGGCGCGATGAAGCTTCCGCGAACGCCTCCGGGCAACCCGATCTCTCCGGAGCGGCTTCCGCCCGGAAGATTTTCGCGGCCCTTCCGGTTTTCCGGCGCAGCCCCCCGGATGGTCGCCGTGCGATCCGGTTTCCCCGAAGAAACCCGGCAGGGCCGCCTCCTCCGGCTATGGCTCCGCCCCGGTTCCGCTTTCCGCCTCCGGCTTTTCCCTGCGCCGAAGCTCCTCCCGGTACCGGGAAGGACTGACCCCGTACTTCTGGCGGAAGCAGCGGGCGAAATAGCCCGGATCGCCGAACCCCACCCGGTAGGCTACCTCCTTCAGGCTGTGCCCCCCGGCCGCGATCAGCCGGGCCGCCTGCTGCAGCCGGAACTCCCGGATGAATTCCACCAGCGACAGCCCGGTGAGGCTCTTCAGTTTCTTATACAACAGCGAATGGCTGATGCAGGTGGCTTCGCACAAATCGCCGATCCGGATATCCGTTTCGGTCAGGCGGGCTTCGAGGTACTCCGTCAGGCGGCCCAGCCAGCGGTTGTCCTCCGGCGTCACGCCCGGAACGCGGTCCTCCGTCCGGGCTCCCAGATCGGTCAGGGATGCGCTGTAATACCGCTGAAGGCGTTTGCGCTGTTCCAGCAGGGCGGCGATGCGCAGCAGCAGGAACGCCCCGCCGAAGGGCTTGGTGAGGTAATCGTCCGCCCCGGCCTCGAAAGCCCGCTTCCGGTCATCCTCCCCGCCGAGCGCGGTCAGGATGACCACCGGAATGTGGCTGGTGCGGAAGTCGCCTTTCAGGGCGCGGACGAAGGCGATCCCGTCCGTCCCCGGCATCAGGATGTCCGAAACGATCAGATCGGGCAGGGAACGCCCGGCGACCTCGAGGGCCTCCCGTCCGTCGGCGGCGCTCCGGATCCGGTAATGTCTCCCCAGCAGGCCGCAAAGGTATTCCCGCAGCTCGACGTTGTCTTCCGCCACGAGGATTTCCGCGTCCTGTTTTTCCGGTTCCGCTCCCGGCGGTTTCACGGCGAGGGAAACGTCTTCCTCTCCGGCGCCCTCTTCCGTCCGGTCCGCGAACGTCAACCGTTCGTCCGCCGGATCGAAATGTTCCCGCCCCTTCCGGAAAACCACGCGGAAGGTCGTTCCGCGTCCCGGAAGGCTCTCCAGCCGGATATCTGCCCCCAGCATCCCGCACAGCTCCTTCGTCAGGGCCAGCCCGATGCCGGTTCCGCGCTGCAACCCGCCCTTTCCGGCGGACGTACTGTAAAAGGGCGTGAACAGCCGGTTCAGCCGCGACCGGGGAATCCCGATCCCTTCGTCCCGCACTGTCAGGGTCACCGTATCGCGCCCCTCCGTCAGGGAAACGTACACCGTTTTTCCGGACGGGGTGAATTTCAGGGCATTGGAAAGCAGGTTGCTGACGATCATTTCCAGCTTGTCCCGGTCGGCCCACAACACGGTTTCCGGCGAAACCCCGTCCGCGAATTCCAGCCGGACGCCCTGTCTGCGGGCGGCGGCCAGAAACCCTTCCCGCACCTGTCCGACGAACCGGCCCGGAACCACGGGTTCGAGCTTCAGCTTCATGCCCCCCAGCTGTATTTTCCGGAAATCGAGCAACTGGTTCACCAGCCGCAGCAGCCGCAGCGTGTTCCGCCGCACGGTGTGCAACTGTTCCGCCGCTGCCGGCGGCAGGCTTTCCGTTTCCAGCAGGTGTTCCACCGGGGCGTGGATCAGGGTGAGCGGCGTGCGTATCTCGTGGGAAATGTCCGTGAAGAATTTCAGTTTCAGCCCCGTCATCTCCCGTTCCATCCGGATGCGGTTTCGCAGCCGGTAAAGGGTGAAGAGGATATAAAATGTAACACTTATTACAATCAAAATCGCCAGCGCCCACAGCAGCCGGCCGGCCACGCTCTGTCCGAAGGGGGGCAGGACGACGATCGGGAGGGTGCGTTCGTTGTCGCACCAGACGCCGTCGCCGTTGGTGGAACGCACCCGGAACAGGTAGCGGCCCGGCGGCAGGTTGGTATAGGTGACGGTGCGGTTCGTGCCCCGGTCGTTCCACTGCGGCTCGAAGCCCTCCAGCCGGCAGGCGTATCGGATCTTTTTCGGGTTGCGGTAATCGAGGGCCGTGAATTCGAGGGTGAACACCGATTGCCGGTGGGTGAGGGTGATGCGGGGCGCAACGGCCACGCTTTCATGCAGAATGCCGGAACCGTCGCCGGGGCGCACTTCTCGGTTGAAAAGCAGAAACCGGCTGAAATAAAGCGGAGGGACGAAATCGCTTTTCCGCACCGCTTCGGGACGGAACTCCACCACCCCTTCGTCGCAGCCGAACAGGAGATTGCCCGTGCTGTCCCGGCAGGCGATCCCCGCCGTAAAATCCTTGTCTCCCAGCCGGTCGTCCCGGTACTGCTCCCACGTTTCGGTGTCGGGCCGGAAACGGATCAGGCCGTGCCCGGTCGCCATCCAGACGCATCCCGCCGAATCCTCCTCGAAGGCCCAGATCAGATCGGAGGGAAACCCGGTCAGGGAATTGTACTTTTTCAGCGCATACCCCGTCCCGCCGTCCTTTCCTCCCTCCTCCGCGACGGTCGCCCGGTTCACCCCGCCGCCGAGGGTGCCGATCCAGATATCCCCCTGCGACGAACGGAAAAGGCTCTGGACGTTGTTGGTGGAAAGGGAAGCGGTATCGCCGGGCACATGGCAAAGCGGACGGAAAACCAGTTCTTCCGGCCGACCGGAATCCTCCCGGAAAACGAGCACCCCGTCGGGCGAAGCGGCCCAGAGCCGTCCCCGGCCGTCGGAAACGATAGCCCGGATGCGCCGGAAACGTTCGGCAGGATAGTTCTGAAGCCGGTTCCCGGCATGGATGAACCGGAACCGGCCCTCCGCGTCGCGTTCCGCCCGGTTGAGCCCTCCGCCCCATGTCCCGGCCCAGATTCGGCCCAGCGTGTCCCGGAAGAGCGAAAACACGGCGTCGGAACTCAGGCTGTACGGATCGTCCTCCCGGTGCCGGAAACGTTCCACCCGGTACTCGTGCGTCCCGCCGGGACGGGGAACCAGCCTCATCAGCCCGTTGTAACGGGTGCCGAGCCACACCGCCCCGGACGTGTCCTGCACCATGGCGAACACCACCTCGTTCAACGGTTCCCGTTCGTTCAGCCGGCCGTTGCGCCCCATCCTGCCGAGCCAGCGGCCTTCCCGGTTTCGGATCCGCAGGCTCCCGTCGCGGGCGGCGCACCAGAGGTCGCCGTTGCGGTCGCAGAACAACGCTCCCGATTCGTTTTCGGTCAGGGCGCCCGGATCGGGCGAAAACCGCGTCAGCCGGAAAGCCGAAGAATGGAAGTTCACCTTTTCCACGCCCTTGGAGTGGGTCGAAAGCCAGAGGTTCCCCTGCCGGTCGGAATAGTAGCGGCGCACGATGTTGGTGAACAGTCGCCGGGGATCGTCGGGGTCGTTGTGGAAATAGACGGGACGCCGTTTCCGGCGGTCGTAGAAACAAAATCCGCCCCCTTCCTGCCGCAGCCAGAGGAATCCGTTGTTGTCCTCGAAGATTTCAGCGGCGGGCCGCTTGGCCCCCGCGTTGTCCATCGGGAGGTAAAGGTGGCGCATTTCCCCCGTCCGGGGATCGTAGTGGAGGATGCCGGGGGTTTCGGGCCGCAGCCACAGTTCCCCGCAACGATCGACGTACACGTGCCGCAGTTTCCCGGCCGGAAGCAGGGGATGGTTCCGGCGGTCGTGGGATTCCCGGACGCCTGTTCGGGAATCGTACAGGACGAAACCTTCCTCCTCGGTCAGGATCACGAACCGGGTCGAATCCAGCCGCTCGATCTGCACCACGGGCGACCGGAACCGGAAGGGCAGCGGCGCGAAAGCCTCCCCTTGCGCCTCGTAACGGTAGACCCGTCCCGAAGCGGTTCCCAGAAGCAGGACGTTTTCCCCTTCAGCCAGCGTGAGAAAAGCCGAGGAATCCCCGCGGAAACAGGCGTACCCGCCGTTCTCCGAACGGTACCTCACCGCTCCCGCGCCGGTCAGCAGCCAGCCGTCTCCCCGCCGGTCTTCGTGCACCCCGTACACCGTGTCCGACGGCAGCACCGGCGTCCTCACGGTCTCGACCCGGAATGCGGAGTCGGCAGGGCCGGTTTCCACCCGGAAGCAGCCCTCGTTTCCGGTCGTCAGCCAGACGTCCCCGTTGCGGAAAGGAAGGACGCCGTTCACGCCCGTCTTTCCGGGGAGGGGAACCTTCGTGAACCGCTCGTTCCAGACGTCGAACCGGTACACCCGTCCGCCCCAGACCCGCACCCAAAGCAGTCCGTCCCGGTCTTCCCGGATTTCCTCGATGCGATCTTCCTCCAGTTCCTGTCCGGCTCCGGAGGTGGTGAGGGTCTTGTAGTGCCGGAACCGATAGCCGTCGAACCGGTTCAGCCCGTTGAACGTCCCGATGAACAGGTAGCCCCGGCTGTCCTGGTACATGCACGAAACGGTGTTCTCGGAAAGGCCGTCCTCCACCGAATAATGGGTGACGGTACAGTCGGGCTGGGCGTGCAGCACGCCCGCCCCGTACAAGCACAATCCTATGAGCGCATGTCTTTTCATGGAGATTCCGGAACGAACGAAATTAACCATTTTTCCGGACGTTTTCGGCCATCGGGCGAAAAAACAGACAAAACCGACATCCGGAAGGACGCTTTTCGCCGTTCCGATGCTTTCGCCCGCGTCCGGCCGCAGGCCCCCTGAGCCGCGGTTTGCAGCCCGCTACCGCCTTTTTCCGCCCTGTCCGGCACCGCTGCCGACAGCCGAAAAAAAGGCCGGCGGGAAATTTCCATTTTTCCCGCCGGAGCCGTTTTATTTCGAGGGCGCCGGAATCGTTTCCGGTCGTTCGCACGAGGCCCTACCGCCCCGTTTCGTCGCAGCAACTACACGCTCCTCTGTTCACTTTATGCTATTCCCTTCCGGCCCTCAAAGCCGTTTGCGGATTTCCTCCCCTTCCTTTTCGTAGCCCGGCTTGCCGAGCAGGGCGAACATGTTCTTCTTGTAAGCCTCGACGCCCGGCTGGTCGAACGGATTGATCCCCAGTGCATAGCCGCTGATCCCGCAGGCCTTTTCGAAGAAATAGAGCAAGGCCCCGATGTGGTACTCGTCGAGGGTTTCGAGCTCGATCCGGATGTTGGGCACGCCTCCGTCCACGTGGGCCAGCATCGTCCCCAGTTCGGCCATCCGGTTGATTTCGCCGATCCGTTTCCCAGCCAGGAAGTTGAGGCCGTCCAGATCGGCTTCGTCCGCTTCCATCGTCACTTCGTGTTTCGCCTTCTCCACGCCGATGACCGTTTCGAACATCAGCCGCTCCCCTTCCTGAATGTACTGTCCCATCGAATGGAGGTCGGAAGTGAGGGTCACGCTGGCCGGGAACAGGCCCTTGCCTTCCTTCCCCTCGCTCTCCCCGAAAAGCTGCTTCCACCACTCGGCGATGTATTGCAGTTTGGGATCGTAGCTGGCCAGAATCTCAATCTTCTTTCCCTTCCGATAGAGAGCCGTCCGGGCCGCCGCGTACAGCGCCGCCGGATTTTCCTCGAAAGGCACGTCGGGACCGGTCGCCGCCTCCATATCCTTCGCACCCCGCACCAGCTCCCGGATGTCGATCCCCGCCGCAGCCAGCGGCAGCAGGCCCACCGGAGTGAGCACCGAAAACCGTCCGCCCACGTCGTCGGGAATCACGAACGTCTGATACCCTTCCTGCCCGGCCAGCGTCCGGAGCGCTCCCTTCTGCGCATCGGTCACCGCGACGATGTGCCGCGCCGCCTTCTTCTTGCCGTAACGGGCCTCGATCGCGTTTTTCACCAGCCGGAAAGCGATGGCCGGTTCGGTCGTCGTTCCCGACTTCGAAATGACGATTGCGCCGACGTCCTGCTTTTTGACCGCCTTGAACAGTTCGTGCAGGTAGTCCTCGCTGATGTTCTGTCCCGCAAAGAGAATGAGCGGATATTTCCGTTTGGTTTTCAGCCAGTCGAAATTGTCGGTCAGGGCGCTCAGCACGGCTTTCGTTCCCAGGTAGGAACCGCCGATGCCGATCACGACGATGATTTCGGAAACTTCCTGCAACTCCTTGGCCGCCTTCTTAATGGCGCTCAGTTCCCCCGCCGACAAAGAGGAGGGAAGGTTCACCCAGCCCAGAAAATCGCTGCCCCGGCCCTGCCGGTTGTACAGCAGGGCGTTGCACCCCTCCATTTCTTGTTTCATGCCGTAGATTTCCGCCTGGGGCACGAAATCGAAGACCTTGTCGATGTTCAGTTTTAGCATAGTCATAGCCGTATGGTATTAAATTAAGCGTTCGGTCAGCGCCCGGACCGTCGTCGCGGGCACCGCGTTTTCGTACAGCATCCGGTAGACCGCCTCCGCGATGGGCATTTCCACGCCGGACTTCCGGTTGATCTGGTGGATGCAGTTGGCGGCGTAGTATCCTTCGGCCACCATGCTCATCTCGATCTGCGCGCTCCGCACCGAATACCCCTTTCCGATCATCAGCCCGAACGTCCGGTTGCGGCTGAACTGGGAATAGGAGGTCACCAGCAGATCCCCCAGGTAGACGGAGGCGTTGGTGTCCCGTTCGGCGGGATAGGTTTCCCGCAGGAAACGATCCATTTCCATCGCCGCGTTGGAGATCAGCACCGCCATGAAGTTGTCCCCGTAGCCCAGCCCGTGACAGACGCCCACCGCGATGGCATAGATATTCTTCAGCACCGTGGCGTATTCCGTGCCGTAAATATCGGTGGAATAGCTGACGTTGATGTAACGCGTCCGGATTTTTTCACCCAGCATCCGGGCGTTTTCGATGTCCTTGCACACCGCCGTCAGGTAGGAAAGCCGCTCCAGCGCCACCTCCTCCGCATGACACGGGCCCGACACGATTCCGATCTGGTCGAACGGAAGTCCGTAGGCCCGGTTGATGTACTCCGCCACCGTGACGTAGCCGTCCGGCACGATCCCCTTCACGGCGGACACCACGAACTTGTCCTTCAGCGGCACGGTCAGGGGGGCCAGCGTCTCCCGCAAAAACGCGGAAGGGGCGGCCAGCACGATCACGTCGGCCTCCGACACGACCTCGTTCAGGTCGCCCGAAAGTTTCAGATGAGGGGTGTAGAAATGCACGTCCCGCAGGTACTTCGGATTCGTCCGGTTCTTCCTCACCCCTTCCAGCACTTCCGGATTCCGGATGTACCAGCCCACATGCGTCTCGTTTTCAAGCAGTATCTTTACCAGCGCGGTTCCCCAGCTTCCGTGTCCGATGACGGCACACCGCGCCTCTTTTTCGATCTTGTAAGGCATCATTCGCAAAAAATTCAGAGTAAAGATAACAATATTTCGGCAAAAACCGCATTATCCTTTCCGAAGACCGATTTTCCGCGGGTTTTCTTTTTAAAGAAGTAAAAGGTTTTTGTATCTTTGTGCGGAAAATCACTCAAAAACGGAAGAAGACGGTGAAAAAGATCAAAAGCGCCCTCATATCAGTCTATTACAAAGACGGACTGGAAGAAATCGTAAACGTGCTGGCGGCCCAGGGAGTCCGGATTTATTCGACGGGGGGAACCCTGAAATTCATAAACGGCCTCGGCGTCGGGGCCGAAGCGGTGGAAAACCTGACGGGATACCCGTCGATTCTGGGCGGCCGGGTCAAGACCCTGCACCCGAAGGTGTTCGGGGGAATCCTCGCCCGGCGCGACGTGGCGCAGGACGGAGAACAGCTGGCTTCCTACGAAATTCCGGAAATCGACCTGGTGATCGTGGATCTGTACCCGTTCGAACAGACGGTGGCCTCGGGCGCGCCGGAACAGGACGTGATCGAAAAGATCGACATCGGAGGCATCTCGCTGATCCGGGCGGCGGCCAAGAATTTCAAGGACGTGGTGATCGTGCCGTCGGTGGAACAGTACGGAACGCTGCTGGAAATCCTCCGGGCGCAGAACGGGGAAACCACGCTGGAACAACGTCGCCGGTTCGCTGCGGAAGCCTTCAACGTCAGCTCCCACTACGATACGGCGATTTTCAACTATTTCAACCGGACGGAAGGCATACCGGCCTTCAAGGAAAGCATCCGGCAGGGAACGGTGCTGCGCTACGGCGAAAACCCGCACCAGCGGGCCGTTTTCTATGGCGACCTGGACGCCCTGTTCGAAAAGTACCACGGGAAGGAAATCTCCTACAACAACATGCTCGACATCGACGCGGCGGTGAACCTGATCGCGGAATTCGACGAGCCGACCTTTGCCATCCTGAAGCATAACAACGCCTGCGGGATCGCCACGCGGCCCACGCTGGCGGAAGCGTGGAAGGATGCATTGGCCTGCGATCCGGTGTCGGCCTTCGGGGGCGTGCTGATCGCCAACCGGGAAATCGACCCGGAAACGGCGGCGGAAATCAACAAGCTGTTCTGCGAAGTGGTGATCGCGCCCTCCTATGCGCCCCAGGCGCTCGAAACGCTCAAATCGAAAAAGAACCGCATCCTGCTGCGCCTGAAGGACGGCGCCCGTGCGACGACCCAGTTCCGTTCGCTGCTGAACGGAGTAGCCGTGCAGGATCGGGACACGAAAGTCGGAGGCGTGGACGGGGAAGTGCGCTGCGCGACCGAAAAACAGGCGACGGAGGTGCAGATGAAAGACCTCGTGTTCGCCAACAGGATCGTGAAACATTCCAAGTCCAACGCCATCGTGCTGGCCAAAAACGGAGCGTTGCTGGCCAGCGGCATCGGGCAGACCTCGCGGGTGGACGCGCTGAAACAGGCCATCGCCAAAGCCAAATCCTTCGGGTTCGACCTGCAGGGGGCGGTGATGGCTTCGGATGCCTACTTCCCGTTCGCGGACTGCGTGGAAATCGCCAAAGGCGAAGGGATCGAAGCGGTGATCCAGCCGGGGGGCTCCATCCGGGATCAGGACTCGGTGGACTACTGCAACGCTCAAGGCATGGCGATGGTCTTCACCGGCCTGCGGCACTTCAAACACTAAAACACGCTGACATCAGCTCAACCTCATCGAAAAAAATGGGATTATTTTCGTTTCTGACTCAGGAACTGGCGATGGACCTCGGTACCGCCAACACCCTCATCATACACAACGGGAAGATCGTCGTGGACGAGCCTTCCATCGTGGCCGTGGACCAGCATTCGGGCAAACTCGTGGCCATCGGCCACATGGCGCGGCAGATGCACGGCAAGACGCACCAGAACATCAAGACCATCCGGCCCCTGCGGGACGGGGTGATCGCGGACTTCAACGCGGCGGAACTGATGATCCGGGGCATGATCAGGATGATCAAGACGCGGGGGAACATGTTCAGCCCGTCGCTGCGGATGGTGATCTGCATCCCGTCGGGAAGCACCAACGTGGAAATCCGGGCCGTGCGCGACTCGGCGGAACACGCCGGGGGACGGGAGGTCTACATGATCTACGAACCGATGGCGGCGGCGCTGGGGATCGGCCTCGACGTGGAAGCCCCGGAAGGGCACATGGTGGTGGACATCGGCGGGGGGACGACCGAAATCGCGGTGATTTCGCTGGGCGGCATCGTTTGCAGCGAAAGCATCAACGTGGCGGGGGACGTCTTCACGGAGGACATCCAGACCTACATCCGCCAGCAGCACAACGTCCGGATCGGGGAACGGACGGCGGAAGACATCAAGATGGCGGTAGGAGCCGCCGTGTCGGAGCTGCAGGAACCGCCCGAAGACTACGTGTTCACGGGGCCGAACATCCTGACCTCGCTCCCCTCGACGCTCTCGATCTCCTATCAGGAAATCGCCTACGCGCTGGAAAAGTCGCTGGTGAAGATCGATGCGGCCATCATGAAGGTGCTGGAACAGATTCCGCCGGAACTCTACGCGGACATCGTCGAGGAAGGGGTCTATCTGGCCGGAGGGGGCGCGCTGCTGCGAGGACTCGACCGGCGGCTGCAGGAAAAGACCAACATTCCGTTCCACGTCTCGGAAGACCCGCTGCGGGCCGTGGCGCGGGGAACGGGGATCGCCCTCAAGAACGTAAACCGGTTCCAGTTCCTCATGAAATAACGATGCCGGGCGAAGCGGGGCGAACCGTCCGTTCGACGGCGGCGACGAGCGAAAGGGCATCCGGAGGGATTCCCTTCCGTTTTCTCCGCCGGCTTCCGAAAGGGGCTCCCACGCTTTAATCCTGCGGGCCGTATGTACAGATTTCTGCTGTTCCTGAAAAAAATCCTCTTCGTCCTGCTGTTCGCGGTGATCGAGGCGGCGGCCCTGCATTACTATGCCGGAAGCTCGAGCTACAACCAGGCCAAGCTGATCAACGCCTCCAACCGGCTGGCGGGAGGGGTTTACGCGGGCATGGCGGACGTCAGGCGGTATTTCACGCTGGGCCGCGAAAACCGGCGGCTGACGGAGGAGGTCGCTTCCCTGCGGGCGCAGCTGGACGCGGCCCGGAAGCGGGAAGCCGTGCAGCCGGGCCTGCCGGAACTCCCCTTTGCGGCGGATTCGGCGGAATTCGTCTACAGGGCGGCGCGGGTCATCAAGAACTCGCTCACCCGGAGCGAAAACTTCATCACCCTGAACCGGGGCGCGGACGACGGGATCGAACCCGACATGGCGATCCTGACGGGAGGGGCCATCGCAGGCTACGTGCTGCACTGCAACGCCCGCTTTTCGGTGGCCATGTCGGTGCTGAACACCAAATTCCGCACCAGCGGCCGCATCCTGGGCACCGACTATTTCGGCTCCGTGTACTGGGACGGGCACAGCTACGACGAGGTGATGTTCACCGAAGTACCGAAATACGCCGAACTGCAGGCGGGGGACACCATCGTGACGACCGATTACTCGGCCATCTTCCCGCCGGACATGCTGATCGGAACGGTCGTCGATTTCGAGCTTTTCAACGGCACCTATTACAACGCCCGGCTGAAACTGTTCGCCAACATGGGGTCGCTGAACAACGTGGTGCTGGCGGGTTACCGCCACCGGGAGGAACGGCGGGAACTGGAAGAACGAACCGAAAGGAATTAGCGCATGTACCGGATACTGGAATACTTCATTTTGTTCGCGGTGGTGATCCTGCTGCAGGTTTTCGTTTTCGACAGCCTGCAGACGGGCCGCTATTTCACGCCGTTCGTCTATCCGGCCTTCGTGATCCTGCTCCCGATGGAAATCAGCGGCTGGCTGCTGCTCCTGCTGGCGGCGGCGACCGGCGTGACGATGGACGTGTTCATGGGAACCCCGGCGCTGAACACCATCGCCACGGTGTTCCTGGCCTTCTGCCGTCCCGGCGTGCTGAAACTGTTCGTGGAAAAGGACGTGCTCGACGAAGGGGGGATTCCCAACATCGCCCGACTGGGCACCGCCCGTTTCATCCGGTATTCGACCGCGCTCCTGCTGCTGTTCAACGCGGTGTTCTTCGTGCTGGAAACCATGACCCTGACGGGCATCGGCTACACGCTGCTGAGAATCGTGCTGAGCACGGCCGCCAGCGCCGCGGTCGTCTATTTTTGCCAACTGCTTTTCGTGATCCATAAATCCAAGATATAACCGCTTCCATGAATCCCGCCCGTACCCGGATACTCCGGTTCGCCGTCATCGCCACCGTGCTGATCCTGCTCGCCCGTCTGTTCTACCTGCAGGTGGTGGACCAGCGGTACAAGGTCTTCGCGGACAACAACGTGCTCCGGTACGAGGTGCAGTACCCGCCCCGCGGGGAGGTCTACGACCGCAACGGAGAGTTTCTGGTGCAGAGCAAAGAGTCCTACGACCTGCTGGTGACGCCGCGGGACGTGAAGCCCTTCGACACCACCCTGCTGTGCAACATTCTGGGCGTGGACAAGGCCCTTTTCCTGCGGGAAATGAAAAAGGCCTATCAGTACTCCCGCCGCCGGCCTTCGGTGCTCTTCAAGCAGTTGCCCAAAGAGGTGAAGCTCAAGCTGGAAGAACGGAACTTTCCGGGCTTCTACACCCAATACCGCACGATCCGTTCCTATCCGCGGAAAATCGCCGGCAACCTGCTGGGCTACGTCGGTGAGGTGAACGAACGGATCATCGAGCGGAACCCTTATTACAAGCGGGGAGACTACATCGGCATGAGCGGGATCGAACAGGCGTACGAAAAAGTGCTCCGCGGCACCAAGGGGGTCAAGATACAGATGGTGGACGTGCACGGGATGCCCAAGGGAGCTTACGCGGAAGGCGTGTACGACACGCTGGCGACGCCCGGATCGTCGATCGTCTGCACCATCGACGCCAAGCTGCAGGCGCTGGCGGAGGAACTGCTGGAAGGGAAGGTCGGAAGCGTGGTGGCGATCGAGCCTTCGACGGGGGAAATCCTCGTGATGGCCAGCAGCCCGTCCTACGATCCGGACGAACTGGTGGGGCGCGAACGGGGCAACAACTACATGAAGCTGCTCCGGAACCCGCGCCACCCGCTGTTCAACCGGGCGGTGATGTCGGCCTACCCGCCGGGATCGACCTTCAAGCTGGTCAATGCCCTCGTCGCCCTGCAGGAAGGGACGCTCGTCCCCGAAAACACCTACCCCTGCACCAACGGCTATCATGTGGGGCGCGGGGTGAAATGCCACTCGCACAGCTCGCCGGTGGACCTGACGGCGGCCATCCAGACCTCGTGCAACGCGTACTTCTGCTACGTGTACCGGAATCTGGTGGACGACAAGAAATACGGCGGAGTGAAGAACGGTTTCGACGTCTGGCGGGACTATGTGGAAAGTTTCGGCTTCGGGCGCAAGCTCAACTCGGACTTCACCAACGAACTCAACGGCACCGTCCCCACGCGGGAACTCTACGACCGCATCTATCGCAGCCGCTGGAACTCCCTCACGACGGTTTCCCTTTCCATCGGGCAGGGAGAGCTGGGGGTGACGATGCTTCAGATGGCCAATTTCATCGCGACGATCGCCAACCGGGGGTATTACTACATTCCCCATGTGGTGAAGGAGGTTTCGGGACAGGATTCCCTCGACCGGCGGTTTTACGAAAAACACCATTCCAAGGTCGATCCGAAACACTTCGACGTCGTGGCGGAGGCCATGTGGCGGGCCGTGAACGTGGGCGGCACGGCCACGGGGGCGCGGATCGACGGGCTGGACGTCTGCGGCAAAACGGGCACGGCGCAGAATCCCCACGGGAAAGACCATTCGACCTTCGCCTGCTTCGCTCCGCTGGACAAGCCCAAAATCGCCATGTCGGTCTACATCGAGAACGGCATCTGGGGGGCCACCATCGCCGTGCCGATCGCGCGGGTGCTGATGGAGCAGTACCTCGCCGACACGGTCACCCGGCCCGATCTCGTCCAGTACATCAAGAACCTGCAGCTCAGCTACCCCGCCTATGACCGAAAACAGCAATAAACTGACCTTCGCCGGGGTGGACTGGCCGGTGATCTTCATCTACCTCGCCCTCGTGCTGATCGGCTGGCTGAACATCTATGCCGCCGTCTACGACGAGGCGCATGCGAACATTTTCGACATCTCGCAGCGTTACGGAATGCAGCTGGTGTGGATGGGCATTTCCTTTTTCCTCGCCGTCTCGGTGCTGCTGATCGACGCCAAATACTACCACATTCTCGCCTACCCGCTTTACTGGATCACCATCGTGATCCTGCTGGGGGTCTTCGTGTTCGGAAAGGAGGTGAACGGCGCCCGGTCGTGGTACGAATTCGGCCCGGTGCGCATCCAGCCCACCGAGTTCGTGAAATTCACCGCTTCGCTGGCGGTCGCGCGGGCGATGAGTTCCTACAATTTCAACATCCACCGCTTTTCCTCGGTGGCGACGGTCTTCTTCATCCTGGCGATTCCCGTCGGGATCATCATGCTTCAGAACGACACCGGATCGGCGCTGGTCTACGGGGCGTTCTTCTTCATGCTGTTCCGCGAAGGGTTCAACGGCTGGCTCTACGTGGCGCTGTTCATGCTGGTGACGCTGTTCGTGTTCTCGTTCTGGCTCGAACCCGTGCCGCTCCTGCTGCTGATGCTGCTGGTGTGCATCGCGGGAGAAGGAGCGCTCAACGGACGCTGGAAACAGAAAATCGTCTACTTCGCCGGGGTGCTGCTGGGAGCGCTGGGCCTCTATTTCCTGTTCCGGGTGCTGGGAGGCGAAATCTCCTTTTACGCCGGACTGGTGATTTCCTCCCTGCTGTCGCTCGTCGTGGTGCTGATTTACGCCTTCCGGCACCGGCTGCGGAACGTCTACCTGTTCGTGCTGCTGTTCGTCGGCTCGCTCTGCTTCACCAACACCATCGACTACGTATTCGACAACGTGCTGCAAATCCACCAGCAGAAACGGATCCTCGACCTGCTGGGCCTCGAATCCGACCTGAAAAACTGGGGGTACAACGTGAACCAGTCCAAGATCGCCATCGGTTCGGGCGGATTTTCGGGCAAGGGATTTCTGGAAGGGACGCAGACCAAATACGATTTCGTGCCGGAACAAAGCACCGACTTCATTTTCTGCACGGTCGGGGAAGAGTGGGGTTTCCTGGGAAGCGCGGCGGTGGTGATCCTGTTCGGCGCCCTGATCCTGAAGCTGATCGCCATGGGCGAGCGGCAGCAGGAGACGTTCGGACGCATCTACTGTTACAGCGTGGCATCGATCCTGTTTTTCCACTTCATCGTGAACATCGGCATGACGGTCGGACTGATGCCGGTGATCGGCATCCCGCTGCCGTTTTTCAGTTACGGCGGCTCGTCGCTGATCGCCTTCACGGTGCTGCTGTTCGTGGCCGTCAAGCTGGACAGCTCCAAAAAGGAACACATCCGTCGGATTTAGACCCGGCGCGGAAGGAGACTTACATAATAGAACGCCGCGGCCGACGTTAAAAAAGTACGCGCGGAACGAAATATGCCGCCGGGACGAAACGAACGCCCGTCGATTTTACGACACAAACCGATTCTACTTGCTATGGAAACACACGCCGGACACACACGCGGACTCAGCAGCCGGGAAGCCGAAGAAAGCCGGGCACGGCACGGGGCCAACCTGCTTACCCCGCCTCCGCGCACCCCGTGGTGGAAACTTTTCCTCGAAAAATTCACCGATCCCGTCATCCGCATCCTGCTGATCGCCGCCTTTCTTTCGCTGGGAATCGCGTTCGCCGAAGGGGGGTATGCGGAAACCATCGGCATCTTCTGCGCGGTCATCCTGTCCACGGGAATCGCCTTCTGGTTCGAGTACGACGCCCAGCGGAAATTCGACCTGCTCGGCACGGTGGACAACGACATTCTTTACAAGGTGTACCGCGACGGCGCGCTGCGGGAGGTTCCCAAGCGGGACATCGTCGTAGGGGACGCCGTAGTGATCGAAACAGGGGAGGAAGTGCCTGCGGACGGACGCCTGGCCGAAGCGGTATCGCTGAGCGTCAACGAATCCAACCTCACCGGAGAACCGGTCGCCTCCAAGACCGCCGACCCGGCCCGCTTCGACGCGGAAGCCACCTATCCGTCGGACATGCTGATGCGGGGAACCACCATCGTGGAAGGGCACGGCACCTTTACGGTCACGGCGGTGGGCGACCGCACCGAATACGGCAAGGTGGCCCGGCAGTCGGCCCTCGAATCGGACGAAAAGACGCCCCTGACCCGGCAGCTGGAAAAGCTGGCGAAATTCATCGGGGTCATCGGGTTCGGGCTGGCCTTCCTCACCTTCATCGCCCTTTTCCTGAAAGACGTTTTCCGACCCGGGGCGGCCTACACCTTCGGGCAGCTCTGGCTGCTGGGAGCCGTGCTGGCCGGTGCCGCCGCGCTGCTGGTGAAGGTCTGGGTGCCGATCGTGCACGACGGATTCGAATTGATCGGGAAACCGCGTCCGCTGCCCCGCCCGGTGAAAGCGTGGGGCTGGTGGGTCTGGATCGGGCTGGGTATCGCCGTTTTCGGCGTGCTGGCCGGCCTCGGGTACCTGTTCTGGGGCATCGATCCGCTGCGGGCGCAGACGTGGGTGTCGATGGAAACGGCGCGAGCCATTCTCGGCTACTTCATGGTGGCCGTGACGCTGATCGTGGTGGCCGTCCCGGAAGGACTGCCGATGAGCGTCACGCTGAGCCTGGCCCTCAGCATGCGGCGGATGCTCAAGTCCAACAACCTCGTGCGGAAAATGCACGCCTGCGAAACGATGGGGGCGGCCACCGTCATCTGCACCGACAAGACCGGGACGCTCACCCGGAACCAAATGAGCGTGGCCGAAACGGCATTCTACGCGCTTTCCGGCGACCGGTCGGGACACGGCCCGGCGGACGACCTGATCCGGGAAGGGATGGCGGTCAACTCCACCGCCTTTCTGGAAAAAGAGGACGGAAAGGTCAAGCCCGTGGGCAATCCGACGGAAGGGGCCCTGCTGCTCTGGCTGGAAGAACAGGGAACCGATTACGCGGCCCTGCGGGACGGGGCCGAAACGCTCGACCAGCTTTCGTTTTCGACGGAGCGCAAATACATGGCGACCCTCGTGCGAAAAAGGCACGGAAACCGGCTCTATGTCAAGGGAGCGCCTGAAATCGTCTTCACCCGCTGCCGCACCGTGCTGACGGCCGTCGGGGAAAAGTCGGCGGAAACCTTCCGGCAAACCGTCGAGACGCAGCTGGCGGCCTACCAGCGGCAAGCCATGCGAACGCTCGGTTTCGCCTATTGCGACGTGGCCGCCTCCGTAGTCACGTGGGAAGAGGCGATGAAAACGGGCAGTCTCGTTTTCCTGGGGATCGCGGCCATCATGGACCCGGTGCGGGAAGACGTGCCGCAGGCGGTGGCCCGCTGTCTTTCCGCCGGGATCGCCGTGAAGATCGTCACGGGCGACACGCCGGGAACCGCCATCGAAATCGCCCGTCGGATCGGCCTCTGGACGGAAGGGGACGACGAGCGGAACCACCTGACCGGAGCCGAGTTCGGGAACCTCACGGACGAGGAACTGCTCGCGCGGGTGGGCGATCTGAAAGTCATGTCCCGCGCCCGTCCTACCGACAAGCAGCGGCTCGTGCAACTGCTCCAGCGGCGCGGGGAAGTGGTGGCCGTGACGGGAGACGGCACCAACGACGCCCCGGCCCTGAATTTCGCCCACGTCGGCCTTTCGATGGGAACGGGCACCGCGGTGGCCAAGGAGGCCAGCGACATCACCCTGCTGGACGACTCGTTCAACAGCATCGCCACGGCGGTGATGTGGGGACGGTCGCTTTACCGGAACATCCAGCGGTTCATCGTCTTTCAGCTCACGATCAACGTCACCGCGCTGGTCATCGTCTTTTTCGGCTCGCTGTTCGGAGCCGCGCTGCCGCTGACGGTCACGCAGATGCTGTGGGTGAACCTCATCATGGACACCTTCGCCGCCGGAGCGCTCGCGTCCCTGCCGCCCGATCCGAAAGTGATGCTGGACAAACCGCGCCCGTCCGGGCAGTTCATCATCACTCCTCCGATGGCCCGGCGGATTCTGGGCACCGCCGCGCTTTTCGTGGCCGTGCTGAGCGGTCTGCTCCTGTGGTTCGGCCCCGGGATCACCCTCTATCAGCTTTCGGCCTTCTTCACGGTGTTCGTGATGCTTCAGTTCTGGAACCTGTTCAACGCCCGCGTGTTCGGCACCCGCGAATCCGCCTTCCGGGGACTGGGAAAGACGCCGGCGTTCCTGTCGGTGCTGGCGCTGATTCTGATCGGTCAGATCGTGATCGTCACATGGGCCGGAAGCATTTTCCGCACGAGGCCCCTGACGCTGCCGGACTGGCTGCTCATCGTCTGCGCTACGGGCGTAGGCGTGCTCCTGACGGGAGAAATCGCCCGGTGGTGGCGGCGGTCGTCCCGATGACTTTCGACATGCGGAGGAAATCCCGCAGGCTTGACAAAAAAATCCAAACCCTGACCTGCCGAAAGCGGGTCAGTTTCTTTTCTTTTTTTATGCCGGGCAGAGATTCCCACGCTTCACTTCATTTCGCTCGGAATGACGCAAAGGCGGTAAGGCTTCCGGATGGTTAGAGGAAACCGGTTGCATCGCGTCATTGCGAACCGAGCAGGGCTGAAGGCCCTGCGAGCTCACCGACCGCAGCCCGTAGTCGTCCCGCGACCATCGGTAACGATAGCCTCCTCCCGTCATTGCGAGGAGCGTAGCGACGTGGCAATCTCTGTATAACAAGCAGAAATGAACAAACAGAGATGCTCACGCTCCGCCTGCGGCTTCGCTCAGCATGACGCGCGGTAACGGAGTTTCGGAACGGTCGGAAGATCGTCCCTGCTTGTCCGTTTTCCGGGAACCCTTTGCGTCATTGCGAGGCTTCGTCAGAAGCCGTGGGAATCTAACCCCATGCCCTACCGAACCGACATGCACTTCGGCGATGCGAACTCATCGACCGCCGTCCGTTCCCCTTACTTTTGCACCGGCTCCGGAAAGGGGTTGCGGGTGAAAGAGTCCGATCCGGGCGTCCAGA
>CAMLTW010000017.1 GCA_946486375.1 uncultured Rikenellaceae bacterium
GGATGAGGTCTTCGCCTCGGGGAGTGGCTCCCACTTCCACCTTTTGTTTGGCCCGTCCCAAACCATCGTAGTAGGTGACATCCGCCGAAGAATTATCCAGAGATACCGTTTCCATCAGCAGGATTTCTTCCCGGGGACGGAGGCGCAGCACGTAGTTTTCATCCGTCGACAAGGCGATTCCTTCTACCGGAGGCGCCGTAATCCGGACGGTGTTTTTCATTTTCTTCGTTTTTTCCCGGTATATGGCCCACACTTCGTATTCTCCCTCTCCGGAAACCTCTCCGAAGTACAGCTCCGTACCGGTGCCGTCCATTTCCTTCACCACTTCGGAGCCGTTTCGGATCAAGCGGTACTTTACCCCGTCGGCCTGCGTTTCGCTCATAAAGATTCTGTTGTCGTTGTTCCATACGTCGAACTCCCACAATCCGCCCTGAATCGCTTCCTGGCGAATGGTAAAGGTCACGTCCTGCAATACGGAAACCTCGTAAGCCTGGTTTTCGGGATGTCGGTTGGGGGGAAAGAAGAAGGTCAGTGTGCCTTCTTCCGGGCCGGTGCTGACTCCGGTCACGTAAATCTCCGCTATGTCGTAGGTGTAGTATAGCAGGTCTTCGAGGGCCGAGGCGATGTCTTCGGGGCGGTTGTGATCGGGATACCCGACCGTATAATAGCCGTTCGCCTCTCCTCCCTGGTAGGGCAAATCGTTCAGCACGCCTCCTCCGGTGAGCATGAATCCGTCCACCCGGATGATGCACTTGCGGGAATATTCGGTTTGCGGGCCGCTGGTTACCCGGACGCGGTAATAGGCGGTTCGGTCGATACGGCCGGGTGCATATGTCGCATCCGTAGCGCCGGGAATATCGGTCCATGTGCGCAAGTCCGCACTTTGTTGCCACTGATAGGCATAGGTGCCGTTTCCGCCCGCTACGTCTGTCAGTTCCAGCGGTCGGGCGGTAGCTGCTCCGAAAAGCACCTGTGAGGCGATGGCCGTGCCAGCTGCCAGCGCGGGATCGCCTCCCCGCACGGTGATCGTCGCGGAAGCGATTTCGGTTTCCTGCGATCCGCTGCGGACAACGGCCCGGAAGGAGGTCGTGTAAGTCAGCGCTTCCGGAGCGTAAGTCGTTTCGGTGGCTCCGGGAATGTCGAACCAGTCGATTCCGTTGCTGCTCCGTTTCCATTGATAGGTATAGACGCCGTTTCTGCCTGTAACGCCCGATATGTGCAAGGGAGCGGGCAGGGTATTGGAATCGATCGTTTGGGAGGAAAGCACCTCGCCGCCTGTGAGTACGGGATAGACGGTAACGAGCGCCGTTTCGGAGACGGCGACTTGCGATCCGCTGGTAACGGATACCCGGTAATAGGTGGTTGCGGTGAGCGCTTCCGGAGCATAGGTGGTTTCGGTGGCTCCGGGGATATCCGTCCAGCTGGTTCCGTCCGCACTTTGCTGCCACTGGTAGAGGTAAGCTCCTGTCCCGCCGGTAACGCCCGATATGTGCAGGGGAGCGGGCAGGGTATTGTAGTCGATCGTTTGGGAGGATGAAACCGTTCCGGCTGCCAGAAGCGGATAAACTGCAATGGTTACGGGGGCGGAAGAAAGGCTCTGCGATCCGCTGGTAACAGATACCCGATAATAGGTGGTTGCGGTGAGCGCTTCCGGTGCATGGGAGGTCCCGGTGGCTCCGGGGATGTCCATCCAGCTGGTTCCGTCCTCGGACTGCTGCCACTGGTAGAGGTACGATCCGGTGCCTCCCGAAGCTCCGGTATAACTCAATGGGGCCGGAACGGTACCGTAATCGATGGTTTGAGAGGCGGAAAGCGTTCCGCTTGTCAGCACCGGATAAACGGCTACGGTAGCTGTTCCGGAATAGGAGATCAAAGAACCGACGGTCACTTTCACCCGGTAATGAAGGGTCTGGGAAGGCGTTCCGGGGGCATAAGTCGCGATCGTTGCTCCGGGAAGGTCCGTCCAATTGGTGCTGTCCGCACTCTGCTGCCATTGCCGGGTAAAAGTTCCTACACTGGCGGAAGCTCCTTCATGGGTTAGGGCGGTAGCCGTGTTTCCGGCGATGAGGGTTTGATGGGAAGGATCGATATAACCTCCTTCCGGGGGAGTGGTCGATACGTTTACGGTTACCGAAGCCGTGAACGCGATTTGGGCACCGCTCGTTACCGCTATTCGGTAATAGGTCGTACGATCGGGCGTTCCGGGGGCATAAGTCGCGATCGTTGCTCCGGGAATGTCCGTCCAGTTGGTGCCGTCCGCGCTTTGTTGCCATTGTCTCAGATAGGTGCCGTTGCCTCCCGAAAGCCCCGTGTGGGAAAGTGTCTGAGCCGCCTCGCCCAAAACAATCATCTGGGAAGAGGGCGTAATGCTGCCCGGAATAAGCTCCGGATCGGCTACCGTGATGGTGACCGTCGCCGTATATTGAACTTGTGAACCGCTGGTTACTTTTACCCGGTAATGAGTCGTACGGTTCAGTATTCCGGGAGCGTAGGAAGTTCCCGTAGCTCCGGGAATGTCTGCCCAATTAGCTCCGTCTTCGCTCTGTTGCCATTGTCTGCTGTAAGTATTAGTTCCTCCGGACGTTCCTTCATGGGTTAAGACGGATGGAGCTGTACCCGTGTAAATGGATTGGGAGGGCCCGGCGGTTCCCGGTATCAGGGGCGTTTCCACGATGACCCGTACTTCTCCGTTCATCCACCGGTACTGTGTGGAATAGGTGGCTTTTATGGTATAGGTGCCCGCTGTTCCGATATTTTCAAAGGTCAGCGGAGAAGCGGTTCCCTCCTTGGAGGTTACGATCTGGCTTCCATCCCGGATCAACTGGTAGGTAGCTTCCCGCTGCGATCCGCTGAGAGTGATGGTCGCCGGGGCTACCGTCGTTCCGCCGACGTCATAAATGATGAATTCTCCCAATTGTTCTATGCTGAATCCTGCTCCTCCGTCTTGAACGTGAATATTGCGAGGATGCAGAGTCGGATTGTCCGGAAACGAGATGTACATATCTCCGGCATATTCCGAATAAGGAACGATGTCTACACTGACATCGATACCATAATGATGTGAAATATAGATTTCCACTTCTTCTCCCATAAACTCGGCGCTGTTGGGATAAGATGAAGCTAAGGTATAGCTGAATTCCGCCACACCGTTGTGAGCCGAAATCGTGGTGCTGGAAGGATAGACGTCGCTTAATCCTATGTATCCGTAGACCGTCGATGCGGCCAGCCATAAACTCAAAAAGAAAAACAACCGTTTCATAGTTCTGATTTTAACCGGTTTCAGTGCTTGTAATTGTATTCATACCGTTCCAAAATATGCCCGTCCTCGTCCAGCACGTACTTCAGGCGCCCATAAGGATCGTATTCGTAACGAAGGGTTCTTCCGGACGGATCGGTCACGGAAGAAATCCCGACGTGCGGCAGGAAGGTGGAAGTGGTGACCGACGCGCCTTCCAGTTCCCGAAGCGCTTTTTCCTGCTCCGGGGACAGGGCATCGGTTAAGGGGCGGACGGCCATGCCTTCCAGTCCCGGAACGGCTTGCCCGATACGGTCGATGGAAACGTTTTCCGCTTTCGCTATCGGATACAGCCCTCCATATCCCCAGATGTAACCGGTACTCGTCCCCTGCCGGTCGGTCGTTTGCAGGATGTTTCCCCCGTCGTCGTATGCATCGTAGCGAATCCTTCGGGTCATGACCTGATCCGGAAGGCGGACGAGAGCTCCGACCGGCAGCGGTTCCGAAAGTTCCGCTTCCAGCACTTCGGCCTGAAGGGGAAGACCATAGGTGCCGAAAACGCCGTATTTATATTGGGTTCCGCCCGTGAAGGCTTCGGCTTTGCCGGGTTCGGCCGTCGTCGATTCCACCCGTAACGGATGTTGCAGCATGTGTTTGGAAAGAAGACTGTCTTCCGCGATGGAACGGGTTTCCAGGTCGCTGACGTACCAGGTCCGGATGCCCCGAACGGTTCCGTCAGGCTGCAGTTGTTCCGTCCGGACGGTTTGACCGAGGGCATTGTAAGCGTAGCGGGTTTCCGAAACCAGCGAATCCCCGGAAAAGTATTCCGTTCGTACCGTTGTTTTCAGGGGATAGGCTCCCGTGTGCCGTTTGTATCGGTAGAAGGAGTCCCCCGCCACGTCTCCCGTTTCGATCGCTTCGGTTCGGGATGCGTCGTAAAGGTAGGTGTCCTGCCGGACTTTTTTGCCCGCGCTGTCGTAGAAGACGGTTCGGGCCGGTTTTCCCCGATAAAGGTGAGCCGAACCGATGGTGGCCGTCAGGTTGAGGATGATGGTCGAAGAAGGGGCCGTGATGCTGTACCCCGATGTGTGTCCCTCGACCGTATATTTACTGTCCGGCATGGTCTTGTAATCCGTGTAAAGGTGTTCCACGGACGAACCGTCGGAACGTTTCTCGATCACCCGGCTGTAACCGATGTGGGAATGGTCGATGGTCGTGGAAATGGAATTCACGGCGTCCGTCTTGTTGACAGATTGGGTGAGGCTGCCCGAAACGGCGGGCGGGAAAGTCCACTCTGCCCGGTATCGGATGCTGTACCGGGGCGTTTGCAGCAGGATGCCGGAACTGATGCCGGGTGCGTTTTCATAGACGAATTCCCTCCACGTCGCCACGCTGTCGGAGGTGTGATCCGTCATCCTGCGGATTCTCAGTCCGCCCGTTTTCGGGTTCCCCGTTACGGAAACCAATGCAGGCAGGAAAGCCGACGCGCTGCTCCGCACCACCTGTCCGGAGTAGTCGTTCGCTTCGTATTCGAAAAGGGTGTGCCCGCCGGTGGGATAAATCAGCGTCTTGAGCATTCCCTTCCGGGCAGCCGTTGCATCGGGCGCTCGCAGGTCGGGAGCGGAGATCGTTTCGTCGTAATTGGCATCTACCCGGACGGTCGGGAGAAAGTTGTTGTCCTTCAAGGCGCTTTGACCGTTGTAATATCCCCAGTGGTCGATGGAATAGGTGTCCATCGTCGGGAAGTCGGTTTCCAGGTCGTAATAATCCATCCGGTAGGGCGCTTCTCCCGCAATGTCGATGCGTTTGAGGAAAAGTGCGGGATTCCCCCTGTCCGGAGTGCGGTAGGCGAAACGGCATGTCCGAAGCGTTCTGTTGGTGAGTCGGTCGACAACGACCAGGGAATCGAGTTTGTCGATCGAATAAAAATCATACGGCGGGTTGAGGTGAGACAGGATTTCCGATCCTTCCTCCCGGTATGCGAAACGGATTTCCACCCTCCCGTCTATGTCGATGCTTTGCAGCTCGGTAGACTGGAATCCCGAACTCCGGATGCCGAGTACGGTTTGAGCGCTTCCCCCGGAACCGGAGCCGGAATCGAAGGGTGGAACCGCCCATTGGAACTGATGGACGTAAACGGCGGTGCGTGCCTGGGGGCGATAATTGTAATTGACTTCGCTGGCCCGCATGTAATTGAATCGTATCGTCCGGCGGTTCGGGGCTTCGATGGTGTGCAGAAGCCAGGCCGAGATGCAAATCGGGCTCCCTTTGTCGTGCAGAATATCGCCGTTCCCGCTGTTGACGATGTCTTCACCGTAACAGGATTCTTCCCGAGTATCGGTAGAGGAGCCGAACGTGTAGCGGTAGCCGTCTCCGGTCGTGATCGTGAAGAAAAGCCCGTCCAGGATTTCTTCTGCCTGCACCCGGATTTCTCCCTGCGGCCCTTCCGTATCGTATACGTGTACCTGACCGTTCGGGCCCAGGAAGAACGAGCCCCGGCAGCCCGGCAGATTGAAATGGAAAACATCGGGTTCGGTTTCGTAGGAAGAACCGTCCCCGGCGTTGGTGATTTTTTGCACACGCAGATCCAGATCCGGCATATAAGCCGGAGAGGAAAGCTGCGGATTGTTTTTGCGATGCAGGTGGTAGTATCCGAAGACGCCTACTCCCGAATAGGTTTCGTCCGGAATGCCTTTGATTTCCCGCGTTATGATTCCTCCTGCATTCAGGAACCATCCGGCTCCCAGAATGCCCGGCCGGATTCCGGGCATCAGTCCGTTGGAAGCGTAGCCCGCGGAGACGGGCAGCCGGAAATCGTTGTCTTCGTAAACGTAGAGGGGAATTTCGACGGAGACGGTTCCGGTGTACAGGTTGACGGGGGTGTTCCCGTATTTGGCGAAACACCAGGCTTGGGGCGAGGGAATCAAGAGATTGCCCTGGGCGTCCAGGTTTTGAGAAAAAGAGGGCATCGGTGCCCGGAGCAGCAGGATCAGTGTCCCGATGACCCGGAGGGAAATATGTGCGACAAACTTCTGCATGGTCGTGAAAGTTAAGGGTTAGTATTCGGGGAGAAGTTTGTCCGGAGTCGCTTCACGGAGAGGCTTTGGTTTAATGTTTCATAGGCATCGGGATTGTCGGATAACGGTTCGGTGAATGCGGGTTCCGGGGAAAGGAAAAGTGCCGGCGGGAAAACGGCGGAAGAGAGGCGTCTTTCCGAAAAGACGATTTTTCGGACTTTTCTCCCGATGACTTTTTCCGGCAGGGCTTTCCGCCCGCGTCGTGTCGTTTTTCGTAACTGTGTGTTCCATGCTTCCCGGAGATTCGGGCCGGAGGCTATGGCGCCGCCGAACGCTGGTAAACGCTATAAGGGGAGAATGGCCGGTGCGGCGGAGAGAGGCGCAGCCGACAAGATGTTCCAATCAATAAGGGGGAGAATGGATTCGAATACGATCGTGTAACAAATATAGATAAAATTCGGATACGTTGTACTCTTTTCATCGGATTTTATTTCTGCCCCGCAGACGGAGGGGGAAAGCCGGCCCGGTGTGCCGGACGGAAACCGCGGATTGCCGGAAAGGTTTTGTTTGTGTCCGTTTTCGGCGAAAGCCTTCGGTGGCGGGCGGAGAAGGGCGGGCCGATGCGGAATTTGCCTATATTTGCGAAACCGGGATCGCTCCCGAATCCTTCAATCAAACAGTTTTTAACAAATTCCTGGAAACGATGAAAAAAACGTTACTCGTGATGACCGCCGCCGTGTTAGCGATGGCATGCGGCGACAAAAACCGGACGGCGGAAGTGGTGGTGCTGACGGACGGGATTTCCTATCCGGAAAGCGTAGCTTTGAACGACACCGTGTTATACGTGGCCAATTTCGGCAGCAGCCGGCTCGATCCGCTCAACGACGAAGGGAAGGGATACATCCTGGCCTTTGCGGGAGCGGATACCGTTTCCCGGATGCTCGTCCCCCCTTCGGGCATCCTTTCGGCCCCGAAAGGGATGCAGGTGAAGAACGACAATCTCTATGTGGCCGACGTGAACAAGCTGGTGATCTACGACCTCGAAAACCTGGACGTGGCGCCCGGCATCATCAATCTTCCGCAGGGGGAAAATTATGTCAACGACCTGGCTTTCAACGGCGACGATCTGTATATTACGGTTACCAATTCGGGAAACATTTACATGATGGACGTGGAAGATCCCGACGATTCCCTGAAAGTGGTGGCCAATGTTCCGGGGGCCAACGGCATCGCGTTCAAGGGGAACACGGCCTATGTCGCTTCCTATCCTCCCGACGGCAACACTTCCGCCGATAACGTGATCTACGTGATCGAAGACGTTGCGAATCCCATACCGGTCAAACTCAGCGACCGGCAGGGACATTACGACGGTCTTGCCGTGGCGGAAGACGACAACCTCCTTTACTTCACCAACTGGGTCGACGGGGAGGTCGGTTGTATCGATCTCAGCAATAACGAGGTGAGCATGGTGGATTTGGGCGGCGTGAAGCTCGGCGGCCCTGCCCGCCTGATCGAAGCGGACGGCGTGCTGTACATTCCGGATTTGCCCAACAACCGGGTAGTGAAAGTACGCCCGCATGTGGATCGAAACCGGAACCGGTAAAATCGCCGGACGGTTTGCAGAAGACGGAAGCACACGCTTCCGTCTTTTTTGTCGGGATGGAAAAGGAAACGGACAAGAGGCATCCGAGATTACGGAACATGTACTGAAAACGATTGCTTTTTTCGTTCAAAACGTTTAATTTTAACAAAGTTATTAAACCCTAAACTATGAAGCGAACCTTGTATGTTCTGCTGTTGTGCTGCGGATTGTTTACCGCCTGCGGACCGGGAAGAACGGATGAGGCGGTCCATTTCACCGACGAGGATTTTGAAGTGAAGACGTTGCGGTATGCAGATGCGGAAAAATACCGCAATGACAGCCTTTTTTTGGGTGATCCTTATTTGCTCCGGGTGCATCCGGAGGGTTTCCTGGTGTTTCAGGAAATCGGAAGCGACCGGCTGCTTACCGTCGTCGATCTCCTAAACGGGACGGTTGCACGGATGATTCCCCGCGGCAAGGGGCCGGGGGAGATGCTCGGCATTCGGGATATCGTTGTGGATGAAGGGGACATCTGCGTGTCGAGTTTGGCCGACAGCAAGGTTTTCCGGTTGTCGATGGTGCCGGGTGAGCGGCGGTTCGTCACGGATACCGTTTTCCGGTTCCCGAAAGTGCAATTTATGCGCATCATGCCCTGGAAGAAGGGGACGTTCCTGGCGCTTGCCAGCGCTTCTTCGGATAATCGCATGATCCTGCTGGACGAAAAGGGAACGGTATCGGACACGGTCGGATCGTTTCCTGACTTCCCCGATATGATGGGACGCAAGCCCAACAATGCCTTGCTGCAGTCCGATCTGTATCTGTCCCCGGATCGTCGGCATTTGGCGGTTGTGTGCCGTTCGATCGACTGCATCGACATCTATGACGGCGATGCGAAGCTGAAAAGACGCCTGCGCGGCCCGCTGGGCGCGGAGGTTTCGTTCCGGGAAGCGAGTAACAACGGATTGACCCGTTATTTTCAAGAACCGGACTACCTGATGTTCGATCACGTGGCGGCGAACGACCGGAAGATGCTGGTCGGATTCGTTGGAGTGCGGATTGAAAAACGGGAGGATTTCGATCGTTACATCCAAAGCATCTATGCCTTCGACTGGAACGGGAAGCCGCTGACCAAGTACGCTTTGGACAAAGAAATCCTGTCGTTCGATGTGGATTGGGAGCATGGAAAACTGTACTGCCTTTTGAACGATCCGGAACCGGAAATCGTGACTTTTACGCTGGACGGTCTTTAATCTGTCGCATGGTATGAGGGGGGAGCCGGTTTTGCGGATCCCCCTTTTTTTGTTCGGTGCCGTGATCCGGCTCGGCGGTTTCGTCGAAATGCGGATGGTTCATGCCGGTAATTTCGGGTAAAGGTAAAAATGCATTTACAGGTTCCGGCAGAAGAAGGATCGTCCGATTTATGCATCCGTATCCCGGAAGCGCGGCAGGAACTTCGTTTCCGAAAGGAAACGATCCGGAGTTGGGAAACGGAAGAGAGCGTTGTCGATGAGTGTCCTACGGATAAGAGACAGCAGGAAGAACGCATTTTTGCGGGCTGAAAGGAAGGAAAGATTGTTTTTCAAAAAATATTGATTATTTTTATCCGGTTCCGTTTTTCGGATGAAAGACAAGGAAACGATAACATAAAATATCCGAACTTTAAAAAAATGTCTATGAAAAAGAGCAAATGGTTTTTACCGGCAGCGTTCCTGGCCCTGCTGACCGGATGCGCCGGCGGCAAAGACAAGACCGTGCAGCAGAAACCCGAACGTACGATCCTGTTCGTGATCGACGGCATGACTTCTGGGTTGCACCAGAAAGCTGCCATGCCTGCTTTCACCGCATTGGCGGACAGCGGGGTGCTGTTCCGGGAAGTGTGGCTTCCGCTGCCGGCGCACCCGGCCAAAAGCGACGCCTATCCGTGGACGTGTTCCATTCCGAATCCGGTGCTGATGTCGGGTACGGTTTTCATCGGACAGGACAGCGTGAACAGGAATTTCATCCAGCATTCCTTTACGGAACGCCCGACGGGATTTTTCGTAAACTCCGTTTCCTATGTGGCCATCAAGGACGGATTTTCCATCTACGAACAGTTGCCCAAGGGAGAAATGAAGCCCCATTATACGGACGAGGTTTCGGTGGAGGCGGCCAAGAAATCCATTCTGGCCGACAATCCGGAATTCATCCGGATCCACTGTCAGGGACTGGGTTCCGCCGGTTCCCGGAACAAGGAGGAAGGGCATCCCTATACGAACAACATCTGGTATCCGGATTCGCCCTACCTGCGGCAGGCGGCTTACACGGACGGCGTGTTGGGACAGTTCGTGCAGTGGCTCAAGGATAACGATCTGTGGGACGGCACCGTGCTGATCGTCATGGGCGACCACGGTCAGGCCGATGCGGGATGGCACGAACCGTACATGCCGGGAGGGCGCACGACGCAGATGGTCGTGGCCGGAAGCGGCATCAAGAAGGGAGAAATTTACGATTATGCGGAAATCATCGACGTGGCTCCGACGATCGCCTGGCTGCAGAACGTTCCTGCGCCCAAGTTCAGTTGCGGACGCGCGTTGAAGGAAGTGAAGGAGGGCGAAGCGGTTCCGGCGAGAGTGCCGCAGCGGATGAAAGCGCTGGACGAAGCGTTGCAGAAATGTCACGACGCCGGAATCGACGTTTCCGGTACTCCCGGCCTCAGTGTGGAACAAATCTGCAAGTGGCATCTGGAACCGCAGGGAACCGATTTTGCGGCTTTCGTGGATGCGCAGGTGGCGCGGGCCGACGAACTGGTGCGGAACAAGAAATAAGCGGACGTAAAACGGCCGGCTGGAAAGAGGCGTTCTTCGGGACGCCTTTTTCGTATCCGGTACAACAGGAACGGCTATGGGGCCGTTTATATCGAAAACAGAAAGAAATGGCGCTTGCTTGGGAAAAAATAGCGGTGGAAACCGAGGACGGGTCGGTGCGGGAGGGCATCGCTCCGTTGATCCTTTCCGCCAGCCGGGCTACAGATATTCCCGCCTTCCATGCCGCGTGGTTCATGCGTCGGCTGGAACGAGGGTATTTCCGGTGGGTCAACCCGTTCAATCCGATGGCGTCTCAGTACGTTTCCACGGCGAAAACGAGAGCTGTAGTGTTCTGGACGAAGAATCCGGAGCCGATGTTCCCGTACCTGCACCGGTTGGATGAAAGGGGGCTGGGGTATTATTACCAGTTTACGCTGAACGATTACGAGCGGGAAGGATTCGAACCGGGGGTGCCGCCGTTGGAAAAAAGGATCGAAACGTTTGCGGAACTGTCCCGGCGGATCGGGAAGGAGCGCGTGATCTGGCGATTCGATCCGCTCCTGCCTGCTCCCGGACTGGGCGTGCCGGAGCTGATGGAAAGGGTGTTCCGCTTGGGGGAACGGCTGGTACTTCATACCGACCGGCTTTCCGTCGGGTTTGCGGATGTGGCGGTTTATCCCTCCGTACGCCGGAATCTGATCCGCTGCCGTTCCTTTTTTACGCCCCAAAACATCGGACGGGCGGAATTTACGGACGACATGAAACGGGTCGCCGCCGAGGCGCTGGGGAACATGCAGGAACGCTGGCGAAGGCTCAATCCGGATTTCCGGATCGTGGCCTGTGCGGAACCCCTGTCGCTGGAGGAATTCGGCATCGGGCGCGGAAAATGCATCGACGACGATCTGCTGATCCGGCTGTTTCCGCAGGACAAGGCGCTGATGGATTTTCTGGGGTACCGGTCCGCTCCGGACGGAGGGGACGCCCGGACGCCGGCGGAAAGAAAGAGGCTGAAAGACCCCGGTCAACGGAAAGCGTGCGGATGCGTTCGCAGCAAGGACATCGGGAGCTATGCGACCTGTTCCCACTTGTGCGTTTACTGCTATGCCAACGCTTCACCGGAAAAGGTGGTGAAGAACCTGAAACGCCTGCGTCCGGAATCCGATTCCCTGCTTCCTGCCGGAGACGAATGAAGGTTCCGGGAAACCGTCGTTCCGCTTCCGGGGCCGCATCTTTTCGACCCGCTGCGGAAGGCGGTCGTGACTTTCTTTTCCGTCGTCGTTTTAGTCGAATGGATAATGTCAGTTTTTGTCGTAATCCACGGCAGGAGTATTTACGCAGCGTTTTGTCCTGATAACAGCCGAAAGACGTTTTTTAAGATCGATTGACGCGGCGCAACATATTTCCGGGCCGATGGTTCGTTTTCGGAAAAATGGCCGTAATTTTGTGTCACAACAGTCCTGCATCGGGGGTCGTGTGTTTGTTCGTGTTTTTTGTCTATCTTTGTGGCGTCCTTCGGGACATGATGTATGAAACACGAAAGTGTAAGCTTTATTCTCGTCAACGGAATCTGGTAAATTTAATTGAGTAGAGAATAGGCGGACTTCCCGGTATCATATACCTCCAGTATATGTGCGGGGCTGTTGCTTATTTTATACTCTAAGGTTTACCAGAACCGCGTTGACTAAAATAGGCTTTCGGCACCGCACTTTCTGTTTGGTAACCGCTTTCGGGGTGCGGGAAGCGCCATTTTTTCTGCCATGAAAAAAATAGGAATGCTGCTGCTGGCGCTGGTCAATGTCGCCACGCTGGCGTCGTTGCGGGAAATTCCCCGCAACGCGCTTGGCTCGGGAGCGGCGACCGAATGCGGCAGTCCAACGGACGGGATGCCGTCCGGACGGCACGGCACGGGATGAGCCGGGAGACCAAACGGCGCACGAAAACCGGTTCCGCCGGCGGGGAAAAGGTGTCCGTAACATTTCCGGGAAATTTCCGAAACGTTATTCCGGATAGAATCGTATATTTGTTAAATGGGAGGGACTTGTCCGGCAGGACGGGCGGCGGCCCTGCAAAAAGAAGAAACAGCCCGAATTATGGAAAATCATGTTCGCTGGGGAATCATCGGCTGCGGCGATGTCTGCGAGAAGAAGAGCGGCCCGGCATTTTACAAGGCGGAACATTCCGCGCTGACGGCGGTCATGCGCCGGGACGGGGCAAAGGTCGCGGATTTCGCCCGGCGCCACGGCGTCCCGAAGTATTACACGAGGGCGGAAGACCTGCTCGCCGATCCGCAGGTGGATGCGGTCTACGTCGCCACTCCGCCCAGCACTCATCGGGAATATGCCCTGATGGCGATGCGGGCCGGAAAGCCGGTTTATGTGGAAAAACCGATGGGGATGGATTATGCCCAATGCACGGAAATGCTGAAGGTCTCGGAAGAAACAGGGCAAAAACTGTTTACGGCGTTTTACAGGCGCGGACTTCCCTATTTCCTAAAGGTGAAATCCCTGCTCGACGGGGGGGCGGTGGGCAAGGTGCTGACGGTCGGCATCCGGCACTGCAGGGCTCCCCTGCCGTCCGATTTGCAGCCCGGCGGGCAATCCTGGCGGGTGGACGGGGGAATCGCCGGAGAGGGTTATTTCTACGATCTGGCGCCGCATACGTTCGACATACTGGATTTCCTGCTGGGGGAAATCGCCGATGCCTGCGGGTATGCGGAGAACCGCGGAGGACTGTATGCGGTGAAAGATACCGTCTCGGCCTCCTTTCGGTTCAAGTCCGGCGTGCCGGGAACGGGGGCGTGGTGTTTCGTGGCGCCGGAGTCTTCCGCGGAGGAAACGGTGGAAATCGTCGGTACGGCGGGAAAGCTGTGTTTCAGCGTGTTTTCCTTCGCCCCGATCCGGCTCGTTCACGGGATCGAAACCGAAAGTTACCCGGTCGAAACCCCCGAACATGTTCAGCAACCGTTGATTCAAGAGGTGGTGAACGATCTTCGGGGTATCGGACAAAGCCCGTCCACGGGAGCCAACGGCGCCCGGACGGCATGGGTAATGGACAGGATTATGGGGAAATCGTGAACCTTTTTCCGGGTTTTGTCATAGCCTTCATCCCTGGACGGAACCGTCGATCCGCTTCCGTACCTTTTCCCAGGCGGGGGTGTCGAAAAGACAGCAGCGGGGCATCGTTTCGTACATTTCCCAGAAACGGGACATCGAGACGGTGAACCCCAGTTCGTCCGCTTCCAGCCACGGCCTGACCGAAGGGTCGAACAGTCCCAGAAAGACCCGTTTCCCGTTCCGGCGGTTTTCCAGCACCGCCTGCGTGATGACCGTGCAGCAACCCGATCCGAACGGCACCGATACGGCATCCGGGGCGTTGGTGTCGAACATCGCCCAGGCGACCAGCCCCGAAAGCATGTCCGGCGTGGCCGGGAAGAACAGGCCGTCGATGCCATCGAAGGCTTCGATGCGGTCGATCCGCGCAAGGTTGAGCCACCCTTTTTCCGCTTTCGGTACCCCCAGCGCTTCGAGACAATCCGTTACCAGCTCCGGCGTTTCCTTGTACCGTTCCTGCAGCGACACGAAGCGCGGAACCCGCTGGGGCATGTCGGCGAAACCCGTATAGAATTTTCCGCCGCCGCAGCCGATCGTTTCGGCGTTCAGGCTGACCGGATTCCCGGCCCGGACTTCGGGCAGGCATCTGAAAAGGCACCCGGCGATTTTCTCCGTCCGGCCCGCGGGGATATCCGAGTACCAGAAAGCCAGGGGCAGCCCCGGCTTCTCGCCGAAGGCCCTGCGGTAGTTTTCGATAAAGGTCTGCAGGTTCATGTCGAAAGGGATTTTCTCCAATGTAATGTTTTTTCCGGAGAACCGGGCATGGAAAGGGGCTTTTTCCGATGCCGGCAAACACCGCTCCGAAAGTGTTTCCGGAAAGGGAATATCCGTTATCTTTGCCGTCAAAAACGAAGAAAGCCATGAACAATTTCGACTTTCGGAATCCCACCCGGCTCGTGTTCGGGAAGGGTTCCATCGCCCGGCTGGGGGAACTCGTTCCGGCAGACCGGCGTATTATGCTCACGTTCGGGGGCGGAAGCGTGAAGCAAAACGGCGTTTACGATCAGGTACGCAAGGCGCTCGGCGAACGGGCGACGGTCGAGTTCTGGGGGATCGAGCCCAACCCTTCCGTGGAAACCCTGCGGAAAGCGGTCACGCTGGGCCGGGAACAGCAAACGGACTTCCTGCTGGCCGTGGGAGGCGGTTCGGTCATCGACGGCACCAAGCTGATTTCCGCCGGGCTGCTTTATAACGGCGATCCGTGGGAATTGGTGCTGAAGGGGACCGCGGACAAAACCGTGCCGCTCGGAACGGTGCTGACGCTTCCGGCCACCGGTTCGGAAATGAACAACGGCGCGGTCATTTCGCGGCACGAAACGCAGGAGAAGTATCCCTTTTTCAGTAATTATCCGGTTTTTTCCATTCTGGATCCGGAGACGACCTTCACCCTGCCGCCCCGACAGATCGCCTGCGGACTGGCCGATACGTTCGTACACGTGATGGAACAGTATATGACCGTTCCGGGCGTGTCCCGGCTGATGGATCGCTGGGCCGAAGGCATCCTGAGCACCCTGATCGAAATCGCCCCCAGGATCCGGGAAGACGGGCTGAATTACGACTTGATGGCCGATTTCATGCTTTCGGCGACGATGGGCCTGAACGGGTTCATCGCGATGGGGGTGCCGGAAGACTGGACGACGCATATGATCGGACATGAGCTGACCGCCCTGCACGGCCTGACGCACGGAGCGACGCTGGCGATCGTGTATCCCGGTACGCTGCGCGCCCTCCGGGAACAGAAGCGGGAGAAACTCCTGCAATACGGCCAGCGGGTATGGAACATGACGAAAGGAACTGAGAAAGAACGCATCGACCGTGCCATCGAAAAGACGGAGGAATTTTTCCGGAGTCTCGGATTGGCCACCCGGCTCGGCGAGGCGGGGATCGGAGAAGAAACCGTCCGGGAAATCGAACGCCGTTTCGAGGAGCGCGGCGTTGCATTCGGGGAAGGCGGAAACGTGACCGGGAAAACGGCGGCAGCGATTTTGCGGAATTGCCGATAGGAAGGAAAGAACGGTATATGGTAAAAGCGATCTTTTTCGATATCGACGGCACGTTGGTGAGTTTCGAGACCCACCGGATTCCCGTATCCACGGTAGAGGCGTTCGACCGGCTGAGGGAAAGGGGAATCCGGCTGTTCGTGGCGAGCGGACGTCACAGGGCGGTGATGAACAACTTAGGGACGCTCCGATTCGACGGCTACGTGACGCTCAACGGCGGCGTGTGTCTGGCCGGAGACGAGGTCATTTATGAACGTTTTCTGCCGGAAGCGGACATCGAGTCTCTTGTCCGGTATCTGGAAGGAAGCGGGGCGTTTCCGTGCGTGTTCGTGGACGGCGAATCTTCCTGCATGAATTACCGGGACGAAGCGACGGAAACGATTTTCCGACTGATGAATTTTCCCGTGCCGCCCGTCCGCGCGTTGTTGGAAATCGCTGGGAAGCGGTATTATCAATTGCTGGCCTTTTTCCGGAAGGAAGAGGAGGAACGCATCATGCGGGTGATTCCCGGCTGCGAGGCGACCCGTTGGAATCCGCTTTTCACCGATATCGTTCCGGCGGGGAGCAGCAAACGGGTGGGGTTGGCCGAGATGTGCCGCCACTACGGATTCCGGCCGGAGGAAACGATGGCTTTCGGGGACGGCGGCAACGACATCGAAATGCTCCGGTTCGCCGGGATCGGAGTGGCGATGGGAAACGCCGCGGAGGAGGTCAAAGGGGCGGTCGACTACGTGACCGCTTCGGTGGACGAGGACGGGATCGCCCGTGCCCTGCGGCATTTCGGGCTGATTTGAATTCCGAAGCGGCGCCCGATCGGTCGCCCTTGCCGGGGCGTTTCGACCGGCTTCCGGCTTTCCGGTAATACGGAATCCCATTCTTCCAGATCGGTTTTTTCCGGGAGGCCACCTTTCGGGAAACGGAAAACAAAAAGCCGGATGGAAGAGAGAACCGACGGATTTATACGTTATTTTTGCCGCCTGAAAAATACGACGGTATGAAAAAAAGCCTCATCGCTCTGGCGTTCGGCACGCTCGGTCTGGGAATCGCCGAGTTCGTGATGATGGGTATCCTGCCCGCTGTCGCTTCCGATCTGGGGATCAACATCGCCACGGCGGGCCACCTGATTTCGGCCTATGCGCTCGGCGTATGCGTCGGAGCCCCGGGACTCGTGCTGGCGCGGAAATACCCCCTGAAAAAGATTCTGCTCGTGCTGGTCGGCGTGGTGATGGCCGGCAACCTGTTTGCTGCCGCTGCACCTGGCTATTGGACGATGATGGTCGCCCGTTTCATTTCGGGTTTGCCGCATGGGGCCTATTTCGGGGTCGGTTCCATCGTGGCCGACCGACTGGCCGATAAGGGAAAGGGGTCGGAAGCCGTTTCGATCATGGTAGCGGGGATGACCGTGGCCAACCTGTTCGGCGTTCCGCTCGGCACCTCGCTCAGTACGTTGTTTACCTGGCGGCTAACGTTCCTGCTGGTCGGATGTTGGGGGCTTGTCGTGCTTTTTTCCATCTGGCGGTGGGTGCCGCAGGTCGAAAACCTGCCCGATACCGGTTTTCGGGGACAGTTCCTTTTTTTGAAATCGGCGGCTCCGTGGCTGTTGATCGGAGCGACCATGCTGGGGAACGGCGGTATCTTTTGCTGGTACAGCTACATCAGCCCGCTGTTGACGCAGGTGTCCGTTTTTTCTCCGCACAGCATCACTTCGCTGATGGTGCTGGCCGGATTGGGCATGGTGATCGGGAATCTGGTCAGCGGACGTCTGTCCGATCGTTACATGCCGGGGAAAGTGGCCGCTTTCACCCAGGGGAGCGCGTGCGTCGTGCTGTTGCTCATCTTTTTTCTGGCCCGGATTCCTTGGGCCTCGGTTTTGCTGATGTGCCTTTGCACGGCCTGCCTTTTCGCCCTTTCCAGTCCGCAGCAGATATTGCTTATCCGTTATTCCAAAGGGGGCGAAATGCTTGGAGCGGCCGGGGTGCAGGTGGCCTTCAATCTGGGAAACGCGATCGGAGCCTATTGCGGCGGTCTTCCGTTGGAGGCGGGTTTGGAATATAATTACACGGCGCTTGTGGGAGCGCCCTTCGCCTTGGCCGGATTCGTGCTTTTGTATGTGTTTCGGCGCAAGTACGAACGTGCGGCCGTCCGATAGGGTGGTATCGTTTTTGAGTGAAGAAGGGCATTCATTCACTTAAAATATTGAATTATGGATGCCAAAATACCCGATCTCGTACACAAGCTGGCCGAATGCGTTTACCTGTGTAACAACTGTTTTTCGGCCTGCGTGGAAGAAGACGGCATGGAAATGATGAAGGAATGCATTCGGCTGGATAAGGAATGCGCCCAGATTTGCGCGGCTACGCTGGTCGAAGTCTATCCGGGGAGTCGTTTCAAACGGGAAATCCTGACGCTTTGCGCGAACGCTTGCCGGGCATGCGGACAGGAATGCGCCAAGTTCGAGCAGGCCCATTGCCAGGATTGCGCCAAAGCCTGCCAGGCTTGTGCGGAGGCTTGCGAAACCTTCATCGAAAGATAGGATTCGTTCTGTCTCCGGGCGAAGGAGGAGGATTTTGAAACGACGACGGTTTTATCCGTCGTCGTTTTTTAGCGGGAAGGAAGACTGTATTCTGCCTGACAGTCAAAGTCTCCCGTCGATTCCGGTTATCCAGGCATTCTTGTCCCGGTTAAACCGGAACCGGAGAGTATATCGGTTTGAGTGAAAATCCGCTATCTCTTCCAGAAATAAATTATATCTTCATATCTTTACGGGAGAAACCGTTTCCGATCGTTGACTCCATTAAAACCCTGACCATGAAACCGACACGTTTGCTCTGCATCGTTTCCTTCGCCTTGAGCGTTTTCTTTTGCGATTTCCTCTTTGCGCAGGCTTCTCCCAATTTTCCCATTCCGCAGAACCCGGACACTTTACGCATTCTGGGCATAGGTAACAGCTTTACGAACGACGGCATGATGTATCTTCCGGATTTGCTGGAGGCGGCGGGAATCGGGAACGTCGTACTGGGCCGGCTGGCCATCGGCGGATGTTCCCTTGAGCGTCACTGTCGGGAGTATGAGCACGATGCTCCCTCTTATGCCTATTATAAGACGAACGGTAACCGATGGGAAACCGTTTCCAAAAAAGCGACCCTGGCGGATGGAATCCGGGATGAAAAGTGGAATATTGTCGTTTTGCAGCAGGTTTCCGGAAAATCCGGCATGTATCAGACCTACCAGCCCTGGCTGGACAGGCTGATCGAAATCGTGCGCCTGAACTGCCGGAATGCAGGCGTCTGCATCGCATGGCAACAGACGTGGGCCTATGCCGCCGACTCGAAACACCGGGATTTTCCGCGTTATGACAGCGATCAGGAACTGATGTATCGGTGCATCGTCGAGTCCGTGCGGGAGCTGATGAGGAACACATCCATAGAAACCGTCGTTCCTTCGGGTACGGCGATCCAGAATTTACGTCGGACGGAGTTGAAGGATTCGCTGGACGTCACGCGTGACGGCTATCATCTCAATGAAAAGACCGGGCGTTATACGGCTGCCTGCGTCTGGTTTCAGGCGCTCGTGGCCCCGGCCGTCGGAACCACCGTGGAACATAACGCATGCCGTTTGGAAGGAACGGAGCATGCCTTGACCGACCGGGAAGCTTTGCTGTGTCAGGAAGCCGCCCGAAGGGCCTGCATCCGGATGTTTTCCGTTTGGCCGGGGGAGAAGGAATAACGTTGTATGCAGTCAGTACGGCGCGAAGCTTTTTTCCTTCGGGCGAAGAAAGACGCTCTTTGCGGAAAGTGCGGAGGAAACGGAGTGAGATAACCAAAGCCCGGACAAGAAAAAACCGATAACCTTTCGATTACCGGTTTTCTTGTGGTCCCTCTGGGGCTCGAACCCAGGACCCCAACATTAAGAGTGTCGTGCTCTACCAGCTGAGCTAAAGGACCTGCCCGAATACCTTCATCGGTTTCCCGAATCGGTGCGCAAATGTAAATACTTTTTTGTTATCCGCCAAAAGATTTCTCATTTTTTTGAACTCATCCGGTCGAGGATGACCGCCAGCAGGATGACCAACCCCTTGATAACCTGTTGCCAGAAGGGAGAAACGTTCAGCAGCACCAGTCCGTTGTTGAGCACGCCGATGATGAGCGCCCCGATGACCGTTCCCATGATGGAGCCTTTCCCGCCGCTGAGGGAAGTTCCCCCGATCACGACCGCTGCGATGGAGTCGAGTTCGTAGCCCATGCCCGCGTTGGGTTGTGCCGAGTCGAGCCGTGCCGTCACCAGCAGCCCCGCCACGGCAGACAGCACCCCCGCCAGCGTATAGACCGTCACCTTGACTTTCCGCACGTTGATTCCGGAAAGCAGGGTGGCCTTTTCATTTCCCCCGATGGCATAGATGTAGCGTCCCATCCGGCTCTTGCGGATGAAGAAACCGAAAATCACGATGACGCCGATGGTCACCCACACCGGCATCGGCACGCCCAGGAACCAGCCGGTGCCCAGATAGGCGAACTGTTCGCCGATTCCCGTGATGGGGAAGCCGTTGGTGTACAGCATGGTGAAGCCGCGCGCCATGGTCAGCATGGCCAGCGTCGCCACGAAGGGCGGAACCTTGAACCGCGTCACCATCTGTCCGTTGAACCAGCCCAGCGCGCCTCCGATCAACAGAGCCGCCAGGATGCAGCCGAAAAACGTGAATCCGATGAAGACGTCGGCTCCGGCCCATTCGATGCCCGACTTCATCAAGCCCGCCGCCACGGCGCCGCTGAACGCCAGCACCGATCCGACCGACAGGTCGATGCCTCCGGTCAGGATCACGAGGGTCATCCCCACCGAAATGCACAAGTTGACCGAAACCTGCCGCATGACGTTGAACAGGTTGTCCGACGTGGCGAAATTATCGGAAAGGAAAGTCATGGCGATGATCATCAGCATCAGAGCCACGAGGGGTTGCAGGATGGAAAGGTTCAGTTTCGCTTTTATCGTGTTCATTGCGATTATGAATTTTTACGGGTTTGGGTGCTGTCGGGCAGGGAAGCCCGGAGGATGTTTTCTTCGGTGAACCGGTCGCGGGTAAATTCTCCCGTGATCCGTCCCCCGCAGACGGTGATGATCCGGTCGGAGATGGCCATGATTTCGGGCAGTTCCGAGGAGATCACCACGATGGCCAGCGACCGTCCGGCCAGTTCGTCGATGAGCTTGTAGATTTCGTTTTTGGCGTTGATGTCGATTCCGCGCGTGGGTTCGTCGAGCAGGAGGATCTGCGGATCGGTCAGCAGCCATTTCGACAGCACGACCTTCTGCTGGTTCCCGCCGCTGAGTTCTCCCGTTTTTTGCCGCGCCGAATGGGATTTGATCGTCAGCCGGCTGCGGAACAAATCGGCGATCTTCACCTCCGCCTTTTTGCAGAGCGTCCCGAATTTCAGGATTTTCTTCAGGGATGCGAGGCTGATGTTCTGGGTGATGTCCATGTCGAGCACCAGCCCGTCGCATTTGCGGTCTTCGGGGATCAGGGCGATGCCGCGGCGGATGGCTTCCGCCGGACTTTTGGGCATGAATTCCTCGCCCTTCACCCGCAAAACGCCCGTCGTGCCTTTCGGATGCACCCCGAATACGGTTTCGAAAATCTCCGACCGGCCGGCTCCCATCAGTCCGTAGATGCCGACCACTTCCCCGGCTCGCACGTCGAAGGAAACGTCTTTCACCTTGTATTTGTTCCGGCTTTCGGAATCCCGCAGCGAAACTCCGCACACCTCCAGCAGCTTTTCCCCTTTCGGGTGCTCCTGCTTGACGAAGAAGTCTTTCCGTTCCCGTCCGACCATCAGCCGGACGATTTCGTCCGTCGTCGTGTTTTCCACCCGGTTTTCGCTGATGAAATTCCCGTCCCGCAGCACCGTCACGTAATCGGCCAGCTTGGTCAGCTCGTCCATCTTGTGAGTGATGTACACGATGCCGACCCCTTTGGCCGTCAATTCGTGGATCAGTCCGAACAGCACGGCGGTTTCGTTTTCCGAGAGTGAAGAGGTAGGTTCATCCATGATGAGCACCTGCGCATCCAGCGACAGGGCTTTGGCGATTTCCACGATTTGCTGTTGTCCGACCCGCAGTTCGCCGACGGGTTTGTGCGTGTCTTCCGTAAAGTGGAGCCGTTCGAGCACCTGCGCCGCATCCCGATGCATTTTCCGGTAGTCGATGGTGCCGAGCGCCGTCAGCGGTTCGCGGCCCAGATACATGTTCTCCGCGATGGAAAGGTAGGGGATCAGGTTGAGTTCCTGATGGATCATCGAAATGCCCGCCCGTCCCGCTTCCGCGGTGTTCTGGAAGGATACCTTTTCTCCGCGCAGCAGCACGTCGCCTTCGTATGCGGGGTAAGTGCCGGAAATGATGTTCATCAGCGTCGATTTCCCGGCGCCGTTTTCCCCTACGATGGCGTGTACGCAGCCGGCGTACACGTTGAAACTGACGTTGTTGAGGGCCAGCACTCCGGGCCATCGCTTGGTGATGCCCTGCGCCCGGAGGATGATTTCGGGAGCGGATTTATTGCTGTCCATATGCTGCTACCGTTAATCGAAGGGGTACCACGTCCATCACGACCGGCACCGCTTTGCCCGGATGCACGTCCGCTGCGCCGTAAAAGTCGACCTGTTCGCCGGGTTTCAGCTTTTCGGCCATCGGGGCCGCCACTTCTTCGACGATTCTCCGGTTCAGTTCGGCGGAAATCAGGTTGAAGTCCATCGTATTCTCGAAGTCGTCGATGTGGAACGCTCCGGATGCCTCCCGGACGGTATTGCTGAAAATGAAGGCCGTCTGGATGGCGTAGACCCTCGGTTTGCCTCCCGGCTCCGGAGCGCTGACGGGATGCAGGTAAATCCGTTCGTTCCCGATGCTGTCTATCGTACCCGTCCCCCGTACGATGATCGAATAGGGCGCCCCGATGCCCAGCGTCTTCCCGTAGGATTGGGCCAGCGATTGCGGATTCCGCACCAGCAGGCTGTCGAACGTCCGGAGTTCCACGGCTTTTTCCAACAAGCCTTCCAGATCGTTCTCCCAGAAATGGGCGACCGTCTGTTCCGGCTTGAAGTTCTGCCGCATCAACTCTTCGTTCCGGGCGCTCAGGCTGGTGATATAGACCGAGTGATAGAGACAGAAAGCGCCGACGGCTATTCCTGCGACCGTATAAATTGCTTTTTTTCGGTTCATCTTCATACTCCTTTTTCTCTGCCGGTTAGTTCTGAAGGTATTGATCCACATTGTCGATGGTCACCATGTCCACGGCGATGGGCACCTTTTTCGGGAAGTCCCGGTCGCCTTTCAGGTAACGGTCGGCCAGTTCCGCGGCGGTCTTCGCCATGATGATGGGCGACTGCATCCCCGTGGCTTCGATTTTCCCTTCCTTGATGGCTTTGATCACGTCGTCGGCCCCGTCGAATCCGAACACGGCGATCTGCTTCGTCTTGCCCGCCGCCAGCACGGCCTGATAGGCACCCATCGCCATGGCGTCGTTTCCGCAGAAAACCGCCGAGATGTCCGGATGGGCCTGCAGGATGGATTCGAGCACCTCCATGGCCTTGTTCCGGTCGAAGTCGGCGCTTTGCTGGGCTACCATTTCCAGTTCGGGATAGTTGTCCACGACGGTATGGAAGCCTTTGGAACGGTTCCACGTGTTGTTGTCTCCGACCAGCCCCAGCAGTTCGGCGTATTTTCCCTTCCGGTTCGTCGTTTTGACGAACTGCTGTCCGAGCTGGACGCAGCCCGAAAAGTTGTCGGAAAGAATCTGGCAGGTAGCCAGTCCCCGTGCGTTGATTTCCCGGTCCATGCAGAAAACCGGAATCCCGGCTTCCTTGGCCGCCCGCACGTTCACGATCGAGCCGTTGGCGTCGGTGGGGTTGAAGAGGATGGCTTTGAATCCGGATGCGATGATGTTGTCGAAATGTTCCGTTTCTTTCGAGGAGTTGTTCTGGGAATCGAAAACCACCGCTTCGTAGCCCAACTCTTCCGCACGGGCCTTGGCGGACTCGCCCAGCACCACGAACCACGGATTGTTGAGCGTGGAGATCACCACGGCGATCTTCCCTTTTTCAGGGGCGTCGTTTCCCCCGCAACCGGACAGTCCGGTCAGGAAGAGGGCCGAAAGCGGCAGCAACAGTTTGAAAAGGTTCTGTTTCATAGTTAGTCGTATCGTTCGTTTTTCCGGCGCGGCGGTCGGGAAGGATACAAGACTTTTCGGCTTTTCGCTTTCGCGTATGCCTGCCCCTTCCAACCGACGAACCGTCCGGTGAAAACAGGTGATCCGGGATGCGCAACGGATTCCGGCCCGTTCCGCATCCCGGTCTGTATGGATTTATTCGTGCCGGTAGATTTCCCAGCCGAGGTAGTTGTCCGCCGCTTCTTCCAGAACGTCGGCCACGTCTCCGCGGCTCATCGCCACGTGGTGTTCGAAGCCGTTCTTGCAGATGAATTTCATCAGCCGCTGCAGGTTGTCGATCTTCGTCACCGCGATGCCTCCGTCCATGCCGTACGGATCGGCGGTCAGTTCCCCTTCGCCCGTATAGGCTTTGATGACGCCCTGCGTGTCGTCGGTCGAGATGCGGAAGAACGTGAACGGCCCCGGAGCCACTTTGCCCTTGACGACCCCGAAAGTGTCCTCATGACCGAGCACCGTTCCCAGCACGTCCAGCGAGGAAATCTCGATTTCGTTCCGGATAAACGATTTAGGGTAGTTGCAGCAGTGCGTGCAGACGCATTTGTTCCGGTCGTCCGCGAAATTGTTGTTCCAGTCCAGCAGGGCGGGCGGATTGCCCGAAGCCAGCAGCAGGGCGTACATCGACACCGCTCCGGCCACATCCACTTCGCAGGCGCTCGGAATCAGCTTTTCGCCCAGCATGCTCATCGTCACGCAGGAAGCGCAGCCGTAGTTCTTTTCCAGCGAATCCCAGCACTGAATGGCCACCGCATCCACCTGGTTGTCGGCGATCCAGCGGTCGATGGCTACGCCGTACCGTGCCTGAAGCCTGATTTTTTCTTCCTTCACCGTTGCCGGTATCCGCCCGTAGGCTTTGATTTCTTCCGCTTTCCGCGTCACTTCGGGCGCGTCGAGGGCGATCTTTTGCGCGGCGGCGATGATTTCGGACATGTCCACCGGGATCACTGTGATGCCCGACGCCTGAAGGAGTTTTTCGCTGTACCGCACCGTCTGGAATCCCGCCGGGCGGGTGCCGATCATGCCGATCCGGGCATTCCGCAGTCCGTTCACGACCCGGCAGAGCGCCGCGAACCGGCGTACGTCCTTCCCGAACAGTTCGCTTTCCAGCGGATAGGTGTGCAGCGAGGTGTCCGTAAACGGGATGCCGCATTGATAGAGGTTGTTGCAGACGGAAATCTTGCCGCAGAAAGCATCCCGGCGGCTTTTCACGTCCACTTTGTCGTTGTCGTCGTCGCAGGCCTGCACCAGCACCGGTACGTCGAGGCCCGCCAGCCGGATGCTGTTCACGATGCCCACTTCGTCTCCGAAGTTCGGCAGCACGACGATGATGCCGTCGATCTCGTCCCGGTGTTCGCGGAACAGGTGGGCGCACTTCTGTGCGTCGGCGTACGTTTCGACGCTTCCGCCCGTAGCCGTCTGGTCGGTGCCGAGGATGACGTAGTCGTACCCCAGCTTGTCCATCTGGTCGAGCAGCACCGGACGCGCTTCGGCGGCCAGCCGGGCGTTGAATATGTTGCGGGTGCCGATGATGAGCCCGAAGGTCAGGTTCTTTTTATATGCCATGGTTTTAGGTTTTTAGAGTTGTCAGGTCGTTTTGTCGGTTTCAGTTCATAAAATTACTAAAAAATTTGCAGAATCGCTTCCTTCCCTTCATTTTTCCGGTAACGGCCCAGGGAGCATGCCGTTTACGCGTCGCGCTGCGTCACCAGATAGAGGGCGCTCCGCACGGCGGCCGTCCAGCCCTTGTGCAGGGACATCCGCAGGGCCGGGGCCATTTTCGGGAAAACATAGTGATCCTTCTTCCGGATAGCGGCTGCTTCTTCGAGGCTTTTCCAGACGCCCCGCGCCAGCCCGTTCATCAGGAACGCACCGAAGGCGGAGGCTTCCTCGATTTCCATGCGGTTGATTTTAGCCGCCAGCATGTCGGCCTGGAACTGCATCAGAAAAGCGTTCTTAGTAGGGCCGCCGTCCACACGCAGTTCCCGGAGCGGGATTCCCGCCTGTCCGGTCATCAGATCCACCAGGTCTTTCACCTGATACGCGATGGCTTCCAGCGCCGCCCGTACCACGTGCGCTTTCCCCGTACCCAGCGTCAAGCCGCAGATCATCCCCTGTGCATGAGGACTCCACCAGGGGGCTCCCAGTCCGGCGAAGGCCGGCACCAGATAGACGCCGCCGTTGTCCGGAACGGAGGTCGCCAGCGCTTCCGTTTCCTTCGGCCCGTCGATGAGCCGGAGTTCTTCGGCCAGCCACTTGATCGTGGCCCCCGTGCAGTGGATATTCCCTTCGAAGGCATAGAACACCTTCCCACAGGCGGCGAACCCCACCGAAGTCACCAGTCCTTCCGGAGCTTCCATGCATGTCTCCCCGATGTTCATCATCACGGAAGACCCCGTGCCGTAGGTCGCTTTGCCCATGCCTTGCTCGAAACACATCTGTCCCGCGAGCGCTCCGTGGGAATCCCCCAGCATCCCGGCGATCGGGACGGGGCGGGGGAATGTTCCTTCCGCATCCGTCTCTCCGAACACCGTGTCGCAGGGTCTGGCTTCGGGCAGCATGCTGCGCGGTACGGTGAAAAGCCTCAGCAGGTCGTCGTCCCATTGCAGCGTCCGGATGTTGAAAAGCAACGTTCGGGAGGCGTTCGTGTAGTCGGTTGCGTGGACTTTTCCGCCGGTCAGTTTCCACAGCAGCCACGAGTCGATCGTGCCCATCAGCAGCCTTCCCGCCTCGGCCCGTTCCCGCGCCCCTTCCACGTTGTCCAGAATCCATTTCACCCCGCTGGCCGAAAAGTAGGGGTCGATGACCAGCCCGGTTCTTTCCTTGCAGAACGGCCCGTGCCCTTCCCGAACCAGCTCCGTACAGATGTCCGCTCCCCGCTGGCATTGCCAGACGACGGCAGGGCAGGCCGGTTTTCCCGTTTCCCTGTCCCAGACGACCGCCGTTTCCCGCTGGTTGGTGATGGCCAGCGAAGTCGCTCCTTCCCCGGCTCCCGGAACTTCATCCAACAACTGCCGGACAGCCTGCAAGGTGTTCCGGTAGATTTCGTCGGCATCGTGTTCTACCCAGCCCGGAGCCGGATAGTATTGTCTGTGGGGAATGTTGACCCGGTGCACCGGCTTTCCGTCCCGATCGAACAGGATGGCCTTGGTGGCCGAGGTGCTCTGGTCTATGGCGACGACATATTCCTTCATGGCGTTTGACCGATTTTCAGCTATTGTTTGCCCAGCAGTTCGAGAGCCGTCCGGTAGATTCCTTCCGTGTCGATTCCGTAGTGGCGGAAAATTTCGAGCGGCTTGCCGTGGACGGCGTTTTCGTCCGGGATGCCGAGTATCCGCACCGGCACCGGGCAGTGTTCCGCCGTGATTTCCGAGACGATGGCTCCGAGGCCTCCGAACCGGCTGTGCTCTTCCGCCGTGACGATCATTCCCGTTTCCCGCGCCGCCTTGAGGATGGTTTCCGTATCGGCCGGCTTCAGGGTGTGCATGTCGATCACGCGGGCTTCGATGCCCAGTTCCCGCAGCTTCCTGCCTGCCTGGAGGCAATGATAGACGGTTTCTCCCGTCCCGATCAGGGCGATGTCGTTTCCTTCGAGCAGGGTGTTCGCCTTTCCGATCTCGAACGGGAAATCGTCCGTTTCATAGACGTCCGGCACCGCGTTCCGGCCCACCCGCACGTAAACGGGCATGTCGTGGTTCACCAATATTTCGGTCAGCCGCTGCGTCTGCCGCGCATCGCAGGGCAGCACGACTTCCATGCCCGGAAATGTCCGCAGCACGGCGATGTCGTGCAGGCTGTGGTGCGTGGCGCCCAGCGCTCCGTAGCTCACTCCGCCGCTCACTCCGATGATGTTCACCCGGTTTTTGGAGTAGGCCACGTCCACTTTGATCTGTTCCAGGCTCCGGGCGACGTAGAAGCAGGCCGGACCGCAGACGAAAACTTTTTTTCCGCAGGCGGCCAGCCCGGCTCCGATTCCGACGCCGTTCTGTTCGGCGATTCCCACTTCCACGAACTGTTCGGGAAGTTTTTGGGCGAAGTCGGTCAGCGTCACCGAGCCCCGGGCGTCAGTGGTGACGGCGACGATGTCCCTGTCCTTTTCGGCCAGCCGGAGGAGCGTTTCCGTAAAGCTTTTCCGGCAGGGTATGGTATTCGTTTCTGGCATGATGTCTTTTTCCTTTTAATGGTATTCAAATTCAAGCGCGCATCCGGTCGTCCGGATGGGACGGATACGCCCTCGGTTTCCCGTAGCCCCGGCTCAGGCGCGCAGGGCGGCGATCCGGGCGTCGATTTCTTCCAGCGCTTTGGACCGTTCTTCCTCCGTCGGCACGCCGTGATGCCATTTCAGGCCGTTTTCCATGTAGGAGACGCCTTTCCCCTTGGTGGTATGCGAAACGATGAGGTGCGGCTTTCCCGTTGCATCGAACAGGGTTTCGAACGTGTCCAGAATCGCAGCCATGTCGTTCCCGTCGATTTCCGTAACGTGCCATCCGAAACTTTCCCAGCGCTGGCGGATCGGTTCGAGCGACATGACGTTTTCGGTGCAGTCGCTGATCTGGAGGTTATTCCGGTCGATGACCGCCACCAGGTTGTCCAGCTTGTAGTGTCCGGCAGCCATGGCCGCCTCGTAGATGGAGCCTTCCCCCTGTTCCCCGTCGCCCATCAGTACGAACGTCCGGCAAGGTTTTCCGTCCATCCGGGCCGCAATGGCCATCCCCACGCCGATGGAAAGTCCGTGTCCCAGTGCTCCGCTGTTCACTTCGATGCCGGGAACCTTGACCGTCGGATGCCCCGCCAGCGGGGTGTCGTAGGTACCGTAGGTGTCGAGCAGTCCGGCCGGGATGAACCCCGCTTTTTCCAGTACGCAGTAAAGTCCTTCCACGCTGTGTCCCTTGCTCATGATGAAGCGGTCGCGTCCTTCTTTCTTCGGATGAGCCGGATCGACGTTCATGACGTGAAAATAGAGCGCCGTCAGCATATCCACGGAAGAAAGACCGCCGCCGATGTGACCCGCGCGGGCCCTGCAAACGACTTCCACCAGTCTGCGCCGGATTTCCTCCGCTTTCAGTCTGAGTTCTTTTGTAATCTCTGGCTTTGTCATTCCTCTGATACTTTTGATACTTTAGTTAGGTTTTTATGGTTCGTTTATGTGGTTATTTCACTTGCTTTCCGGCGTGACGACCAGCGCCATGTAAGGGCGCCCCGGCAGTTTTACCTTCCGTCCTGCCGCTTCCCCGATCACATATCGGGTCTGTCCTTTGGCGGTGAAATCGCCCGCAACCGGAACCGTCGTCATGTTCCAGGTGTCCACCAAATCGATCTTCAGCTTGGTGCCGTCCGCCAGCCGGGTTTTGGCCGGAAGATTCACTTCCCACTCCTTCGGCGCTTCTTTTCCGAAATAGACCACGATGGCGCCCGATTCCGTGACCGCCGTATTCAGGTTCCGCCAGTTGTCGATGATGTGCATGGAGCCGTGTTTTTCCACGAAATCCCGGAGAAAGGCGATGCGGGCGGGACTTTCGCCTTTCAGCACGCCTCCCTTCGACCACCAGACCACGTCGTCATCGCTCAGGAAAGTTTCGCCGTGGGTCAGGTAGGCTCCCGTGAGGGCTCCCTGCCAGCAGCGGTGCGTCATTTCTTCGGCAGACAAGTCCCCCCACCGTTCCGGAAAATTCCCTTCGTAGCAAAATTCGTCCATCACGATCGGTTTGGCGTAGACGTCCCGCATCAGCCCGGCCCGGCCGAAGTCCGAGAGAATGGATGCGTTCTGGAGGCTGGCATGGGTGACCAGCGGATGGGTGTGGTCGAAATAGCGGTCGCCGTTGTGCACCGACCGGAGGTGTCCGTACGGGTCTTCCGCCGCCACGGTTTGCAAAAAGGCTTCCCAGTCCGCCGGGGTCTTTTCCCGCATGTAGTCGTATTCGTTGGCCATCGACCACCAGACGTTCCGAAAGGAGGAAAGGCGGGCGACGACGTATCGCAGGTACCGCAGATCGTTTTCCCGCGTCATGCGGTCGAAGCCCCAGCGGCCCTTGTCGTAAGGATGGAACAGGATCAGGTCGCACTGAATTCCCAGCGCTTCCAGCCGGTCGATGCATGCTTCGAGATGCCGGAAAAATTCCGGATCGAACCGGGCGAAATTCCAGACGGCGGTTTCATTCCCCGCTTCCGCCGCGTTCCCCGTCCCTTTTTCGAAGGGATAGAAGCGCGGCTCATTCTTGTTGTAAGCGTAATTCTTCGGAAAGACGCACATCCGTATCTTGTTGAACGGAGCCGCGGCCAGCGTTTCGAACGTCCGGCTTTCCAGCGCTTCGTCCTGATGGATCAGTGCATAGACCGTCGTGCCGAACGGATAGTAGGGCGTTCCGTCCGCGTACTTGAAATCGTATGTGTCCCGTACCGTTACCGGCCCGTGATTGTTCCCCGTGGCCCCGGTGCAGACGAAGACGCCCGTCTTCCCGTTCAGAGCGGACGCATTGCTGATGGTGCGGTAACGCCATGCCCCTGTTTCTCCCGGCATGAACCGGAGCGCATATTCTCCGTTTCCATCGTAGAAACCGGTTACGTAGATCGTATCCGTATCCCCTTCGCGGCAGAAAGCGCCTTTGAGGACGACGTCGTCGAAAGGATTTCCCGCTTGCGGGCCTTTCAGCCGTATTTCGTACCGGTTCCAGCGTTCGACGGAGGCTCCTTCGCCGCTTAACGGCAAGAGAAACAATGCGAAAAGAAGAAAGATGCCTGAAGTCTGCCGGTGCATTTTTGTCGTAATTTGATATAAATAGTAAATAAACGCTACACAAAAGTAAAAAATCAAAAGGAAAAAACAAATATATGAGAAGGGAAAGCATAAAAAAGAAACGGTGTCGCTCCGCACCGTTTCCGAAAAAGACCTTTCATCGTCCTGTTGCCAGAAAAATTCGGGATCAGTCGGCCACTTCCGCAATGATATAATTTACGTCGTGGTCTTCCAGCACCTTGATGTTATCCGGCGTGATCCGGGAATCCGTGATCAGGCAGTTGATGAGGGACAATGCCCCCAGACTGGCGAACGAATTGGTGCCGATCTTGGACGAGTCCGCTACCAGAAAAACTTCGTTGGCGGAATCGATCATGGCCCTTTTGACACAAATGTCGCTGATGCTCGGATAGGTCAGCCCGGATTTCAGGGCGATTCCCGCCGCCGCCAGAAACAGCTTGTCCACATGGATATTGTTGAAAAAGTCCGCCGCCTTCTGTCCCGTCAGCGAAAGGGTCGGAGCTTTGAATTCGCCTCCCGTCACCACCAGCGTAATGCCGGGATCGGCCCCCAAAATCAGGGCGATATTGAGCGCATTGGTAATGACCGTCAGATTCTTGTATCCCGAAATCAGTTTGGCGATCTCGGTCGTCGTCGATCCGGAGTCCAGAATGATCGTATCTCCGTCGTGGATGAAGCTGACGGCTTTTTTGGCGATGGCCGCCTTTTCGGCCATGTTGCTCTGGTTTTGAAGCGAAATGTTCCGAACGTGTGTGCCCATGTTTTTCAGGAAAGCGCCGCCGTGTTCGCGTTCGATGAATCCTTCCTTTTCCAGCCGTTCCAGATCCTGCCGGATGGTCACTTCCGTTACCTTGAATATCTTGCTTAGTTCCAGTACTTTTGCATGCCCGTCTTCCCGGATGAGTTCCAGGATTTTTTCTCTTCGCTGGTTCGGTAACATCATTTATGGATTTGTGTGGGTTATGAATGTCATCCTTTCGGATAGCACTCTACAAATATACATTTTTTTTGAAAATACAAGTGAAAGCATGGCGAAAAAAGCCGTAAAAACTCCCCGGCCGGATTTTTCGGATTCGGGAGCTTTCTTTCGGGTTCGTGCCTGGAAAAAAGAGGGGAAGGGAACGCAAACGAACGTTTTATTTCCCCGAAGGGAATGCGGAAGGCGGGGTATGCGCCGGATGGAAAAATGCCGGCAGGTTTACGAACGAAAACCTGCCGACATTTCGGATTTACGGATGCATCTTTCCCGTATGCGATCGGGATGTCCCTGAAAAAGGCGATACGCGGAAAGAGGGCCTGCGAATAGGATGGGTGTCAAATTCTGTGGTAGATTTCAGGGAACGGCACTCTCCCTCTTTCTCCCCAGATTCCTTTGTTTCCGTCCCGTATTCCGCAGGGAATCACCATGTTTATTCCGACCCGCCGGGGCAGTTTCAACAGTTTTTTAATCAGCCTGCTGTCGAACCCTTCCAAAGGGCATGTGTCGTATCCCTCGTTCGCCATGGCGATCATGAACGTTTGGGCGGCGAGGGCACAGGATTTGTTAACGGTGACGCGCATGTCGCATTCCGATACCTCGCGCATGATGGGACGGAAAAGACCGATGGCTTTGGCCAGCAATACCCGGAACAGGCCCAGCAGTCCGAAAAACCGGGCATAGAGAAACGGCATCAGTTTTCCGTAGTAAAGTTCCCTGTCCTTGATTCGTTTCGCCTGCCGCTCCGGGGGACTGTTGCGTCGGATGTTTCCCCGTTCGAATTCGAGGACGGCTTTCGCCCGTTGCCTGTATAAATCCTGCCGGGTGACGAAAACGACGATTTCCTGAGCCGTGGCGGTTGCCGTCTGGCCCAGGCAGGCTCTTGAAATTTCGGCCATCAGTTCGGGCTGTGTGATTTGGTAAACTTCCCACAACTGCATGTTCGAACTGGTGGGAGCTAAGGCAGCCAACTCCAGGCAATGTTTCACTTTTTCCGGGGCTATCGGTTTGTTCGGATCGAACGCCCGCACGGCTCGGCGGAAATTCAGGACTTCTTCCAAATTCATCTTCTATCGGCTTTTCGATTTCTTTTTTTCATCCAACTGCCGAAGGACGGCTTTCGCCGTTGCGGGCGAGCTGAACGGGTCCTGCCCGGTGATCAGGTTGCCGTCTGTAACGACTTTCGGAATCATCGGGATAATCGACTTTCTATAATCGGCTCCCCGCACTTTCAGCGACGCTTCCAGATCGAACGGCACGACCTTGTTCCTTCCGGCCAGCACTTCCTCGAACCAGCTGAATCCTGTTGTTTTTTTGCCTTCTATCAGGTAGGTTCCGTTGGAGAGTCTGACGTTCAGCAGTCCGCTTACGCCATGACAAATGGCAGCTACCGTTTTCCCGTTTTCAAAATGGCTTCGGATAATCGCCTGCAAAACCGCATTGTCCGGAAAATCGAACATGGCGCCGTGTCCGCCGGCTAAATAAACGCAGTCGAACCGCTGTTCCGAAACCGCATCCAGTTCTTTCGTATGCCGCAACGTGTCCCGGAACTTCGGATCGTTCCAACAATTTTTGGAAAGCCTGTCCAGAAATATCGTTCGCAGGCTGACGGGATCGACCGGTGTGTCGCCTCCTTTCGGACTGGCTACGGTGACGGTATATCCCTGCCTTTCGGCGCTGCGATAGATGTGGGTGAGTTCGCTGAGCCATAACCCTGTTCTAAGGTTTCTGCCGGGAAACCTGTCGGTTCCGGTCACAACCGCCAATATATTTATAGTATCCATGTGTGTAATTTTATAGGGATACTGCAAAATTCGGGCTTAATTGTCGTGCGATCCGTATCCGGACGAAATTTTTCCGATCTCGTCGTTCCCGGATAAGTTTTTGCCTGGCATTTGGGGACGTCTTCCGCTTCCGTCGGGACATAACCCGTCCGTCGCACTCAGAAGACACGCATGACAGGCCGCAATCCGGGAGGGTGAACCGTTCCGAAAGAAAGTCTCGCCGGGCGTTCGTTTTTATTCTTCGCCTCCGGTTTCCGCTATGAGCCGTGCGGTCAGTTCGGGCATCCCTATCGCAGCCCGTTTGCGAATCAGTTCGACAGGGTTTCGGATTCCGGAAAGGTTCGGTTCGTTGGGATCCACTACGTAAATGGGTACTCCCGGTTTTGCATAGCGCACCAGCGATGCGGCCGGATATACGTTCAGCGAGGTGCCGACCACGATCAGGATATCCGCTCGGGCGACCCGTTCCGTCGCTTTCTCGAACATGGGGACGCTTTCCCCGAAAAAGACTACGTGAGGTCGCAGCAGGGAACCCTTTTCGCATCGGGCGTCGAGTTTTTGTTCCCAGCCTTCGATGGGGTAGAGCAGGCTTTCGTCCGCCGTGCTGCGCAGTTTGCGCAACTCTCCGTGCAGATGGATGATGTGCGTGCTTCCGGCCCGTTCGTGCAGGTCGTCGATGTTCTGCGTCACCACCTCCACGTCGTAATACCTTTCCAGTTCCCGGATCGCTTCGTGCGCCGGGTTGGGCTTTTTTTCGAGCAGGTTTTTGCGGCGCATGTTGTAGAAATGGATGACCGTTTCGCGGTCGCGCGCCAAAGCTTCGGGGGTGCATACGTCTTCGATGCGGTAGTGTTCCCACAGCCCGTCGCTGTCCCGGAAGGTGGAAATGCCGCTGTCGGCGCTCACTCCTGCGCCGGTGAATACTACGATTTTCTTTTTCATGGCTTCACTTGTTGTAACCGTGATTTCGTGTTTGAAAGGTAGTGAAAAAATCCGGAGCGAGAGGGTGAGCGGATTCGAAGGAAATATGGAAGAAATGAGCTGTTGGTATAAATAACCGTCTTTATTATGCGGGGTGTGTTTTTGAAAAAGATATATTTATTTGAAAATACCCCGGTAAAATTCGGTGCGTAATAAAAGATGCGTGCATTTACGGCGAAGGTATCCCTTTGAAAAGGGATCTTCGTGAAAAAGAAAAAGGCTGTTTTTTACTATTCGTCGGCTCGGAATCCCCGTTCGGGGATGCGGCCTGCGGAACTTTCCTAATGGTTCGCGCCCCTGCTTCGGGACGGGTCGCCGCGGAAAACATGGATCGGTTCCTGTCCGGTTCCGATGACTGAAACCGGTTCCGGAAGGACGAGCCCCGTTAAAATAAGGCTGAGGTTTTTCCGTTTATATGATGGCCGTTCCTTATCTTTACGGCATTAAAAACGTTCCGAAAAATGAGTGAACTCATCAAACACGAATGCGGCATCGCCTTCGTCCGGTTGCTGAAGCCGTTGCAGTATTACGTCGACAAGTACGGAAGCGCGTTTTACGGATTGAACCGGATGCATATCCTGATGGAGAAACAGCACAACCGGGGGCAGGACGGAGCCGGGCTTGCGACCGTCAAACTGCATCCGGAACCCGGCTGTCCCTATATCGACCGGATGCGTTCCAACGCTTCGACGCCCATCAAGGATGTGTTCGAACGGATTCATGCCGGCATCGAACGGAAGATAGCCGCCGATTCGACCCTCCCGAACGATGCGGAACGATTGAAGCGGGAGACGAAATTTTGCGGCGAGGTCTATCTGGGCCATCTGCGTTACGGCACTTTCGGGAAGAACGACATCGAAAACGTGCATCCCGTGATGCGGGAAAGCAACTGGATGACCCGGAATCTGGTGCTGGCCGGCAATTTCAACCTGACCAACATCGACGAGTTGTTCGAACGATTGTTGAATCTGGGACAGTATCCCACGGCCACGACCGATACGGTCATCATTCTGGAACGGATCGGGCATTTCCTCGACCGGGAGAACGAAGACAAATATCAGTACTTCAAACAAAAAGGCTACACCAAACGGGAAATCACCGGCCTGCTGGCCGACGGGCTGGACGTGAAGGAAATTCTTTCGCAGGCGGCCCGACGGTGGGACGGCGGCTACGTGATGGCCGGAGTGCTGGGACATGGGGATGCTTTCGTGATGCGCGACCCCAACGGCATCCGCCCCGCGTTTTATTACCGGGACGACGAAGTGGTGGCGGCAGCTTCCGAGCGGGCCGTGCTTCAGACCACGTTCAACGTGCCTTACGAGAGCATTGCGGAACTTCCGCCCGCTCATGCACTGATCGTCAAGCATCACGGTGCGGTTTCGGTGGTTCCCTTCACGGAACCGCGGACGGCGACCCCCTGTTCGTTCGAGCGCATCTATTTTTCGCGCGGGAGCGATCGGGACATCTACCGGGAACGGAAGGCGCTGGGCCGGAGCCTGATGCCTGCGCTGGTCGGGGCGGTGGACGGGGATATCGAAAACACCGTGTTTTCCTACATTCCCAATACCGCGGAAAGCGCTTTTTACGGGATAATCGAAGGGCTGGAAGCCCATTGCGACGGCATCCGGGCGGAAAGGATTCTCACGGCGGAAAAGGCCGGAGAACTGAATCGGGAGCGGCTGGAGGAAATCCTCCGATTCAAGCCTCGTGTGGAAAAGGTGGCCATCAAGGACGTGAAAATGCGGACGTTCATCACGCAGGACGACGAGCGGGACGATCTGGTGGGGCACGTTTACGACGTCACTTACGGTTCGGTTCGGCGGGGGATCGACAATCTGGTGGTGATCGACGATTCCATCGTCCGGGGCACCACCCTGCGGCGGAGCATCGTCCGGATTCTAGACCGGCTGGAACCCAAAAAAATCGTCATTTGTTCTTCGGCTCCCCAGATCCGGTATCCGGACTGTTACGGGATCGACATGTCGCGGCTGGGGGAATTCGTGGCTTTTCGGGCGGCGATTGACCTGCTGAAAGAAACGGGTCGGGAAGGGGTGATCGAAGAAGTGTACCGCAAGGCCAAACATCAGCTGACCCTGCCGAAGGAGGAAGCGGTGAACTGCGTGAAGGAAATCTACGCCCCGTTCACAGACGAGGAAATCTCGGCCCGCATCGCCCGCATCGTGACGGCCCCCGATATCCGGTCGAAGGTGGAAGTGGTGTATCAGACGGTGGAAGATTTGCACCGTTCGATTCCGGTCAATAACGGAGACTGGTATTTTACCGGCAACTATCCCACTCCCGGCGGAAACGTAGTGGCGAACAAGGCTTTCGTGAACTATTACGAAAAGATAGATGCGCGGGCCTACTGATGACCGACCGGAGCAGGGGGTGAAAAACCGCTATTTTACGGGATAGGAAAAACGGCCGGGGCCTGTGTTTTTTTTCGTACCTTTGAGCCGTTTTATTCCGAAACGGTCATGACTACGCTCACTTTTCTGGGCACCGGGACTTCGCAGGGCGTGCCGGTGATTTCCTGCGACTGCTATACCTGCGCTTCGCCGGATGCCCGCGACAAACGTCTGCGTTCCTCCGTGCTGATCGAGCGGGACGGAGTCCGTCTGCTCATCGACTGCGGCCCCGATTTCCGGCAGCAGATGCTCCGCGAAGGCGTGCGGAAACTGGACGGAATCCTGTTCACTCACGACCACAAGGATCACATCGCGGGAATAGACGATGTGCGGGCCTTCAACTACACGACCGGAAAGGCGGTGGACATCTATGCCGAAAAGTACGTGCAGGAAAGCATCCGCCGGGAGTTCAGTTACGCGTTCACCGAACCCAAATATCCCGGCGTTCCGGAAATCGACCTGCATACCATCGATGCGAATCCGTTCGAGGTCGAGGGTATGCGCGTCGTACCTGTCCGCGGCATGCACTACAGGCTTCCGGTGCTGGGTTTCCGGCTGGGGAATCTTTGTTACATGACCGATATGAATCGTATCGAGGCCGATGAATTGAAAAAACTGGAAGGGCTGGATGTGCTGGTCATCAATGCGCTCCGGAAGGAAAAGCACCTTTCGCATTTCTGCCTGGCGGAGGCCCTGGACATCATCGATCGGGTGAAGCCGCGCGAGGCCTGGCTCACGCACGTCTCCCACCAGATGGGACGCCATGCCGAAATCTACACCGAATTGCCGGAAGGAGTGCACTTTGCCTATGACGGTCTGAAACTGCGAATCGAAGATGAGCGATAATCCGAAAATCCTGCTGGTTACGCCGCCTCTGCTGCAGCCCAACACGGCTTATCCCGCCACGGCTTACCTGAAGGGATACCTGACCCGGAAGGGATACCGGGCGGAACAGTACGACCTTTCCATCGAACTGCTGGCGGCCGTTTTCACGCCGGAGTTCCTCGGCCGCATTTTCGCCGGCTACGGGGGCGGAAACGATCCGAATCTGGAGCGGATATGGAGGCTCCGGAAAAATTATATCAGCACGGTAGCGAGCGTGATGCGGTTCCTGCGGGGGGAGGACGATACGATTGCGAACCTGATTTGCAGCGCCGATTTCCTGCCGCAAGCGGGGCGATTTGCGCAAATCGAGGATTTGGACGCGGCTTTCGGATCGTTGGGCGCCGTGGACTGCGCGAAATACCTGGCCACTCTCTATCTGGAAGACCTGACCGATTTTATCCGGGAAACGGCGGCCCCCCATTTCGGGCTGGCCCGTTACGGGGAGCAGGTGGCTCTTGCGGTGGACGCTTTCGTGGTGCTGCGGAACGAACTGGAAAAACCGCTTAACATCGTCGAGGAAAAGATGCTGGAGCTGCTGGAACGGAAACTGGCGGAATCCGCACCGGATGCGGTGGGATTCACGGTGCCGTTTCCGGGCAGCCTGCTGGCGGCCCTGCGGTGCGGACAGTACATCCGGGAGCATCGTCCGAACATGAAAATCGTGCTGGGCGGCGGGTATCCGACTACCGAACTGCGTTCGCTGACGGACAAAAAGATTTTCGATTATGTGGATCATATCGTGCTGGACGACGGAGAAATTCCGCTCGAACGGATTCTGTCCGGAGAGCCGCCGGTGCGGACTTACACGCGGCAGGGCGGGGCGGTCGTGTGGTCGGGGGACGCGGACGGATGCATTTCCCACCAAGAGCGGGGATGCCCCGATTTCGGCGGCCTGCCGTGGAGCAAGTATATTTCGCTGGTCGAAACGCTGAATCCGATGCACCGGCTCTGGGGAGACGGAAAGTGGATCAAAATGATGGCGGCGCACGGATGCTATTGGGCGAAGTGCGCTTTCTGCGATACTTCGCTGGACTATATCCGGCGTTACGATGCGGCGGATGCCGTCACGCTGGTGGACTGGATGGAAGCGGCGATGAAGGAAACGGGACTGACCGGCTTTCACTTCGTGGACGAGGCTCTGTCGCCGAAGCTGTTGAAAGAGGCGGCGCTGGAAATTCTGCGCCGGGGATTGAAGGTTTCCTGGTGGGGGAACATCCGTTTCGAAAGCTGCTATACCGGGGATTTGTGTCGGTTGCTGGCCGCTTCGGGATGCATCGCGGTTTCGGGCGGGGTGGAGGTGGCGTCCGACCGTCTGTTGGCGCTCATGAACAAAGGGGTTTCCCTCGAACAACTGACCCTCGCCCTGCGGAATTTCTATTATGCCGGGATTCTGGCGCACGCTTACCTGATGTACGGGTTCCCGACCCAGACCCTGCAGGAAACGGTGGATTCGCTGGAGGTGGTCCGGCAGTTGTTCCGGGCGGAACTGATCGGTTCGGCTTTCTGGCACCGGTACGCCATGACGGTGCATTCGCCCTCGGGCCGGGAACCGGAAAAGTACGGGGTGCGGGTCAAGAATCCGACGCCCCGGCTGTTCGCCAACAACGAAATCGCTTTCACGGAGGAACGGAATTACAGCCTGGATCGGGTCGGGGAGGGTTTGCGGCTGGCGATATACAACTACATGCGCGGGGAAGGGCTGGACAGGCCCGCCCAAAAGTGGTTCGAAGGGAAGGTTCCCGCTACGCAGGTGGAGGAAACCTTTGTGACCGACCAGCTCATCAAGCCGGATGCCTGCCGGATCTACGACGACAACGCCCGGCTGGTATGGATCGGGCCCGAACCCGTCCGGACGGAAGAAGGTCTCCTGCTGTATGCGAATTCCGGAGAGAAAGCGGTTCGGTTGGAACCGGCGCAGGCGGATTTCCTGATGCAGGTCATCGAGCGGGCGGGCGCTTTGGAAAATGTGCTGCGGTTTGCCGAAGTGAAGGAACTTTACGGTCGGTACAGCGAAGAACCATTTTCGTTTTTCTACCATTCCAAAAAGTGGGACAGGCTGCGGGAATACGGCCTGTTGCAGATTTAGCGCGCCCGGTGGCCTAAATTGGCTTTTTATTTGTTATTTTTAATGCCGTGCATCCTCGCGGGCTTTTTCCGGGGGAGGGAAGCGGGAATCTATGGTCGATGTCGATACACTGAAAATAAAGGTACAGCGAATTATCGCTTCGGTTTCGCTCGTTTTGCTGGTCGGAAAGTTCCTGGCTTTCTGGCTGACCAATTCGGTCGGAATCCTCACCGATGCGATGGAGAGCATCGTGAACGTGGTGGCCGGATTCGTCAGTCTGTACAGTTTGCATCAGGCGGCCAAACCCAAAGATGAAGCCCATCCTTTCGGACACGGAAAGGTCGAGCTGATCTCCGCTTCGCTGGAAGGGATACTGATCCTGATCGCCGGGCTGATGATCATCTACGAAGGGGTGCGGCGGCTGTTCCATCCGGCGCTGGTGGAAAAACTCGACATCGGGATCGTCATCATCGCTCTGGCCGGGGTCGTGAACTGGGTGATGGGGTGGTATAGCGTCCGGCTGGGAAAACGCTACGATTCCATCGCGCTGGTGGCAGGGGGAAAACATTTGCAGTCCGATACCTATTCGACGATCGGTCTGGTGGCCGGGCTGATCCTGCTCTACGTAACGAAAATCGGCTGGATCGACAGCGCGCTGGCGTTGATTTTCGGTACGATCATCGTCCTGACGGGGATCGGCATCCTGAAAAAGACCATCGCCAACCTGATGGACAAAGCCGACCGCAACACCCTGCAGACCGTGCTCGATACGGTTTCGCGCCATCGCCGGCCCGATTGGATAAACATCCACAATACCAAGATCATCAAGTACGGCAGCCATTATTACGTGGACTGCGACCTGACCCTGCCGTGGTATTACTCCGTCCGGCAGGCGCATGTCTCCTACAACCAGCTCAAGGCTGCCATTGCGGAGGAATTCGCGAACCGGGTGCTGTTTTCCGTGCATGTCGATCCGTGCGACTACTGCTGCTGTTCGCACTGCGGAGTGGAAAACTGCCCTTACCGGAAGGCTCCTTTCGTATCGCGCCTCCCGCTGACAATGGAGGAGCTGACCCAGAGCGACGAATAACGGTTCCCTTCTCTTCCTTTCATGCCGATGAACGGCCGGAGAATCAGACGGTTCCGAATCGGTAGATACAGCTTTGGCGGTAGGTCTCTCCCGGACGCAACACCGGGGAGGGGAAATTGTCGTGGTTCGGGCTGTCGGGGAAATGCATGGTTTCGAGGCAAAGTCCGCCCCGCTTTCCATATACCTGACCCCGTTTTCCCGGCAGGCCGTTCAGCTTATTTCCCGTGTAAAGCTGCATGCCCGGCTGGTCGGTCGCTACTTCCAGCACGATCCCGCTGACCGAATCCGTGACCGTGGCCACCGGCGTCAAAGCCCCGTTGTCGATGTTCAGTACATAGCAGTGGTCGTAGCCTTCCCCGATCGTCAGCGGTTCGAAGTCATCGTCGATGCGGGCTCCGATCTTCCGCGGGGCGCGGAAGTCCATCGGCGTACCGGTCACCGAAGCGATTTCCCCGGTGGGCACGTTTCCCGCTTTCACCGGCAGGTAATAGTCCGCGTCGATTTCCAGGTCGTAGCCGAGCACGTCATCCGCGCCGCCCCGGAGGTTGAAAAAACAATGGTTCGTCAGGCTGACGACCGTCGGTTTGTCGGTCGTGGCCGTGTAGTCGATCCGCAGGGCGTTATCTTCGGTAAGGGTGTAAACGACCGTGACATCGACATTGCCCGGAAAGCCCGCCTCTCCGTCGGGCGAACGGTATTTCAGTTCGAGCGCCTGTTCTCCTTTCTCGTTGGTAAACGGTCGGGGCACGAAAAGGGCCCGGTTGAAATCGGTGATGCCTCCGGGGGCGATTTGTGCGTCGGGATTTCCCGCCAGCAGGTATTCCGTACCGTCCAGCGTGAATTTCCGGTCGTCGATGCGGTTGGCGAAACGGCCTACCACGGCTCCGTGGTTTCCCGCCTTGTCGCTCAGGTATTCGGCAACGGTGCCGAATCCGAGCACGACGTCCCGAAGCTCGCCTTTTCGGTCGGGCACCCAAAGCGCGGCGACCCGCCCTCCGTAGTTGGTGATCTGGGCGGTCATGCCGTTGGAATTGGTCAGGTTGTACAGGGCGATCTGCTGCCCGTTTACGGTCGTGTCGAAATCCTGGGCGGAAAGGAACGTCGTGGCGGACCGATGATCGCAGGAAATCGTTGCCAATGCAACGACGAGCAGGGTTAGTATGTTGTTTCTCATGACGTTATAATGGTTTGCGCTTCGATTCCCGATATGCTAAGTTAGCCTTTTTCGGCACCTTCGGAAATTTTTGGCATTAAATTTTCCGCAGGGCAGGTAAAAAGGTTGTACCTTTGTCTGTACGCACGGAAAATCTTATGCAAACCAACATACCCTTGGCCGAGCGGCTCAGGCCCGCGGCTTTCGGCGATTACATCGGACAGGAACATCTCGTGGGAAAGGACGGGGTGTTCAAGCGTTTCATCGAATCGGGGAACGTGCCTTCCTTTATCCTCTGGGGGCCTCCGGGGGTGGGGAAAACCACGCTGGCCCGGCTCGTGGCTACGGCTCTCGACCGGCCCTTTTTTACCCTGAGCGCGATCAATTCCGGGGTGAAAGACGTGCGGGACGTGATCGAAAAGGCCAAACAGCAGCGTTTTTTCAATACCCCTTCCCCGTTTTTGTTCATCGACGAAATTCACCGGTTCAACAAGTCGCAGCAGGATTCCCTGCTGGGCGCCGTGGAACAGGGTATCGTCACGCTGATCGGGGCCACGACCGAGAACCCTTCCTTCGAAGTGATTTCCCCGTTGTTGTCGCGCTGTCAGGTGTACGTGCTCAAATCCCTTGAGGACAGCGACCTGCAAACATTGCTCGACCGAGCGGTCGCACAGGATACGGTGTTGAAGGAAAAAGGCGTGCAGGTGGAGGAAACCAAGGCCCTGTTCACGTTTGCGGGGGGAGATGCCCGCAAACTGCTCAATATTCTGGATATTCTTTGCAATGCCACGGAGGGGCCGGTCGTCATCAACGACCGGAACGTGACCGAGTGTTTGCAGCAGAACATCGCTTTGTACGATAAAAACGGGGAACAGCATTACGACGTGATTTCGGCCTTCATCAAATCCGTGCGGGGAAGCGATCCGAATGCGGCGATCTATTACCTGGCGCGGATGCTGGCCGGAGGCGAGGACCCCAAGTTCATCGCGCGGCGGCTGGTGATTCTGGCTGCGGAAGACATCGGGCTGGCCAATCCGAACGGATTGCTGCTGGCCAACGCCTGTTTCGATACGGTGCACAAGATCGGAATGCCGGAAGCGCGGATTCCGCTGGCCGAAACCACCATCTATCTGGCTACCAGTCCCAAGAGCAATTCGGCTTATGCGGCTATCGGGGAAGCGCTGAATTTCGTAAACCGGGACACGACCAACCGTCCGGTTCCGCTTCACATCCGCAATGCCCCGACCAAACTGATGAAGAACATCGGTTACGGGGAAGGGTACAAATACGCCCACGAGTATGCCGGGAATTTCGCCGAGCAGGAGTTCATGCCGGAAGGGCTGGAGGGGAAACGGTTCTATTCCCCGGCCGACAATCCGAAGGAACGGGAACTCGGTCAGCGGATCGAAAAACTCTGGAAAGGGAAATATTGATTGCCGGGTCGGAAGAGAAAAGAGAGCCTGTCCGACAAATCCGGTTTTCAGATTTCATCCCTGTCGCAGCACATCGCGGCAGGGATGTCTTTTCCTGTTCCGGAGGTTATCGGACAATCGCTTTCGGGTTCGGGGGAAAGAGGAGAAGGGAAGCGCCCGGACAGGCGTTTCCCGGGGCAGTATGTGCCGGCGTTTTTTCGGACGTGTTTTATATCCCGATGTCTTTTTGATAAAATTTCATAGTAAGAAAACAAATATTCCTATCCGGAAAGAACCCTTCCGGATAATTTTGTTTCGCTACGGTGTCGGTGCGGCCGGATCACCGGTACGAAAATCCGGGAGGCTGCCGGTGCCTGAATACTAACCTAAAAGAGTTGAACCGAATGAAAAAAATGTACGGTTGCATGGCAGGGCTGGGAGCGGGTCTGCTTTCCTGTCTTTCGCTGCTGGCAGGGACGAAAAACGAAACCGCGCCTTTGGCATTTCCGGGCGCGGAAGGGTATGGGAAATATACTGCGGGCGGACGCGGCGGAAAGGTGTTCGTGGTGACGAACCTGAACGATGCCGGACCGGGAAGCCTCCGGGAGGCGGTCGAGAGCAAGGGGTGCCGGACGGTGGTTTTCGCCGTGGACGGTACCATTGCTTTGAAATCCCCCCTTCGGATCGAACACGATAGCATCACCATCGCCGGTCAGAGCGCTCCGGGCGACGGCATTTGCCTGAAGGATTATCCCCTGGTCGTGGACGGGAGCGAGGTGATCGTCCGCTACCTGCGGGTACGGGTGGGCGACTTGCACCGCCAGGATGCCGACGGTTTGGGCGGCGGTCGGTACGGGCAGAAGAACGTGATTTTGGATCATCTGACCGTGAGCTGGTCGATCGACGAATGCCTTTCCATCTACAAGACCGAGAACCTGACCGTGCAATGGTGTCTGGTGGCGCACAGCATGAACGGATCGAAGCACACCAAAGGCAGCCACGGTTTCGGAGGCATCTGGGGAGGTTACAAGGCGACTTTCCATCACAACCTGCTGGCGAACCATGCCAGCCGGAATCCCCGTTTCTCTTCCGTGGAAGGGACGAAGATGGTGGATCACCGGAATAACGTCATCTACAACTGGGGGTATAAATCGGCTTACGGCGGTGGCCGGCACGGGGAAATCAATATGGTCGGCAACTATTACAAGCCGGGGCCGGCCACGCGCGACAGCAGCACCATCATGAGCGTTTCGGACGACGGAACGGGGCGGTATTACATCGCCGGGAATGTCGTGGAAGGCGACAAGGCGGTTACGAAGGACAACCGGCTCGGCGTGGGAGGAAAGAAACCGGCTCAGGCATTGGTGGATACCCCTTACCCTTATGAACCCATCCGCGAAGATTCGCCGAAAAAGGCGTACAAGCGGGTGCTGGCCGACGCAGGATGCAGCCGGGTGCGCGATGCGTACGATCTGAGCATTCTGGAGCAGGTCCGGCTGGGTATCGCCCGGGACGGAGAAAAAGGGATTATCAATTCGCAGGAAGACGTGGGCGGCTGGCCGGTACTCAAAGCGGGAGCGCCCCGTACGGACAGCGACGGCGATGGGATGCCCGATAAATGGGAAACCAAACGGGGCCTGAATCCGAACGATCCTTCCGATGCTTCCGGATACAGCCTGGATCGGAACTATACCAACCTGGAAGTTTGGCTGAACGGGCTGGTGAAGTAGGTGATCTGCCGGAGGGACGGACAGAAAGTCTGTCACGGTAAGGGATCGTTTAAACG
>CAMLTW010000018.1 GCA_946486375.1 uncultured Rikenellaceae bacterium
GCCCACGTCCATGAACTCGGCACCTCAAACGGCACGTTCTCATAATGGGGCGTATCAGAAGTCTTTGCGGCCTTTTTGCTTCGCTTGATCTTTCCCTCTTTTATCAACTGTTCTTTCTCCGCTTTAATGCGTTCAAGCAATACGGATGCAGGCTCATCCGCAGGATCTTGCGGAACGAGTTTGCCGTGAATGGCAAGATCAAGTATCTTTTTACGTAATTTCTTTGTATTCATATCGACTATTCTTTATTTAAGAACAGGTTGCAAAACTCATTCAGTTGCTCTTGCATACGTTCCTGCGGAATAAGGATGCGTTTATATTCGGCTATCATTGTAGGGCTCATACTTCGGCTCATAGCATACTCCACTACAACCCGGTCTGCTTCCGGGCAGAGAATAATGCCGATAGAAGGGTTCTCGTTGGAGCGTTTCACATCTCTATCGAGTGCTTCTAGATAAAACTCCAATTGACCGAGGTCTCGCGGATGGAATTTTGTCTTTTTCAATTCCACTGCCACCAATGCCTGCAATCCACGATGGAAGAACAGCAAGTCTGCCTTAAACGTAGATGCACCAATATTGAGGCGATACTCCTGATCCATGAAGATGAAATCCTTGCCTAGTTCAAGAATAAACTTCTTCATGTGTTCTACCAAACCGTTTTTCAATTTGGACTCGCTATGCTTCTTCGGAAGATTCAGAAAATCGACAAACAGCGTATCCTTGAACACTATCGGGGCATTCGGATAAACATTGAGCAATCCTTTCGACATATTATTCTTGCTACCCAATAAAGCCGTATATGTCTGATTGGAGATGCAACGCTGAAGTTCTCGTTTCATTAAATGCTCTTTATTGGCATAGAGTATATAAAACATCCGTTCTTCATTGCTTTTGCATCGGCATAATATCTCAATATGGTTGGTTAAGGTAGTCAGTTCTAAAATCTTTGGCATTTGTCCAGTTTTTGGCTGGATGAATTGTGCAGTTTCCGGATGCACAATTACAGCTACCTCCTGTGTAGGTTGGGCTGATTCAATTTGTGCAGTTCTTGGCTGCACAAATTCAGAGTTCAAATACTTTTCTACAGTAGCACAGAATGTTTTCGATGAATATTCATCATAGAACATTACCATATTATAGATACTTCTTCGGCTATAGCCTTTAATGTCAGGTCGTCGAGAACGGATATATTCGGACAACTGCGTTACAACCTTGCTTCCCCATTCCTCGCTTTTCAGTTTGGCAGATACATAGCTGCCCACATGCCATGCTGTGAACAACAGTTCATTATTTACAGCTCTGGAAGCACGGCTTTTATGTTGGAGAATAATATCTATGACTTCTCCAAACTGCTGCTCCATTGATATGGCTATCCTATTATTTTTCATACACTCAATCTTCATTTATATTTGCAAGCAATTTTTCAAGCTCAGCCACAGCGGAATTTATCGTCAGGCTTTTATCCTTTATATCAGCCATCAGTTCTGCCAATGAGCGGTCATCGGCTTCGCCGCCTTGCTTTATCCACGTAATATCAAGGCTCGTTTTGTCACGAGCGAGGATGCCTTTTACCGGATATTTGCGCCACCTTCCCTGCGGATTGTTCTCTGCATCGAAAGTTTCTACACGGTTGTTATAGCAAGAAACGAAATCATCCAAATGATGACGTTCAAGCTTGTTTGTAGCAAGTGTATGTTTGACATCTGTACGATAGTCGTAGAACCATACCTCTTTTGTGGGCTGGCCTTTTGTAAAAAACAATACATTAGCCTTTACGCCTTGGGCATAGAATATACCGGTAGGCAAACGGAGAATTGTGTGTAGATTGAAATCTGTGAGCAACTTCTTTCGTATTGTTTCACCGGCACCACCTTCAAAAAGTACATTATCCGGCAATACCACCGCAGCACGGCCTCCGGTTTTAAGCATCAACATCATATGCTGGAGGAAGTTCAACTGGTTATTCTTTGTTTCTACATAGAAATCTTGACGGTTAATATCTACAGAACCTGCCGGACGTGTTCCGAAAGGAGGATTTGCAAGTATCACATCCACAAGCGTAGACGGTTCTTTCTCCAATGAATCCTCACAAACAATCGGGCTGCGGTCAGTTCCTACACCATGCAAATAGAGATTCATGGAAGCAAGCGTTACCACCAATGGCGTATTATCCACACCATGCAAAGCACTGTTACGCAAGAAATTACGTTTCTCCTTACTTGCCGATTGCACTTTCATATAGTCATAAGCCGTCAGCAGGAAACCGCCTGTACCACAAGCCGGGTCGCAAACAGTTTCACCTATTTGGGGAGCAATGCAATCCACCATCGCCTGGATGAGCGGACGTGGAGTAAAATACTGTCCTGCACCACTTTTCTTATCCTGTCCATTCTTTTCGAGAATACTTTCGTAGATAGCACCTTTTACATCACCGTCCATGATGAGCCATTGTTCTTCATCAATCATGGTAATGACTTTTTTCAGATAGACGGGCTTGTCAATTTTGTTTTGTGCCTTGGTGTAAATCGTACCAATCAAGTTCTCCTGTTCGCTCAACTGTTTCAATGTTTCTTCATACTGCCTGACCAAATCCAAACCGTCAAGAGAAATCAAATCCGCCCATTGGTAACCGACCGGAATTGCCGATTCTTCTCCAAACATTTCTACATTTTCGGCATCCATCTTCAAAAAGAGAAGATAGGTGAGCTGGGTGATATAGTCGGTGAATCCGATACCTTGTCCGGCAAGAGTGGTTGCCAGATTCCAGACCTTCTTGGTAAGCGATTGCTCTGTTATGTTATTTGTTGCCATATTATTGTCTTTATGCTGCTTTTCTTAAAACTACAAATGTATAAAGCGAACGGAGTGCATCATTCGCTTTCTGCATACCACCGAATGCACGAATCATTTGTGCGGCATGGGTAGCATCGTCCTCACGAATATCTTTAACGGTACAAGCACCGTTGGCGGCGATATAATCCACTATATGGCTGATAACCTCACGCTGCTTATCGGTTATTTCGCGTTGATTTTGCCCCAACCACAGATTGAAATACTGCTTGGAGGTATAGACTACACTATCCAAGCGCTCTATTTGACGGAAAGCAAAGCGCACAAGTTGTATGATATTCGTCAGAGCCTCGCTTTCTTCTTTGGTAGTAGAACGTCTCACACTGTTTGGATTTACAATGGCATATGAGTTCCAGAGTTGTTTGGATGTAAAATGGTTGTTTGCCATTTTGAGTCTGTTCTCCAAATCCTTTAGCATCGAATAGGTTATAGGCTCACCCTCATTGTTGTAAATGATGCGCAGTGCCTCTATCTCATCGCTGTGCTCTTTGCAAAAATCCTCGAAAGCATCTGTCGTACTTTTTGCTTCTTCAATGGAAAATCCTTTATAGATAAGTGTATCTTCTCCAGGCATCAAAGTGTTGACAAACCCTGCGGCAAGGATGAGCAAGTACCGCCTTGCATCAGCATGATTGGCAAGCGGTGAAACCAATCCTTTGCGTTCGTTGTTCGGTTCGTCCGTGCTTATGAATGGTGGAAGAGCATTATTTTCAAGCGCATTATAAATTCTGGAAGCAAGCTCCTTCATGTCATCATGAGCCAAACGGGCAAACTCTGTTCGCTGCGAGTTGTCCGCCTTGTTGTATATTCGGGAAAGCGTTGCAGCAAGACGCTTCAAATACTCATCAGGAAGGTAGCCATGGCTGATACGTTCCAATAGTTCTTTAATAGTGATTGTCTTTGTTGTCGGATCGTCAGTCGCTGTAGAAATTGTCTTCTCATGCTCTGTTACTCCCACTGCGTCTACCAAATAGAAACAATCTTTACTGAATGCGTTTGGGGTAACATTGCGCAGTTGTTCATCTCCAATGGTACGCACACCGCGCCCTTTCATCTGTATATAAAGTGGCAATGATTCTACGTCACGCATAAACATCACGACTTCCAACGGCTTCACATCCGTACCGGTTGCAACCAATGTACAGGTCACGGCAATACGGAAATCCTTATCGTTACGAAATTGACGTATCAGTTCGTTGCTGTCGCCTACCGAATAGGTGATTTTCTGGACAAAGCGGTCATCTGTACGCCCGAACACTTCTTTGGTTATCTGTACGATATTGGTTGCATGAGCTTCGTTTAGGGCAAATATCAATGTTTTGGGCAGGTAGTCTATGTTCTTGTCTCGCTGCGGATCATTGAACAACTCTGTATAGACTACATCGCGGTAAGTGGATAGGATAAGTTTGATTTGCGCCGGATTGATGATACTTCGATTCAGTTCTTTATTGGTATAGTTTTTCGTCTCTTTGTTGCAGACAGTCTTCACTTCTCCGGTATAGCAGGTTTCTTCCTTAACCTTTTCTCCCTCCAAGATGGCACCTCCGTTTTCGGTGACCTGTGTCTTGATTCTATATACACGGCAATCCACATTTACTCCATCGACAATGCTTTGTTCCAATGTATAGTTGACAACGCGATTGTTATTGAAGAATGCCATTGTTTCTGGAATAGGCGTAGCGGTCAATCCTACAAGCTTTGCCGTATCGAAGTATTCCAATACCTTCTTCCAGTTTCCATAAATGGAACGGTGACACTCGTCTATGATAATCATATCAAAGTAATCGTGCGGTAAATTGGGATTAGGCGGCAAACTAACCTCTTCCGTCGGTTCATTGTCGTCATCGTAATCATTATCTTCGATGGCTTCTCCTTTCAGAAATGAGAAAAGACGCTGTATCGTTGAAATAATTACATTGCTGTCGGAAGGTATAGACGCGGAGCGAAGTCGGTTTACCGTAAATATGGCATTGAACGCATCTCCGTTCTCTGTCAATCGGAAAGTTCCGAACTCTCCCTCCGCTTGTTTGCCAAGATTATTCCTATCTACAAGGAACAGAATCCTTCGCATCGGGGTATATGACAGCATACGATATGCAGCAAGACAAGCTGTATATGTCTTACCTGCACCTGTAGCCAGTACCATCAGAGCGCGATTTTGTCCACTACGAAAACTCTTTTCCAACTCGGTTACAGCCTCGTACTGACAATCGCGCAATCCTTTCTTGCGTAAAGTAGGAAGTCCGGCAAAATAATCACTTATCCCTAACTGCTTGACTAACTCATAAGGTGTAGGAATAGTTGCTATCTGTTTGAAACAAGAATCCTGTTTGCGAAAATCGTAGAAATATAATTCTTTTCCGTTTGAAGTAAAGATGAAAGGTAACGGCTTCTGATACGCCTGATAGATTTTAGGAACACTTCTGGCATATAAGGCAGCCTGCTCACATACTTTATTGGAAAAGGCATCCACATCTTCCCTTTTAGCTTCAAGCACACCAACAGCCTTTCCATTGAGGAAAAGGAAATAATCGGCTTCGAGATTACCTTTCAGCAGCCCTTCTCGTATAGCGACAGCCGAGCAAGTTGGTTCGTAGTCTTCTCTGTCAACCACTTTCCAACCAGCATCGGTAAACCACTGATCTATTTTTTGCCTCGCTTTTTCTTCTGGTGTCATAGATTCCTATATTTCGACATTATCGGAAGTTGCATTCTAAAAAATAAATGGGTATTCACAAACGCTATTGACGTTCGTCCTTGTCTGTTATTAGATCTTTCAAGTCCACTTGAAGAATCTCTGCAATTTTTTGCAGCGTCTCCAAATTAGGCTGGATTCTATTACACGCATAGGCGTTAACCATACTGAAACTCTTGTCAAGTTGCTTGGCCAACCACGTTTGAGAGATACCTTTATCTGACAAGACTGCCTTTATCTTATTCAGTTTCATTTTTAGAAGCAATTTTATTGCGCAAATATAGTGAATTATATTCGATGATTTGGATTGTTTTGTACTTTTGTAATCAAATAAAGTATTAAAATGGATACAGTTAGAAAAAGAGGCGAAATAATTAGCTTAGAACAGCGTTTATTGGTATCTCAGAGATATAAGCGGATAACTCGAGCTGTTAATTCGGAATTTTGGGATAGCACAAGTGAAACAGCTCACAGTTTATACGTAGGGTCTCATGGAAGAGGGACAGCTATTGATACAAGCGATATTGACATGCTTCTTGAGTTACCAAAAGACGAGTATAAGTAAATATGATGCCTTAAAAGGTAATGGTCAATCCAGATTATTACAAGCATTGAAAAATGCCATTTTGCAGATCTATCCAAGGAGCGATATTTCATGGAGACGGACAAGTCGTAGTGATCAACTTTACTAATGGTATTAAGTTTGAGATTCTACCTGCTTTTCGTCAAGTGGATTGGTGGGGCAATTGGAATGGGAAATATGACTATCCTGATTCAAATATGGGTGGTAATAGGTTGACTACAGATCCCAGAATTGAACAACAAGTAATGCAAGAGAGAAATATAGAAAGTAATGGATTACTATTCGACATGTGTAGACATATGCGCGAAATTCGCGATAACCATTTTTCCAGTTACCATCTTCCAGGGATTGTGATTGACAGTTTTGTTTACCATCATATTGCTGATTGGCACTGGCTAAGAGAAGGAGAACAAAGTTCCAATCAACCAACAGGAACTTACGAAAAAAGGCTTTATAATTCATGCCCAGTTTGGAGTTTTGATCTAACAGCACTAGGAAGCGGAATGGCTGTAAACACATATAACTGCATTGAAGTATTAAATAAAATTCTAAAATACATGTCTGAAGAATAAATTATATGGATGAGCAAACAAAAGTTCTTTACCGCGAAATTCTTGAACGTTTTAACAAAATAATCTGGACGCACAGATTCATCTATGTCAAGCTAACATATACCTATCTAAAAAGAAAAAGCAAAATCAAACCCTTTCGGTGCTTTCTATATTGGTGTCAGCTTCTGCAATTACCAATATATTCAAATGGTTACCGGACACTATTATTGCTCCATTAACGGCTATCTTGGCATTGACATTAACATATTTCACGACCAAATACAAGACCGAAAATTTAGAAAAGAAAGCTGCTGATAACAAAAGATTTGCTGCTATTATGCACGATTTGCGCAATAGATATGCCGGATTTTTATCTGACATAAAAGCGGGTTTGTATACAAAAGAACAAATATCAGAAAAACGTGTACAACTTAAACAAATAGAGAATATAGTTTATTCGGGACTTGTGCCATTTACATCAAATGAAGCAGTAAATACAGCCTCGGAAGCGTTGAAGAATAAACAAGAGTCAACGACCACAGATGAAGAAATTGCTCAAATCATATCTAGTAATTTACAGATATGAGACATCACCGTTATAGGTGAAAATACCCAATAAATTATTTTCCTTATTGATGCTACTTTAAAATTTAGCAATCTGAATTATAAGTTTGTTTGTCTGCCTTTCTCCTCATCGCCTCAGACCGCCTCAAATAGTGCAGTTTGTTTGGCCAAATGCTAATAAAATATCTATAATACGTTAATAATCAATTATTAAATAACTTTTCAACTTGGACGGATATACGTAAAAGAGATGCTCACGCTTCGCTCAGCATGACGCGGTGAAGCGGCGCCTTGAAAGTCCGCGTCTGACCGGGGTTCGGACGTTTTTTCTTAATTACCTCCCTGCGCTTAATCCGTGCCTGATTACGGGCTGCGGTCAGTGAGGCTCGGCACACCTGCGGTGTTCCTCGGTTCAGGATGACGGGAGGGTGACCGGTTCTTCCATTCGATCCGAATCCGGTATACCTTTGCGGTGGTTTTCAGTTTGGCATGACAGTTTGGAGTCGGAACTTTTTACGATTCCGTAACCGATATCCAGGCGTCATTGCGAGGAACGGAGCGACGCGGCAATCTCTGTTAGCCTATCACTATGCAAAATAGAGATCCTCACGTCGCGACTAATGTCGCTCCTCAGGATGACGGGAGGGTGACCGGTTCTTGCATTCGATCCGAATCCGGTATGCCTTTGCGGTGCTCTTCGGTTCAGGACGACGGAACAGGATGCAGTCGGAGAAAAACCGTACGTTAAGGCAGAGACTCCAGCAGCCGTTTGATGACCACCTGCGCCGAAATCTCCCGATTCGCCGCTTCGGGGATCACCAGCGAACGCGGACTTTCGATCACCTCGTCCGTCACGATCATGTTCCGACGTACAGGCAGACAATGCATAAAATAAGCGTCGTTCGTCAGCGCCATCTTTTCCGCATCCACCGTCCACGCCCGGTCGCGATGGATGACTTTCCCGTAATTCGGCTCGGCGTATGCCGCCCAGTTTTTCGCATAGATGAAATCGGCTCCCTCGAACGCTTTTCGCTGGTCGTATTCCACGCGGGCGTTCCCCACGAATTCGGGCGCCAGTTCGTACCCTTCCGGGTGGGTGATGACGAAGTCGTAATCCGCAGCGTTCATCCATTCGGCGAACGAGTTCGGCACCGCCTGCGGCAAGGCTTTCGGATGGGGCGCCCACGTGAGCACTACCTTCGGCCTCGGCGTCTTTTTGTGTTCCTCGATGGTGATCAGGTCGGCGAAACTTTGCAGCGGATGCCGCGTGGCCGCCTCCATGCTGAACACCGGACGTCCCGAATACTTCATGAACTGACTCAGCACCGTTTCGTTGTAGTCGTACTCCCGGCTCTCGAAGGACGCGAAGGAACGCACGCCGATCAGGTCGCAGTAGCACCCCATCACCGGAATCGCTTCGAGCAGGTGCTCGGACTTGTCCCCGTCCATCACCACGCCCCGTTCCGTTTCCAGCTTCCACGCCCCCTGGTTTACGTCCAGCACGATCACGTTCATCCCCAGGTTCATGGCCGCTTTCTGGGTGCTCAGACGCGTGCGGAGGCTCGAGTTGAAGAAGACCATCATCAGGGTCTTGTTCTTCCCCAGTTCGTGGTAACGAAAACGGTCTTTCTTGATGTCGAACGCTTCCTGCAGGGCGGCGTGCAGATCGCCGATGTCCCGGACGTTGGTAAAGTGCTTCATGGTTTTTCTCCTTTTGTGGGTCGGATCGCGCCCCGACGGCCGGGGACTTTCCGATTTCGTGTTAAAATGAAAGTTTTACGCCGGCCTGCGCGTTGATGCCGAGCAGTTTGTACCGGTTGAAACGGTACAGGTCGCGGTTGAACAGGTTCCCCAGGTGGACGAATACGCCCAGCCGTTCGCTGAAAAAGTAATCGGCCTGAAAATGGAGGTCGGGCATCGCCGACGCTTTCACCGCTTCCAGGTCGGTATAGTCGCGGTACTGGTAGAAATACCGTTCACCGATCACTGTTACATGCGCATCCAGATAGAGTTTTTTCCGGTAGTTCCATGTCAGGCCCACGTTCCCTTCGATTTCGGGCATTCCTCCCGCTTCCGCATAATGTTCGGAATCGTAGCTGCGATACCATGCTCCGACGTAAACCCCCAGCGCATCCCACAACTTCGCCTCCGTTTCCAGCCCGACCGTCCAGATTTTCAGGTCGTCGGACAGCGTTCCGAACGTGTTCCCCTGCGAATGGTAGTCGTACAGGTTCACAAAGTAACAGATGTCTTCCGCATAGGAATAGCCCCCGTATAACTTGTATTTGAATCCTCCCCCCAGCGTCCCCCGGATGCCGATCCGGGCATCGTACTGCGTCGTATTGGGAGCCGTCGCGCCCGATGCGATATAAGGATTGATTCCGGCCAGATGCCGGTAGTCGTTCTTCGTGACCCGTCCGTCCACCTCGGCGAAGGGAGTGATCCTGCCTTCGAAAAGGTCTTTGGAAACGGTGAACCGGGGAAGCAGTCGGCTCCGGCTCCCGTCGCTTTCGTTTTCATAGACGTAATCGGCTCCCAGCGAGAAGCGGAAATCCCCGTTGTCGTAGCCGTAGACGGCTCCGGCGGTCAGAACATCGTTTTTGTAATCGTCCAGGTTGTTCAGCCCGTTCGTTGCGTCGTAATCCGCGTCGATCCGGATACGTCCGTCCATTCCCACGCCGAAAGCTGCTTCCGCCCCGGCACGCCACTCCAACTGGTCGTACTTGAACCGGTCGGCGAAATAGGAAACATCGGCCGTCACCCGGAAGTTGAATTTCGACAGGTCGGTGAACGAATTGCCGAAAGCGATTTTCCCCCTCACATCGTGGAAAAACTGTCCGAGGCCCTGGCGCGTCGTGTCGAAACTCTCCGGGAGCGGATTCCCGTAAGTGTAGTAACCGTACCGTGTCACGTTGTTGAAGTCGTAGGCCGCTTCCCCGGCGAGCGTCCAGTCGCGCCGGAATTTCTTTTCGGCAGTGATCCCCAGCGAATTGAACGTCTGGAACGAAGGAGCCTTGACACCCTGATCGTTCCGGATTTTGGCATACTGTCCCCGGTGGTTCAGCCACACTCCCAGCGTGCTCTGCGGAGAAAGCGGGCGCGTCATCCGGAAATCCAGCAGCGACCGGAGCGGATAGCCGACGCCGGCTTTCACGTAATACGGAAAAAGCCGCCGGTTTTCGATGGTGTTGATCTTGGCCGGATTGATCCGTTCGATGTCGAAACCGTAGCTCAGGGGACGGGGCGTGATCTCGTAGTTGAACTCCGGACGCATCTGGGCCGTATCCGTCAGGTCGGGCTGCAGACCGAGCTTGAAGAAATCCCCCACCGAAGGCTCGTAGGCCCGCGTCACTTCCACCTCTTTTTGCAGCGTCTCCTGCGCCGCCGCCCCGAACGAAGCGGCTGCCAGCAGCAGGGTCAGCGCTATTGCCTTGTTGTTCATCCTCGTCTTACTTTTTTAAGTTTTCCAGTTTCCGGTGCGCTTCCTCCGCGATGCCGTCGTCCGTTGCCGTATAACCGTCCACGATGCTCTGATAAGTTGCCTTGGCCTGAAAATCGTCACCCTTTTTTACGTAGATGTCTCCCAGCAGCAGGAAGGCTTTCGCCAGCCAATACTGGTGCGATGTGTTCACGTCGGCGAATTTCAGGATTTCGGCTTCCGCTTCCCCGGTCTTCCCCGCATCGAACAGGAGTTCCGCCACCCGGTACTGGGCTTCCGAGCCGTTCCGGGTTTTCATGTTCGCATCGGCCACTTTCCGGAAGGCTTCCAGCGCGTCGTCCCTTCGACCTTTTTTCAGGTAGGCGGTTCCCAGCAGGAAATCCGCTTCATTCCTCACCTCTTCGGTAGCGAAGGGAGAGGCTTTCGCATACTCCGCGGCTTCGACGGCCTTGTCCGCATCGTCCAGTCCCCCCGTCGAGCGGACATACCCCAACAACGCGTCCGTCAGGACGCTCCGGTTGGTGGCCAGATCGGCCAACCGCCGGTAGAGGGCCGCCGCTTCCCGGTAGTCTTCCTTCCCGTAGCGCAGGTTCCCCGCCTTCAGCAGCGCATTGATCGTAAAGGGATTCAACGGCATCGCCGCCGTCCGTTCGTATCCTGCCAGCGCCGCTTCCCGGTCGCCCGTCTGCATGTTGCATTCCGCCACATAATAGGTGGCGTTCGGTACGTAAGCCCCTTTGGGGTACTGCGACAGGTATTTTTCCAGCAGCGGGCACGCCCGGCGGTAATCCCCCGTCAGGTAGATCCGTTCGGCCACGGCATAGGTCAGCGAATCCCGTTCCACCACCCCGGCGTTGGTCTCGATGCCGTTCTGCTCGGCGAAGGCGTAGTAACCGTCCAGGTCGTTATTGTCCATGTAGATGTTCCGGATGCCCAGCAGGGCGTCCTTCGACTGGGATGAAGTGGGGTTCTTCGCCACCACCGCCTTGTAGTATTTCAGCGCTTCGGCGTTGTTCCCCATGTTCTGGTAAATCAGCCCCAGATCGGACAGCGCATCGGCATGGCGGGGAGAGTCCGGATATTTGGCGATGAATGATTTCAGGGTGGTTGCCGCCCGGTCGAACTGTTCTCCGCGCGTGTAGGTCGATCCCAACTCGTAGAGCGCGTCGTCGGCATAGTCGGAGTTCCCGCGCCGCACGATGGCCTGCAACGCTTCGATTTTCTGCGCGGTTCCCTGTGTCAGTCCCAGGGCGATGGCCCGCTGGTAGCGGGCATAGTCTCCCGCTTCCGTCCCCAGCCGGATCGCCCGGTCGTAGTTCTCGATGGCCTGCGTGTAACGCTTTTCGGCGAAATGTACGTCTCCCAGCCGGTTGTATGCGTCCGCCTTCACCGCGTCGTCCGGTCGGTACAGCGACAGGAAGCGGCTGAACCAAACCTGCGCTTCGGGGAGGTTCTTCAGGTTGAAGTAACAGTACCCCAGGTTGTAGTTGGCCAGCGTGTTTTCCCGCTCTCCTTTGGGCGAAAGGACGATATAATCCTGATAGAGCGGCACTGCGCGGGCGTATTCCCGTTGCCGGTAGTGGTTTTCCGCCTGCCAGAACTTCGTCAGGGCCGTGTATTTCGGATTGTAGCGATTGGCCGCCGCCTGATCGAGCATTTCCTGCGCCTTTGCATAATCCCCTTCCATGAAATACTCCAGCCCCCGGAAATAGGTGATTTTCTGGAGGGCCGCTTTCATCTCGTTGTCCGGATTCTTGATCCGGATAAGGGCGTCGTAGGCTGCGCCGTAATTCTTGGTGTTCATATAGGCCGCCAGCAGGTAACCCCGCGCCTCGTCCGCATGCGGAGAATCGGGAAACTCCCGGACATAGTCGGTCAGCACGTCGATGGTTTCGTTGAACATGCCGTTCCCCAACTCGTATTGCAGCTTGCCGAAATTGAACATCGCCTCTTCCCGCACGCCTTTGTCCGCGTCGATCCGCATCGCCAGCGAGAAAGCCTGTTTCGCCCGCTGTTTGTCGCCCATGCGAAGGGCGGCGCTCCCGATGTGGTAGGCCGCGTTCTGCGCCAGCAGGTCTTCCCCGACCGCCACTTTTCCCAGGTAGTCGATGGCCTTGGAGAAGTCCCCCGTCATGTAGGCGGCATAACCGATCATATACCGTTCCTCCCGGCTCAGATCGGGATGGAGGGTGGCGTACGCTTCGAGGTACTGGATTGCCTGTGCATAGTTTTTCAGGTGGTAGTACGACTCTCCCGTCATCCGGAGGATTTCGGCTTTCCGGTCGTCGGTGGCCTGCTTCCAGACGCCGGGAGCGTCCCGCACGACCGCCGCGTAGTTGCCTTCCTTGAAATCGAGGTGGAGCAGGTAAAACGGTATGATCGGGGCGTAGTTCCGGTCGTCCGTCAGCGAGGCGAATCCCTGCCGGGCTTCGGCGTACCGGTCGTTCAGATAAGCCATGTACGCTTTGTAGTAGGTGGCCGAAGCGCCGTATGTCCGGTCGTTTCCCACCCGGTCGAAATCGCGGGCGGCGTCTCCGTAATCGCCCTGTGCGAAGGAAGCGTAACCCCGGTTGAAGAAAAACTCGTTCCGGGCCGTTCCCGAAAGCGTTTCCGGATTCACCATCCGGTATTGCGCCAGCGATTTGCCGTATTCCTGTTGCTTCTGGTACATGTTCCCCAGTTCCAGGTGCACCCGGTTGGCGTGGATCGTGTTCGGGTATTTTTTCAGGAAAGCGGCCAGCAGCGCCTCTGCGTCTTCCGTGCCTTCCCCTGCGGCGCAGGCCGCCATGTAATAGTCGATGTTTTCAGCCAGCAGCCGGTTGTTCGGTGTAAGGAGCGCCTGCGCTTCCCGGAAGGCCCGCGCGGCCGGGCGGTATTGTCCCGTTTGAAAAAGCTCCGTTCCGCTGCGGTACAGCCGGTCGAACCGGTCGTCCTTGATCTGTCCGTGCGCTGCCGCGACCGTCAGGAGTATCGTACATGCCGAAACCGTGATCTTTCGTCCCCACATAATGTCTTGCGTTAGAATTTCAAAGCCTTCCGGACGGAAGCCTCCGTTTCCGTAAAAAGGCCGGCGTGCCCAAAGGTAGTAAAAAATGTAAGGCGAACCTTTTTTTACCCGCAAAAATCCTACTTTTGTACCGGTTTAAAATTCGGAGACATGACGTTAATCAAATCTATATCAGGTATTCGCGGTACGGTCGGCGGCGCACCGGGCGAAAACCTCACGCCCCCGGACATCGTGAAGTTCGCCGCGGCCTATGCCGCCTGGCTGAAAGAGCGCACCGGGAAAACCCGTCTGAAAGTGGTGACGGGCCGGGACGCCCGGATTTCAGGAGACATGGTCGCTTCTCTGGTAGAAGGCGCCCTGGCGGGATGCGGGGCCGACGTGGTTTCCCTCGGTCTGGCGACGACCCCGACCGTGGAAATGGCAGTCGTGGCGGAGAAGGCCGACGGGGGAATCATCATCACCGCCAGCCACAATCCCCGTCAGTGGAATGCTCTGAAACTGCTCGATGCACGGGGCGAATTCCTGAGCGATGCCCAAGGAAAACGGGTGCTGGAAATCGCCGAATCGAACGCTTTCGCGTTCGTTCCGGTGGACGAACTGGGAAAACGGCGGAAACGGGCGTTCGGCGAGGCGCACATCGAAGCGGTGCTGAATCTGCCGTTGGTGGATGCCGCGGCCGTTCGGAAAGCCGGGTTCCGGGTCGTGGTGGATGCCGTCAATTCGGTGGGAGGCATCGTGATCCCGGAACTGTTGCGGCGGCTGGGCGTGGACGTCGTGGAACTCAACTGCACGCCGGACGGGAATTTCGCCCACAACCCGGAGCCGCTGCCGGAGAACCTGACCGAAATTTCCGAACGGGTCGTTCGGGAGAAAGCCGATCTGGGGATCGTGGTCGATCCCGACGTCGACCGGCTGGCGCTCGTGTGCGAGAACGGCGAAATGTTCGGTGAGGAATACACGCTGGTATCGGTGGCCGACTACGTGCTTTCGCACACGCCGGGAACCGCAGTTTCGAACCTCAGTTCGTCGCGTGCCTTGCGGGACGTGACCCGTGCCCGCGGCGGAGCGTATCATGCGGCGGCGGTCGGCGAGGTGAACGTGGTGGCGAAAATGAAGGAAGTGGGCGCCGTGATTGGGGGCGAGGGAAACGGCGGGGTGATTTATCCGGAACTTCACTACGGACGGGATGCGTTGGTCGGCGTGGCGCTTTTTCTGACCCTGCTGGCCGGAAGCGGGAAAAAATGTTCGGAGCTGAAGGCGGCCTATCCGCAGTATCACATTTCCAAAAATAAGATTCAGCTTGCTCCGGGCACCGATGTGGACGCCCTGTTGAAGGCCGTCCGGGAGAAATATGCGGACGAGGAAATCAACGACATCGACGGCGTGAAGATCGACTTTCCGGAAGGGTGGGTGCATCTGCGGAAGTCCAATACCGAACCGATCGTCCGGGTGTACAGCGAGAGCGGCACCCGCGAGGCCGCAGAAGCGTTGGCCGCCCGCATCATGGAAGACGTGGCGGGATTGCTCTGCTGAGCGGTCGTTTCCGCTTGCCGCATTTTGCCGCAGCCTGAAAGCTTTCCGATCGGGAAAGGTGAGTGATTCGTGTTCCGGAAATTTTTTGAAATTTCCGGAACATTTTTTTCGATGCGGCTTTAAAAATGCATTTTCTCTGAACAGACGGAAGGGACGGGAATGACCGGTTCCGGAAACGGACGACTTCCGCATCCCGCAATGCGGTTTTGCCCGTTTATTTGTGTAATTTTGCATGCTTTGAAATTTTACAGCCACAGACGATCGTGATTTATCCGCAGGAATTTGAACTGAAAATCGGGTTCGACCGGGTGCGCGCCCAGACGGCGGCCCTTTGCGCTACCGCGCGTGCCCGGGAAATATTGGAACACACCGTCTTTACGGACGACTTCGAAGCCGTGGAGACGGCTCTGTCCCGTTGCGACGAAATGCGCACCGTGCTGATGATGGAAGACGGTTTCCCGCAGGACGGTTTCGTGGACATGCACGGTTTCCTGCGCAAGGCGGAAGTGATCGGTTCCTTTCTGGAACCGGCCGAACTCCTCACGCTTCGGCGGGGACTGGACGGGGCCGGGGAACTGGCGGCCTTTTTCCGGGCCAGGGAGGACGACGTGTATCCCCGGCTGAAGGAAATGTGCGCCGGCATCGGTACGTTTCCGGAGATCGTGTCCCGGATCGATGCCATCGTGGACAAATACGGGCGTATCCGGGACAATGCTTCGCCCGAACTCCACACCCTGCGGCGCGCCGTCGCCGAGCGGGAAGGACAGGTGTCGCGGTTGTTGCAGCGATTGCTCAGGGAAGGACAGGCATCGGGCGTCATCGACCCGGAAGCGTCGGTTTCCATCCGGGAGGGCCGGGCGGTCATCCCCGTATCGGCGTCCAACAAGAAGCGGATCAAAGGATTCATCCACGACGAATCGGCCACGGGAAAGACGTTTTACGTGGAACCCGTGGAAGTCGTGGAGCTGAACAACGAGCTCAAGGAACTCGAATACCGGGAGCGGCGCGAGGTCGTGCGCATCCTCACGGCTTTTACGGACGAACTGCGTCCGCGGCTGCCGGAAATCGCGGAAGCGGCGGAAACGCTGGCCCGGCTCGATTTCGTCCGGGCCAAGGCCCGTTTCGCTCTGGCCAACGAGTGCGTGAAGCCCATCCTCTCCGACCGTCCGGGCATCGGCCTGCGCCGTGCCCGTCATCCCTTGCTCGCACAGGCGCTGGCACGGGAAGGAAAACAGGTGGTTCCGCTCGACCTGACGCTGACGGAAGGCAAATATCTGCTGGTGATTTCCGGGCCGAACGCCGGGGGAAAATCAGTCTGCCTGAAAACCGTGGGGCTTTTGCAATATATGTTACAAACCGGGTTCCTGATTCCGGCTTCCGAAAATTCCGAAACCGGCATTTTCCGGAGCATTTTTCTGGATATCGGGGACGAACAGTCGATCGACAACGACCTGAGTACGTACAGTTCGCATCTGGTGAACATGAAGACCATGCTGCGGCAGGCCGACGACCGGAGCCTCGTGCTGATCGACGAATTCGGATCGGGAACGGAACCCGTGATGGGGGGCGCCATCGCCGAAGCGGTTTTGCAGGAACTGGAGCGGAAGCGGGTGTTCGGCGTGATCACCACCCATTATTCCAACTTGAAATACTATGCGGCCAACGCCGAAGGCATCCTGAACGGGGCGATGAGTTTCGACGTGCAGAATATCCGTCCCCTGTTCCGGCTGGAAACGGGGAAGCCGGGGAGTTCGTTCGCCATCGAAATAGCCCGGAAAATCGGCCTGCCGGAAGCGATCATCCGTTCGGCCTCCGAAAAAGCCGGGAGCGATTATGTCAACATCGAACGGCAGTTGCGGGAAATCGCCCGCGACAAACGTTACTGGGAGACCAAGCGCGATCGCATCCGGATCGCCGGAAAACGGGCCGACGAACTGGCCCGGCAGTACGAAAAGGAGCTGACCGAATTGAAGGAGGAACGCAGCCGACTGATCCGGGAAGCCAGAGAAGAAGCGAGGCAGGTGCTCGGCGAAGCCAACCGCCGGATCGAGAACACCATCCGGGTCATCCGGGAAACGCAGGCCGAAAAGGAAAAGACCCGCGAGGCGCGGAAAGAGCTGGAAGAGTTCCGTTCCGGTTTCGCGGAAGGGGGCGATGCGGGCCGGAAGATCGAGGAAAAAATGAACCGGCTCCGGGAACGGGAGGCCCGGCGGATGGAACGCAAGCGGCGTCGCGGAGAGATCCCGGATACGGAAAAAGCGGAACAAAATGTAGTAAATGTTACAAATAAACCGTTAGAGACGGGGGATAAGGTACGGATCAAGGGACAGGATGCGGTCGGCGAAGTGATTTCCATGGGCGAAGGTCGGGCGGTGGTGGGATTCGGCCAGATGATGACCACGATCGCCGCGGAGCGGCTGGAACCGGTTTCCAATGCGGAGTACCGTCGCACGGTAAAGGAGCGACAGGCGTCGGGCGGGGTTTCCGCCGCTTACGACACTTCGAAACGCCGGCTGAACTTCAAGCCTTCGATCGACGTGCGGGGCGAGCGGGCTGCGGATGCGGTGGCGGCGGTGCGGGAACTGGTGGACGAGGCGATCATGCTGGGCATTTCCGAGGTGAAGATTCTGCACGGAAAAGGCACGGGTGCGCTCAAGGAAGAAATTCGGAAATATTTGAAAACCGTCGATCCGGTAACGAGCGCGGCTGACGAGGACGAAAAGTTCGGCGGAGCGGGGATCACCGTGGTAAAGTTGGATGTGTAGTAAAACCGGCGTTTCGGACGGGAGCGGGGGCCGTAAGGCTGCGAAAAAGCGAAGGACGTATGAAAAAGAAACTGATATTGTTCGGTATGTGTTTGTGGGGATATGCCGCATCGGGGCAGGTGGAGGCTCCCCGGTTCGTGCCTCCCGTGGATTTCCCGATGCTATTGTCCGGAAATTTCGGCGAACTGCGAGGCGGTCATTTCCATACCGGAATCGACATCAAAACCCAGGGCGTCACGGGAAAAAACGTCCGGGCCGCCGCGGACGGTTACGTGGCCCGGATTTTCGTGAGTCCGACCGGATACGGAAATGCGCTGTACGTTCATCATCCCGACGGAACGGTCACCGTCTACGGCCATCTCCGGGAGTTCGAGCCGGAAATCGCGGATTATGTGCGGGAGATGCAGTACCGGCGGAAGTCTTTCGCCGTGGATTTGTATCCGGAAAAGAACCGGTTCCCGGTGAAACAGGGCGAAGTGATCGCCCTTTCGGGAAACAGCGGTTCTTCCGGGGGGCCTCATCTGCATTTCGAGGTGCGCGACCGGGCATCGGGGCAGCCGCTGAACGTGCTGGCGGGGAAATACCTGACGGGAGTGCGGGACGATGTGCCCCCGCGTTTCCTTTCGTTGTACGTGATTGCTGTGGATACCGTAGCGGGCATTCCCGCGCACCGGGAACTCGGAAAATATGCCGTGGAGAAAAAGGGAACGCGTTACGGGGTGGCGGGAGGCCGGATCGTGCAGGCGTGCGGTTCGTGTTATTTTGCCGTGGAAGTGACCGACGGAAAGACGGGAACGAACAACACGATGGGGTTGTACGGTGTGGAACAGTTCGTGGACGGGGTGCGGAATTTCGGTTTCGCCGTCGACCGGGTGTCGTTCGACCGGACGCGGTACATGAATGCGATGGTGTGGTTTCCCCGGCACCGGCAGACGCGGTACGACGTGCTGAAAACTTATGTGACGGAAAATAACGAACTGCCGATTTACCGGGGACTGCGCGATCGGGGTGTCGTCCGGCTGGACGATGAGGAAATCCATTCGGTGGAAATCCGGCTCCGGGACGACAACGGAAACGAATCCGTTTTGGTTTTCGGCGTGCGGAAAGGAGAAACCGGGGCCTGCCCCGAAGCGGAAGGGGTGCCTGTGCGGTGGAACGAAACGGCTGAAGCGACTTTTGAAGGGCTGAAGGTGACGATTCCCGCGGGGGCGCTTTATGAATCGGTTCTGCTGACCACCGAACGGCGTCCGGCGGCTGCGGACGGATTTTCGGCGCAATACGTTATCCACGACGAAGGGGTGCCCCTTCAGAAGGCGATGACCGTGGAAATCGTTCCCGAAAATCTGCCCGGACGTCTCTGTTCCAAGGCCTGCATCGTGAGCCTGGATCGGAACGGGGGAAAGGTCTACGAAGGGGGGCGGTGGCACGACGGCGTCGTTTCGACCGCCACCCGGAGTTTCGGAACCTACTATATAACGGTGGATACCGTCCCTCCGCGGATCGTTCCCCGTTTCGCACCGGGAGCCGACCTGCGGGGAAAAGAAACCCTCACGGTCATTCTCGACGACGATTTGTCGGGGATTAAGGAATGGAATGCGTATGTGGACGGAGAGTGGACATTGTTCGATTACGACCCGAAAACCAAAAGCCTGGTGCACCGGTTCAGGTATGCCCGTTATCCGATGGGCGGACGCCATACGCTGAGGGTGGAAGCGGTCGACGGCAAGGGAAACCGGAGGGCGGTGGAACGGGCTTTTTTGCGTTAACCGTTGAAAAACCTCTCGGCCCTTTGGAAAGAGACCGACCGCCCGACCGCTTCTTCCGGGAAAGGGCGGGTTGAAATAGTCGCGTGAGAGTGGAAATGAAAAAGGACGGTCCGGCGGGTTGCGGGCGGTCCCTTTTTTTCATATTTGACGGGGAAACCCCGGTGCTATCGTTTCATCGCCCGGTCGAGTTCCCGTTTGGCGTCTTTTTCCTTGATGTATTCCCGTTTGTCGTAATTCTTCCGGCCTTTGGCCAGTCCGATCTGGAGTTTGGCCAGCCCCCGCTCGTTGATGAACATTTTCAGCCCCACCACGGTCAGCCCCTTGTCCTGCAAGGCCCGTTCGAGTTTCGCGAGCTCCTTGCGCTGCAGAAGGAGTTTTCGATCTCGTTTGGGGACGTGGTTGTTGTAGGTGCCCCAGTGGTATTCCGAAATGTTCATGCCGCGCACGAAGAGTTCGCCCCGGTGGAAGTAACAGAAGCAGTCGACCAGCGACGCCTTGCCCAGCCGGAGGGATTTGATCTCCGTTCCGGTCAGCACGATGCCCGCGACGTAGGTGTCGAGGATTTCGTAGTCGAACGTCGCCCGACGATTCTTGATGACTATGTTTTTGTAATCGGTCATGCCGCGCAAAGGTAAGAATAAAAACGACAGAATGAGCAGATGAGAGCAGGAAGGTTGTAAATAAGGGGTTTAAGGAAAACGGACTGCGAGGATGAAGCCAAGTAAAACCGCTAAAAAGCCAAATGAAACCGGAGTTACGTTACTATCCCGTTACTCTTTTCAAAACGGCGACATAGATTTTGGGAGGCTTCCAACACGCTGAATTACAAGTCCGATTGGGAGGATTCCGACTGCAAATGTAGCAGGAATTTCGGATTTCGGGCTTCTCACGCGAAAAAGTCGGTTTTCGGGGTTGCACTGATTCGCTGTTCTGCGTATCGACGAACGGCTCTGCTTCCTTTATTTCTCCATTCCCGGCCACTGCTTCATCCTTTACGCAATCTCTTGAGCTTCAGGATAACCAAGATTACAGCTACCGCAAAGGTCAATGATTCGGCCAGCACCACCGTCAGCCAGATACCGTCCACTCCCCATATATGCGGCAGCGTCAGTAGTCCGACAACCAACAGTACGAGCCCGCGCAAGGAAGCTACGACGAGCGACAACCCCGCCTTGTCGATGGCCGTGAAAAAGCTCGCGGCGAAAATATTGAACCCGTTGAACAGAAAGGCAAGCGAAAGCAGTTGTGCCCCCCGTGTGGCGAGGTCGATGACCTCGGTTTCCGACGGGTCGATAAAGAGCCGGATAATCGTCCCTGCGGCCAGTTGGAGAATCAACAGGGCCACCGCTCCGATCAGGAAGTTCGTCCCCACCGCCAACCGCACGGTGCGGATAACGCGCCTCATTGCATTTGCGCCGAAATTGTAGCTGATTACCGGAATCACCCCGTTGGCAACGCCCAGCAGGAATCCCGTGCCGATGAAAAGGATATAGCTGACGATGGTAAATGCAGCCACCCCTTTCTCGCCCGTATAGCGCATCAGGGTGATGTTGAACAGAAACAACGAAATGCTCATCGCTATTTCCGTAAGCCCTTCGGAAGAGCCGTTATAGCCGATACGCCACAGGCTCCTCCACGAGAAACGTCCCCGCACGCGGTGCAGAGCTTCCGTACGGCGCAGCTGCCGCCAGACGGCGAAACCGTAAACCACCGTCCCTGCCGTAAAGCTCAATCCCGTTCCCAAGCCGACACCGAACGTACCCATTCCGAACACACCCGTAAAAAGCAGGCTCAGCGCGATATTGGCCGATATGGTTCCCACCATCACGCACATGGCGTAGCGGGGATGCCCCAGCGCTTTGAGGATGTAGTCCAGAAAGAACACTCCGCCCACTCCCGCCAGCCACGGCATGACCCCGTAAATGTAGTCCACCGCAAGAGGCAGCAAGATTTCGTTGGCTCCCAAAGCCACCGCTATATCTTTTGCAAACGCATTGACGAACAGGGTGGCGAGCACGGAAAAAGCAACGATGCCCGTCAACCCGCTGCGCAGAGCACTCTTCGCCTTAAGGTAGGAGCCGCGACCCATATAGATACTCATCTGCGCCTGCGTACCCACCCCGATGATCAGCGTGATGGCCGATATCAGCGCATAGGTGGGAGCCACGATATTTACCGCGGCAAGGGCGTTGGCCCCGATCAGCCGCCCCACAATAAGGCCGTCCACGATGGACTGAAAGGCCAGAAACAACATCGCGACAACTCCCGGGGCGGCATACCGGATAAAAAGAGGCCGGATACGTGCCCGTGCCAGCATCAATTCGTTTATTGAATTATACGTTTTCATATACTTTCATAGTTAATTCCTTCCCTGTTTCCTGTTCATTCGGGAAATGGATGCAAAGATAGGACACAAATACCGCTGAGCCGGGTACATTAACTTGCCTGGTATGGTACTTTTCGATACTAACCGGAAGGTTATCCAGAAGAATCTGCTAATTTTGCAGCAAAGTTCACCTCATGGCATGACAGCGAATCTGAAATACTCGTTAGCAGGAAAAGAACAGGGCAACGCAGCGGGTTTCACTGACTTAAAGAAAAGTGGCAGCCGGTTGATCGACACGAATGGTTGTACCGTTCTGTTGGTCACGGCGGGATGCGCCCTTGTCGAAATCAATTTGAGGCGTTATGCCCTATCGCGCGGAGATGTGGTTTTTCTTTTCTATGACGATGTATTCACCCTGACCCGAAGCTCCGCACGATTTTCCGTACAGTTCGTTTCCATCGTTTATGAAACGGTTGAAAATGTGTTTCACAACCTGACTTCCGTTTCCTTTTGGGACTTTCTCAATGAAAAACCCGTGTTGCGGACAAATGAGGAACAATGGTTGCTGCTCAACTGCTGGCGGCAGCAGATGGAGTGGATTATCGGAGCGGAAGAATCGCCGTACAAGGATGAATTGTTGCGCAGCAGCATGTTAAATCTGTTTATGGCTGTCCATACCGAAATCATCCGAAGTGGAGTCGAACCTTCCTCCAACGACCGGAACCGGACTTGGCTGCTGACCATGAAATTCTGGAAAATGCTCGTTAAACATTGCCGGGAACACCGCGATGTGCAATTTTATGCCACCTGCCTCTGCATCACCACAACCTATCTCTATAAACTGACCCGAAAAGTGATACACGCTTCCCCGAAAGAACTCATCGACCAACAGATCGTATCGCAAATCAAGACCTATCTGACAAATACGGATTATTCCGTCGGGCAGATTGCAGCGGAATTTCACTTTGAAGATGTTTCATATTTCTGCCGTTTCTTCCGGCGAAAGACCGGACTATCACCCATAGAATTTCGGAACGGGCTTCAGAAATAAGAGACAAAACACCCCTTTGCTTTCTAATAGCAAAGAGGTGTTACTATGAAGTTTATTTACCCTAACTTCAAACCTTTATCAGGAGTATGCGTTCTATCGTTGACGATTGGTTTGACGAGTTGAATGTGCTCTCTTAAACCTTTTGCCATATTCGATTTTAATGTATATTTTCATAGGGTTGTTTGACAAGATGCAAGCGCAGCATATCAACGCAGTTACATTGTCGCTAAATCGTTACCAACAACTTTTCCTCTCTCTGCTCAGCGCTGACATTAAGACAGATACGCAAAAATTTCTTATCCGCAGCAAAGATAGTAAAATTCCGCGGACAATCCGGTCGTGGGAATTTCATCGAAGGTAGCCTGAAAAGCAAAACTTTCGGTGCCGGAATGCAAAACGGATGCAAACTCTTTTTATCTTTGTTAGTGCTTTTGGTGTGGAAACTGTTTCCGGCGTCCGGAGGTGCATGGGAAAGGCAGAGGGAACTTTTTACGGATGCCGGACGGAAGTACGAAACGACTGAAATCTTAACGCATGATAGCATGGATACCCGGAAACTGACGACCGCGTTCGCCTTTATTTTTATCGGAACCCTTTTTTGTGCCGTTCCGCTCGACCACTGGACGGGGGGAGCGATGTATTTCATCGCCTGCGTTTTCCTGCTGATCGGAAAAATCCGGCTCGTTACGGCCGTGGAGGGCATCGGCCGGATCGGGGCGATCCTGTGGCTCGCTTCGAGCGTGCTCGGTCTGGGAAGTTCCCTGTTGGGGCTTCCTTTCCAGATTCAATCCGCGTTTTCTTCGATGGCATCTTCGACGATGGGAGGGTTCGGCCTGACGGGTTTCCCGGAGACAGCGTTTTTTTTCGAGCCGACACCGGCATATCTCGGTGTTATGAGCGGATTTTATTCCATCGGAGGGGTATTGAGCCTGGCGGCGTTCGTCTGCTGGCTTTTTTACAAGCCCTTCGCTCGCATGCTTCCGGCGCTGGTGTTGCTGCTGATCGTCTCGGTAGCGAAATTGCCTTTTTGGCCGATGTCGGGGGATTCCGTACAGAGCGTACAGGAGGGGATCGGATGGGTGTCGGGTCTGCTTACCGTGATTGCGCTGTACATATTCGTAATATGGTCGGGCGGGGAGGATCGGGTGTTGAACCGGCGGATCCGGGCTTTGCTTTTTCTGGCGATGGGAGCGGTTTTTTCATTCTACATCCTGCTGAATAACGGCTACAAGTTCATTGCGGTGGCTTTTCTGGGGATTGTCCTGTGGCTCGTCGGTACGGGCGGCATCCGCGCCGCAGGGGTTTTCTTCGGATGCGGGGACGCGATGGCCGGAACGCGGGTCGTCGGCGATGCCCGGAAAGGGACGGGCGCTTTCGTGGCGTACGGCATTCTGATGGCCGTTTCGCTGTCGCTTCACCTGATACCGACCATATTGGGAGACATCCTGGCTGCGCTCTTGCAGATTCCCGCGTATATCGTGCTTTCCGTTGGATTTTCCCGTTTCCGTGCCAATCCGATGCTGCCGGGCCGAAACGGGATGCGGACGCTTTCCACGCTCGCGGCCCTGCTCACGGTTCCGGCGGTCATCTATTGTATCCCGTGGGTGGGGGAAGGGATTTCCGCCTTGCTTTTCGTGCTGCTTTTCGTGCCGATCCTGATTCCGGCCTGGGTGAACGCGTTGGGGGCCGCCGCCCGGACGGGCGTTTCTCGGGTTTTCCCGACCGGTACGGACGGATGGATGCCTGTCGGGAATGAGGCTTCCCCAAGCATGCCCCCGCTGCCTCCGTTGCCGAAGGTGCCGGACGTTCCGGAAAACAACGATTCGGCGTACCGCGTTCCGCCCGTTTCCCCGGTCGTGCCTCCTTCTCCGTCGCAGCGTTTCGCGGGGCCGGAATGGCAAAAAATGGTTGTCGATCCAGCCGACGGTGCGGCGGAACAGGCGATCCCCGTCCGTACGGAAGCGCCGAACATTCCGGTTCCGCCCGTGATTTCGGGAAATACCGGGCAGCCGGCGCCCGACGGCTTGTCCGAAGGGAACGCTTCATCGTTTCCCCGGACGCCGAAACCGTTTCCGAAGGCCGTTTTGTGGGTCGGACTGGCTTTGCTGGTCGCGGCGGGAGGAATCCTGAGCTACGTCTGCTGGTACCGGCCCTATCGGCGGGACAAGGAGGCCCCGCGCTGTTATACTTTTGCAGAGAACACCAATCTTCGTTCTTCGCAGATCGCCGGAATCGACTACAACAGGATCGCCACGCTTCCGTACGGAACGGAGCTCATCGCTTACGAGCAGGGGCCGGAGTGGAGCCGGGTGAAAACGGACGGGACGACCGGTTATATCGCTTCCGAATTCATTTTGCCGCAGGCCGATTTCCTGTGGCTCAACGGCATTTTCGGCGATGCCGAGTCCCGTGCGTGCATCGGAACGGCCAAATGCCGGCTGGCGTTGCTGGGATATTTCAAGGAGAAGGGGTATTACGGAAAACCGCAGGGCGATCTGCTTTACACCGGCCTGCAAACCCGCTGGCAGGTATTCGCCAAGCCGGAGAACGTGAAGCCCAACACGGTGTTTTTCAAAAGGCTGTACGATCCGTACAGCAAGTTCACGGATTTCGCGGTCATCATCCGGAACACGCGGAGCGAGGAACGCCGCCTGTTGCTTTTCTCCTTCGACGAGGACGAAACGCCTCACCTGATGTACGAGGAAGAAGCGCCCCGGACGGGCGATATCCGGGATATCGTCGTCAAGCAGGGATACGGCGGCGCGCAGGTGAAGGTGTCTTATACGGGGGGAGGCGTTTCCTGAGACCGCGGATTTAAAAACGGAACCGATGAAACGAAAATTCGGAATCGCGCTTTTGTGGACGGTGCTGCTGCTCCCCTATGCGGGGTTGTACGTAGCCTGGCGGTGGTACCGGGCGCAGCTGCGGGAGATTCCGCAGGCGCGGGTCATCGTGGTTTCCAAACAGGATATGACGCTGACCCTGTGGAATTATGCGGGCAGGAAACTGATGGAAGTTCCCGTGGCGACGGGAAAGAATCCGGGGGACAAGATCGTGCCGGGCGACATGAAGACCCCGGAAGGGGTTTTCCGAGTGTCGGACGTCGAGGACGCTTCCGCCTGGACGCATGATTTCGGGGACGGAAAGGGAGAGATTCCGGGAGCCTACGGCGATTTTTTCATCCGGCTGGATACGCCGGGGCACACGGGTATCGGGATTCACGGCACGCACGATCCGGCTTCGCTCGGCACCCGGGCCAGCGAAGGGTGCATCCGTCTGCGGAACGAGGATTTGAACCGGCTGGTACGCCGGGTCAGACCAGGGACGGTCGTCGTGATCGTTCCGGCTGCGGAGGACATCCGGGCGAGCGCTGCGTCGAAAACGCCCGTTGCCGAAGGAAGCGCGAAACCTTGAACGGAAAAATTCTTTCGGGAATTTTACGGAAAGGAAAATCGGACGCCGCTGTGATCGGAATTCCGAAAAAAATCGTAAATTGCGTTCGGAATGTTTGAACGGTTAAATCGAATAATGATATGAAAAAACTCTTTCTCCTTGCCCTGTTGGGATGGATGGGCGCCGGTACGGTTTCCGCCCAGCAGAAGGGAACCTGGATCTGGTATCCGGGGGATTACGAAATCTGGCTCGGAAACGAAATGAACAACCGCCGCACCGAGCGGGGAACGTTCTTCCCGCCGTTCTGGAAGCTGGACAGTCACTATGTGCTGGTGGATTTTCACAAGGAATTCGACCTGGCGGAACCCGAAGAGGTGGAAATCCGGGTGGAAGGGAAATACCTGGTCAAAATGGACGGGAAGACCCTGACGGGCTCGCCCGCGCGGATGACGGTGCCTGCGGGCCGCCACGTCATCCACATCAAGGTGCACAATCAGGCGACGCCTCCGGCGGTTTACGTGGGCGGAAAGAATGTCTATACGGACGATTCGTGGCTGGTGACCTTCGAGGACAAGGAGTGGATCGACGAATCGGGCAAGGTGTCGGATACGAGCGCGACCGAATGGCTGCGGGCCGGTTCGTGGAATTTCGATTCCCCCGACGCCCGGCCTTCGCAGTTCCGGCTGGAAACCGTGCCGCAGTATGCCGCCGGCACCGAGAAAAAGACGAACGGCGAAGTGGTCGACTTCGGGAAGGAAACCTTCGGTTACGTGAAGTTCCACGGTCTGAAGGGGAAAGGGAAACTGAACGTTTATTATGGCGAATCGAAGGAAGAAGCGCTGGCCACGGGCACCTGCGAAACGCTGGATTACCTGGCGGTGGATGCGAACGGAGTTGATTCCGTGCTGGAAGGCTCTCGGGCGTTCCGGTTCGTGAACATCGAGCGCGATCCGGGCGTGAGCTACGATTCGATTTCGATGCTGTACGAATACATGCCGGTGGAATACCGGGGCAAGTTCCGGTGCTCGGATGAGGAAATCAATCGGATCTGGGACGTGGGGGCCTATACGATGCACCTGACCACGCGGGAATTTTTCCTGGACGGAATCAAGCGCGACCGCTGGGTATGGTCGGGCGACGCTTCGCAGAGCTACCTGATGAACTACTACCTGTTTTTCGATTCCCCGTCGGTGGAACGGACGATGCTCCTGCTGCGCGGAAAAGACCCCGTGACGAGCCACCTGAACACGATCATGGACTATACGTTCTACTGGTTCATTTCCATCTACGACTACTACCTTTATACGGGGGACAAGGATTTCATCCTGCAGTTCTATCCCCGGATGGAGTCGCTGATGGAATATTGTCTCGGCAGGCGGAACGAAAACGGGATGATGCAGGGGCTTCCGGGAGACTGGGTGTTCATCGACTGGGCCGACGGGCTGGACAAACGGGGCGAGGTGAGCTTCGAACAGCTGCTTTTGGCCCGCAGTCTGGAAACGATGGCCCTGTGTGCAGATATTTATGGGGATGGGGAAGGCGCCGCACGGTATAAACGGCTTTCGGGAGAACTGAAGGACAAACTTTTCAAAACGTTCTGGTCGGATGAAAAGGGCGCTTTCATACACAACCGGATCGACGGCAAGCCGACCGACAACGTGACCCGCTATGCGAACATGTTCGCTATTTTCTTCGATTACCTCACCCCGCAGCAGCAGGAATCGGTAAAGAATAACGTGCTGTTAAACGACAAAGTGCAACAGATCACGACCCCTTACATGCGGTTTTACGAACTGGAGGCGTTGTGTGCGATGGGCGACCAACCGCTGGTGCTGAAGGAAATGAAGGACTACTGGGGCGGAATGCTCCGGTTGGGGGCCACGTCCTTCTGGGAAAAGTACGACCCCGCGCAGAGCGGTGCGGATCATTACGCCATGTATGCCCGTCCGTTCGGAAAGAGCCTGTGCCATGCCTGGGGGGCCAGCCCGATTTACCTGCTGGGGAAATATTACCTGGGCGTGAAGCCGACTTCGCCGGGCTATGCCACGTACACGGTGGAACCGGTGCTGGGCGGTCTGGAATGGATGGAAGGAACGGTGCCCACGCCCGACGGGGAAATCACCCTTTATTGCAGTCCGAAGCGAATCCGCGTCAAATCCGATACGGGGACGGGCACCCTGAAATTCCGGAGCAGGAACAAGCCCGTCTGCAAGGGGGCGACGATCCGGGAAACGGGCGACCGGCAGTATGAAATGACGCTAGAAAAGGGGAAAGAGTATGATATTCGGGCGAGTCTGATGGACTGACCGGGTGTGTCGGTTGCGGAATTCGTGCGAAAATTTGACGTTAATCCGATTAACTCGTAAATTAGCGGCGGAAAATCCGGAAAGCGGAAGAGAGGACGAAGCGCCGGGCGGAGGGCCCGGATGATGGAACAGTCCTTGTTTCCGCTTTTTCCGTGTTTCACTCAAGAGATTTTACAGATGAAAAAGTGGCTTTGGCTTATTCCGGGGATAGCGGTGGCCTGGTCTTCCTGCCAGAAGGACGACCTGCCGTATCCGGAGGAACGGAAACTCGATTTCCAGCAACAGACGGCGTGCGGGGTCTACAAGGAACGGACGGCCGTGATGAAATACGACGAATCCAAATATCAGATCGCTTTCAATACGGCGCGACGGAGTTTCCGGTTGCAGACCGACGAGCAGGAAAAATACGTTTCATGCGTCCTGTCTGCGGTTCCGGCCTTGGATGCCGAATTGACCGTTTCCGTTCGGAGGAAGGGGTTGGTGTCGCTCGACGAAGGGGATTACGTCGTGAAGGTGCTGAAGGTGGAGGGCGGGAAAAGCTGGCTCTGGAACGAAGAAAACCTCCTCGGTTTTCTGGTTCGGACGGAGTAGGCAGGGATTCTGCATCGGCGTTTTCCTTTTTCGGTCCGGCGTCGGAATTAAGGATGAATTAACCGGACAGGGACGTTTGCCGGAATCCGGATCGGAAATCGGGAGATAAAAAGGAATACCGTGTTCTGAGAACGAAGGATTTACCGGAAGATGGGAAGGTGTTCCGATCGATGCGGAAACCGCTTTGCGAAGAAAAAATTATTCGATCGTTTACGAAGGTGAAATCCGGGCCGGCTGGCTGCGGGTAACAAGGAGGAAAGTATGAAGAACGGATTGCGTAACTGGGGGCGTTGGATCGGTTTGACGGCGATTTTTTGCATCGGATTCGCGGGACGGGCCGGAGCCGTGGGGGCTTATCCCTATCCGGTACAGGTACAGCAGCCGGACGGTTCCGTGCTGACCGTCCGATTGTACGGGGACGAATTTTTTCATTATGCGACTACGGAAAGCGGTTACATCGTCGCACAGAAGGAGGACGGATTCTACTATTATGCCGATTTCGACGCTTCCGGCGCTCTGGTCGTTTCGGATACCCGCGCGGGAACCGGAACCGTCGGGGGGATGCGTACCCGCAGCAGCCGGGCCGGGGTGCTGCAGCAACTGGCGGTTCAGGCCCGCGAACGAATGGCCCGGACCGTTTCCCTGCTGCCCAACACGGCGGGTTTTCCGAGGACGGGCAGTCCCAAATCGCTGGTGATCCTGGCGTCTTTCGCCGATAACGATTTCGTTACACCGAATCCGCAGCAGGCTTTCACCCGGCTGTTGAACGAGCCGGGATATGCGGACAACGGCGGTACGGGGAGTGCCAAGGATTATTACCGGGACAATTCCGGCGGCGTTTTTACCCCGGAGTTCGTGGTGGTCGGGCCGGTGAAGCTCGATCGGGAGATGAGTCATTACGGAGGCAACACGGCTACGGGAAACGACAACGACCCGCAGCAGATGGTCATCGACGCCTGTCGCAAGGCTCAGCAGGAAGGGGTGAATTTCGCGGACTACGATACGGACGGCGATGGGTATGTGGACAACGTTTTCATCTATTATGCGGGCTACAACGAAGCGGAAGGAGCGGCTAAGGCGACGGTTTGGCCGCATCGCTGGACGGTCAGCGGAAGCCGCACCCCGACCCTGAACGGCGTGAAACTGTTGGATTATGCCTGCACGTCGGAACTGAAAGGTTCCGGGCCGGCTTCCGGAACGGTCATGGCCGGTATCGGGACGTTCTGCCATGAATTCGGTCATGTGCTGGGTTTTCCGGATATCTACGATACGGGAAACATGGGCGGCCCGGGGCTGTACAATTTTTCCCTGATGTGCAGCGGAAACTATAACAATGAAGGGAGAACGCCGCCCTGCCTGAACGGCGTGGAACGGGCGATGGCCGGCTGGATGGAGTTGAAGGAACTCGATCGGGCGGGCTCCTATTCGCTGGCTCCGATCGACGGGAACGAAGACGCCTATGTGCTGGGCACGGAGATGAAGGGAGAGTTCTTTTTGCTGGAAAACCGGCAGGCTTCGAGCGTTTGGGATCGTCATCTGCCTTATCACGGGATGCTGGTCTATCATGTCGATCAATCCACGAACATGGTGGGCGGAGCGACGGCCCGTTCCCGGTGGAATTCCAATACGGTCAACAATATAGCTGCTCATCAGTGCATGGATCTGGTGGAAGCGTCGGGGCGGGAAATACCGGGCGGACAGCTTTCGGTGACGGAGTTGCAGAAAATGTTTTTTCCGGGAACATCGAACGTCACCGCTTTCGGAGCTGGAACCGTTCCGGGTGCGGTCGCCTGGTCGGGTGCCAATGCGGGAAAAAACCTGATCGATATTCGGGAGAACGGGGAAACGGTGGAATTCGAGGTGGAAATGATTTCGGAAATTTCGGTGGTCGGAAAAGCGGTGAATACCCTCGGAACGCCCGTGGAAGGGGCGGCGGTGACGTTTACCGTCCTGGAGGAACCGGCTGCCGCTGCGGGCGGTGGATCGCGGATGGCGAAAATGATGCGGGCGGGTGCCCCTGCCGTGAGTGTGACCACGGATGCGTCGGGCGGTTTCATCGTTACGGCGGGACTGGATGCGGGAACGTACGAAGTGCGGGTTTCCAAGGACGGGTATGCCGATTATGCGCAGTTGATGGATTTGCATGCGGGAGGCAATGCGGTGAACGGCGACGGCATTCTGGTGCTCAAGACGCCGGAGGAGGCCAAGAGTACCCGGATGAAGTGGTATGAAGGCGACGGAGCGGTATACGATGCTTTGGTGGGGACGGGAAAGAAAGAGGCTTTCGTGGCGGGCGTGCTGTGGACGGCCGAAGATTTGCGGGATTATGTCGGATGCCTGCTGAAGGAGGTCCGGATCAGGCTGGCTGCTCAGGCCACGGCGGAGCTGTGCGTTTATTTCGACGATGAGGAAATGTTGAGGAAACCGCTGACCGAATTGTACTTGAGCGAGTTCAGCGCGCTCGATCTGGAAGCTGAAAACCTGCTGATCCCTGCCGGAAAGGCGGTGAGGATCGGATTCCGTATCTCGGATTATGCGGGCTATGCCGCGGCCATCGATGCCGGGCCTGCGGCGGACGAGAAAGGAAACCTGCTTTCCCTCGACGGCGGGGCGACCTGGAACACGCTGAAGGAGTCCAACATGGACGGGAACTGGCTGATCGACATGACGCTTTACAAGGCGGATATCAATGTGGACGCCGGGCAGCGGGACGTATGGCTGACGTGGCGAAAGGCCGACTATCCGGAAGGAACGACGTGGGAGGTTCAATGGAAGAAAAAAGCGGATGCCGCTTACGACGAGCGGGTAGGAGTGGATACCGTGGCTTACCGGATCGGCGGTCTGGAACCGGATACGGAATACGAGGTGAAATTGACGGTAGCCGGTGACCCGGATGGGACGAAGGAGAAGACGAAAGAATTCCGTACCGGTGCGCTGACTTCGGATTTTCCGGCTATCGACCGGATGGGCGGAAACTTCCGGGCGGGAGACAAACTGCTCCTGCGGATCCGGAATGTGCCGGAGGCCATCGGTTCGCTGGTCTGGAAATGGGATGGAGAAACCGTGACGGGGGACGAAGTGATGCTGACCGCCGGAACGCATGAACTGCGGGCGGAAGTGACGACCGACGGAGGCGGAACCGAGGTGATCCTGCGTCGGATTACGGTGCAGGAATAACTCCGTCTTCGGAAGGCGGCAAATGACGAACAAGGGGGAAAGGCATGGTCTTTCCCCCCTTTCTGTATAAGCCCGTTTCTTTTCGCCTGTTTTCCGAATCCGTCCGGCTCCCTTTCGCGGAGAGACGACCCGATGGCGGAATACTTACGAGGCGTCCTCCTGCCCGGCCGGTTCCTGCAATCCCGCCTTTCGGATCATCACCCGCCGGGCGCTGTCCACGTTTACCTGTTGCAGGCCGAAATCGCTCTTTTTGAGTTTGGCTTTCGTGACCTTGAAGTCGAAATCGTCGAGGTTGCCGAAGATGTCCACGCCCGCTTTGAACGGCAGGGGGGACTTCATCACGGAAATGTTGTAATTGAAATTCATGTCGAAATCCTGCGTTCCGCCGATGATGACCCGATAGCGGTCGACGGCGGCTTCGAAAGGAAGCACCGTCACGTTGCCGTTCCGAACGACGACATTAGCGGACAGGGTGTCGATGATGGCTTTTTGCTTATCCTTGAACATGAGCATCTTGGCGATGGAACGGAACGTCTCGTCGTCCGCTACCGACAGCTTCCTGCCGCTCAGGTGCAGGATGGAGGAAAGGGATTTCAGATCGACCTGCAGGGCCGAATCCACTTCGGTTTGAGCGGTCAGGGCCACATCCACCGTGCCGCCGAACGATTTGAGCATGGGCAGCAGGGTGTCCAGCGACGGCATGATTTCGCCCAGCCGGGAAACGTCGATCCGGGCAATGGCGAGGTTGATCCCGATATCGGCTTTTTTCGGGCCTTGGGTACGGTACAGGGCGGAGGTGCACATGTTCGCGCCCAAAGCGTCGAGGTCCAGATCGACCAGCTTTAGTTCCCCGTTGCTGACGTCGATCCGTCCCCGGATGTTTTCCAGCAGGAGATTGCTCAGTCTGGCCCGGTCGATATTCACGTTCAGCTTGAAATCGACTCCCGGAGGAATCACGAATACTCCCAGTGCGGCAGTATCGGGTGCGGGAGAACCGACGGCTTCTGTCGTTTCTGATACGGCTGTTCCGGAAGGAATCGCGGAAGAATCGGCAGGGACGGCCCCGGTTTCTTCCGGTCCTTCTTCAGGAGCGAATCGGGCTGCCAGAGCCGGCGCCGGATCGAGCAGGGCGGACAGCCAGCGGGCCGAATCCGTAGTCGGCAGGGTGTCCGCGGGCAGCGAAGCCAGGGTCGGTATGGTGTCCGGTCGGTTGGCGCTGCTGTGGCTGATGGCATCCAGAATGGCATTGATATCCATCATCTGCGAGGCGATGTTCAGCTCCCCTTTCAGAACGGTGCGGCTGCCGAGCAGGGTTTTGAACAGGGAGTCGATGTGACCTGTGGCCGTTACATCCGAACGGCCGATCTTCAACCGGGCGTTTCGCAGGTTCAGGGTGCCGCGCCGGAAGGTGAGCTGCGTGGAGGGCAGGCTGACGGGGATGGGAAAGAGTTCCGAAAAAATGTGCAGGTTCCGGAAGCCCAGGCCTCCCGAAATGCGCCACCTGCCTCCCTTGCTCTCCGGTGGAAGCAGGTTTCCCCGGATCACTGCGGCGGTAAGGGAAGCTTTGGTGCCGGTAACCGTTGCGTCGAAATCGAGCGAGTCGGTGCGAAGCGTGGCCGTGATCCGGGCTTGCCGACGGTTTTGTTTGTCCGGAACGATTTTCAGTTCCAGTTCGGACTGGGAGAGCCGCGAGCGCATCGTATCCTGCAAATCGAACCGGATGCCTCCCAGCACCAGCCGCCCCGTGGTTTCGGAAACTTCCGCGGTGTCCTTGGCGGCCTTGCTCGAAACCTCCATGGCGATATCGTTGAGAAAAAGTTCTCTCCCTTTTTTGTCCCGGAATCCCAGTCCGTTGAAAGTGAGGGAACCGTTCAGTTCTCCGTGACCGCTGACCACCACGCGGTTCTTCCGGGCCAGGCTGTTGCTGAAATCGAAGCTGCCGGATTTCATCATCACGTACAGGTAGGTGCTGTCTCCCTGCGGAAAACGGCTGCCGTCGACGAGGATTCTCAGGTCTTTGAAGGAACTGTTCCCGTTGAGCGAAATTTGGCCGTAATTTCTTCGTTTCAGGTCGTTCAAGGCGAATTCCCCTTCGAAGGAGGTATTGTTCCTTCCTCCGATTTCCACCCCTTCCTGCAAAGGGAAGATCCGGGCGAGGCTGTCGAGGTTTACGTCTCCGGAAACTTTGAATTTCACCCGTGGGGCGTCCAACAGCCGTTCGGCATCGGCGGTCAGGGTGAAGCCGTTTCCGCCGTCTCCCCGGAATACGAATTTTTTGATGCGCAGGTAGGACGGCCTGCGCTTGGTCAGGTCGACGAACGTTTCCGCTTCCGTCGTCAGTTCCCGGATGCCGGATTTCATGCCGTCGTAACGGGCGGAGGCCCCGTCGATTTTCAGTTCCGCCCGCAGTTCCGGGATTTCCCCTGCACCGTATCGTCCGATCGCGGTGGCCTGGAAGAATACTTCTCCTTGCGTCTTCAGTCGGCCGTCTTTCCGGATCAGGTTGTCGGGAATCAGGTTCAGCACGTCCGCCAGAGACGACATGTGCAACCCGAATCCGAGCCGGACATCGGCGGTTTTCCGGAGCGTGTCCCTTCGCAGGGTTCCCTGCGCTCCGAACCGGATGCCGTTGACATCCACCGTCGTTTTCCCGAGCCGCAGCAGGGTCGAATCCCGGTCGAATCCCGCATCGGAAACGATGCCGAGGGAAACGTTTTTGCACAACAGCTCGTCCTTTTGCCAAAGCAGGAGCCGGCCGATCGAAAGATTCAGCCCGACGTTTCCCTTCCGGGCGGAAACGTTCCCTCGGAGCCTCATATCGATGCTGTCGGCGTCGCAGTACAGCCGGGTGCTGCGGTCGTCCAGCGTGATCCTGCCCCCGCGGATGCGGAAACGGTTCACGTCGATTTCCAGCCCCGTCATGCCGGAAAGGGTGTCGGTCGCAACCGTATCCGCCGAAACGTCCGTCCGGAAAATGTCGAGGTTGGAACGCCCCGTGGAATCGGTGTAGAGGTAAATATCGGGATCGGTAAAGGTGATCCGGTCGATTTGCAGCTTGTTTTCCCGTAGGAAGGCTATGGGGTTGAAAATCAGCGTGGCTTCGGCAAAAGAAATCAACGGCCGGCTGCCTCGTCGGGGATCGACGCAACCTTCCGCGGCTTTCAATCCGAATTTCGGAAACGTGGAGAAGAACGTCAGCTCCACCTTTCCGATTTTCACTTCTCCTTCGATCGCGTTTTCGGCCAGTTCCCGCACGACCGGCGTGATTTTCGCAGGCGTGAAAACGAAGTTCAGAACCAGGAGGATTCCCAGCAACAGGAGGACGAGAACGCCGGTCAGTGCGAAAGCGGATATTTTTAATGTTTTCTTTGCTTTCCTGTTCATAATCAAATTCTTAAAGAGAGCCCGGTTCGGAATGTACCGCTAAATTACAAAATATTGCCCGTTTGCCGGTCGAATTTTGCGCGATTGTTGCTATCACTTCGGTTAAAAATGCAGTTTAGAAAATTTAACTTAAAAACATGCAATTATGAAGAAGTTATACTTATTTGTTTTTGTGGCCTTGTCCGCGATGTTATTTGCATCCTGCAGCGGCGTGCAGCGGCTGGACAAGCGGAACCAGCTGATGGTTCTGCCCGATACCGTTACCTCCATGAAAATGGCTGACGGTTATGTGGATGTGAACTTCAAGCTCGTCGTGCCCCAGCGGTATGTGAGGTCGCAGTCCTGCGTCACCTTCACGCCGGTCATCGTCGGGGAAAGCAACCGGCTGTACCTGGAACCGATCATCATCAAGGGACGGGAATTCGCCCGGATGGAAGAACGTCGGATTCTGACCGGTGAGGCGAATCCGCTGATCAGCAGTTATATGCTTCTTTTGCCGGATTACGGAGCCACCAACTTCAACTATACGGCCCGCGTTCCGTACGCAGAATGGATGAACAATTCGGTAACCGTCCTGAAGGAAGATATCTACGTATTCGACGAATTCGTGAACATCGCCACCTATCCGTTGTTCAGCGGCGTGATGGTTCCGGTACAGGAAGAGATCATCATCCTGACCCCGGCTCCGCAGCCGAAGCCTAAGAAGCCGGAAATCAAGTCCGAAAGCGGTGAAGCCCGTCTGTATTACAAGATCAACAGCAGTGCTGTGGATCCGAACCTGGACAACAACCGCGAACAGCTGAACAAGATGGAAAGCCTGCTGCGGAACGTGATGAACGACCGGTCGAAGGAAGTGAAGAGCATCGACATTTACGCTACCTCTTCTCCGGACGGCAATTACGCCAGCAATGAAAAACTGGCCGAAGCGCGTGCCTATGCCATCAAGAATTACCTGGCGCGGGATATGAAACTGCCGAACAGCGATCTGATCAACGTAAGATGGGGCGTGGCCAGCTGGAACGATATCCTGCCGTACGTGATGGATTCTCCGCTGAGCGAAAGCGCCAAGAGCCAGATCGAACGGATCGTGAACAACGCTTCGTCGCCTGCTCAGGCCAATGCGCAGCTGCGGGCGCTGCCGTCCTTCTCTTACCTGCGGACCAACGTGCTGCCGCAATTGAGGAAAGTGACCTACACGATCAACTATACCGTCAAAGAGTATAACGACTAAAGCGAAATCTTCCACCGAAAGTTTTCCCGAAAGATCGGGAATTTGAAAAATGATAAAAGTACTTTGTTTTTTGATTGCATATTTCCTGTGCTTTCGCTTCTTGCCTTTTGTTTTTGACATGTTCCGGATGCGTGAAAAGGCGAAAAGGTTCCCGTGGAGAGAGGAGGACGGAACGGAAGAAGGAAAGGTGGAAACCGACGGATAACCGGTTTATTGAAAAGGGTTTCGGATATGTCCGTCCGTTGGGGCTGGGAAATATAGATATTAAAAAAAATAAAAAACATTTTTCAAAGAAAGTCCGGAATGGAAGGGAGAGGCGGAAGGTTTTGATTACAACAATAATTCTCTAAATTTGTACATGGGGTTTGTCTCGCACAGGCCCCATGTTTTTCTTTTTTAACTCTTAAGGAACAAAACGACGCATGGCAGCTGCCGCCCGAACTTTCGAGAAACCTTCGACCCTTTCGCTTCCGATCCGGAAGCGGGCGGAGCGTTGTGAAACTTTTTTCGGGCCGACAACCGTTTTTATCTCTTTTTTCTTGGAGATGTGTGATATTTTGCTAACACACACAC
>CAMLTW010000019.1 GCA_946486375.1 uncultured Rikenellaceae bacterium
GCCCGTTGCCAATGCCGCCCAGGCTCTGCAGGGAAGAATCGCCGGGGTAACCATTACCTCTGTCGACGGGCGTCCCGATGCCGATATTAAAATCCGGGTTCGCGGGGGCGGTTCGATCACCCAGAGCAACGATCCGCTGTATATCGTGGACGGATTCCCTGCAACAGGCATCAGCGACATCCCGGCTTCCCAGATCGAGAGCATCGACATTCTGAAGGACGCTTCCTCGACGGCCATCTACGGAGCGCGGGGTGCCAACGGGGTTGTGATCGTAACTACCAAGTCTCCGAAGGGAGACAAACTTTCCATTACCTACGACGGATACGTACAGTGGAAAACGCCGGTCAACATGATCGAGACCCTCGATCCATTTGATTTCGCTTTGATCAATTGGGAGTATACTTCGTTGAGCGGCACCAACCTGGGTTATGAGAAAGCCTTTGCCGTGGGCAATTGGAAGGAATATACGAGCACGGGCGGAGTAAGGTACAGCAATCCTGAAGGAATCTATGCCTACAAGAACCTCGGCAAAACCGACTGGATGGAAGCGTTGATCGGAAATGCCTTTTCTCATTCCCACAACCTGAATATCAGCGGCGGAAACGACAAGACCAAATACAGCATTACGTATAATTATATCAACGATGACGGAATGAAAGTGCAGTCCGGATACAACCGGACCAACATCATGGCCAAAATCCAGCAGGTGATCGCCAAAGGGGTGACACTGGACGTGGACGCCCGTTACGGTTCCATCGAAGTACTGGGAAAGAACGACGGCAGCCGTCTGACGGACATGCTGAGATTTTCTCCGCTTCAGGTTTTGGGAGACACGGACGAAAGCTCCAACACGTCCCTGGGATTGGACGGAGAAAATCTGTACTGGAGGAAAAATCCGCTGGCCATTGTCAACGACATCTATCAGAAAACCACGCGCGATGTAATCCGGGCCAATGTCGCTCTTTCCTGGGAAATCATCAAAGGGCTCACCTTCCGGACAGAATTCGGCGCCAGCATCGGTTGGAACGAAACCAAATATTACGCAGGCCCCGTTTCGAAAGACACTCAAGGCACACAAGGAGGAGACGCCAACATAAAGAAAACGACTTCCACCCGTTTCCGTTTTACCAATACGTTGAATTATCAGGTTCAGGGATTGGGTGAAAATCACAGCCTGAACGTATTGCTGGGACAGGAAATCAACGGAAACGACAGCAAATGGACCAAACAGGAAGGGAAAGCCTATCCCCTGACCTACGACCATGACCGGGTATTTGCCAGCATGGATCAGTACGATCCGGAACTGATGGGAACAACCAAGCCTTCCACTTCCGGACTGGACGACCCGGAAAGACTGGCGTCTTTCTTCGGACGAATCAATTACACATTCAAAGACCGCTACCTGCTGACCGCCACGCTGCGGGCCGACGGTTCCAGCAAATTTCCCAAAGACAACCGTTGGGGCTATTTCCCGGCAGCGGCGGCAGCCTGGCGGATTTCGGAAGAACCGTTCATGAAAGGAGCTTCCGGCTGGTTGGACAACCTGAAACTGCGTGTCAGCTTCGGAGAAGCGGGGAACGACCGGATCAACTCGGGATTGTGGAAAATGGAGTGGTCTCCTCAAACCGGGGGTTACTCCCTCAACGGAGTGACATCCTCGTATTATAAACCCGCATCGGATATGATGCCCAACCCCGAGCTGAAATGGGAAACGACCATTACCCGAAACGCCGGAGTGGATTTCGGCTTTTTCAACAATCGCCTCTACGGTACGGTCGAAGCATATTGGAACACCGCCAAAGACTTATTATTAATCAACACGCTTCCCGGATTCGCCGGATACACGGAACAAATGGCCAATTCGGGTCAGACCCGAAACCGGGGAATTGAAATCACTTTGGGAGGCGACATCGTACGGAACAAAGACTGGAGGGTTTCGGCAAACTTCAACATCGGCTTCAACAAAAGTAAAATCGAGAAGTTGTCGGACGTCATGGATTTCAAGAGGTATAGCTCAGGGATCGGAACCAGCTCTACGGCACCGAAAGACGACTTCGAGTTCCGGATCGGCGAACAGGTGGGGATGATCCGAGGCTATGTAGCGGACGGTTTCTACACCACCAAAGATTTCGATTATAACCCGGCCACCAAAGAATACACGTTGAAGAAAGGAGTTGCAAACTCGTACTCTATTCTTTCCGTCGTACCGGGGATGACCAACGTTTACCCGGGCATGATGAAGTTGAAAAAAATGGGGACCCACAACAACCCGGTCGACATCAACGAAGCGGACGACTGCGTCATCATCGGAAATACCAATCCGAAACATACCGGAGGAATGAACTTCAACGTTTCCTGGAAGAACTTCGACCTCCTGCTGGCCTTCAACTGGTCGTACGGAAACGACGTGTACAACTACACGAGGTGTCTGAATTCTACCGGAGGCAAATCGGTCAACCGTAACTTCCTCGCCAGCTTTGCCAACCGTTACCGGCTGTTCGACCTGGACGGCGAAGGAAACCTGCACCGGGTGACCGATCCCGCCGAGTTGGATGCGCTCAACGCGAATGCCACGACTTACTACCCCTTCCAGGAATTCCGGGTGCTGACCAGCGAATTCATCGAAGACGGTTCGTTCCTGCGGCTGAACAATGTAACCTTGGGCTATACCCTGCCGCAAAAACTGACTCAGAAAGTGGGAATTTCCCGATTGAGAATCTACGGCACCGTATATAACGCCTGGTTGTGGACCAACTATTCCGGAATGGATCCGGAAGTGGATTCGGGCGCTGGCCGGAACAGTAAGTATCCGACCCCCGGCATGGATTACGGCACCTATCCGCGGGCTCGCACCTATACGCTGGGTATCAACCTCACATTTTAACCACAAAAATCCTGACAGCTGAAATGAAAGAGAAATTATTATACCTCATTCTGGCGCTGACGATCTTTCTTTCGTCATGTAACGATTTCCTGGATGTGAAAAACGTTTCCAAAGTGGACAACGAATTCGTTTTTCAATCGGAAATCGAAGCCAACAAACTCGTGATGGGTGCCTACGAACTTTTAAAGGGAAGCGGCATTCACAGCAACAATCTTTTCTACGCCATCATCGGAGTAGCCTCCGATTATGAAATCGGTCCGGAACTCGTGACCTCCAATCCCCGGTACAACAATGAAAACTTTTACCCGCTTCCGGTCAATGTGATCGACGGAGGCGAAATCACGTTCTGGGACTCGCTGTACAAAGGGGTCAATCGTTGCAACATCATCATGGCCGCTTTTGAAGAGAGTCCCGCCTATCAAGCGGCGAAAGCGGCAGGGGTTCCTTCCGCTTATACTCACATGTACGGTGAAATAGCGGTGATGCGCGCTATTTTTTACTACGAACTTACCCGCTTGTGGGGAGATGCTATTTATACCACCACTCCCATCGACTCCAAAGAAGATTACGAAGTGCTTTCCCTGACCGACCGGTGTACGGTACAGGAAGGCGAAATCGCCAAACTGAAGGAAGTGGAATCCTTGATGTTCTATATGAATGAACAGGGCTACACGGCGGAACGGTTGACAAGAGGAGTCGCACATGCCATGATCGCCAAACTGGCCCTGATTCGCGGAGGCTATGCCCTTCATCCCGCCGACGCGGACATGACCAACTACGAAACTCCGATCCAAAGCCATCCGGAGTGGGGAAAAATGGCGCGCCGCACCGACTGGAAAGAATGGTACAAAGAGGCCAACAAGTATTTGAAACTGGTTCGGGATCACAGCGGAGCCTCCCTTATCACGGATGACAAAGGGACGGGGAATGCTTTCCAACAAATTTTCCAGCAACAGATGAACCTGCAGATCAGTCAGGAATCCATCTTCGAAGTATCTCAAACAGCCGGTGCATCCACAGAACGGCCCTACGCATTCGGACGTCCTTCTTCGGGCGGGGGAACGGCTTATCCGCCGAAAGCTTATGGACAAATCCGTTTCCTGCCGTGGTTTTATTGGGGTGCATTCAATGAAAAAGACTTGCGTAAAGACGTTACCGTCGCCGTAACGGGATTGTCCGGTTCGGGTACGGAAGTACTGATTCCGTGGTTGAAAGGGAACGTTTGCAACGGAGGCGGAATCGGATTGAATAAATGGGACTACTCGCGTCTGACCAATCTGGGGGTAACCGCAGCCAGTGCACGTAAATCCGGAGTCAATGCCACTTACATCCGTTTAGCCGACATACTGCTGTTACTGGCCGAAACGGAAGCCGTACTGGCCAGAGAAGGGGAAGCGGGATACAGCGTAGAGAACGCAATTACCGAATTGGAGAAGGTCCGTTCCCGTGCTTTCGCGCCGGAAGACCGGCAACAGGAAGTAACAGCGTATCTGGCTGCAATCAACACTCCCGAGGCAGCGTTTGAAGCCGTCCAGAACGAGCGAATGTTCGAACTGGCAGGCGAAGGACAAAGAAAATACGATTTGGTTCGATGGGGAATCTTGGGTGAAAAGGTAAACGAGGTACAAAAGGAAATGGAAAGCCTTCTGTCCGACCTGGAAAGCAAGGAATACCACGAATACGAAAACGGAAATCAGTTCCCGGCTTATGTATATACGAAAGAATACACCAAAGCCGAAGCGGAAGCTTTAGGGTTGGAAGACATTCTGATCGGACAAACGCCCAGGGATTTGGATCCGGATTCGGAATTGTATGCTTTACAATGTCCCGGCTGGAGGGGCAACACCGATCGATGGGAATCGGAACGGGGCGCAAAAGGTCTCAATTACAAATCCACGGCTATTCGAGGCCTGTTCCGTTACATTCCGGAAGGTTCGGCAGAACACAACGCATTGATCGCCCAAGGATACCGGCGGGTACCTTACGGCATCCGAATGCTCTACAACGAAACCGGCATCAGTCAGAAGGAGAACTGGAACGCAAGCAAAAGCGGGGTATTCGGAGGATATCTGCCTGCAGACCATGATGCCAATTACCCGCCCAGATACATCATTCCGATTCCCTCTTCCACGATTTCCTATTCCAATTATCAGATTACGAACAGCTACGGCTTCCCGAACGAATAGTCGGAAAAAGCAAATCGAAGCATTGAAAAGCCGCTCCTTTCCAAGGAGCGGCTTTCTTTTCGCCCGAACTTCCGCAGGCTTTGTTTTCATCGGTTGCTGGACGAATTAATTTTAAAAAAATTTATATTCGCTTCCTCCAACTACTTATTCGTCCACTTATTTATTCAAGAAATGCCATGAACATTGCCTATTTACGCGTCAGTACCAGCAAACAGCATCTGGAAAATCAGCGGGAAGAGATCGCCCGGTTCGCCCGTCGGAAGGGATTGAGCATCGACCGGTGGTACAACGACGTGATCAGCGGAAAAATTCGCTATCGGGAACGGAAACTCGGAGACATTCTGAAAAAGCTGAAAGCGGGCGACGTGCTGATCGTCACGGAGGTTTCCCGGCTGAGCCGGACGCTCATCGAAATCATGAACATCATCAACACCTGCGTGGAACGCAAAGTGATCCTTCACAGCACCAAGGAAGGATATACTTTCGGGGACGACCTCAACAGCAAAATCCTCGGATTCGCATTCGGGCTGGTAGCCGAGATCGAACGCAACCTGATCTCCATCCGTACCCGGGAAGCGCTGGCCGTTCGACAGGCCTGCGGAATGAAACTGGGACGTCCCTTCGGAACGTGTCCGAAATCTTCGGTACTCACGGAAAACCGGGACGAGGTATTCAACATGTTGAAAACGGGGGCGACCTGGCAGAGCATCGCCGACACCTATCAGACTTCCGTCTCGACCGTCTACCGTTTCCTCAAGGCGCAGCAGACGGAATGAACCCGGATTCAGGCAACGGAAAACGATACGACAAAAGCTGACAGCGGTTTTGCCGTCAGCTTTTGCATATCGGTTTTGTCCGAGCGTACCGCGGTTCCCGACTACTTCTTCAGGAAATCCTCGCGCACGGGAGAGAACGAATCGATCAGCGTTCCCCGTTCGATGCATTTGGCCATGTGCACCTTACCGGGCGCCGCATAAAATCCGTCTCCCGCCTTCAGCGTCCGGGTCTGGCCGTCGATGGTCACTTCGAACACGCCGGATACCACTACGGTGCATTGCGAATGGGGGTGCGAATGGGGGCCACCGCCGTCGCATCCGGGCTCGAAGTCGATTTTCACGATCATCAACTCGTCGTTATGACCCATGATCTGACGCTTCAGTCCCGGCACCGGGGATTCCCATTGCAGTTCGCTTTCATACAAAAAAGGAGCGCTTTCCACTTTCATCGTCTTATTTTCTTTTTGTTTTGCAGTTTCCTTTCTGGGCAGGTTGTTCCCCGCCATCGCCACCGCCCCGACGAACAGAACGGCAGCCGCCAACCATAGAATCTTTTTCATTTTCGACATTTTTGAACCTTAAACGTATAAGCAAAGTTAAAATTTTTTCGGCAATCGGAACGGTTCCGATCATTTTTGTCGTTCCGTCCAATGGGTCAGTTCCACGAAATCCGCAACGGAAAGCTGTTCCGGGCGGAGAGAGAAAAACGGATGGTCCTCCCGGATATGCGGGAAAAGCGTCCGGAGCGAATTGCGGATGGTCTTCCGCCGCTGGTTGAAAGTCGCCTTGACGATCCGGCGAAAGAGGTCTTCGTCGCAATCGAGCTTTTCGACCCCGTTGCGAACCAGCCGGATCATCCCGCTCTTAACCTTGGGCGGAGGATCGAACACGTGCTCCGGCACGGTGAACAGGTATTCGATGTCGTAATAAGCCTGCAGGAAAACACTCAGGATTCCGTAATCCCGGCTTCCCGGCGGTTCGGCCAACCGGACCGCCACTTCCCGCTGCAACATCCCCACCACCTGCGGCACTCTGTCCCGGAATTCCAGTACCCGGAAAAAAATCTGGGAAGAAATGTTGTACGGAAAATTTCCGATGACATTTACCCCGTCCGGAAAGAGTTCGGCCAGATTCATCCGCAGAAAGTCTCCCGCAATCAGCCGGTCGCCCAGCGCAGGCAGTTCGCGTCTCAGATAATCCACGCTCTCCCCGTCCACTTCGGCGGCATAAAGGCATATATCGGGGCGTTCCAGCAGAAAACGGGTCAGCACGCCCATTCCCGGCCCCACTTCCAGGCAATCCGGACATCCGTTCGGCAGCAGGCTGCCGGCGATCCGTTCCGCAATGGACAGATCGGTCAGAAAATGCTGTCCCAACTGTTTCTTAGGCCTGACCTTCATTCTTTCTTTTTTTCATGAAAAAGCCCTGCATCTTCAGGGCAGGGCTTATATTCCTTTTCTCCGAAACGGGCTTTCCGTTCTCCCATCCGCGCGCGGAACGTTCCCGGTGCCGCAGTGCGGACAAGAACCTATTTTCCCGCTTCCGGGGCCATATCCCCTTTATGAGCGGCATAATACCGGTTGATACCGGCAATTACATCGCGGGTAATGTCGAGCGAAGGATCGGCATTGAGCACCGGCCCGGCCGCCGTCGTACTCAGGATCATCCCGTAACGCGCGTCCTTGTTGAATTCCTTCAGGTAATCCACGATGCTGTAATGAATCCGGTTCAGCATCACCTGTTCCTCTTCCGCCAGCTGCCCGATGGCCTGTTCGCGGTGCTGCAAAAAAGACTGCTGTTTTTTCTGCAGGTCTTCTTCCAGCGACATGGCCTGCACGCGGGTCACCAATCCCTTCTGCACTTTTTCCTGATAGCTCATCACGTCCCGTTCCAGGCTTTTGCCCTTGGCGGTCACTTCGGCTTCCACCTTGCTCGACTTTTCCTGGAATGATTTGGAAAGTTCGGTATACATGTCGTAGTTGGCTACCAGCGAATCCATATTTACGTATGCGATCGCCGCGCTTCCCGCCGCAACCCGGTCCATCGAATCCGCAGCGGCATTCGCAGCCCCGTCCGACTTGCCCCCGCAACCGGTCAGCATCGCGGTTCCCAGCATGAACATACACCCGCAAAACAGAAATATCTTTTTCATTTTGGTTTTGTTTGGTTTCTTTCCGTTAATCGATTGCAAACATACGGATTTTTACCCAAACTGCAAACCGTTCGGGAACCGAATGGCTTCGGAACCGAAATATTGTGTTATTTTTGTTCCCGTTTAACGGAAGACCGCATGTACGAATTCATTCAGGGAAAACTCGCCGAAATCACCCCCGCTTCCGCAGTATTGGAAACCGCCGGAGGAGTGGGCTATTGTCTGAACATTTCGCTCCAGACCTACTCCGTCGTCGCCGGGCAGCCGGATGTCCGGCTCTACACGCACTTCATCGTCCGGGAAGACGTCCAGATACTGTACGGTTTCGCCACCCGGGACGAACGGGAGCTGTTCCGGCTGCTGATCGGGGTGTCCGGCGTCGGAGGCAATACGGCCCGCATGATCCTTTCGGCCTTCACGTCGGAGGAACTGAGGGCGATCATCGCCACCGGAAAAGCCGAGGTCTTGAAAAGCGTCAAGGGGCTGGGGCTGAAAACGGCCCAGAAAATCATCGTCGAGCTGAAAGACAAGGTGACCGGCGGAACGGGCGGAACCGTCGCGTTGCCCGCAGGCACCCCGGCGGCAGGCTCCCCGTTATACGATGAAGCGCTGGCCGCCCTGACCATGCTGGGTTTCGCCAAAAGCGCCTCCGAAAAAGTGCTGCGCGAACTGATCCGGGAAACGCCCGGAGCTTCCGTGGAGGAAGTGATCCGGCAGGCGCTGAAGAAACTGTGACGCAGGAGGACGGAAAATCCGGAAACCGCGGAAAGAATTTTCCGGCGCATGTTAAATTAACATTAAATCGGGCCTTCGAAAGGCGGGACATGCCCTGCCGATGAACTTTATGCCCTATTTTTGCGGCGGAAACCACAATACCGTTTTATGGACAGCATCTATACGATTATCGTCGTTATCCTGATGGCCCTGGCCGTTTCCGACCTGATCGTCGGGGTGTCTAACGACGCCGTCAATTTCCTCAACTCTGCCATCGGTTCCAAAGCGGCTCCCCGATACGTCATCATGCTCGTGGCCTCGGCAGGCATCCTGCTCGGCTCGGTCTTTTCCAGCGGCATGATGGAGGTGGCCCGGAGCGGAGTGTTCAACCCCGCCATGTTCACCTTCCAGGACATCATGATCCTGTTTCTGGCCGTGATGCTCACGGACGTCATCCTGCTCGATTTGTTCAACACGCTCGGGCTTCCGACTTCGACCACGGTTTCGCTGGTCTTCGAGCTGCTCGGCTCGGCCGTGGCGGTCGCGCTGGTCATCATCAGCCGGAACGAGGGGGAAACGATGGTCCACCTTTCCCGCTACATCAACACCGGAAAAGCGATGGCGATCATTTTCGGGATTCTGATCTCGGTGGTGATCGCTTTCGTTTGCGGAACGGTCGTGATGTACGTGACCCGGTTGCTGTTCACGTTCCGATACAAACGCGCCTACCGGGTGCTGGGGCCGTTTTGGTGCGGCATCGCTTTCACCGCCATTTCCTATTTCGCCCTTTTCAAGGGGCTGAAAGGCACCTCGCTCGTTTCTCCGGAAGCACTCGGCTGGATGGGCACCCACACGCTCACCGTCCTGCTCGTGATGTTCGGGGCATGGGTGCTCATTTCCGCTTTCCTTCAATACGTGCTCAAGGTCAACGTTCTGCGGATCACCGTACTGGCCGGGACGCTCTCCCTGGCGCTGGCATTCGCCGGAAACGACCTGGTGAACTTCATCGGGGTGTTCATGGCCGGCTACGACTCGTACCACATCGCCAAAGCCACCGGCGACGTACACATGCTCATGGGCGACCTGAACAACCCCGTGGTCGCCAATACATTGATCCTGTTCGCAGCGGGCGCCGTCATGACGCTGACCCTTTGGTTCTCCAAAAAAGCCCGCTCGGTCACGGAAACCGAGATCAACCTGGCGCGTCAGGATACCGGCGTGGAACGGTTCGGATCGACTTCCATCTCGCGGGCCATCGTCCGGCTGGCGGTTTCGGTCAATAAGAATCTGGAGCGGTTCACCCCCGCATCCGTACAGCGGTTCATCGCCCGGCGGTTCGCTCCCCTGACCGTCAGGGACCCCGACAAGGCCCCCTTCGACCTGATCCGGGCCACGGTCAACCTAACGGTCGCTTCCATCCTGATTTCCTCAGCGACCTCGCTGAAACTGCCCCTTTCCACCACTTACGTCACTTTCATGGTGGCGATGGGTTCTTCGCTGGCCGACCGGGCCTGGGGACGGGAAAGCGCCGTCTACCGGATTACGGGGGTGCTGACCGTGATTTCGGGCTGGTTCCTGACGGCCGCGATCGCCTTCGCGGTTTCCTCCCTCGTCGCTCTCGTCCTGATGTGGGGCGGCACGATCGCGCTGGTGCTGCTGCTGGCCCTTTGCGCCTTCATCCTGATCCGCAGCAACATCACTCACCGAAAAAAACGCACCCGGCAGGAAACGGCCGCCAAAGATGCGGAAGAGGAAAAACAGGAAAAGGGACTGATCGACACCTGCGCCGCGGAAATCTGCGAAACCATGAAAAAAGCCGTTTCCATCTACAACCGGACGCTGGAAGGAGTGTTCCGCGAAGACCGGCGGCTGCTGAAACAGACGGTGCGGGAGTCGGAAGAACTCTACACCCAGGCCCACAACCGGAAGTACGAAGTCTTCCCCACTCTCAAGAGATTGCAGGACAACTATATCTATACGGGACATTACTACGTGCAGGTGGTGGATTATCTGGACGAGGTGAGCAAAGCCCTGCTGCACATCTGCCGCCCGTGTTACGAGCACATCAACAACAACCACGAAGGGTTGCACCGGGATCAGGTGGAAGACCTGATGAAGATCAACGAAAAGGTGAGCGCCATTTACCACCGGATCATCGACATGCTGGAACACAACCAGTTCGGAGACCTGGATACCATTCTGGTCATGCGGGACGCCTTGTTCGAAGACATCGCCCGAGCTGTCATGAACCAGATCCGGCGGGCCAAACGGGGAGAAACCTCCACCAAGAGCGGCATGCTCTACCTCGACATCATCAACGAAACTAAAACCATGGTGCTGCAATCGCGGAACCTGCTGAAATCCCAGAAATTCTTCGTTTCCAACATTCAGGAATAGGCAGGTCTCCTGCAAAGAAAAAATCCGTCCCGGCATGGGGCGGATTTTCTTATGGTACGACCGGAAAGAGGTCTTCTTAAAAGATCGTTTACTTCTGCCGGGCGTACTGCCTGAGTTTCTCCGGATATTCGATCCGGACGTTTTTCCGCTCCACATACACCCCTCCTTCGTCGGACATTTCTCCGATCACCCGCGCCAGCGCCGGACGCGTCACTCCGAACATTTCCGCCATTTCCCGCTGGGTCAGCTTCAGGCGGAAATGGTAGGAACCTTCCTTTTCCGCCTGTTCCAGCAGATAATGGGCGAACTTGCCGCGAATCGTCTTGAACCCCATGAACATCACCTTGTCCGAAAGCGGACGGTCGTTGTCCGAAACCAGTTCGAGAAAATTTTCCAGCACCGTCCGGTTCCGCAGCATCATCCGGGTAAAAACCTCCCTTTTGACCCAGACGATCTCCGCGGTTTCATCCGCTACCAGATTCACCGGCATCCGGTTATCCGATCCGTAAAGCAATCCCGGCAAGATTACCGCAGGAGCAGGCATGTCGCCCAGCCCGGAGGCTTCTCCCTCGTTTCCCCCCACTTCGCAGCGCAGCCTTCCCTGGGCCAGGATCATCAGCGAATGGCAGACGCTCCCCCGAAGCGCCACCACGTCCCCTCCCGCATATTGCTCGAGCCGGTATTCCGTGTTCTCGAACAGAACCCGTATCTCGGACAACTCCAGTCGGGCAAACAAACGACAATCGCTCAACACCCTATACATAACCTGTAATATTTATTACAAAGGTAGTAAAAATAACGGGGAACCGGCCGGTTCAGAAAAGAAATATGGAGTATCCGTTTTCCGGGATAACGATTCGCCGAAGCATACGAAAATGGCGCCTGCATCATTCTTTTTCCGCTCCGGTTATACAGCAGATTTCAGACGGTCGGAATAACTCAGGAAAGTAGCTTCCGGTTATGCGCCGACCTGCAAGGCCTCGACTCCCTTGCGTCATCCTGAACCGAGCAGGCGAAAGCCTGCGAGCCTCACCGACCGGAACCCGTGGTCGTCCCGGAAGGGACGGCACGGATTAAGGAGGAAACCGAAATCGGCCGCAAGGCCGGATGAGCTAATCGACCGAAGGGAAGATAAACCGAGGTCTGCGAAGCAGGACGAGCTAACCGACTGTAAGGAGGTAACACCCGCTAAAGGACAAGCACCAACCCACAAAGCCCCCTCCCATTGCGTCATCCTGAACCTAGCAGGGCCCAAGGCCCTGCTAGCCTCACCGACCGGAGCCCGTGGTCGTCCCGGAAGGGACGGCACGGATTAAGCGTAGGGAGGTAGCATCCGCAGCCGAAGGCGTAGCGTGAGCATCTCTGTTGTGCATAATGATAGAAATAGGCTGACAGAGATTCCCACGTCGAATCCTTCGGATTCTCCTCGGAATGACGCAAAGTGTCGGGATTTCGGAATGGTTGAGGGAACATGATCCGATTCCGTCATCCTGAGGAGCAACGAAGTTGCGACGTGAGGATCTTTTGTTCGTGGACATCCACCGAAGCAGGACGGTGGGAAAAGAAAAAGTTGCATCCGGGAAGACCGGGAATCCGAATTTTCATTATCTTTGTTGTAACGATTCGCCGGAATACGGCGGGTTGTAGTCTTTGCCAAGTAACAAATCTGGAAAATTTAGTGACAGGCAAAGCACAACATGCCCGGTGTTCGGGAGGCTCACGCCCTTCGGCACGGGATATGTTTTCTTTCCGTGCCTTAGGCGTGGGTTGTTGTGCTTGTATTGTCCAAGGTTTTCCAGAACCCGTTACTTGTATGAGTACGACTTCCCGCGTCTTTTTATCTTCCGGTGAAAAGGAAACCGATTGTCGAATTTTTTAAAACGCCGGACGATGCTACATTTGCGGAAGATTAATACGGCATAGACCGTGAACATATTTTATAAAGGATAAAGCATCCTTTGTATCTCTATCCAAATTTTGCGACTGTCTTCGGACAGATTATTAGGTAGATACAAGGATTGCCGCTCCTGAGTCGTGTTTTGCCTTCGGGTTAAAACAGGCTTGGGCGCAAGGGCGATCTTCTACCTAACGGTTCGCAAAGCCGGGATAGAGAGGATTGTACCTGCGCCTTTCTTTTTGGCTTTTTCGATCCACGGGGAAAAGGCGCAGGGGAAACATCCGAAAAAAACAATCCATCCGATCCATTGTTTCATCCCCTCTTAACTTTTTCCAAAACCATGACAAACCCATCCACCGAATCCTGGGAACGTATCCAAACGATCCTGCAAAACGAAAACATTTCCTCTTCCCAGCTTTCTTATGCAATCGGTCTTTCCTCCGATCTTGAAATGACCCGGATCGAATCCGGGCAAACCGTCCTTTCCCCTCCGCTGGCACTTTTGATCCATTTGCGATACCCCCGCTATCCTTTTCTCTGGCTTTTGACCGGGGAAAAACCTTCTGTGGACGATTCCCCTTTCGCCATCCTCGGCACGTGGCAGTGCACCTCCGCCTGCGATTTCGAGCTTTCCTCTCAAAGGTGGAAAGAGGAAATCCCCTTAGAGGAAGGATCGCTTTGGAAAATGGATCAAAAAGGGAAAAGCGTCAAGTGGCTTTACGGGGAAATCTTCCAAAACCTATCCTTCGTCTTCGATCCGAAGGAAGGAACCCTTCGGGTGGGAGAAACCCACATGATCGTTTCCCTCCTTTCACCCCAAAGGCTCGATATCGTAGACTGGCAGGAATGGGATAACGATACCCTCACCAGGTTTACCTTCCAAAGGGTCGAATAATTCTTGCCTATGGAACCATCCCCTGCCTTTAGCTTCTATCCCCACGGATACAACGATCGTTTCGCCTTTTCGGAACGCTGGCGCATCGAGGCTCTTTTTGTCGAAGGCTCCGATGGCTGGAGGCTCTTTCGTTCCTTTTCTTCCCAAAAGATCATCTGGGACTTCTCCCCCGATGGAATCCTAACCTGGAAGGAAGAAGGAAACACTCCCCGGAAAGTGCGCTACGCCTGCTTCCCGGAAAGGAGAATCCTCCATGTCGGATGCGACACGCCGGACGAGCCGGACGAAGGAGCGGACGATATCTACCGAATCCGTCCCGATGGCCCCGATCGCCTCTGGCTTTTCGATGTCCTCTCCCCCGAAACATACGGAACCCCCTTTGCCTACCGCGCAACAAGGCTCTGATTTCCTTCCTCCCCGCCACCCCCGAAAAAGGAAAATATTTTCGTATATTTGTGAAATACGAAATCCCTTTAAACGAACCGATTTATGAAAACGAATATGTACCGCTGGATCGACTCCGTGCTGGCTTCGGACAAACGGATCGCCCTTCCCATCATGACCCATCCGGGCATCGAACTGCTCGGAAAAAAGGTGATCGATGCCGTTCGGGACGGAGAAACCCACGCCGCCGTGATCCGGGCGGTCAACGAGCGCTATCCTTCCGCCGGTTCGACTGTCATCATGGATTTGACCGTAGAGGCTGAAGCCTTCGGATGCGAAATCGGTTTCCCGGAAAACGAAATTCCCAACGTAGTCGGACGCCTGCTGTCGGGCCCGGAAGACGTGGAAAAACTGAAAGTGCCTTCGCTCGATGAAGGGAGGGTGCCCCAATACCTGCTGGCCAACCGGCTGGCCGTCGAAACCATCACGGATAAACCCGTATTCGGAGGCTGCATCGGGCCGTTCTCGCTGGCCGGAAGGCTCTACGACATGACCGAAATCATGATGGCCATGTACACCGAGCCGGACACGGCGCGGCTGCTGCTGGACAAATGTACGACATTCCTGACGGAATATTGCCGGGCGCTGAAAAAGGCGGGCGTGAACGGCATCGTAATGGCAGAACCGGCGGCCGGTTTGCTGTCCGACGCCGATTGCCGGGAATTTTCTTCGGTTTACATCAAAAAAATCGTGGACGAGCTGCAGGACGAGAACCTGATTTTCGTCCTGCACAATTGCGGCAACACGGGACAATGCACTTCCGCCATGGTTCATACGGGAGCGAAGGCCTACCACTTCGGCAACCGGATCGACATGCCGGACGCCCTGCGGGACTGTCCGGCCGATACGCTGGTGATGGGAAACCTCGATCCGGTGGGCGTCTTCAAGCAGGGAACCCCGCAGGAGGTGTACGACGCTACGACGGAACTGCTGAAACGGACGGCGGAATATCCGAATTTCGTCCTTTCCTCCGGCTGCGACACCCCTCCGGAAACTCCGTTCGAGAACATCGACGCCTTCTACCGGGCGCTGGACGATTTCAACGCCGGACGGTAGGCAACGGCACTCCATGAAAAAGGGAAGCATGTCCGCTTCCCTTTTTATATTACCTTCCTGAAACCGGGGGCATTCTTCCTCGGCCTCTCGGCTACCACTTCCACCGTTCCATCAGGTCCAGCTGCCGGTAATCGGTCAGGTCGATCTGGATCGGGACGATGGAAACAAACCCGTTTTCCAAAGCGCATTCGTCCGTATCGGTGGCATTTTCCTCCTGATTCTGGAAAATTCCTTTCAGCCAGTAGTAGTCCCGTCCCCGCGGGTCTACCCGCCGTTCGAATTCCTCCCGCCAATAGCCTTTATTCTGGCGGCAAACCCGGATGCCCCGGATTTCCCCGACGGGCAAATCGGGAATGTTGACGTTGAGGCACATCGGCAGCTCTATTTCCTCGTTCATCACTTTTTCGATGACTTTCAGCGAATAAACCACCGCCGCCCGGAAATCGGCGTCTTCGCGGTGATTCAGGAGCGAAAGCCCGATCGAAGGGACATTGTAAAAGCTGCCTTCGATGGCGGCGCCCATCGTGCCGGAATAGATGACGCTGACCGCCGAGTTGGAGCCGTGGTTGATGCCCGACAGCACCAGTGCGGGCATCTCGGACATCAGGGAATCGAAAGCCATCTTCACGCAATCGACCGGCGTTCCGGAACAGGCGTAGACTTCCAGCCCTTCCTCCTCCCGCACCTTCCGCAGGAAAAGCGGGCTGTTCATCGTGATGGCATGGGACATTCCCGACTGGGAATCCTCCGGAGCCACCACCATGATCCGCCCCAGCGGCCGCACCGCCTCGATAAGGGCGTTCAGCCCGCGTGCGCCCACTCCGTCGTCGTTGGTTACGAATATGAACGGTTTTTCCATCGTCGTCCGCTTTATAAACTGTTATTCCATGTAGCTCGAATTGTCCCAGCAATGAGTGCAGAGCTGTTCCTTCGGCAGCCCGATGGCTTTCACCAGGTCGTCCAGCCGCATGAATTTCAGGGAAGTGAGTCCGATCCGCTGCCGCATCTCTTCCACCATCCGGTTATACCGTTCCGTATCCGGCGTGGAATACTCCTTCAACACTTCGTCCGAAAACTCGTCCGTCCCTTCCAGATCGCGGATGATCCGCCGGGTGAACAGGTCGAACGACGAACGGGACGAGGAGAAATTCAAGAAGCAGCACGGGTAAACCAGCGGCGGACAGGCGATCCGCATGTGAATTTCCTTCACGCCCGCTTCGCTCAGCTTCACTACGTTGTCCTTCAACTGCGTCCCCCGGACGATGGAGTCGTCCAGAAAAACGACCTTCGCCCCCCGCGTCAGCGCCTTGTTCGGAATCAGCTTCATCTTGGCCACCAGATCGCGCATGTTCTGATTCTGCGGCATGAAGCTCCGGGGCCATGTGGGGGTATATTTCACGAACGGCCGCTTATACGGAATCCGCTTTTCGTTGCTGTAACCGATGGCGTGTCCCACTCCCGAATCCGGAATGCCGGCCGCAAAATCCACGCCGTCGAGTTCATCCCGCCGCGCCAGCGCCGCTCCGCAGTTGTACCGGGCCGACTCCACGTTGATCCCTTCGTAGTATGACGACGGATAACCGTAATAGACCCACATGAACGAGCACACCTGTTTCCGCCGTCCCGGAGGGATGACCTGCCGGATGCCTTCCGCATCCATGAAGACGGCCTCTCCCGCTTCCACGTCCCGCACCAGGCTGTAATCCAGGTTGGTGAACGACGAACTTTCGGTCGCCGCCACATATCCGTATCCGTTCTTCCCCAGCACCACGGGCGTTCTTCCGAACCGGTCGCGCACCGCATAAATCCCGCTTTCGGTCAGGATCAGGAAACTGCACGACCCCTTCACCCGCCGATGCACCTCCCGGATGCCCTCTTCGAACGAAGCGGAACGGCTGATCACCACGGCCACCAGTTCCGTCGGATTGATGGTCGAACCGGAAAGTTCGGCGAAATTCACCTTGTCCTGCAACAATCCTTCCGAAATTTCCGCGATGTTGTCGATCCGTCCGATGGTGACGATGGAGAACCGCCCCAGATGCGACGTGAGGGTGATGGGCTGCGACTCGGTGTCGCTGATGACCCCGATCCCCTGCTTCGATCCGGCGAACCGGTCGAGTTCCGCCTCGAACTTGTTCCGGAAATAAGCGCTTTCGAGGCTGTGGATCGACCGCACGAAAAGTTCGCCGTTGAAAAATGACATTCCCGCCCGTTTCGTTCCGAGGTGGGAATGATAATCGGTTCCGTAAAAAACATCCGCCACGCAATCCTTTTTGGAAACGCAACCAAAAAATCCGCTCATTCGTCCGTTATTGAGGTTTCTTCTATGCTATCTGAGTTTGCTGCCGATCAGGTGGATGAATTCTTCGCGGGTCTGCATCTGGGAAAGGAACACCCCCGTAAAGGCCGAAGTCGTCGTCGCCGAGTTCTGCTTCTGCACGCCCCGCATCTGCATGCACGTATGCGACGCCTCGATCACCACGGCCACTCCCATCGGAGAAAGGGCCTTCTGGATGCAGTCCCGGATCTGAACCGTCAGCCGCTCCTGCACCTGCAGCCGCCGCGCGTAGGTTTCCACCACCCGGGCGATTTTCGACAGCCCCGTGATGTATCCGTTCGGAATGTAAGCCACGTGCGCCTTCCCGTAAAACGGCATCATGTGGTGTTCGCACATCGAATACAGCTCGATGTCCTTGACGATCACCATCTGCTTGTACTCCTCCCGGAAACGCGCCGAAAGGATGATTTCAGCCGGGTCCTGTTCGTAACCCTGCATCAGGAATCCCATCGCCTTGGCCACCCGCTCGGGGGTCTTCACCAACCCTTCCCGCTCCGGATCTTCACCCAGCAGTTTCAGAATTTCCCGGTAATGATATTTGAGTTTCTCCAGCTTTTCCGCGTTGTAAAATTCCTCCTTCCGGAAATTTTCCACGCCATCCGTTTCCGCCATGCCGCCCCGTTTCCTTAAATTACACCCGACCGCGGGATTTTCCCGCTTTTTTCCTTATTTTTGGAAAAGCAAAATTACACGTTTTTTCTTACAAAGAAATTGTTTTACCGTACTTTTTGCATTTCTTCCGCCTCCGCGGAAGCCGTCGCTTTTTCCGAAGCGGATGTATAAATGCGGAGCATTTTGTAATTATTTTTAACAAATTGTTATATCTTTGCGAGGATAAACTCCGGCCCCGACGAACGGCGTCCCGCTGCGACGAACCGCTTGTACGCAACGCGAGCCGCGCCGTCTGCGCCTAAAAAACCACGGATATATGCTGTTTGACCTGAATTTGACGGAAAAAGTATACACTTCCCTCCCGCAGCGGGTGGAGCGGGCCCGGAAGGTGCTGGAACGCCCCATGACGCTGGCGGAAAAGATTCTTTACGCTCACCTTTACGATCAGAACGACCTGCGGAAATTCGTGCGGGGCGTCGATTACGTGAACTTCGCGCCCGACCGGGTCGCCATGCAGGACGCCACGGCGCAGATGGCCCTGCTGCAGTTCATGATCGCCGGACGCGACCGGGCGGCGGTGCCCTCGTCGGTGCACTGCGACCACCTGATCCAGGCCGAAAACAACGCGTCGGAAGATTTGCGGAAAGCACTCGACACCAATCGGGAAGTCTACGACTTTCTGCAATCGGTAGCCGATAAGTACGGCATCGGTTTCTGGAAACCCGGCGCGGGCATCATCCACCAGGTCGTGCTGGAAAACTACGCCTTTCCCGGCGGCATGATGGTCGGCACCGACTCCCACACCCCGAATGCGGGCGGTTTGGGCATGATCGCCATCGGGGTCGGAGGAGCCGATGCGGTGGACGTGATGACGGATACGCCGTGGGAACTGAAGATGCCCCGGCTGATCGGAGTGCGGTTGACGGGCCGGCTCAGCGGCTGGGCCGCGCCGAAGGATGTGATTCTGAAACTGGCGGGCATCCTCACGGTCAAGGGGGGAACGAATGCCATCATCGAATACTTCGGAGAAGGAACGACTTCGCTGTCCGCCACCGGAAAAGCCACCATCTGCAACATGGGAGCGGAAGTGGGTGCCACCACCTCCGTTTTCCCGTACGACGACCGGATGGAGGCTTACCTGCGGGCAACGGGCCGGGAAGCTATCGCAGACCGGGCCGAAGCCGTGCGCGGCTGCCTGACGGCCGATCCGGAAGTGTCGGCGGAACCCGAAAAGTACTACGACCGGATCATCGAGATCGACCTTTCCGAGCTGGAACCGCACCTCAACGGCCCCTTCACGCCCGATGCGGCCCATCCGATTTCCGAGTTCGGACGCATCGTCCGGGAAAAGGGATACCCGCAGCGGATGGAGGTGGGACTGATCGGTTCCTGTACCAACTCCTCCTATCAGGACATGAGCCGGGCGGCATCCGTGGCCCGGCAGGCGGCGGAAAAGCGTCTGAAGACCAAAGCCGCGTTCATCGTGAATCCCGGTTCCGAACAGGTACGCCACACTGCGGCGCGGGACGGCATCATCGGCGATTTCGAAGCCATCGGAGGCGTCGTCATGACCAACGCCTGCGGCCCCTGCATCGGTCAGTGGAACCGGAAGGCGGACGATCCGCAGCGCCCCAATTCCATCGTGACCTCTTTCAACCGGAACTTCGCCAAGCGGGCCGACGGCAATCCGAACACGCACGCTTTCGTGGCCTCGCCCGAAATCGTGACGGCGCTGGCGATCGCCGGAGACCTGTGTTTCAACCCCCTTACCGATACCCTGCTCAATGAGAAAGGGGAACGGGTGAAGCTGGACGAGCCGCAGGGAGACGAACTGCCCCGGCAGGGTTTTTCCGTGGAAGACGCCGGATATCTGGCGCCCTCCGAAAACGGCAGCGACCGGGAGATCCGAATCGCGGCCGATTCCAAACGGCTGCAACGGCTGCAACCCTTCGCCCCGGCGAATCCGGGGGACTTCCAGGACATGCCACTGCTGATCAAAGCGAGCGGCAAATGTACCACCGACCACATTTCGATGGCCGGGCCGTGGCTGCGGTTCCGGGGCCACCTCGAAAATATATCCGACAACCTGCTGATGGGGGCCGTCAACGCCTTCAACGGCGAAACCAACCGGGTGAAAAACCGGCTGACGGGAGAATACGACAAGGTTTCCTCCGTGGCGAAAGCATATAAGGCGGCGGGCATTTCTTCCGTCGTCGTGGCCGAAGAAAACTACGGGGAAGGGTCTTCGCGGGAGCATGCGGCATTGGAACCCCGTTTTCTGAACGTCAAGGCGGTGCTGGCGAAATCCTTCGCCCGGATTCACGAAACCAACCTGAAAAAGCAGGGAATGCTGGCCCTGACCTTCGCCGACAAGGCCGACTACGACCGCATCCGGGAAGACGACCGGCTGACGGTGCTGGGGCTGGAATCGTTCGCACCCGGTCGGAACCTGACCGTGGAAGTGACGCACGGCGACGGCACGCAGGAACGCTTCGAAGCGTCGCATACGTACAATGCCCTGCAGATCGAGTGGTTCCGGGCCGGAAGCGCCCTGAACCTCCGGAAATAAACCGATTCTCAAACCGAAAAAGAAACGAGCCATGAATAAAATCACCCTTGTCGACGGAAAACCGTCCGTACCCGAACGCCCTGTCATCCCCTTCATCGAAGGGGACGGCGTAGGAGCCGAAATCACCCCCGCCGCCCAGGCGGTCATCGACGCCGCCGTGGAAAAAAGCTACGGCGGGAAACGGAAAATCGAATGGAAAGAGGTGCTGGCCGGGGAAAAAGCGTTCCGCCGGACGGGAAGCTGGCTGCCGGAAGAAACGATGGACGCTTTCCGCGAATACCTCGTAGGCATCAAGGGGCCGCTTACCACGCCGGTCGGCGGCGGCATCCGTTCGCTCAACGTGGCGTTGCGGCAGGAACTCGACCTGTATGTCTGCCTGCGTCCGGTGCGGTGGTACAAAGGAGTGGTTTCCCCGGTCAAGGAGCCGCAGAAGGTGAACATGCACATTTTCCGGGAAAATACGGAAGACATCTATGCCGGCATCGAATGGCGGCAGGGAACGCCCGAAGCCCGCAAAGTGCTGGACTTCCTGCGGAACGAAATGGGCGTGAAGAAAATCCGCTTTCCGGAAACTTCCTCTTTCGGGGTGAAACCCGTTTCCGTGGAAGGCACCGAACGGCTGGTGCGGGCCGCCATCGAATATGCGCTGGAACGGGGGCTGCCCTCAGTCACGCTGGTGCACAAGGGGAATATCATGAAGTTCACCGAGGGCGGATTCAAGCTCTGGGGCTACGGGCTGGCGGAACGCGAATTCGGCGACCGGACGTTCACGATGATGCAGTACGACCGGATCAGGCAGGAAGCGGGGGCCGAAAGCGCGGACAGGGCGCTCGAAGAAGCGAAGCAGGCGGGAAAACTGATCGTGAAGGACGTGATTGCGGATGCCTTTTTGCAGAACACCCTGCTCATCCCGGAAGAATACTCGGTCATCGCCACCCTCAACCTGAACGGAGACTATATTTCCGATCAGCTGGCCGCCATGGTCGGGGGGATCGGCATCGCTCCCGGAGCCAACATCAACTACCGTACGGGGCATGCCATCTTCGAAGCGACCCACGGTACGGCCCCGAACATCGCGGGGAAAAACATCGTCAATCCTTCGTCGCTCCTGCTGTCGGGCGTGATGATGCTGGATTACCTCGGCTGGCACGAAGCGGCGAAAGCCATCGAAAAGGCGATGGAAAAAACGTTCGCCGACCATGCGGCCACGATCGACCTGGCCCGGTTCATGGATGACGCCGTTTCCCTTTCCACCACGGAATTCCGGGACCGGCTGATAAATAATTTATAACAACCTGTGGTTTTTCGCCCGATTTTGTGTATTATTGTAAAAACGAGTTCAAATTAAGCGAGGGACATGAAAGACGAATACATGATTTACAAGCTCTCGGAGTCCATCAAGACCACGAGCCACATCGACAACGACCTTTTCAGCAAGCATAACGTCAAACGGGGACTGCGCAACGAAGACCATTCCGGGGTGCTGGTGGGACTGACCAAAATCGGGGACGTGGTCGGATACGAGCGGCTGCCGGAAGGAGGCGTACGGGCCATTCCGGGTAAACTGTTCTATCGGGGAATCGACGTGGAAGAACTCGTGCACGGCATTTTCGCCGAAAAACGGTTCGGTTTCGAGGAAACGGCTTTCCTGTTGCTTTCCGGCTTTCTGCCCGACCGGGAGGAGCTCGACGTTTTCACCCGGCTGCTCAACCAGAGCCTGCCGCTGGAACAGAAAACCAAAATGAACATCCTCGACCTGGAAGGGCACAACATCATGAACATCCTTTCCCGGAGCGTACTGGAAATGTATACGTTCGATCCCGATCCCGACAATACGTCGCGGGACAACCTGATGCGCCAGTCCATCGACCTGATCGCCAAATTCCCGACGATCATCGCCTATGCCTATAACATCGTACGCCACAGCCAGCAGGGCCGGTCGCTGCACATCCGCCACCCGAAGGAAAAACTTTCGATCGCGGAAAATTTCCTCTACATGCTCAAGGGGCGTTATACGGAACTGGAAGCGCGGATTCTCGACTTGTGCCTGATCCTGCATGCGGAGCACGGCGGGGGGAACAATTCCACGTTCACCGTGCGGGTGACCAGCTCGTCGGGAACGGATACCTACTCGTCCATCGCCGCCGCCATCGGTTCGCTGAAAGGGCCGCTGCACGGGGGAGCCAACCTGCGTGTGATCGACATGCTGCACCACCTGAAGGAAAACATCGTCAACTGGAAGGACAAAAAGGAAATCGACGCCTACCTGATGAAAATTCTCCGGAAGGAAGCCTACAACCGGGAAGGGCTGATCTACGGCGTCGGCCATGCGGTCTATACCATTTCCGACCCGCGTGCGCTGTTGCTGAAGGAGATGGCCCGCGACCTGGCCCGGGAAAAAGACCGGGAGGCCGAATTCGACTTCCTGGAACTGCTCGAAGAACGGGCCGTGGAAAACTTCATGACCTTCAAGGGGAACCAGGTCAACAAGCGCGTCTGCGCCAACGTGGACTTTTATTCGGGATTCATCTACGAAATGATCGGACTGCCGCAGGAGGTCTATACCCCGCTGTTCGCCATGTCGCGCATCACGGGCTGGACGGCCCACCGCATCGAGGAACTGAATTTCGAAAGCAAGCGGATCATCCGGCCGGCTTATAAGAACGTGTCCGAAAAATGTCCGTTCGTACCGTTGACGGAACGGCGGGGATAGACGGTGTCGAGGGGCAAAAAGAGGGTCGTATTCCTGCAAGAGGAATAATTCGAGCGGCGGATTTCATCCGCCTTTTCCCTTAGGGAACGTTGTCGGTTTCCGGCCCGCAAATCGTCCGGATATGCTTAATAAAAAAGGAAGAGGAAATCCCTCTTCCTTTTTTCATTCCGGCGCCATGCGGTTCGGGATGCAGGGTCGTTCGTGGCATAGGTTCTCTTCGGGGAAAAGTTTTTCACCGTTGCCCCTTTCCGGCAAAGCGATTCCGAGGGGGTTGGAAAAGCCCGGAAATCCGGTGTCCGTCGCATCGCCTTGGGAACCGTACAACCGGCAAAATTGATTAACTTTGTTTCGCACTCAAACCGATATCATGAAGAAACCGTTTCTACTGTTGTCTTTCCTGCTGAGCGTTGCAACCGTCGCCGCACAGCTTCCGGCCCGGACGCCGGAGAACGTCCGCAAATACATCCGCATTTGCCGGGAGAACATCCGCAAGGAAATGAAAGGCATGTACCGTGAACCGGGACAGGCGTTGAAATATCCTTTCCTGGCTCCCGGCAGCAACCAGTATCTCGACATGCTCTGGGACTGGGATTCGTGGCTGAGCAATGTGGCCCTGCGGCAAATTCTGTTGGAAAACGGTACGAAGGAAGACCGGGAGGAAGCGCTGAAATACGAACGGGGGTGCGTGCTCAACGCCCTTTCCTACGGCGGGATGGACGGCTGGATTCCGATCTGGATCGAGCGGAACGCCCCTTCGCGGGAGGAAATGCTGAAAACCCGCAATCCGTGGAAGAGCAACATGCATAAACCGACCCTCGCCCAGCATGCCGCCTTCATCGTCCGGAACACGGACGGAGACGCCGAATGGCTCCGGGAGGACTTCTATTACCTGCAGGCCTTCGTGAACAAATATCTCAATTTCCACCGGCACAAGGCTACGGGACTGCTGTATTGGGAAACGGACGAAGCGATCGGCGTGGACAACGATCCCAGTACGTTCTACCGTCCTTACGGCAGTTCGGGTTCCATCTTCCTGAACGCCATGATGTACAAGGAATTGCAGGCTATGGATTACCTGGCTCGGCGCCTGAAGCTGGACGAAATCGCGGACTTCTACGCCCGGGAAGCGGAGAAGCTGAAAGCGGTCGTCCGGGAACACTGCTGGGATCCGCGGGACGGATTCTATTACAGCGTCGACCTAAACCTGCGTCCGTTGGAAAAGCCGGACATCGAGGGGGTGCAGCCGGGACAATTGTTTCTGCACGTCGGAGGGCCGCGAACATACGACTGCTTGATCCAGCGATTGGGCGTATGGAGCGGATTTCTGGCCCTATGGAGCGGCATCGCCACACCGGAGCAGGCACGGGAAATGGTGGCCCGGCATTTCCGCGACACCGCGTCGTTCAATGCGCCTGCGGGCATCCGCACCCTGTCGAAAATGGAAAAGATGTACGACGTGCGCGGCAGCGGGAATCCCTCGTCGTGGCTGGGGCCGGTGTGGATCAATGTGAATTACCTTGTTTTCAGAGGACTGGTCGATTACGGATTCGAAGCGGAAGCGCGGGAAGTGGCCGAAAAAACCGTGCTGCTGCTGGGTCGGGATTACGAACGGTTCGGAGCGCTGCACGAATATTACCTTCCGGAGAACGGAGAACCGGTGCTGAACAAAGGGTTCCAGAACTGGAACCTGCTGGTGCTGAACATGGCCGCCTGGCTCGACGGAAAACCGACGGTGCGGGAATTCTGAGCGGGCTTCCGGCTCTTCCGGGGCAAGCGATTTTCTCGAAAGGCGCGGCCGCTTTCGTTATCGTTCCGAAGCGAAAGCGACGAGACGGGCATCCGTAAACGACGCGGAAAGGTTTAACGGCGGATCGTTTGCCCGTTTCGAAACATTTGCGTACATTTGCGAGGTTTCGCCGCCCAGAGCGGCCCCGAAAGGGAACTTGTTATGAATCAACAAATACTTTAAATCATGGGACAAATCATCAGCGTTCATGCACGCGAAATTCTGGATTCAAGAGGCAATCCGACACTGGAAGTGGAAGTGACGACGGCCAGCGGGGCTTTCGGTCGCGCGGCGGTTCCTTCGGGAGCTTCCACGGGTGAAAACGAAGCCCTCGAACTGCGCGACGGAGACAAGGGCCGTTATGGCGGAAAAGGGGTGCTGAAAGCGGTGCAGAACGTGAACGAAGTCATCGCCAAGGAAATCCTCGGCATGATGGTGACCGACCAGGTGGGCATCGACAAGACGATGCTGGCGCTGGACGGTACGCCGACCAAGAGTAACCTGGGGGCCAACGCCATCCTGGGCGTTTCGCTGGCCGTGGCCAAAGCCGCCGCCAACTACATGGGGATGCCGCTGTACCGTTACATCGGCGGAACTAACGCCAAAGTGCTGCCGGTGCCGATGATGAACATCATCAACGGAGGTTCGCACTCCGACGCTCCGATCGCGTTTCAGGAATTCATGATCCGTCCGGTAGGGGCCGCTTCGTTCCGCGAAGGGCTGCGGATGGGCGCCGAAGTGTTCCACGCGTTGAAGAAAGTGCTGCATGACCGCGGCCTGAGCACGGCGGTGGGCGACGAAGGCGGTTTCGCTCCGGCGCTGAAAGGAACGGAAGATGCTTTGGAATCCATCATCGAAGCCGTGAAGAAAGCGGGTTACAAACCGGGACGCAAATCCGAAGGCGGCGACGTAGCCATCGGACTGGACTGCGCCTCTTCCGAATTCTACAAGGACGGCATCTATGATTACACCAAGTTCGAAGGGGACAAGGGCGCGAAACGCACTTCAGCCGAACAGGCGGCTTACCTGGAAGAACTGGTGGCGAAATACCCCATCGACTCGATCGAAGACGGCATGTCCGAAAACGACTGGGAAGGATGGCAGCTGCTGACCGAAAAGATCGGCGACAAGTGCCAGCTGGTGGGCGACGACCTGTTCGTTACCAACGTGAAATTCCTGGAAAAGGGGATCGAAATGGGCTGCGCGAACTCCATCCTTATCAAGGTGAACCAGATCGGTTCACTGACCGAAACGCTCGACGCCATCGAAATGGCGCACCGGGCGGGTTACACGACGGTGACCTCGCATCGTTCGGGCGAAACCGAAGACGCGACGATCGCCGATATCGCCGTAGCCACCAATTCGGGTCAGATCAAGACCGGTTCGCTGAGCCGTTCCGACCGGATGGCTAAATACAACCAGTTGCTGCGCATCGAAGAAGAACTGGGCGACGAAGCCATTTACGGCTATCGGAAAATCTACCGGAAATAATTCCGGCTTCCGGATCGGAGGGCCGCCTTTCGTTCGGCTTCCGGGAAGGAACGTTTTTCAACAGGGAGAAGGAACCTTCGTTGGTTCCTTCTCCTTATTTTTATGTGAACCCTGTTTCTACTCCTTCCGTCCCGTCTGCTTTACCGCTGTTTCCCCCGGCACTTTCTCCGTACCCTTCAAAAAACTAAAAAAATAGTTGTTAAACTAAAATTTTAGTTATATGTTTGTATCGGCAGGAACCGAAAAACCGAAATCGTTCGGAGGAAAAATCCGGGGAACTGCTGCGGACGGGAAAAATCCCGGCTCGAAACCTTACGAAAACAGGAACATATGCAGACCGATCATCGCAAACCGAAACAGGAACTGACACGGGCGGAACTGGAGATCATGCAGATCCTCTGGAAAAAAGGGGATGCCTTCGTCAACGAAATACTCGAAGAAATGCCCGATCCCAAACCTGCCTACAACACCGTTTCGACCATCGTCCGAATTCTGGAAAAGAAGGGAATGGTCGGTCACCGGGCCTATGGCAAAAGTCATCGTTATCATCCCCTGATCGGCAAGGAAGAATATACGCAGTCTTTCATGCGAAACGTGATGCACAATTTTTTCGACAATTCGTTTTCCCAGCTGTTCTCCTTTTTCTCGGCCCGGGAAAACCTGAGCGTGGGCGAACTGGAAGAAATCGGACGGATGGCGCGGCGAATCATCGAACAAAGGAAAACCGAATAAATTCCCGGTCATGGACTCATTGCCCTATCTGATAAAGACGCAAATCTGTTTCGCCCTGCTCTGGACGTTTTACCAGGCGGTCTTGCGGAACAGCAGCCGGTTCGGAGAAAACCGCATCTTCTTGCTGGGAACGGCTGCCGGCTCCTTCCTGATTCCCGCCCTGACGTTGCCCGTCTACGAAAGCGCTCCGATGGAGGTGTTCGTTCCGGCAGCCGCAGTCGAAACGGCGCTGCCCGCCGTCCGGGAAAGTCCGTATCCGCTGATGGCGTGGATACGGGGAATCTACCTGGCCGGGGTAGTGATTCTGCTATCGGCCACGGCATGGCACCTCGGAAAAATCGGCCGCACTTTCCGCCGCGCTTCCGTGCTGGGAAGGCACGATTCCGCCCGGATTCTCGGGTCGGAAGACACCCCTTCGGCGTTCACCTTCTTCCATTGCATCTTCGTCAACCGGAAAGCGGTGGGCGACTCCGAGCTTCCGCATGTCCTCGCCCACGAAATGTGTCATGTCAGGCTCAGGCACGGCCTCGACCTGGCGTTCGCACGTGGGTTGCTGATCGCCTGCTGGTGGAATCCGTTCGTATGGCTCTGGTACCGCTCGCTTCGGGAAATCCACGAATTTCAGGCCGACCGGGAAGTATTGCGGAAGGGCTACGATACGGAAACTTACATCACTTCACTCATTCGGAATCTGTCCGGCATGCATCCGGAGCTTGTCAGCGGATTCAGCTATTCATTGATTAAAAAACGACTTGCCATGATTTCCAGAAACAAAACCCAAAGGCGAACGTCCTTCCGCCCGTTGCTCTCCCTTCCCGTCCTGTTCGCCTTGCTGGCTCTGTTCTCTTTCACGGAGAAACCGGCCCGGCTCGAATCCGTTGCTGCGGCTCCCGTTTCGGATGCCGCCGTGCAGCACCGCTCGGACAGCGTCTCCTATATCCTGAACGGGAAACGAATAAGTAAGGCGGAAATGTCCGCCCTGAAACCTGAGAATATCGAGTCCATCGACGTTTACAAGGACCGGAATACGATCATCATCCGAACGAAAAAGGGGAAAGGGAACCAGGAAAACCCCGGTTCGTCCTCCGGCGGTGCGAATGTCCGCCCGGACAGTTCCGTTACGCTTCGGGTAAAAAGAAAAGAAGCGAACCTGAACGGTACGGCCGTCAGCATCTTTTTCGATGAGAAAGAGACCGACCCGGAAGGAGGAACCGATCAAACCGGGCAAACTTCCCGGACGGAAGCGTCGATCGAAAGCGTTTCCCCGGAAATCCGCGTGGTCTCCGTCCGCACTCAAGCCAAAGGATTGGAAGGCCGTATTTCGGCTGAAAGCCGAAAAAGTCTTCGGATTGTTACGGATTCCGTAAAAAGCGTGTCTTCCCCGAACGCTTCCGTTATCGTCGTGGGCGGGAAAGAAGCGGGTTACGTGATCGACGGGAAACGGGTTTCGCCGGAGCGAATGAACGATCTCGACCCGCTCCGCATCCGTTCCATCCGGTTCGACAAGGAAACCAACACTCTCCGGATCGAGACGCGTTCCGGAAATCCCAAACGTCGTGTTGCGGTGAATTCTTCCAGATCGGGGCAGGAAGAACCTGTCTACCTGCTGGACGGGCGGGAAATTTCGCAGCAGGAGTTCAGCACGCTCAAATCGGACGAGATCGAAAGCATTGATGTGCGGAAGGACGGAAAGGCGGTCATTTCCATCGTGACGAAGAAAAACAAAAAGCAGGATTGATCCTTCCGTGAAAGGGGAAACGGACAGGTCTTGTCCGTTCCCCATGTTTCATCCTTTATCCTAAACCGGCATCGAAAAATGAGAAGAATTGCATTCATCGTACTGTTGTCCCTGTTTTCCGGGATGGTCTTCGCCCAGAATCGGGTGGAAGTCGATTACGAATCCCCCGATTCCCTTCCGGCGACCCTCCGCGAGCTCATGGAGTTCCTCGATGTGAAATACATGAAAATCCGGGTGCACGGAGACATCCGGGGAAAACAGTGGAAACTCCGGGTCAACGAGGCCCACGACGGGCAGGTGAAAACCAATCCGGTTTTCCCGTATTCCACGGAATTTACCGATACCGTGGCGGTTTTCACCTTCATCGCCCGGGACGACGGCGATTCCGTCAAGATCTTCACCAAAACCCCATGGTATTCCGGTTCCCGGAAATACGCTGTCGAAACGGCCAACGGAACGGCACATGCGACTCCTTACATCTTAATGGAAACGCTTCCCGCACAACCCTATACCCTGCCGGGTGAAGTCAACTTGGTCGCCTATACAAGCGGACTTCAAAAAGACCCGGAAAAAACGTCCTTCGATTTTTGCGGCCTGCGGTTTGCCAAAACGGACCCGAAAGAGTGGCAGGCCGTGCACAAAGTTCCGCGTTTCGTGTATTTCTCGCTTCAATTGAAATGATTTTGCCCGAAAACGGGTAGACGGCAACGCCTGTAAACGATTTCGGAAAGCAGGCAAAAAAACGGCCGAAACAGGACGGTTCGACATGCTTCGGGCCGTTCCTGTTCGTTTTCCGGTTCCCGGTCGGTAAAACACACCCGAAAGGCACGATTTTTATGAAAATAAAATACACTTTCGGGGAATAACCCGTATCTTCGTAAAAACAATTGTCAGCACCATGTCGACCTCGCTTTTCGGAGACGTGATTTTCGGGCCCGTTCACAGCCGCCGGCTGGGGCTTTCCCTCGGTGTCAACCTGTTGCCGGTGGATGCCAAACTCTGCAATTTCAACTGCATCTATTGCGAATGCGGATGGAACGGCCCGCGGTCCAAGGCCCGGTTCAATTCCCGCGAAAAGGTGCGGGAGGAGCTGGAACGAAAGCTCCGGGAGATGGGGGTGGAAGGGAAGCTACCGGATGTGATCACTTTCGCCGGAAACGGGGAACCGACTCTTCACCCCCAATTCGAGGAAATCATCGGAGACACGATCGCCCTGCGGGACGAGTTGGCTCCGCGTGCCCGGATCGCCGTCCTGAGCAACGCCACGCTGGCGGGCAGGCCGTCCGTCCGCCGCGCGCTGCTGAAGGTGGACGAGAACATCCTTAAACTCGATTCGGCTTTCGACCGCACGGTACGGCAAATCAACGGCCCGCAGGGAAACTATTCGGTGGCGGACACGGTGGAAAATCTGAAAAAATTCGACGGCCGGATGATCCTGCAAACGATGTTCCTGCGGGGATCCTGCCGCGGGGAAACGGTGGACAACGCCACGGAAGAGGAAGTGAACGCCTGGCTGGAAGCGGTCGGGGAAATTCGCCCTTCCAAAGTGATGATCTACACCATCGACCGGGACACGCCCGCAGAAGGGCTGCAGAAGGTTTCCGTGGAAGAATTGAACCGGATAGCGGAACGGGTGCGGCGGCTGGGCACGGAGTGCAGCGTCGCGGGATAGCAGGATCGTTTTTATTTCCTTCCACCCGGAAATATGGTGAGATTTTTGCAGTTACCGGGTAAGTTCGAAAGTAACACGAAAACGTGCTCAAGACTAATTATTAACTAACAATTGTTTAACTTTAAAAAATCAAAGCCATGAAATGTCCTTTGCTTTCTTTTCTGGGCGGAGCCCTGGTAGGTGCCGCTATCGCTCTGTTGTATGCTCCCGAAACCGGTAACGAAACCCGTCGCAAACTTCACGGGATGGTTGCCCAGGGCAAACAAAAGATGAAAGACGCCGTAGAAGAAGGATACGACAAGATCAACGAATACAAAATGACCGACTAATTACCGGTAAAAGATGGAGAGTATGCAGGAACAGGAAAAGGAAAATCCGGGAAGAGCAGAGCGGATCAAACAGGATGTGTGTGACTATGTCGGGCTTCGCATGGACAACCTGCGGCTCGGACTGATCGAACACCTCTCGACGCTGCTCAGTACGGTATGCAGTGTGGCCATCGCCTTCATTCTGGCAGGATTGGGTATCCTTTTCCTGGCGGCGGCGCTCACCTGGATGCTCGGGATTCTGATCGGTTCGATACTCTCCGCGGTATTTATCATGAGCGTTCTGTTCTTCGTGCTTGGAATCGTTTTCTACGCCAACCGCAAGAAGCTGGTGGTCAATCCCGCCGTGAGAATGCTGAGCAAGGTGATTTTCGACATCGACAAAAAATATTCGGATCATGAGTAAGAGGGCGAGGTATCAGCACTTCAGGAATATCGAAGACGTCAGAGCCGAAAGACGGCGGATCGGATGGGAACTGAAATCCGCCGAGCAACAACTCAAGACCGATTACGAAGGCGTTGTCAAAATGTTCAGTGTGGGATATCTCATCGCACGGATATCGGAAAAGACCACGGAAATCTATTCCCTTACACAGTGGGCGGTGGTGGGTTACGACCTGATCAACGGCTTTATCCGGAAGTTCCGGGAAAAGGCCGCGCACGCCCGTGCGGGGATCGAAGCGAAAGCGGAGTAAAGAACGAACGCGAACAGCGGCGGCATCCGGGTGTACCGGATGCCGCTTTTTTTGCGCCTCGCCTACCGGCATACCGGCAGGGAAACGGCTTTGGAGTATTCGTTTCGCCTTCCGCATCCGAAATATCCGTTTTCGTCTGGATTTCGGAAAGATCGGTTCCAGCCCCATATCTCCCGAATCAGCGGAAACAGGTGCTCCGGGCCGTCCGGAAACAGCGGATAACCGCTTTGCCGGAAACCGCAGAATGAAAAGCGGAACGGTTTGAACCGTCCCGCTTCGTCGTTCCGGAACCGAAGTCGTTCCCTCGGCTCTAAACCGCTTTCTCAGAAATTGTACTTGATCATAGCCTGAATCCGGTTGGCGTATCCGTGCGCCATGTTGGCATTGCGACGGGTGCCGTGCAGGTACTCGATGCCGACCGTGCAGGAAGGAATGATGTTGTAAAAGACGTTCCCCACGATGTACTGCGCGTTGCGGTAACCGTCCGGGTTATAGCGGGCGTCCTGATCCTGCACGCGCACCATCCCGTAGGTTCCGGAGCAGAAAAGGTCTTCCGTGAAATTGTATTGCAGCCCGGCGAACCAGCCGAACATCGGCAGCGCCCGCAGGCGTCCCCGGCTGTTTTCCTTCGGTACCAGATCGAGCCCTACGCCGGAGACGTCCTGAATGTATTCGGCGATTCCCTTCCCATAGACGAACTGCCCGAACCCGGACAGTTCCGGAATGAACTGGATGTTGGTGGTGGCCTGCACGCCCCATCCGAATTTCGACCGCCGCTTGTTGTCGTAGCTGTCCTGATACATCAGATCGCGGAACACCGCCGAAGCCCGGACATGGCTGTTGTTTTTCCAGGAATACTGCACGTAAAAGGGCAGATCGGGAAGCCGCTGGGGAATGGCCTCGGTAGTGGAGGAATAAGTCGCGCTCACGTCGGGCATTTCGAGCGCTGCGGCGAGCGACCAGTGTTCGTCGAACACATGCGTGTACCGGGCCATGAGGGCGAAATTGAAATTGTAGGAATTGGGCCCCTGAAAGTCGATGGTGGTGGGAGCGGCATTCAGGTCGCAGAAGGTGGTTACGTCCTGTCCGAACAGCAGCCCTTTGAACGTAATATAAGCCTTACGCAGCCGGAGGTTGTTGTGATAGCCCCGGAAATCGGTTTCGATATAGGTGACGACGCGCCCCAGCAGGTCGGTATTGGCAATGGCCTTGAAAAACAGCCGGCTGGTCGAGGCGTCCATCAAAAAGCGCTGCCGATTGCCCGGCGTGCTGACCGTGGGAATGTCGTAGGTTACGAAATCCAGGTTCTGCACCTCCCCGCGGAAATCGTACGCCGTGCGGAAACTGACGAACCCTCCGATCCCCAGCAGAAACCTGTTGTTCTTGCTGGCGATGTAGAATTTCGGCAGGTGGCTGGCCTGGAAACCGGGTACGTGCGTTTCCCGGAAATGGATGACGATTTCTTCCTGCGGATAGTCCAGGTCTCCTCCTCCCAGAATGATCACGTCGTTGCGACCGATGTTCTTCCGGATCTGGGCCCCGGCGGGAGCGGCGGAAACCGCCAGGAAAAGCAGGGTCAGTCCCCACAAAAAAACAGATTTTTTCATTTTTTATTTTTTAAACTGGTTTATTCCTGATCGCAGGTTTGGTCGCTGCACGTTCCGTAGTGGAACAGGGCGGGGTCTTCCTCGGGGTCGTTCCCGCAGCCGGTGAATGCATTGCAGTCGCATTTTCCCTTTCCGAACGCTTCCCCGGAAAAGCCGGGAAACGCACCGGCCGCTTCCCCGCTTCCGCAACCGGCATGGTGGTGCATGTGCTCCATCATCCGGTGGCCCATTTCCATCATGTACATCATGGCCTCTTTCCCCTGACAGGTGCGCAGTTCGCGCACGATCCCCTCCAGCCGGTTCAGTTGTTCCCGGCTTTCCTCCACCAGCCGGATCACCCGGGCGAATGCGGCGAAATCCTTTTCTTCCGAACAGAGAGCGCAAAGGTTCTGCAACCCTTCCAGCAGGCGTTGTTCGTAGGTCAGCACCGCGTTGAACACATCGGTCAGGGAAGCGTCGCTTTTCAGGTGGGGCATCGAGGCGAGCTGGTGATCCACGTTCACCTTCGCTCCCCGGCGCAGCACATAGTCGATCAGGGCTTCCCCGCGCATGAGTTTCTGTTTCCATTTCCGGCGGAAACAACGGGCCAGCATGGGATAACCGGCGTTGGCGTAAATGACCGAGAGGGCCATGTAATGATGGGTCGCTCCGAACTCCAGGCTCAGTTGGGTGTTGAAAGCGCCGGTAATCTTTTCCGATAGCATAGGCACGAGCTTTAATAAATTATTGAAAAGCCGGGTCGTCATGGCTTACCACCGCCACGGAACAACATTTGTGCCGCAAGGACGGAAATGTCCGAACGGAATACGAATACCCGCAAAAAGAACGGAAAAGAGGAAGACGAAAAAACGTCCGGAGGCTTCCCGGACGTTCAACATTTAAATGAAAGTTAAGGAATCCGCTTTCCGGCAAGAAGAAGGAAACGGAACAAGATCGTCCGCTATCCGGAAAACGGGATGTTTTCGCCCTGGAGCCTCACGAGCCGACGGTTCCCCGGTGCCGGCGGGCATGGATTTTATCCACCACCACGGCGATCGCTCCGTCCCCGGTCACGTTGCACGCGGTTCCGAAACTGTCCATCGTGATGTAGAGGGCGATCATCAGGCCCTGCAGCACCTCGTCGAAACCGAGCATGGATTGCAGCAGGCCGAGCGCGGCCATGATCGCTCCGCCCGGCACTCCCGGAGCGGCCACCATGGTGATTCCCAGCATCAGAATGAAGCCCGCGAACAGCCCGGTCGTGAACGGCAGGTCGGCCATCCACATGACGGCTACGGCGCAGGCGACGATTTTCAGGGTGCTTCCCGCCAGATGGATGGTGGCGCACAGGGGCACCACGAAAGCGGCCAACCCCGGATTCACTCCGTTGCGCTGCGTTTGTGCAAGCGTTACGGGAATGGTCGCCGCCGAAGACTGCGTGCCGAGGGCGGTCATGTAGGCCGGCAGCATGTTTTTCAGCAGCCGGAAAGGATTCTTCCCGGAAACGGCCCCGGCGGTTCCGAACTGGATCAGCAGCAGGGTGATATGAAGTACGAAAATGACGGCGATCACTTTCAGAAAAAGCGCCAGCACGCTTCCCACCTGACCGTCGGCCCCCATTTTCAGGAAAATACCGAATATGTAAAGCGGCAGCAAGGGGATGATGACCGCCGAAATCAGCCGGGAGATGACCTCGCGGAACTCGACCAACGCACTGCGGAACGTATCCCCTTTCACGGCGGTCAGTCCCAGCCCCAACACGAAAGCGAGCAACAGGGCGGACATGACCCCCATGACCGGAGGCATCCCGATGGTGAAATAGGGTTCGAGTCCTGTTCCGGCCGAAGTCAGCGCCGCCGCCGCATCCCCGCCGGCATCCAGCAGATGGGGGTAAACCCACACGCACACGAAGTAGGAAAAGAAACCGGCGAACAGGGTCGAGCCGTATGCGATCAGGGCCGTCACGCCCAGCAGACGCCCGGCCCCCTTCCCCAGCTCGGCGATGCCGGGAGCCACCAGCCCCAGGATAATCAGCGGAATGACGAATTCCAGAAAGTTGCCGAAAACTCCGTTGAGGGTCACGAACGTCCGTACGGCCCAGGCAGGAAAAAAGAAACTGCAACCGATCCCCAGCAGGACGGCGATCACCACCTGCGGGAGCAATCCCATTTTTTTCAGTTTTGCTTTCATACCGTGTTTTTTCCGACCGATTTTCCTGCGCGCAACGGGCTTGCTCCCCGAACGGAAAGCGCCCTGTCTTCCCTCGCTTACAAATATAGGAAAATATTTTCCTTTTCGGGGGAGGCGGGGAGGAAGGAAATCAGAGCCTTGTTGCGCGATAGGCAAAGGGGGTTCCGTATGTTTCGGGGGAGAGGACATCCAACAGCCAGAGGCGATCCGGGCCATCGGGACGGATTCGGTAGGTGTTATCCGCTCCTTCGTCCAGCTCTTCCAAAGGATCGCATCCGACATGGAGGATTCTCCTTTCCGGGAAGCAGGCGTAGCGCACCTGAAAGGGATCGCTTCCTTCCTCGTGCCAGGTTAGGATGCCATCGGGGGAGAAGTCCCAGATGACCTTTTGGGAGGAAAAGGATCGAAAGAGCCTCCAGCCATCGGAGCCTTCGACAAAAAGAGCCTCGATGCGCCAGCGTTCCGAAAAGGCGAAACGATCGTTGTATCCGTGGGGATAGAAGCTAAAGGGAGGGGATGGTTCCATAGGCAGGGGGCGGTTTCATCGGCAGGGCCGGTTCGGGTTTGTAGCAGAAGAAAGCTGGCTTCATGGCAAGACAAAGCAGATTTTGACAGGGAAGGTTATTCGACCCTTTGGAAGGTAAACCTGGTAAGGGTATCGTTATTCCACTCCTGCCAGTCTACGATATCGAGCCTTTTGGGTGAAAGGAGGGAAACGATCATGTGGGTTTCTCCTACCCGAAGGGTTCCTTCCTTCGGATCGAAGACGAAGGAGAGGTTTTGGAAGATTTCCCCGTAGAGCCACTTGACGCTTTTTCCTTTTTGATCCATCTTCCAAAGCGATCCTTCCTCCAAGGGGATTTCCTCTTTCCACCTTTGTTCGGAAAGGAGAAAATCGCAGGCGGAAATGCACTGCCACGTGCCGAGGATAGAGGAAGGGGCATCCTCCGGCAGGATAGGTTT
>CAMLTW010000020.1 GCA_946486375.1 uncultured Rikenellaceae bacterium
GATACGCTCCCAGGATTCGGCGGATGGGTTTGTCATGATGGAAAAGTTAAGGGGGGGGATGAAACAATGGATCGGATGGATTTGTTTTTTCGGATGTTTCCCCTGCGCCTTTTCCCCGACGAATAAAAAAGGCGCCGAAACAGCCCCTCGCCCGTCGGTCTTGCAAACCTTGACTTTGGTAGCCGCCCCTGCGCCTTAATTATCTTAAGGGAAGCAGGGTCTTCGACCGCGGCACGCCCGGCAGGCGGAAAAGGATTTTGCGCTTCCCCTTTATTATTCCAACAAAGAAGGCGCAGGTACAATCCTCGCCTACCTGGCTTTGCGAACCATGCGCTGACGACTGCCCTTGCGCCCAAGCCTGTTTTAACCCGAAGGCAAACACGACTCAGGAGCGGCAATCCCTGTATCAACGCAAATTACCGTTAGAAACGGTCGCAAAATTCGGTAGACGATACAAAGGATGCTTATCCTTTATAAAATATGTTCACGGTCTATGCCGTATTAATCTTCCGCAAATGTAGCATCGTCCGGCGTTTTAAAAAATTCGACAATCGGTTTCCTTTTCACCGGAAGATAAAAAGACGCGGGAAGTCGTACTCATACAAGTAACGGGTTCTGGAAAACCTTGGACAATACAAGCACAACAACCCACGCCTAAGGCACGGAAAGAAAACATATCCCGTGCCGAAGGGCGTGAGCCTCCCGAACACCGGGCATGTTGTGCTTTGCCTGTCACTAAATTTTCCAGATTTGTTACTTGGCAAAGACTACAACCCGCCGTATTCCGGCGAATCGTTACAACAAAGATAATGAAAATTCGGATTCCCGGTCTTCCCGGATGCAACTTTTTCTTTTCCCACCGTCCTGCTTCGGTGGATGTCCACGAACAAAAGATCCTCACGTCGCAACTTCGTTGCTCCTCAGGATGACGGAAGGGAAGCGAGGTTCTTCCTGCCATACCGTATCCAAATGTCCCCGCGTCATTCCGAGCGAAACGAAGTGAAGCGTGGGAATCTTTGACAGTTTATTTTTGTCGTTATATTGCACAGAGATGCTCACGCTCCGGCTGCGGATGCTACCTCCCTGCACCTAATCCGTGCCGTCCCTTGAGGGACGACCACGGGCAATGTTACTTCCCTGCGTTATTTCCGTTCCGGCCTTACAGGCCGACAACGGACTTCGGTCAGTGAGGCTCAGGCTGCGTTGCAGCCTTCGGTTCGGTCGGTGAAGCTCGCAGGCTTTCGCCTGCTCGGTTCAGGATGACGCAAGGGAAGCGAGATTCTTCCTGCCATACCGTATCCAAATGTCCCCGCGTCATTCCGAGCGGAACGAAGTGAAGCGTGGGAATCTTTGACAGTTTATTTTTGTCGTTATACACAAGAAAGATCCTCACATCGCAACTGCGTTGCTCCCCAGGATGACGCAATGGGAGGGGGCTTTGTGGGTTGGTGCTTATCCTTTAGCGGATGCTACCTCCCTGCACCTAATCCGTGCCGTCCCTTGAGGGACGACCACGGGCAATGTTACTTCCCTGCGTTATTTCCGTTCCGGCCTTACAGGCCGACAACGGACTTCGGTCAGTGAGGCTCAGGCTGCGTTGCAGCCTTCGGTTCGGTCGGTGAGGCTCGCAGGCTTTCGCCTGCTCGGTTCAGGATGACGCGACGAAAGTGCGTTCTTTCTACTCATCTGAACCCTCTATGCCTTTGCGGTGGTTCCCTATTTAGCATGACAGTTTGTAGCGGGGAACTTCTTTCATTGCCCATGCGTCATTACAGCTGTTCCCTGTCATTTCCAGCCACACAGCCATGCGGTCTCCCGGTAAAAAACAAAAAAATTCACACAAAATGAATGAACGTTTGTTCATTATTAAAAAAAAACGCATTTTTGTCCTGCCGAAATTTTCACAGACCCTATGGCAAAGCAAACCGACCTCACGAAAATCGAACGCATCCGCGAAGCGGCCATCCGGGTGTTCGGCCGCAACGGAAGCGCCAACGCTCCGGTGGCGGCGATCGCGCGTGAAGCGGGCGTTTCCGTGGGCTACCTCTACCGGCATTACGCCGGCAAGGAAGACCTGCTGAACGACCTGCTGGAAAAAACGCTGGAAAAATTGGGCGACAAAGTGGAGGAACTGGCCGCGCAGCGAAAAAGCACGGAAGAAATCATCCGGGGGTTCGTGCGGTACATTTTCGACGTGGCGCGGGAGCAGCCCGAAAGAATCCTCTACGTCCTGCACCTGCAGAACGACCTTTCGTGGAAAATCGCGGAATCGACCACCGGACGACTGAAAGACCTCTGCGGGCACCTGCTGACGCTGGGCCGTTCCGCGAAAACCGTCGCCCCCGGCATTACGGCGGAAGACCTCTATATTATCCTGTTCTGCCTGCCGCTGCAATACATCGGCACGAGCTTCCGGAACATCTTCCGTCCGGTGCCGCTGCCGCCCGAATTGCCGGACAAGGTGGCGGACATGTGTCTGACCGCCGTCCGAAACGGAGAACCGGCGTCGGACCGGTGTGGTTATTGCGAAGAAAAACGAACGAACCGAACCTTCATTTCCGAAACCTATGAAGAGAATTGATTTTGCCGTGCTGACGCTCTGCCTGATGGCCGGAACCCTCCGGGCGCAGGAAACGGAACGGCCCGTCCTGCTGACTTTCGGAGAGGCGCTGCAACTGACCGCCACCCGGAACCCGCAGATCGCGGCGTCCGCCTATCAGGAAGAAGCCGCCGAAAAGGAAAAGAAAGCCGCTTTCGGGCTGCGGCTGCCGAACGTCGGCGTGGCGGGCACGTACGCCCACCTGTCCGACGACATGGAAATCGACATGAACGGCCTCAAACAGCCGGTGGGACAACTGGCCGGTCAGCTCGGCGGCCTGCTTCCCCCTGCCGTCGCCGGCCAAATCGGCGGGATCGTCAACCAACTGACGGCCCGGAACTGGGCGATGGTACTGCAAAAAAAGGACATGGCGCTGGCCGGAGCCACCGTAACGATGCCCGTCTTCACGGGCGGGAAGATCAACGCGGCCAACAACGCGGCCAAAATCCGGCTGGCGGAAGCCCGCACGCAGGGCGACCAGACGCGCAATTCGCTGGTGTCGGAACTCGCGGAACGCTATTTCGGCCTTTCGCTGGCCAATCAGGTGGTGGAGGTGCGGCGCCAGGTGCTCGAAGGGATGGAAAAGCACCTGCACGACGCGCAGGCGCTGGAAGCCAACGGCATGATCGCCCGCACGGAACGGCTTTATGCCGAAATGCACGTAGCGGAAGCGCGGAAAGACCTATTGAAAGCGATCCGGGACGCCCGAACGATGGAGTCGGCGCTCGGTAACACCCTGAACGATCAGGGTGCCTATACGCCCGTAACCACTCTGTTTTTCGTGCAGGGTATCGAAGACGTGAACTATTTCAAAACGCTCGCGCTGGAAAAAAGCCCCCTGCTGAAACAGGTGGAACTGAAAAAGGAGCTCGCGCAGGAAGGAGCGAAAGCCATCCGGGCCGACTTCATGCCGCAGGTGGCCCTGATGGGCGGCTACGACTTCTACAACTATCAGCTCACCGATCTGGCTCCGACGTGGGCCGTGGGCGCGGGGGTGAAGCTGACGATTTTCAACGGGCTGAACCGGGAGTACAAATACAGCGCGGCCAAGAGCCAGGTGCGGCAGGTGAACGCCCTGCAGGAAAAGGCCAACGCCGACCTGTCCACGATGGTGGAAAAGGTGTACAACGAAATGATGACCGGGGAAGACCAGCTCGCCTCGATCGAAACCGCGCTGAAATTCGCCGAGGAATACCTCCGGGCCAAGGAGAAAGCCTTTCTGGAAGGGATGGCTCCATCGTCGGACGTGGTGGACGCCCGGTTGAACCTGGCCAAGATCAAGACCGAGCGGCTGCAGGCGGCCTATACGTACGACGTGCTGTTGGCGCGGCTGCTGGAACTCTGCGGGGACAGCGAAACCTACCTCGCCTACATCACCGACCGGCCCATCACCCCGATTCGTTTCGAATAAACCCGGAATCTCAAAAAATCCATACGCATGAAAAGGAACAGTATCATAACCGGAACCTTCGTCACCCTGCTGATCGTTATCGTGGTGTCGCTCATCGGCTGGTATGTCGTCAAACCGGCGCCGATCCTCCTGCAGGGGGAAGTGGAAGTGAAAAGCGTGAAAATCTCCTCCAAGCTGACCGGTCGGGTCGATTCCCTACCGGTGCGGGAAGGGGAACGGGTGCAAAAGGGGCAGCTGCTTTTCGTCCTGAGCACCCCCGAAATCGAAGCGAAGCTCCGGCAGGCCACCGCGGCCCGCGAAGCGGCGGACGCCCAGCAGGCCAAAGCCGACAAGGGAGCGCGGAGTCAGGAAATCGACGCGGCCTACAGCCTGTGGCAAAAGGCGCAGGCAGGGCTGGAACTGGCCGAAAAGACCTATAACCGGGTCAAAAACCTCTATGAAGAAGGCGTTCTTCCGAGACAGAAGCTGGACGAGGCCGAAGCCAACTATAAAGCGGCGCAGAATACGGTCACGGCGGCCCGTTCGCAATATCAGCTGGCCCGCGAAGGGGCCCGCAACGAAGACAAGGAAGCGGCCAAGGCTCTGGTAGCGCAGGCCTCGGGAGCGGTTTCAGAAGTGGAATCCTACATCTCCGATGCCCGGCAGTACGCTCCCTTCACCGGAGAAGTGGGGACGGTGATCGCGGAACAGGGCGAACTGATCAGTTCCGGCTACCCCATCATCACCCTGCTCGATCTGGACGACATGTGGGTCACGTTCAACGTCAAGGAAGACCTGCTGCCCCGGATCAAAATGGGAACCGTGTTGGACGCCTACGTTCCGGCCCTCGACCGGCACGTGAAACTGACCGTGGACTATCTGGGCGCACAGGCCGACTACGCTACCTGGAGCGCTACCCGTACGCGGGGGGATTTCGACGTACGCACGTTCGAAATCCGCGCCCGGCCCGACTCCCCGCAGGACGGCCTGCGGCCGGGCATGACCGTCACGGTGAACTGGAACGAAATTTAACCGGGGCGCAATCCCGTCAAAGCCGATCGACATGACGTTCGTCAAAGCCGTACTCCGGGTCATGCGGCGGGAACTGAAGCTCTTCGCCGGTTTCCGCACCTTCTCCACCCTGTCGGTGGGGCTTCCGCTGGTGGCCCTGCTGTATTTCGTGGTGCTCATCGACAAAGGCGTTCCGGAAGACATGCCCGTCGCGGTGGTCGACCGGGACAACACGGAACTCTCGCGTCAGCTCACCCGCATGATCGACGCCACCCCGGCGGCACGGGTGGCCTACCACCTTTCCGACATGCAGGAAGGGGAAAAGCTGATGCGGGAGGGGAAAATCGACGCGATCGTGGACATCCCGCGCGACCTGGAAAAAGACGTGTTCGGGAACAAGCAGGCCAACGTCGTCGCCTACATCAACGGCACCAACGTAACCAAGAACGGCATCCTCGACCGGGACATCCGGACGACCCTCTACACTTTTTCTTCCGGAATCGAAATTCAGCTGCTGGTCAAAAAGGGCATTTCGGAAAAAGAGGCGTACGACATGATGATGCCGATCTACTACGAAAAACACATCCTGTTCAACCCGTACACCAATTACGCCTATTACCTGCTGCCGATCTTCCTGCCGATGATGCTGCTGATCTTCACGCTGCTGACGACGATTTTCACCATCGGCACGGAGCTCCGGAATGCCACCGCTCCCTACTGGCTGGCCGCCGGAAACGGGAACATCTTCGCGGCCTTTCTGGGAAAGGTGCTGCCCTATACGTTCATCTTCACCATCCTGAGCATCTTCATCGACGTGCTGATGTTCAAGATCATCGGGGTGCCGATGCGGGGACACAAGGGGATGCTGCTGGCTTCCGACCTGCTGTTCGTCATGGCCTACCAAAGCATCGGGGTGTTCATCATCACGCTGGTCGGAAACATGCGTCTGGGGCTGTCGGTCGGGGGAGGCTATTCCGTGCTGGCCTTTACTTTTTCGGGCATGACCTTTCCGCTGATCGCCATGTATCCGGCCGTGCAGGCCGCCAGCCGCATTTTCCCGCTGACCTACTACATGGAACTGTTCATCGACCAGGCCATGCGGGGCGCTCCGGCGGGGCAGTCCGTGGACGACCTGCTCTATATCGCCGTTTTCATTCTGTTACCGCTGCCGTTGCTGCACCGCCTCAAACGCCTGTGCAGCGACGCTAAATACTGGGGGAAATTATAATGGACAAAACTTCGGCCAAAGGACGCCTCCGGGAATACCGGCTGGTCGTGCGGAACGAATTCAGGTACATTTTCCGGGATGCGGGCGTTTTGCTGATCCTTTTCGGGGCGGTACTCATCTACTCCACGCTCTATGCGCTGGCCTACCATCCGGAAGTGCTGCGCAACGTCCCGATCGCCGTGGTGGACGAGAGCCGTTCGCCCTCCAGCCGGGAATTCGCCCGGAAGCTGGACGCCGCTCCGAATCTGCGGGTAGCCTACAAACCGACCAGCCTCGAAGAAGCGAAACAGATGTTCCTGCGGCGGGAAGTGAACGGCATCGTGTACCTCCCCAAGGAATTCGAGAAAAACATCCTCGGCAACGAAAAGGCCTACATCGGGGTTTATGCGGACGCCAGCTACTTTCTGATGTACAAGCAGGTGTTCATGGACATCGTGGCCGTGATGATGGATTCCAACGAAGCGATCGAAATGAAGCGGTTCCAGCTGGCGGGCGTGCCGGGCGTTCAGGCCCAAGCCGTCAGCGATCCGGTCAGGGCGACCAGCCGTTCGGTCTTCAACCCTTACGGAGGCTACGGCACCTTCGTGATGCCCGCCATCCTGGTGCTCATCATCCAGCAGACACTCCTGATCGGGATCGGAATGATGGGCGGAACGTGGCGGGAACTGGGCCTCTACCGCACCCTCATCCTGCCGGGACGGAAGTATCTCGCGGCCCTTCCCGTCGTATTGGGCAAAAGCACCGTCTATTTTCTGGTGAGCCTCCTGACGTTGCTTTACGTATTCGGATTTCACTACAAAGCGTTCGGATATCCGATGAACGGCCGGTTCCTGGCGGTGGCGGGCTTTCTGCTGCCCTACCTCCTGTCGGTTATTTTTCTGGGTCTCACCCTCTCTTCGGTTTTCAAGCGGCGGGAAAACTCGATCCTCATCCTCCTGTTCACCTCCATCCCCCTGCTGATGATCAGCGGCGTTTCGGTTCCGATGGAAACGATGCCCGCCTGGCTCTACAACCTGGGGAAAATCTTTCCGAGCAGCGCGGGGATCAACGGATTTCTCCGGATACAGACCATGGGAGCATCGCTGGCCGAAGTGAAGCCGGAATTCGTCACCCTGTGGATCCTGACGGGCGTCTATTTCCTGACGGCCTGCATCGGTATCCGCACCATGGCGCAGGAAGGACTGCGTCCCCTGCCCAATCCGCTGGCGGAAGCGGCCCTTTATGAAGGCGAACCGCTTCCCGATGCCGACGGGAACGTTATTCCGACCGGGAACAATTCCGGAACGGAGCGGGAAAGTCTGTCCGAAACAAGTCGTACGATGCCGGATCGAATTCCTTAGTCCCCCAAAATATAGGAGGGGCATTGTCCCCTCCTACACGAATCTTTTTCCGCTCCGTTATAACAGACACTCGATCCGATACGAGCCGGAACCCACTTGTACCGTACCGTCCGAAACGACTTTCCGGCCGTTCACCTTTATTCCCTTCCGACCGGGAAGAATCACCTCCCCCGTGCAGTTGACCGGCACCTCGATATCGTACACGAATTTGTCCCCTTTTCGGTTCCACGACGCCTTCACATCTCCGTAAAGCGTCCGATGGGACGCTTCGACACGGGTCAGGTCTCCCGTCGGCTGAGGCGCGAAGACGATTTTCCGGAATCCCGGCTCCTTCGGATCGGGCCGGATGCCCGCCAGCGTCCGATAGAACCATTCCTCGATCTGCCCCATCATGAAATGGTTCCACGAGTTTCCTTTCCGGGGGTCCCACTGCTCGGTCAGGGTCGTCAGGCCGTATTTGACCTGAAATCCGTAACCCGGCGCATCGTAATGGTTCTGCATTCGATACATCACATCGTTATACCCGTTGTCCGCCAGCACCCGGTAAAGGTAGCGGTTCCCCACATCCCCCGTCGTCAGCCGGGTGCCGTGCGCTTCGATGCCGGCGATCAAGTTGTCCAGCACGGCCTGCCGGTACTGCGGTTCCACCAGATTCAGGAAAACCGCCACCGCATTGCAGAACTGACTGCCGGTGCCGTATTGTTTCGTTTCCGGATCGAAATACTTCGCATTGAACGCCTTTCGGATCCGTTCGGCCAGCCGGCCGTATTTTTCCGCGCCTGCGGCATCCCCGGTCATCCGGGCCGCCTTTTCCGTCATCGCCGCAGCGAAATACCAATGGCTGGTAGCGGAAACCCCGATAGGGCTGTTCTTGGAATACCCCGCCACATGTTCTCCGTAATCGTACCAGTCGCCCAGCCCATGGTTGAGGATATATCCGTCGGCCTTCGTCCCCAGGTAATCCACGTAACGGGCCATCGCCGGATAATACCGCACGATCAGCGACGAATCCCCGTAATACTCGTAAAACATCCACGGCACGATTGCGACCGCACTTCCCCACTCGGGCGAATCCTGAAAATCCTTTCCCCAATCGTAGACCCCGAAGTCGGTGTATTCGGGAGTGATGGAAGGCACCAGTCCGTCCGGATGCTGGGCATCGGCCATGTCCTGCATCACCTTCGGCATCAGGCCCGTGAGGTCGTAATTGTAATAAAGGCCGGGGCCGTTCAGGTGCACCTGCTCCAGCCAGCCGAGTTTTTCCCGGTGGGGACAGTCGGTGAACACCGCCTGCATGTTGCTCCGGATCGCATTGTCGATCAGCCAGTGCACCCGGTTGAACATTTCGTTGGAACATTCGAACGTCCCGGCAGGGGAAGCGGAACTGTAAACGAAATTAGAGGTCAGCTCCAGGATCACGGGACGCCCGTCTCCCGAAACGACCCGTTCATAATCGACGTTCTCCGCCTGAATGTACTGGTATCCGTAATAGCTGAACCGCGGCGTCCACGTTTCCGTCCCCTCCCCCTTCAGGGTATATTCGTAGTAATGGTCTTTCCCCGTCCGGCTCTGGTTCACGGTACCGTCTTTTTTCAGGCTTTCTCCCACCGTCAGTCTCACCTTCTGCCCCGCCTTCCCGCGGACCTTCAGCGTCGGAAACCCGGACAAATTCTGGCCCATGTCGAAAACCAGCACATCCGCCTTCGGTCGGGAAACGGACTTCACGCCGTACGTTTCCATGACCTTCACCGGCGGAGCGGTCTGGGGAGTCAGCTTCCCTTTCGGAGCCCCCTGCACCACCGCCCGTTTCCAACCGCTGTCATCGAATCCGGGCCGGTCCCAACCCGCCTGTTCCAACCGCGCATCGTAGTCTTCCCCGCCGAACATGCAATCGAACGTAACGGGACTTTCCGACCATTTCCAGCTTTCGTCGGAAACCAGCCTTTCCTTCGTTCCGTCCACATAGGTGATCTCCGCCTGGAAAAACAGGGTCGGCGGCCCGAAACTCACCCAAAACTTCCGGTACCGGTCGCCCGTCACGTTGTACATCCCGTTCCCCAGCCAGACGCCGAGCACCTGCTCTTCATCCGGCTTCAACCGGTCTTCCACACGATAGGTATTGTAATAAACCGTTTTGTCGTAATCGCTCCACAAAGGAGCGAAGGCATTGTCTCCGATCTTTTCTCCGTCGAGCGTCAACTCGTAATGCCCCAGTCCGGACACATAAATCACCGCCTCTTTCACCGCTTTCTTCGGCACGAACGGTTTCCGCAGCAGGATGCTCCGTTTGGCCAGCGGATCGACGGCTCCCCACAGCCGGGCCGTCGTCGTATCCTTCATGGAGGGAGCATGAAATACCCGACCTTTCGGCAACCGGGCATCGGCACGGCGAATTGCTCCGATCCACGAAGCGGTCAATTTTTCCGACGCAGGCGCCTGCTCCCACACTCCCGGTTCGCTCCATGCGGACGGTTTCCCCTCGGCATCCCAAACCCGGACGCTCCAATAATACCGCTTTCCCGCTTCCAACGGTCGCCCTTCATAAGGAACAAGCTGACTTTGGGAAGAAAACGTTCTGCCCGAATCCCACCAATCCCCTATCCCCTGCGCCGCCCTCTCCCCGGAACGGGAAACTACGATTCGGTAGGCCGTTTGTCGATCGCCCTGTTTCCCGGACGCCAGACGCCAGCCCAACCGCGGATGCGGCGCCGAAATCCCCGCCGGATCGGTCAGCATTTCGCAGGTTACGCCCGCCACTTCGATGGAATATGCCGGTAAAGCCGCCCCCATCGTGCATGCGGCCAACAGGAAGCGAAGAAAGATTCGTTTCATGATCGTTCGAATTGAATGGATGGGATAAATATAATTAAAAAAAGGGACTTCCCGCCCCTTTATTTTCCCGGAGACATTCCACCTGCCCTCACGCAAAAGCTCATGCCGCTACCTACAAACAGTCGTTCCGTTACCTCCGCAAAAAAGGCGAAGGGAAAAAATACCCTCCGCCTTTTCTCTCGCTCCGGAGAAACGGACATCCGCCCTCCCCTTCCATCATCATATCGCTTAGTCCGCTACAGGAGTTCCCGCCGCTACGGACTTGCTCCTTTCGATGGACTGCAAAGCCAGGTAGTTGTTCCCGAACTTGTCCATGTTTTCGATTTCGGTTTCGAACTGGTCGAGATGCGCTTCCTCTTCCGCCGTCAGGGCTTCGAACAGCTTCTTGGAAACGGAATCGGCCGCTGCCGAACATTCGTTCGCCCAGTTGTTGTAGTCTTCCACGCTGCCCGTTTCCATCTGCGCCGCCTTTTCCAGCATCTGTTTCACGTCGTGAATTTTTTCCACCGGCGCGGAACACTTCATTTCCACTTCCCCCTTCAGGAAAAGAATCCGTTCGGCCAGCTGTTCCACATGGGTCATTTCCACGATGGCCGTCCGTTTGAAAAGGCTCGACAGCAGATCGTACCCCATATCGTCGCAACGGAAGTGAAAGTACATGTACTGGTTGACGGCCGTCATTTCGTCCGCTACCGCCCGGTTCAGCAATTCGATGCTTTTTTCTCTGTTCATAGTCGCTATGTTTAAATGGATGATTTCGTCCGTTTTTTCCCGTACAAAATTAGCATTATCGTCAATATAATCAATATCCGGACATGAAATAATCATAATCATTTTCATTTTAGAATTATTCCGATTACATTTGCTTCGGTAATCCTACGCAAAATGGATGAAATCGATCGCATCCGGGAATTGTTTACGGCCCGAAACATCAAAATCACGCCTCAGCGGGTGGCGGTTTACCGGGCCATGCGGGTATTGGGACATGCCTGCGCGGAGGAAGTGGCCGGAGAAGTGCGGAAGACCACACCGACCACCACCGTAGGAACGATCTACAATGCGTTGGACTGTCTGGTGGAACACGGACTGCTGGCCAAAATCCAGACCACCGACAACAAAATGTATTTCGACATCAACACGCGGGAACATTACCACCTCTACTGCGAAAAAACGCACCGGATCGAAGATTTCGAAGACGAAGGACTGGCCCGGATCATTCGGGCTTATCTGGCGCGGAACAGCGTACCGGGTTTCCGGGTAACGGGAACCCGACTGCAACTGACCGGAACGTTCGAAAAGTAAACCCATATCATTTTTTCAACCTTTACAACACTACCAAATGGAAAAAAGCATCAAAGGAACCCGTACCGAACAAAACCTGTTGAAATCGTTCGCCGGAGAATCGCAAGCGCGCAGCCGTTACACCTTCTTCGCCAGTGTGGCCAAGAAAGAAGGTTACGAACAGATCGCCGGCGTTTTTCTGGAAACGGCCGAACAGGAAAAGGAACATGCCAAGCGGTTCTTCAAATTCCTCGAAGGCGGCATGGTGGAAATCACAGCCTCCTATCCCGCGGGCAAGATCGGCACCACGGCGGAAAACCTGAGCGCCGCAGCCGACGGAGAGAACGAAGAATGGGCAGAACTATACCCGGAATTCGCCAAAGTCGCCGACGAAGAAGGCTTCCCGCTGATCGCCGCCGTTTTCCGGAACGTCGCCAAGGTGGAAGCGGAACACGAAGCCCGTTACCGGACTCTGCTGGAACGGGTACAGACCGGAAAAACGTTCGAACGGGACGAAGAAATCGAATGGCAGTGCCGCAACTGCGGATACGTGCACAAAGGAAAAAAGGCGCCGAATACCTGCCCCGCCTGCAACCATCCGCAGGCTTATTTCGAGCCGAAGAAAAACAATTATTAACCGGCGGAAAGAGGTTTTATCGGTTTTGAAAGGGGATGAAATTCATCCCCTTTTTCGTTTCCGGTAAATTTTCCAGTCCGGCTTCTCCATCCTTTCGCTACGGAAAGTTCGTCTCCGAAGCCACGCCTATATCCGGAATAAAAATGTCCGGGAAGGCTTTTCCCCAATAATCTTCGGCTTCTGCCCCGCTTTTTGTTACCCTCGTCTCTTATATTCCCTGACGCGATTTTCGTATTTATTCTTACTTTATCCTACTTTCCATCGGGAAAAAACCATTTTCCGTGTGTTTTTATAAAAATTTAACGACTGTTAAATTTCGGTCCTTTTACAGACACGGATTGAAAAATGCAACGATATCGGACGAAAAAGGACAAAACAATTAAGCATTATACTTAAATTCCGATAATTTCGATACTATCCTCCCTGCAAAATGCGGTATTAAACCGATGAAAAGAGAAAACTTTTTACTATCATTGCATCGGAACGCTTTTCAAAAAACCTTCGTTTAATGAAGGAAGGGAAAGAATATGGATAGGATGTGCATAAAAAAACGGCAATCAGGACATTATTCCGATTGCCGGCAGGAATGAAACGCTTCGGTATTCCTTTTTATTAAACGAACCATTAATGAAAGGGAAAAGGAATCCCGAATCGTCCTCAGACAAGTATCGCGACGCCACCCGCCCCCTCCTTCTTCCACGAGGCACACAACGCTAAACTAAATACAATACCTATGAGGAAAACTTTTACCAAATCCATCTTTTTGTGCCTTGTGCTTTTCGCCTGTACGGTTACGGGCGCGGCTCAGCGCAAGGCCTCGGTGTCCCTCTCCGGTTCCGTAGTGACGCGGGAAGCGGGGAAGGCGGACATACCGATCCCTTATGCGGTAGTTTCCCTTCCGGAAATCGGCGTAGCCGTCTCGACATTGCCGGACGGAAGTTTCGAAATCAAATCCGTCGCTCCGGGAGAATACAAAATCGAAATTTCATCCCTCGGATACGAGACGATCGAGGCGACGGTCGATGCGAAAACGTCCCGGACGGATCTGCGGTACGTGATGGTCGAAACTTCTTTCAAGCTGGAAAACATCGTGGTTTCGGCCCAGGAAAGCAGAACCGGGGCGGCCACCGCCACCAAGATTTCCCGGGCGGCCATGGATCACATGATGACCACTTCGCTGGCGGACGTCATGTCACTGTTACCCGGAGAATTATCTAACCGTCCGGTACTTTCCAGCAACAAGTCGATCGGCATCCGGGGCGGACAAAGCCTCGGTACGGCGATCATCATGGACGGGGCGCCTCTTTCCAACAATGCCAACATGCAGGTATTGACCACTTCTACCGGGAGCCAACAGAATCTGGTTTTTTCCGGGCAGAACACGCCCACATCGGGATACGATTTACGTAACATTTCCACGGACAACATCGAATCCATCGAAGTGATCCGGGGGATCGCTTCCGTGGAATACGGGGACATCACTTCGGGCGCCGTGATCGTCAATTCCAAAGCGGGACGTTCCCCGCTGGCCGTCAAATTCAACGCCAATCCCAATGTTTACATGTTTTCCGCAACCCAGGGGATCAATCTTTCTCCGAAAGCGGGCGGCGGGAGTCTGAATTACGGAGCGGACTACTCCTACAATGTGGACAATCCCACCGAAGGATACGACTATTATCAACGGGTCACGGGACGGCTGGGTTACACCAATACGTTCGGGAAATTCTACACGAACACGGCTGTGAATTTTATTTATGCCAACGAAAAGGGAGAACCCAATCCGGATGACGAGCAAGACAAGCAAACTTACAACCAGCGGGACATCGGATTTCGGCTCAATACGAACGGGGCCCTGAATTTCAACCAGGGCTGGTTCAAGAACATCAAGTACAGTGCGTCCTTCAGTTACACCGATAAAAAAAGCTCCTACGAAGACGAAGAAACCAACGCCGACGCGACTTATTCCCAGTCGATGACCGACGGAGCCGTGCTTTCGAGCATCCCGGGGCAAAACATCTACCTCGAAGACGGAACCGAGGTGACCCATATCCTGCCCGGGGAAGAAGGGATGAAAGGCTGGATACTGCCGGGAACCTACCGGTCGCAATATTACTTGTACGGCAAGGAATTGAATACGTATGCCAAAGTAACGGCCAACTTCGCCGGCAACATCGGAGCCACGAGCCACCATATTCTGGTGGGGGCCGATTTTCGAAATTCGGGAAATAACGGAAAAGGAAAGGTGTTCGACCCCGAATTTCCCCCTCTCCGGAACGTATCCTTTCAATTCGCTTCTCAGCGGAACCGGCCCTTTACGGATATACCGTTCTTGAATCAGCTCAGTGCTTTCGCCGAAGAGAATTTCCGTTGGACGTTCGGCAAGCGGGAACTGAACGTCGTGGCCGGCGTGCGTTACGACAGGGTGTTCGATTTCGGAGACGGCTGGTCGCCAAGGATCAACGCTTCGCTCGATCTGCTGCCCGACCAGCATCTGAGTATTCGGGGAGGATACGGGATCACGATGAAAACGCCTTCGCTGGCCTTCCTGCATCCGGACGACGTCTACTTCGATTTTCTGAATTTTGACAATTCGAATAGTTATTATGCAGAAGACGCCCAAAAATATCAGGTGGTGACCACGCGGATTTTCAGTACGGAAAACCCCAACCTGAAAATGGCCAAAACCAAGAAATACGAACTGGGGCTGGATTTCCGGATCGGGCAGGTCAGAGGATATATTACGGGATATCAGGATGAAAGTCAAAACGGATACAAATTCGATTACAGCCTCAACAGCTTTAAAAGCGTGGACTATGTGCAATACGAGGAGGGGGACGTACCCGAAGACGGAGTTACGCTTCCGAACCTGGAGCCCAAGGCCAGCAACAAGATACTGGTGAAATACACCATGCCTACGAACAATTATGCTTACCGAAGCAAGGGTATCGAAGCCGAAATCGATTTCGGCCGGATCGATGCCATCCGCACTTCGTTTTCATTGAACGGAGCCTGGAATCGTTATAAGTCCTGGACGAACGGCTTCTCTTTCTGGAACCGGCCCACGGGAACCGACTATGCCAAATATCCGCACATGGGCGTTTTCGAATCGGGTAACGAAGTGACGAATATCGAGACCATTTCCACAAATTTGCGCGTCACGCACAACATTCCTCAGATCGGTTTCGTCATTACGTTGACCGCCAATGTACTGTGGAAGGACGACAAATGGATTTCGTATGGCAACGATTCGATTCCGATCAAGTACATTTCCAAGCAAGACGGACAGCTTTATGATTTGGATCCGACCAAACTCGGCAATGATCCGGAATTCAACGGGCTGGATCGTTCACCCTATCTGAACGTCCGGAGACATCTTCGGGACAAGAACAAACCCGCCCTGCTGTGCGTCAATCTCAATCTGACTAAAGAACTGGGAAAATATCTGCGCGTTTCCTTCTTCGCCAACAACATGTTCCGAAGCACTCCTTATTTCCGAAGCAGCATGAAAGTAGGAACACGCGTACGAAGAAACGATGACAAATTTTTCTTCGGGCTCGAACTGACTGCATTAATCCGTTAAACCGAACGATCGTTATGAAAAAACACATATTCTGTTTGATAAGTCTTATCCTTCCTATGTCCGGTTTCGTATCCTGCGAGATGATGGAGGAGGCCGGGGACGCAAAAAAAGTGGAGCCGATTACGGTTTCTTATAAAGTAAACGCCGTCACGGGCTTCGTGGATGCCAATGGAAACGGTGCTCCCGATCCTTCTTTTCCGACGGAGGGATTGCAGGTTAATTTCGTAAACTACAATGAGGGAAGCGTATTCGAGTCCGTCGCGGATGCAGAAGGAATCGCGACCACTACGCTGCCCCCGGGCGTTTACACCATCAACGTGTTCGGGTCGGTCGAAAACGAAGGAGAAACCTATTACCTGAACGGAGCCCAGACGAACATTCCCCTTATCAAAAATATCAGCCGGGAAGAAGCTGCGGTTGGTTCGACGATCAACCTGCGCCCGGCCAAAGTGGGGCCGCTCTGCATCAAAGAGGTTTACTATTGCGGAATAGCCCCGTTTTATTTCCGGGATCAAACCTATGAAATCTATAACAACGGGGACGAGGTGTACTATTTGGATCATCTTTGTTTTACTCAGCTTTACCCCAATGTGGCCACGGCCGTGTTACCATCCTGGCCCACATCGGAAGGGAAAGACAATTTCGTTTACGGCATCACGCTTTGGCAATTTCCCGGCAACGGCACGGACTATCCGCTGGCTCCGGGCGAATCGGTGGTGGTCGTGCAGGAAGCGCGCGATCACCGGGAAAACAATCCCGGTTCGTTCGACAACTCGATGGCCGAATTCGAAGTATGGGCCGGGGGAAAACCGGAACGTGACAATCCGAACGTCCCGAACTTGGAATACGTTTATTGGGGAGGAAGCATCAACACCTTCCAATGGTTGACCTCGGTATTTGGGGCAGCATTTTGTCTCTATCAGCCGGGACAAAAACTTACGTTCAACGACAATAGTTACTGGATCTTGGGCGAAACGACCCAGAAGGAGGTAACGGGTACATACGAATGGGCCAAGATTCCCGCGGATAAGGTGATGGACGGTGTGGAATTCCTTCCCACGATGGCCGACCTGAACATGAAACGGATTCCGGGATTCGTGGATGCGGGCGGTTTCTCGGTCGGCGCAACGTACATCGGCAAACCGGCCGCACGGAAAATGACCGGACGACGGGATGACGGGACACCGTTGTATCAGGACACCAACAACTCGACCGAAGATTTCGAGATGCTGGACAGCCCGGCTATCCGTCGGAACGGAGAGAAGGTGCCGAGCTGGAGCCCGAGCTTACATAACTAACCAAAAGGACAAAAATCATGACAAAATACATCGGACTGAAAAGCGTTTGCTGCCTGTTGTTTGCGGCGGGGGCCGCGTTTCCGGCGGGAGCGCAGGACGGAGACGCGCTCAACACTCCCGCTTCCGTCGAACGGATCAAGGCGGGCGGTCTCTGGCTGACCCATACGAACAATGCGGCAGGGGCGATCCTGGACAACGCTTCCTATTATGCCAATGCCGCCTTCGACTACCATATGTCCAACGGAACGTTCAAGCAGGCACAGAGCGGCAAGCGGAACAACGGTTTCGGTTTTTCCACCGACGGAGGGGGATTTCTGGGGGACGACAAGAAATTTTACGTGTGGGGAGAATTCAATTATTCGCGGGATAAAATCCGGGAAGCGCAATACAACGCATCATTGATCGATCCGTTGCGGAGAATGCCCTTCTATATCGCCGATACGAGCAAAAGCAAGTGGATCAATCAGGGATTCGACATGAGGGTCAAGGCAGCCACGCATCTGATTCGGAACAAACTGCTGCTCGGTTTCGAAGGCAGATACGAAGTAGGGAACGGAGCCAAGCAGAAAGACCCGCGCCCCGAAGTGGAACTCTCCCGGGTGGAAGTGATTCCGAGTTTGCTCTTCCGGTTCGGTAAACGCCACTCGATCGGGGCCGATTTCGACTATTACAGCCGCCGGGAACGGGGAGAGGCTTCCGTTACGAATCTTCGGAACAATCCTTCTATTTGGATGATGGTGGCACCGGGCTTTTTCAAACAGGGATCGATCGATCCCAACGGCAGTCCTTCGGGATTGGGGGATTATAACGCCAACAGCATGGGCGGCGGTTTGCAGTACGGTTACACGGCCGAGCGAATAAGGATCGTGCTTTCGGGAAACTATGCCCGTACCGTGGAAGATGCTAAAACCGCGGATCACCCCAACCCGAGTCCCACAACCACGACCGCTCAATCCACGGAAAGACCCTACTTTTTGGGAACGACCCGCAAGGACGCCTTCGACGTGAACCTGAACGCGAAGTTCGACAACGCCTCCGGAAGCCATTCCTGGTATGTGAACCTCTCCTACCGGGACGACGACATGGACGGCATCGAATACATCCAGTCGTTCGACAATGCGCCGGACGTGCAGGAATACGTAGTGGATTTCAAGACGGTGCGTTCCAACTACACGCAGCAGTCGGCGAAAGGGGAAGTCTCCCTCATGCGCAACGGCTCCGGAAACGACTACCGGTGGACGGTCGGAGCAGATGCCGAATACGTGAAGGACGGATACATTTACTATATTCCCCGAAGCACTCAGGACGTCGAATCCCTGCGGCTGAACGCCTATGCGAAGAAAAATTTCAGAACGGGCGATCTCAGCCGACTGTTGGTCGGACTGAAGGTAGGCGGCAGCAAGAACCTGAGCGCGGAAATGGACTATAACGGTTATCATGCCGAAGAGCAATGTTTCACCGACTTCACGCTCAAGGATTTTTACTACCTGAGTTCCAGCTACGTCCATGCGGGTGCTTCCGTAACCTATTCCCACTTGGGAATCCTGAAGAATACGGCCGTGTATACGGGAGCGGCGTTCGATATCTACAAAATGTGCACGCACAAGGATTTGTTCGACCAGCGGATTTTCATGCAGTTCAACCTGGGGATGACTTTTTAGGCGGGAAGAAAAAATATCCGGTTCGACGGTAAGAAGCTTTCGGAGCTTCTTACCGTGTTTACGGAGTTAAAACTTACTTCGTATCGGATAAAAACTTAAATTTGAATGCACTCCAAGCAAACCACAAAAACTTATGAGATTACCTGATTTCGGTAAATGCGGACTGTTCATAGCGATGCTGCTGGCAGTTGCCGGGCTTCGGGCGCAAACGGTCATCGAGCCGGCGCGGAAGGGAAACACCGCCTTCGCGGTGATCGTCGACAGCATGACCTATGTCGAATGCGCTCCGCAGATCGGTTCATACGGAAAGACGCTGGAGGAGGAAGGATTGCCGACCTTCATCGTCTATAAGAACTGGAAAGCTCCCGAAGAAGTACGGGAAGTGCTCCGGAACCTTTACGAGCGGGAGAAGCTGGAAGGGGCCGTTTTCGTAGGAGACATTCCGATTCCGATGATTACCAAGGCGCAGCACCTGACCTCCGCCTTCAAGATGGACGAACGGAAACATCCGCTGCGGGAAGCGTCGGTTCCTTCCGACCGTTTTTACGAAGATTTCGATCTGAAGTTCATCCCGATTCCGGATTCCACGCAGGGCCTGCTGTTTTTTTACCAACTGGCCCCTGCGTCGCCGCAATTCATTACCAGCGACATTTACAGCGGCCGCATCAAAGCGCAGAAAAGCAACGGCGATCCCTACGCCCAGATCGCCGCTTATCTGGAAAAAGCGGTGAAAGCCCATCGGGAAAACAACCGGCTCGATCAGGTCGTATCCTACACGGGCGACGGGTCCTATTCCAATTCGCTGACCGCCTGGCGGGCGGAACAGCAGATCATGAACGAACAGTTCGGGGACATGTTCACACGGCAGCGGGGATTGAAGTTTCTGCGTTATTCGATGGCTCCTTACATGAAAGACTACATCATCAAGGAATTGCGGCGCGACGACCTCGATTTGATGGTGTTCCACGAACACGGGATGCCCAATCGCCAGTACCTGACCGGAGACCCGGAAACCTTCGATTTCGATACGCACATGGAATCGGTAAAGGAATACCTGCGAGGCATGGTGCGGCGCGACCGGGAAAAGGCGGATCCCTTCGCCCGGGCCCGGGCGGAAGCGGACAGGCTGGGCGTCGACTCGAGCTGGTACAGGAATGCGCTCACGCCCGAAATGTTGTTGCGGGATTCGCTGACCGACCTGCGGAAAGGCATCGTGCTGGAAGATGTGAACGGCATCCGACCCAACGCCCGGTTCGTGATTTTCGATGCCTGCTATAACGGGGATTTTCGGGAAGACGATTTCATCGCCGGAAAATACGTTTTTGCGGACGGGAAATGCGTGGCGGCATTCGCCAACAGCGTCAACGTGCTGCAGGACAAGTCCGCTTTCGATCTGCTGGGGCTGCTGGGATGCGGCGCCCGGCTCGGCGCATGGGCGCGACATATCAACATCCTGGAATCCCACATCATCGGCGATCCGACCTTCCGGTTCGCACCTGTCTTCGAAACGGACATCGACGCGGTTTCGACTAACGAGGATCCCCGTTACTGGCTGGGGCGGCTGGACGATCCGTTGCCGGACATGCAAAATTATGCACTCATCAAACTGTATCTGAACGATTACCCGGGCATTTCGGATTTGCTTTACAAAACCTACTGCGAATCTCCGTATGCCGTGGTGCGCTACAACTGCCTGCACCTGCTCGAATCGCTCAACGACGCCCATTTCCGCAAGGCGCTTTTGCGTTCTACGGCGGACAATTTCGAGTTCATCCGTCGGATCGGGGTTCACCGGATGGGGCTCTGCGGAGACGAAGCCTTCATTCCGGTGCTGATCGACGCGTATATCGACGACCGGAACTCGGCCCGGGTGGTGTTCAACATCACCCAATCCCTGCTTTGCTTCGACAAGGACAGGGTGCTCGAAGCCATCGACCGCCGGTTTGCAAAAGCGGATTTTTGCAACGCAGGGAAATACAAGGCGGAACTGGTCCGGCTGGTAAGCGACAATCCTTCCGCCGAAAGCCTCAAGACCCTTTCGGACAAGAGCCAGAAGACAAGCTGGCGGCAATTATACATTGCTTTCCTGAAGAACCGGCCCTACCACCAGATCGTTCCGGGCGTTCTGAAAGAACTGAAGGATACGACCAACGACGACTACATCCGGGTACAGATCGCGGAAGCGCTCGCCTGGTTCGGCCATTCGGTGCGGCGGGACGAAATCCTGGCGACGTGCCGCGATTTGCTGAAACAAGGAAAATGTTCTCCGGAACTGGCTCGGGAACTGACAAGAGCCTGCGCCCGGCTGGAATCCGTCAAATAACCATCGGTAAAGAAATGTTATGAAAAAAATAATATGGATTTTTCTGGCCGCGGCGATTCCCCTCGGCACGTTCGCCCGGGTGCGGATCGAGAAACCGCGCAGCCGCCAGGCCACGTCGTTCGCCATCGTGATCGACGATCTGACTTATGACCGGTGCGCGGAGGCCGTCCGCCTGTACCGGGACGCCTTGGAAAAGGACGGACTTTCCACCTATATTCTGAGCGACCGGTGGGAAACTCCCGACCAGGTGCGGAGCGAACTGCGGAAACTGTACGGAAAACAGCCGAACCTCGAAGGCATCGTGCTGATCGGAGACGTGCCCGTGGTGCTGGTGCGCAATGCCCAGCACATGACGGCCGCTTTCAAGATGGACGAGGAACGCTTTCCGAAAGACCAGTCTTCCGTGACTTCCGACCGCTTTTACGACGATCTGCACCTGAAATTCGATTTTATCGAACGCGATTCGGTCAATCCCCGACACTTTTACTACAAACTATCGGACGACAGCCCTCAAACGCTCGATCCCACGTATTATTCGGGCCGGATTCTGTATCCGCCGAAAAAGGGCGGCGATCCGTACGCCGCCGTCAGCCGGTTCCTGCGCAAGGCGGTGGCCGAGAAGGAACGGGCGAAGCAAATCGATCACATCGTCACTTTCGCCGGACACGCCTACAATTCGGATTGCCTGACTGTCTGGATGGACGAAAAGCTGGCGGTGAACGAAAACTTTCCCTTGACGGGCAAAAACCATCTTTCGGCCAAGCACCTCAATTTCCGGATGGACGAATTCATGAAGTTCCGGCTGTTCGACGAACTCCAGCGGGACGAAGCGGACGTGATGCTGTTCAACGAACACGGGCAAATCGGTTCTCAGCTCATTAGCGGAGACATTCCCGGCGACTCGCCCCGGAACCGGATGGAGCTGATCCGGTCGGAACTGGATTATTACGTCGGTCGGGAGACTGACAAAAAAGACGGAGATCCGGAAGGCGCCAAGCAGCATTTTATACGGGAATACGGTTTGCTTCCCTCCTTCTTCGACCGGAAATCCGAAGTTCCGGAACCTGCGGAACCGGCCGTACAGACCGTTCCGGCACTGAGCTCCGTACGCCGGGACAACATCCTGATCAACCTGGACGACCTGGAAAAAATCGAAACGATGCCCCGGTTCGTGATGTTCAACGCCTGCTACAACGGTTCCTTCCAGCAGGACGGGAGTGTCGCTTCCTACTATATTTTCAATGACGGACGGACGGTGGCTGCTCAGGGAAACACGGTGAACGTGCTGCAGGATCGCTGGACGTACGAACTGGTGGGGCTGTTGTCCCACGGCGTCCGGGTGGGACAGTACAACCGACTGATCGCCACGCTGGAAGGGCATATCGTCGGGGATCCCACCTTCCGGTTCAAACCCGTGGAACCCAACACGCTTTCGACGGACTTGACGGTCAACCGGAACAAAAAGACCGTATGGGAACATTATCTGCAATCGGAGTATGCCGACATCCGTTCGGTGGCGCTCCGGATGCTGGCGGATCAGAAAAACCCCGTTTCGTCGGCGCGGCTTCTCTCGGTGATGAAAACATGTCCGTTCGTCACCACACGGATGGAGTGTCTGAAACTGTTGAGCCGGTATCGCAACGCGGATTTCATCGAGGCGATCCGCATCGGACTGAAAGACCCGTACGAACTGACCCGACGCAATGCCGCCAATTATGCGTGGATGACGGGAGATCTTTCCCTGCTCCCCGACGTAGCGGAATCCTATGTCAACGATCCGGAATCTCAGCGGGTCATCTATACCCTGGAGAAGTATCTCGAACTGGCTCCTGTGGACCGGGTACAAGGAGCGCTCTGCGGGGTCATAGACCGCTGCCTTTATCCGGACCGGGAGGCTTTGTGGAAAAAGGTGACCGAAGAGGTGGATCGCGTGGCCGAGGCCAAGGCCCGGAAACTGGCGCTGATCCTGGACAAAAGCAAGGATGCGCAAAACCGGAAAATGGCTATCCGAACGGTACGAAACTACCCGTACCACGAATACGCGGATGAGTTCCTCGCCTTTGTGGCCGACGAGGGCAACGATCCGAAACTGCGAATCATCATGGCCGAGGCGCTCGGTTGGTTCACCCATTCGCGGCGACGGGAAGACATCCTGACCGGCTGCCGGAAATTACTCGAAGGTAATAAGAACCTCGATCCGGAGCTGCGGGGAGAGCTGACCCAAACCGTTCTGAGGCTGCAATAAAAACGGCCGGAAACACGACAGAAACCGGCATTCACCGTTCCGAAACGTCGAATGCCGGTTTCCTTCTCCGCTAAAACTCATCGCATATGAAAAACAATTGCTTGCTTTTGCTCGCGCTTTTCGCCCCGCTGATAATGCGGGCCGGAATCCGCGTCGTCGAACCGTCCGTAAAAACCCCTACCCGTTTCGCCATCGTGATCGACCGGACGAGTTACGACAAGGTGCGTCCGGCGGCGGATGCTTACCGGGAAGCCGTGGAAAAGGACGGGCTGGGAACCTACCTCCTCGTCGTCGAAAACGAAACGCCCGACCGCATCCGGGAACGGATCGTCCGGCTTTCCGGGGAAAAATCTCCGTTGGAAGGGGTGGTGCTGATCGGAGACATTCCGATTCCGATGATCCGGGACGCCCAGCATTTGACCTCCGCGTTCAAGATGGATCAGAGTCGGGACTGGAAAGAAACGTCCGTTCCGTCGGACCGCTACTACGACGATTTCGACCTGCAATTCGATTTTATCCGGCAGGATTCTCTGAGGCCGCTCTACTATTATTATTCCCTCAGCCCCCGTTCCCCCCAGCATATCGATTCGGACATCTATTCGGCCCGCATCAAGGCGCCCGAACGGCCCGGTCAGGACAAATACCGGTTGCTGGAAAAATTTTTGCGGAAAGCGGCGGCGGCACACGCCGTTTCCAATCCGCTCGACAGCCTGTTCGTCTTCCGGGGACACGGTTACTATTCGGACGACCCGACCGCATGGGCCGACGAGCAGCGCACCCTGCGCGAGCAACTGCCCGATCTGTTTCTGCCGGGACACCGCATCCGATTCACGGATTACGACACGTATTTCCCCCTGAAAGCCCATCTGCTGGAAGAAATCCAGCGGCCGGGGACGGACGTGGTGCTGGGGCATCACCACGGGGCCCCGAATATGCAGTACATCAGCGGGAACAAGGAAATCGTCGGATTTGCGGATGCCGTCGGTCTGATCCGTATGTGGCTGCGGGGACAGATGAGCCGTTCGAAGGACACGTCTAAAACCAAAGCCGAATGGATGGCCCGGCTGGGCTTTCCGGAAGCCTGGTTCGTGCGCAGCGATTCCCTCCGGATCGCCGATTCCCTTTACAAACGTTCCCTGAACATCCACACGGACGATATTTACGGATGCCGTCCGGCGGCCCGGTTCATCATGCACGATGCCTGCTACAACGGATCGTTCCATCTGGACGACTACGTGGCGGGAGCTTACCTGTTCGGCGACGGCCTTACGGTAGCGGCGCAGGGCAATACGGTCAATGCGATACAGGACAAATGGCCCGACCGGCTGATCGGGCTGCTGGCCGCAGGGGTACGCATCGGACAATGGGGACGCCATACGCATTACCTCGAAACCCACCTGCTCGGCGATCCGACTTACCGCTTTGCCAACACGGCCGATCCGGGGTTGAACTTAGGCAAAGCCATCGTGCTGCGTACCGAAGACAACGCCTTCTGGCTGAAACTGACCGAACACCCGTTGCCGGACGTACAGGCGCTGGCCTTACAACGGCTGTACGCCAACAATTATCCCGGAATCGTCCCTCTCCTGAAAAAGCGATTTTCGGAATCGCCCTACGGTGCGGTGCGCATGGAAGCCTATTGTCTGCTGAAGGAGAAATCGGACGCCGACTACCGGGAGGTGCTGGTCCAGGGTTTGGGAGACAACTACGAACTCATTCGCCGGATGTGCATGCAGGATATCGGGGAATGCGGGGACGACTCCCTGATCCCCGTCCACGTGAAAGCCATGCAGGAAGAGCGAATATCCCCCCGGACGAACTTTTACGGCCACGACATATGCAACCTTTTCGATCCGGTGAAACTGAAGGCCGAAATCGAACGGCAATGGGAGGGGAAAGAACAACTCTGGCCGGTAACCTATGCCGAAAAAGCATCCCTGATGGAAACGATAGACCGGTACGAGGAATACGTGAAGACGGATCTGGAAACCATGGCCGACCCGAACAAACCGCTGAAAGAACGCCAGGAGGGAATCAGGACGCTGCGGAACTATCACTATCATCGCTATGTGCCCAGATATATCGCCTTTGCCCGGGATACGTCACAACCCGAAGAATTGCGTGTGGCGATGGTGGAAGCCCTGGGATGGTTCGGGCAATCGTATCAGCGGGAAAAGATTCTCGACCTGTGCGACGATCTGATCCGGAACGGCGGAAACAGTCGGGTGGCAGACGAAGCCCGCAAATCGAAAAGCAGGCTGAACGGGGAGTAACGCACCGGGTATGATGCGCCGTACTTACGTTTCCGTACAAACAGCCGGATCGCAGGCGGTCGCAAAAAGCGAAAATAAACGCACCTTCCTCACCATCTGCTCGCCGTTTTTGCAAAGAGGAGAATGAAAAACGCGGTTGCCTTCAGGCAGCCGCGTTTTAAAATGATCGGCAGGATCAGCATGCCGGTATCTTACCGACATCCTTCCTCGTCCGGGCTTACTGATTGGCAAAACCGTAATGGTTTACCAAAATGTTTTGCTTCGTTACCGGATCCACGCCGGCGGCGATGACCACCGTTCCCGGAATCGGGCACAGGTACCGCGCAGGCAGCCCGGCGTCATAATCGGCCTGCTGGTAACCGCCCCACCAGCCCTGTCCGCGGCCGTTACCGATGTAACTGCTGTATCCCACTTCGTTGGGCCCCAGGAAAGAAGCGCCCCACGGTTCGGCCGTGTATCCGTCCGCCAGCAGCGCATCCGCTTCGGCTTGAGTCAGGTGTCTGTCCAGCCCCTGGATAGCCAGGATATAATGAGGCTTCACCTGCGGAAACTTATCGGCATCTCCCACTCCGCGCCAGCCGGGTGTCAGCAAAGGATTCGTATTGCCCTCGGGCGTCCCGTAAGTCGTTCCGATCGTCACCCCTCCGATGGTATTTTTCGCCGTGATTTTCTTGGTGTAAAGGTACTTGGAAATCTGTTTTCCGTTCGGATAGGTGTGGTATCCCTGGTTACGGATATCGTCGGCCATCTGCTGTAGCTCTTTCCGCGCATCCACGATAGCCTTGTTGAAGTCGCCCCAGCGAATCAGGTCGTGCTTCCGCTGGTTTTCGCCGCCGAGTTCCCACATCCGTTCCAGCTTGATCGCTTCCAGCAGGGCGTCTCCGCTCAATCCAGCGATATAATTATCCACTTTTTCTTCCCGGTCTTCCGGCCGGAAGGCACGGCTGCGCACCATCTTCAGGTAAGTCGCTGCCTCGCCTCCGCCGTTCAGCACGGCTTCCGTTTCGGCCAGCAACAGCAGAGCATCCGCGTAGCGCATGTAAACGAAGTTGATCCCGGATTTTCCGTTCGCGTTGTGGTAAACGTTCGCCATCCGCATCTTGTCCCATTTGTTGAGACAGATCCCGTTGTTTCCCCCGTCGCCCACATTTCCCGGAACGGTGAGAATTTCCTCGCCCGCACCGTTGGTACCGGTGATGACGCACGTCACATCGCGCCGTAAATCCTTGTCATCGAAAGAATAATAATAGGTCGGCGTAAACCGGATCGCCCCGAAAGCCTTGGATACGTTGGTATTCGGCGACGAGCCGGTATGGAAACGGCCGTAGGCATAGCCCCAGTTTCCGCCGAAGTCGCGCGCCATGGCCACCTCCCAAAGGGATTCCTTGTTGATGATGTAGTCCAGCTGATCCTGAAAATTCTTCTGGAACGGGTTTCCGTACTCCCCGTTGGCCGTCGTTCCGCGCTCATCCTGGGTCACCAGTTCATGCTTGCCGCTTTCCACGAGCTTCCTCAAAGCAGCGTTGGCCTGTTCATAGTATTTCCGCCAGTTGGCTTCGTCCCGGATCACCACCCCGAAATCCTCTTTCGTAGGCCCCGGATGCAGGGCATAACCGCCCCGGGTCAGCGCCATTTTGGCGATCAGCCCGTAAGCGAATCCCCGCGACACTCGTTCTGCCCCTTCCGGCATATCGCTGGCCCACAACATGATGGGAGCCACTTTTTCCACCTGTTCCAGCATCAGGTCCAGAATGTCCCAGCGGTCGGTCACCGGTATGGCAAAATTCATCCCGGCCCGCGTCGGTTCCAGCATCAAAGGGATCTCTCCGAAATTCCGTACCAGTTCATAGTAAACCACGGCCCGCAACACGACCGCTTCCGCATACATCTGGGTGATGTTGGAAGGAGACGCGGCGGTCAGCACTTCCGGCCTCGCTTCCTTCACGCCTTCGATGAACTCGTTGGCGACGTTGATGGCTTTGAAGCCCTGGCTCCACTGAGAGTTTCCTTCGGCACCCGTAAAATCGGAATAGCCGGTCGGATAGAGGTTGATGATGGACCCGCGTCCGGACTGCGTAATGTCCGGTCGGACTTCGACGTCGGAACCGGGGCCGTTCAGGTTCATGGTGATCCGGTCGCCCAGGCAGTTTCCCGTCTGCACCTGCGTATAGACGTTCATCAGGGCCGTCATCATGTTTTCTTCCGTGGAAAACACGAAACTGTTATCGAACTTGGACTGGGACGAGGTCTCGAGATAATCGTTGCAGGAAGAAAATGCCAGCAACGAAGCGGCCACCGTTCCCAGATACAATATTTTTCGTTTCATAAATTCGCTTTGGTTTTAATGATCAGCCGTTTAGAAAGTAACATTCAGACCGAAGGTAAAGGTGCGCGCCCTCGGATAGGCGTCCCAGTCCAGTCCCGGCGTCAGCAGGTTGGAACTCTTTCCGTCGACTTCCGGATCGACGCCGGAATAGCCGGTCCATGTCCACGCATTGTAAACGGTGGCATAAACCCGGAGCTTGGAAATAGACACCTTTTCAGTCAGCTTTTTGGGCAGGGTGTAGCCCAGCGTTACGTTGTTCAGACGCAGGAAAGAACCGTCTTCGATCCCCCAGGAGTGCACCACGCGGGTATTCTGATACGGATACCAGATCGTCGCGTTCTTGTTCAGCTCCTTCAACGCTTCCGGTTCGACCACCCGGTTTCCGAGATCGTCGTAAAGCCGGAACCGGTTTTTCATTTCGGCCATCAGATTCACGTTCACCTTGTTCTGCGTCATGGATGCGGCATCCAGCTTGTTGGCGTTGTAGATGTCGTTCCCGTAAGACCAGTTGAAGGCCAGCATCAGGTCGAAATTCTTCCAGACGGCATTGATGTTCAGCCCCCCGATGTGCTTCGGATTGGTATTCCCGATCACGGTGATGTCTTCCGTGGTGATGTCCTTCACGCCGTCGTTCGCAATCTTCTTCAGTTTCAACGCTCCCGGATAGGCGGCGCTCGCATCGCCGCTCACGCCGATCGGCAACTGGTAACGCAAAACGGAATTGGGGACATCGCCTTTCAAGGTGTATTGTTTCGTCACCGGATTGAAGTCGAAATCGTCCACGGTATAGAAACCGTCCGTGATGTAACCCAGAATCAGACCGGCAGACTGTCCCACTTCGAACTGGTAATCCGAATACGGAGTGATCGTGGTGCTGCCCCAGGCCGATGCGAACTGTTTGAACGGCATCCCGTCCGCCAGCTTTTCGATCTTGTTCTTGTTGAAACCGATGTTGAAGTTGGCCGACAGCGTGAAGTCCTTTTTCCGAACGATGTCCCCGCCCAGACTCACTTCCAGCCCGATATTCCGGGTTTGTCCGATGTTCTGCTGCTGCGTGCTGAAGCCCAGATAAGCCGGAATTTCCGACGAGATCAGCAGGTCCTTGGTCGTGTTCCAGTAGCCTTCCACGGTCCCGTACAACCGGTTGTTGAACAACGAAAAGTCGAGTCCGAGGTTCCGGGTAATCGTGGTTTCCCACTTCAGATTGGGGTTGGGCAGCTGGCTGGAGGCGTATTCGTAATAGGACTGCCGCACGTTGTTGAAAGAATATCCGCCCGCGCTCGCTTTCCAGATGATCCGCCACAGGTCGGCGTCGATCCGGTCGTTTCCGGCCTGTCCGTAGCTGACCCGCAGTTTCAGGTTGTCGATCCATCGCGCGTTCTGCATGAACGGTTCGCCGCTGATGCGCCAGGCGGCCGCAGCGGCCGGGAAGTAGCCCCACCGGTTATCCTTGTGGAAGTTGCTCGAACCGTCGGCCCGGAGAGTCCCCGTAAGGATATATCGGTCCCGGAACGTATAATTGACCCGTCCGAAGAACGAAGCCATCCGGGAAGGCACTCCGAAGGTATTGGAAATAATGTCGGAAGCGTCGACCGACTTGTCCCACTGGTTGATCATCCCGAAGGCCTTCTGGAAATCGAAAGTCGACGGCAGCCGATTCACCTTCATTTTGGATTCCTCCTTGTCGGAAGAGTTCAGTTCCTGTCCCAGAAGCACGTCCAACCGGTGTTGATCGCCCAGTCCCTGCACCTGCCAGTTCAACGTGTTCACGAAACGCATGGAGGAATACTCGTTTCTCCCGATGGAAGCGGACGGCTGTTTCGTCCCCCGATTGATCAGCGTTCCGGAATACTCGTAGGTCTTGATCCAGGAAAAGCTCTTTCCGTATTCGCTCTTGAACGTAAGCCCTTTGATGATTTCCCAGGTCAGGGAGGCGTTGATCCGGAAATTCTTCCGGTACCGCATGTTGTAACTGTCATGAATCAACTTGTCCGGAGCGTATTCCGGATTCACGTTGTCCGACTCCATCACGAAACCGGGATTGAGGTCCGTACTGTAATCCCCGAGCGGTTCCACCGGCGCATGATAAATGGCGCTGTTGGTACTGGAGGAGGAACCGTAAATCCGGGCGTCCGAAAAACGGGCATCCACGTCGATGGTCAGGTTATTCAGCAGTTTGGCATTCAGCTTGGCCGTGATGTTTTCCCGTTTGTACCAGGAATCCATCCGGAGCGCATCGTCGTTGAGGGAGTTGTAGCTGACCGTGAATTTCGTCCGGTCGTTTCCTCCGCTGACATTCACGTTATGCGACCAGGCATACGTGGGGCCGCCGTAGATTTCGTCCAGCCAGTCGATGCTTTCCACGTCGTTGTAGGCGTCCAGCCCCTCTTTGAACTTCGCAGTTCCCGGAGCCCCCAGCGCAAACGCCTGCCGGTAAGTAGCTTCGTCTTTCCCGGAGCTCAGATCGTAAAGTTCCCAGTTGTACTTCACGTAGTCGGCCCCTCCCATCACGTCCACCTTGTTGGCCAGGGTCTTGATCTGGAAATAGCCGTCATACGAAACGGTAAACCGTTCGGAGGAAGGGTTCTTGGTCGTCACCAGCACTACCCCGTTGGCACCCCGTGCTCCGTAGATTGCCGTCGAAGAGGCGTCTTTCAGGATGTTGATGCTTTCGATCTGGGAAGCCGGAATGTCGTTGATGTTGTCCACGGGAAATCCGTCCACCACATACAGGGGTTCGTTGCTCTGGGTGATGGAACCGCCTCCCCGCACCCGGATTTTCATCCCGGCGTCCGGACGTCCGTCCACGGTCGTGATGCTGACCCCCGCAATTTTCCCCTGCAGCGCCTGCGCCGCATTCGCAATGGGCATGGCGGCGATTTCCTCTCCACCGACCGAAGCCACGGAACCGGTCAGGTCGCGCTTGCGCACGGTGCCGTACCCGATAACCACCACCTCATCCAACGTCTGAGCGTCTTCGACCATCCGCACATCCACCGTCGTCTTATCTCCCACGATGATTTCCTGGGTCACGTACCCCAGATAATCGAACGACAGCACCGACTGATCGTTCGGAACCCGGAGGGAGTATTTCCCGGCCGCGTCGGTCGTCGCTCCCGTCGTCGTGCCTTTCACGGTGACACTCACCCCGATCAACGGCTGGCCGGCCGCATCGGTTACGGTACCCTGTACCGTCCTGCTCTGCGCCGACAGGGTCATGCCTGCGAACATCGTCAGGACCAGCAGTGCCAACCTTCCGGTAAGGTAAAGTTTACACTTCATAAACTGTTGTTTTTTAAGTTAGTAATTATTGAAAAAATGGTGGGTCGGAAACAACGCGGGGAAACGCGTTCTCCGGACAGCCGAACGCGTTTCCCCGAAATCCAAACACAAAAAAGGCTTCGCAAAGAATCGGATATTCTTTTGCGAAGCCATTCCCCGTACAGCCCGGGCAATAAGAATGCTAAGGCGTTATGGTGTGTGTGTGTGTGTGTG
>CAMLTW010000021.1 GCA_946486375.1 uncultured Rikenellaceae bacterium
AGCAACCGGATTCTTCCTTTCCTCTCGGAGCCTCGACACCTTCGCGTCATTCCGAGGAGGGCCGAAAGGCCCGACGTGAGGATCTCTGTGCACACCGGATGAGATTGCCACGGCTTCTGCGAAGCCTCGCAATGACGCAGAGGGGCAGGGAAACGGCTGGTTGCAGGACGATTGGAATGAGGTGGAGCAACCGGATTCTTCCTTTCCTCTCGGAGCCTCGACACCTTCGCGTCATTCCGAACCGAGCAGGCGCAAGCCTGCGAGCCTCACCGACCGCAGCCCGTGGTCGTCCCGTCAGGGACGGCACGGATACAGCGCAGGGAGGCAGCATGGGCCGTAGGGCCCGACGTGGGAATCTCCCGGCACGCCGGATCGGGTTAACCTGCTTCACGGAAAAGACGCAGGGAGGCAGCATGGGCCGCAGGGCCCGACGCGGGAACCGACGCACGCAGCGAGAACAAAGACCGCTTGCGGATTTTGCCGGGCAAGAAGGAGGTTGACGAGCGTAGCGATGTTAATCTCCGTTCAGCATATAGCAGAAACGCGCCCCCGGAGAAAATGCGGCGGGAAAAATTTTGCAGTCGGATATTTTACGCTTCCGAATCGCGTACAAAATATTGATAATGAATAGGATATGTACCAGATAGCAGCATTTTAGCCGTCGTATTATGCCGCAAAGGGAGCGAGGCGATGCCCCGGAAATTTCATAATTTGTGAAAATTTAATAGATTTGTCTAATTTTTCCACAAAAGAAAAAGAACATGGCCGATAAGTTATTTATTTTCGATACGACGCTCCGGGACGGGGAACAGGTGCCGGGCTGCCAGTTGAACACGATCGAGAAGATCGAAGTGGCGCGGGCGCTGGAGGCGCTGGGCGTGGACGTGATCGAGGCGGGGTTCCCCGTGTCGAGTCCGGGAGATTTCAATTCGGTGCGGGAGCTGTCGAAGGCGGTCACGTGGCCGACGATCTGCGCCCTGACGCGGGCCGTGGAAAAGGACATCGAGGTGGCGGCGGACGCCCTGAAATACGCCCGGAAGAAACGGATTCACACCGGCATCGGCGTGTCGGAATACCACATCTACAATAAACTGAAGTCCGATCCGGAAGAAATCCTGGAACGGGCGGTGGCGGCGGTGAAGTATGCCCGGCGGTTCGTGGACGACGTGGAGTTCTACGCCGAGGACGCGGGACGGGCCGACAACGCGTTTCTGGCGCGGGTGGTCGAGGCGGTCGTCCGGGCCGGGGCCACGGTGGTGAACATCCCCGACACGACGGGCTACTGCCTGCCGGGGGAATACGGGGCCAAGATCAAATACCTGATGGAGCACGCCGACGGCATCCACAAGGCCGTGATTTCCACCCACTGCCACAACGATTTGGGGATGGCCACGGCCAACACGCTGGCCGGGGTGCTCAACGGGGCGCGGCAGGTGGAGGTGACGATCAACGGCATCGGGGAACGGGCCGGGAACACTTCGCTGGAAGAGGTGGTGATGACCCTGCGGTGTCACAAGGACATCGACATCGACACCGACATCAACACCCAGCGGATCATCGAGGTGAGCCGCATGGTGTCGAACCTGATGAACATGCCCGTGCAGCCCAACAAGGCCATCGTGGGGCGCAACGCCTTCGCCCATTCGTCGGGCATCCACCAGGACGGCGTGCTGAAAAACCGCGAAACCTACGAGATCATCGACCCGAAGGACGTCGGACTGGAGGATTCGGCCATCGTGCTCACGGCCCGCAGCGGCCGGGCGGCCCTCAAGCACCGGCTGGAACTGCTGGGCTTCGTGCCGGAGCAGGACGAGCTGGACAAGATTTATGCGGAGTTTCTGAAACTGGCCGATAAGAAGAAGGACATCCGGGACGAAGACCTGCTTCAGCTGGCCGGGGACACCACGGGCCGGGGCACGCAGGGGAAAATCCGCGTCAAACGGCTGCAGGTGCTTTCCGGCACGGTGATTCCGGCGGCGGTGGTGGTGCTCGACATCGGCGGGACGGAATTCACGGCCTCCGCCACGGGCAACGGCCCGGTGGACGCCGCGGTGACCGCCATCAAGTCGCTGATCGACCGGAAGGTGATCATTCAGGAATTTCTGATTCAGGCCATGACCAAGGGGAGCGACGACGTGGGGCGCGTGCACGTGCAGATTCACCAGGTCGACACGCATCACGTGGTGCACGGGTTCGCCGCGAACACCGACGTGGTGCGGGCTGCGGTGGAAGCCTTCGTGGACGGCCTCAACAAGCTGATGAACAAGGAAGAATAAACGAACGAAGAAGACAACGGAACCATGGGAAAAACGCTTTTTGACAAGGTTTGGGACGCGCACACCGTCCGGGAGCTGGACGGCGGCCGCAGCGTGCTCTACATCGACAGGCAGTACATCCACGAGGTGACTTCGCCCGTAGCCTTTTCGGGGCTGCGCAGCCGGGGGATGAAGGTGTTCCGCCCGGAACAGGTGACGGCCACCCCCGACCACAACGTGCCGACCGTCGACCAGCACCTGCCGCTGGAAGAGGGGGAATCGAAACGGCAGCTCGACGCGCTGGCGGCCAACTGCGCCGAGTTCGGCATCCGGATGTTCGGGCTGGGGAGCGAGAACCACGGCGTCGTCCATATCATCGGGCCGGAACTGGGCTACACCCTGCCGGGGATGACCATCGTCTGCGGCGACAGCCACACCTCGACGCACGGGGCGCTGGGCGCCGTGGCGTTCGGGATCGGGACGTCGGAGGTCGAAATGGCGCTGGCGACGCAGTGCATCCTCCAGCCCAAGCCGAAAAAGATGCGGATCACCGTGGACGGCGAACTGGGCCGGGGCGTGACGGCCAAGGACGTCGTGCTCTACATCATTTCGCGAATTTCCGCTTCGGGCGGCACGGGACACTTCATCGAGTTCGCGGGATCGGCCATCCGCTCCCTGTCGATGGAGGGCCGGATGACCGTCTGCAACATGAGCATCGAATGCGGCGCGCGCGGAGGGATGATCGCCCCCGACGAAACGACGTTCGCCTACGTGAAGGGACGCGACAACGCCCCGAAGGGCGAGGCGTGGGACAAGGCGCTGGCCTGCTGGAAAACGCTTTACACGGACGAGGACGCCGTGTTCGACACGGAATACCGGTTCGACGCCGCCGACATCGAGCCGATGATCACCTACGGCACCAACCCCGGCATGGGGACGGGCATCACGGGCCGGATTCCGGCCGGGAGCGACCCCAAGGCCCTGGAATACATGGGCTTCGCCGAGGGGGAACCGATGCTGGGCAAACCGGTGGACTATGTGTTCGTCGGCAGCTGCACCAACGGGCGCATCGAGGATTTCCGGCTGTTCGCCCAGGCCGTGAAGGGCCGGAAGAAGGCCGAAGGGGTGACCGCGTGGCTGGTGCCGGGTTCGCGGCGCGTGGAGAAACAGGCCTATGAGGAAGGGTTGGCCGACATCCTGAAGGAGGCCGGTTTCGAGCTGCGGCAGCCGGGGTGTTCGGCGTGCCTGGCGATGAACGCCGACAAGATTCCGCCGGGCAAGTACTCCGTTTCCACCTCCAACCGGAACTTCGAGGGACGGCAGGGGCCGGGCGCGCGGACGATGCTGGCCGGGCCGCTGGTGGCCGCCGCCGCCGCCGTGACGGGCCGCGTGACCGACCCGCGGGAATTGTTCGGACTTTGATTCCACAGACGACAAAAAAAGCAGAAAGATATGGCTATACCCAAATTTAACAGGCTGGTTTCGACCGCGGTGCCGCTGAACATCGAGAACATCGACACCGACCAGATCATCCCCGCCCGCTTCCTGAAAGCGGTGGAACGGAAAGGATTCGGGGACAACGTGTTCCGCGACTGGCGGTACGACAAGGCCGGGAATCCCGTGCCGGGCTTCCCGATGAACGATCCGCGGTACGGCGGGGAAATACTCGTGGCCGGGAAGAACTTCGGCTGCGGCTCGTCGCGGGAACATGCGGCGTGGGCCATCTTCGACGGCGGGTTCCGGGTGGTGGTGTCGAGCTTCTTCGCCGACATTTTCCGCAACAACGCCCTGAACAACGGGCTGTTGCCGGTGCAGGTGCCGGAGGATTTCCTGCGGAAGGTTTTCGCGGCCGTCGAGGGCGACCCGCAGGCGAAATTCGAGGTGGATCTGGAACGCAAAACGTTCACGATCGCCGCCACGGGGGAATCCGTCGGGTTCGACATCGACGCCTACAAACAGGAATGCCTGCTGAACGGCTACGACGACGTGGACTACCTGGCGAGCATCCGCCCCGAAATCGAGGCTTTCGAAAGGAGGCGGTAGCATTTCCTCCGCGTCATTCTGAACCGAGCAGGGCCGAAGGCCCTGCGAGCTCACCGACCGGAGCCCGTGGTCGGTCTGCAAGACCGGCACGGAAAAGGCGCAGGGAGGTAGCACCCGCGACCGGTTACGCGCCGACCTTGAGACGCAGCGACGTGGGAATCTCAAACCAAAAACAAAGAGATGCTACGTTCCGCCTGTGGCTCTGCTCCGCATGACGCATGGTAATCGGTTTCTTCCAGCAGTTCCGGAACCCATTGCCCCCGCGTCATTGCAGCCGTCCCATGCCGGTTCGTATCCCCGAAACCTTTGCGTCATTGCGAGGAGCGAAGCGACGTGGCAATCTCACCGAGCATGGCCCACGGATCAGACAGGAGGGAGACAGCACCCGCAGGCCCGTTTCTTCCAGCCGCCCCATGACCCGCTGCCTTTGCGTCATCCTGAGGAGAGCCCGAAGGGCTCGACGTGAGGATCTCTTTTCAGGCCGGATCAGACAGGAGGGAAGTAGCATGGGCCGTAGGCCCGACGTGAGGATCTTTGAATAGAATAGAACCGGGGAGAACATCCCCCAAGGATCGCAAACCCCGCCCCCGCGCCATTCCGCAGGAAAGGGCACGGAAAGAGCATAGGGGAATGACTAAGGGAGACAGCACCCGCAGGCCGGTTTCTTCCATCCGTTCCGGAACCCGCTGCCTTTGCGTCATCCTGAGGAGAACCCGAAGGGTTCGACGTGAGGATCTCTCCTCCCACTCTGGACAAAGCCGCCCCGTCAGGCCCGGCAGGGAAGAAAACAACCCCGTCCCCCGCAAAACCGCAGAGCCGGCAAGGTTTCTAAACGGCGGGAAGAACCCGGTTGCATGGCGTCATCCTGAGGAGAACCCGAAGGGTTCGACGTGAGGATCTCTCCTCCCACCCCGGACAAAGCCGCCCCGCCAGGCCCGGCACGAAGGAAAACAGCCCCCGCGAAACCGCAGGGACGGCGACGACCCGACAGGCGCCGGCAAACGGCGTAGAAAACGGAACAGAAATAAATTTGATACCTTACAAAGCAGAACGAATATGGAAAAAAACATTGCGGTACTGGCCGGAGACGGCATCGGCCCGGAAATCGTGGCCGAAGCGGTGAAGGTGCTCGATGCCGTGGCGAACAAATACGGCCACCGGTTCGATTATCGGCCCGCACCGGTGGGCGCATGCGCCATCGACGCGACGGGCGACCCTTACCCGGCTGAAACCCACCGGGTTTGTCAGGAGGCGGACGCGGTGCTTTTCGGAGCCATCGGCGATCCGAAATACGACAACGATCCGGCGGCGAAGGTGCGCCCGGAACAGGGATTGCTGCGGATGCGCAAATCGCTGGGACTGTTCGCCAACATCCGCCCGCTGGTGATGTTCGATTCGCTGGCCGACCGGTCGCCCCTCAAGACGGAGATCGTGAAGGGGGCCGATTTCGTGTGCGTGCGGGAGCTGACCGGGGGGATGTACTTCGGACGCCCGCAGGGACGCAGCGAAGACGGCAACACCGCCTACGACACCTGCGTCTACACAAGGGAGGAGGTGGAACGCATCCTGCACCTGGCCTTCGGGCTGGCCCGCGGGCGGCGCAAACACCTGACGGTGGTGGACAAGGCCAACGTGATCGCCACCTCGCGGCTCTGGCGTCAGATCGCCAAGGAGATCGAACCGCAGTATCCGGACGTGGAACTGGAATTCATGTTCGTGGACAACGCGGCGATGCAGCTCATCCAGCGGCCGACGCACTTCGACGTGATCGTGACCGAAAACCTGTTCGGGGACATCCTGACCGACGAATCGAGCGTCATCAGCGGTTCGCTGGGGATGCTTCCGTCGGCATCGGTCGGAACGGAAACGGCGCTGTTCGAGCCGATCCACGGCTCCTACCCGCAGGCGGCGGGGAAAAACATCGCCAACCCGATGGCGACCATCCTGTCGGCGGCCATGCTGCTGGAACACCTCGGCCTGAACGAGGAAGGGGCGGCGGTGCGCCGGGCGGTCGACAAGGCGGTCACGGAAGGGATCGTCACGGAGGACATCGCCCGGACGGGGGCCAGGGCTTACTCTACCAGCGAAGTGGGGGATTTCGTCGCGGCCAACGTCTGAACGACGGCATTTCCACCAAAACACAGCAGGGCTTCCATCCGGAAGCCCTGTCACGTCTCCCTCCGTAGCCATACTTCGGTCCGCCATGACGCGGTGGTGTTAAGGTTCTCGAACAGCAGGAAATCCCCGGCTACAAACCGTCATCCTGAACCGAGCAGGGCCGAAGGCCCTGCGAGTCTCACCGATCGGAGCCCGCAGTCGCCGCCCCGGCGGCGGTGCGGAAAAAGCGCAGGGAGGTAGCATCCGCAACCGGTTACGCGCCGACCTTGAGACGCAGCGACGCGGCAGCGTTGCGAGTAAGCGAGAGCAGAGCCGAACCGAGCAGGGGCGAAGACCATGCGAGCTAACCGACCGCAGCCCTCAGTCATTCCGCAGGAATGGCATGGATAAAGCGGAGGGAGGTAACAACAGCTAAAGATTATGCGCTAACGTTCATTTTCTAACGAGCGGGAGCAACGAAAAACCGCCGAAGGCGGGTTAATCTCTGTCCAGCATAAAAAGCAGAGATTCCCACGCTTCACTGCGTTCCGCTCGGAATGACGCAGGGGAATCGGGGACTTCCAGCCGTTGTGATCCCCACCGCCCTTGCGTCATCCTGAGGAGCGGCAACGCCGCGACGCGAGGATCTCTGTCGAGCATACAGAAAAAACGGCGATCAGTCCGCCTCCCCCACCACCTCCCGACCGCCCCGCTACCACCCGCAACCGGTTCCTCCCGACTGCCCCGCCGCCATCCGCCCCCCGGCACCCCGCGTCCTTCCGGTCGACCGCACCCGGTTACCCGGCGTTATCGGGGGAAGGGGCCGTTTCCCCCAGGCCGAAATAGCCCATCAGCCGTTTCATCCGTTCGGCCGAAAGCCGGTAGGTGCGCCCGTAGGGATCGCGCATGGGCAGGTATCCTTTCGCCTCGAAAAACAGCTGCTCGTCGTAGCGGCTCAAAAGTTCCCCCAACAACGGCATTTTCCGGAAGTCGTATCCGGCTTTCCTCCCCGCCTCTATGTAGGTTACCAGTGCGAACAGGCCCTTTTCCCGCTGTTTTTCCATCCGGTAGGGGTAGAGGTAAATCATTTCCGAGAGCGCGTCGAGACGCGTCGGGTCGATCCGGTACGCTTCGTAATAATACCGGGCGGCGGAATCGGACGCCCGGCTGTCCCGGAAGATGTCGCCCCGGGCGCGCAGCAGGGCGGTGCGGGTGACGTCGTACACCCGTTCCGCCCGGTTCAGGCAGGCGAAGGCCCGCACCGAGTCCCGTGCGCCCCCGTAAGCGGCGGCCAGCCCCAGCAGTGAGGCCATGTCCGTCGTGTCCTGTCGGCAGGCCGCTTCCAGCAGGGGTATGGCTTCCCGGTAGAACTGACGCTTGTTTTTCAGCAGTCCCAGGGTCAGCAGGTCGTTCCGGGTCGTGTCGTTTCCCCCTTCCAGCAGCGTTTCGAACACGGTTTCCGCCGCCGCGTAATCGTCCAGCCGGAACAGAATGTTCGCTTTCGCCCGCAAAAGAGCCGAATCGTCGGGAGCGTGTTTCAACGCCCGTTCGCACACCCTCAGCCCTTCCTGCAACGCCGGCCGTTCCCCGGCCGCCGCCCACAGGGCGATGAGCTTTTTGGCGGTGGTGAGGTCGCGGGGATACGCTTCCAGCGCCCGTTCGTAGCAGGAAACCCCCTCCGCCGACTTTCCCAGCCTCACCAGACAGTCTCCCGTCCTGATGCGAAGCATGCGGTTCAGGGTATCCGCCGCCCATAGTTCCCGGTACCGTTCCAGGGCGTCTGCATATGCCTCCGACCGATAGCAAAGGGCGGCCAGCGCGAAGCGGGCGCCCACGTGCGCGGAATCGAGCGTCAGCACTTTTTCCAGCCACCGCCGGGCGTTCCGAAAATCGCCCTCCCCTTCGGCCGCACCGCTCAGGGACATCATCACGGGGATCGCGGCCGCGGAGGAATCCCGTGCAAGCAGGGCGGCATAGCAGGCCCGCGCCCTTCCGAAGTCGAGCCTTTCCTCGCAGGCCCTGCCTTGCAGGTACAGCGAATCGGAAACGACCGGAAGGGGTTGCGCTCCTGCCTGCCAGACCGCGCAGGTCAGAAAGGCCGTCGTCCGCCATAAACGTATCTTTTTCATGCCCGTAGGATATTTCGTCTTCTGCCGCCGTGCCGCGGTCGCGTCCGACGGGAAACGTGTCGGTAAGTTAAGTAAAATATTCCGTTCCGGCAACGGTTTCCGGCTTTTTCGAGTATCGCACCTGCCTGTTCTCCACCGGAAAAGCGTCGTTCCCGGGAAGGGATCGGGCGCGGTTTTTCCAGGCTCTCCCTTTCTGTTATTCTTCGGTCCGCCATGACGCACTGGATGCGGGGGTTGCAACGCAACGGGAAATAGATTGCCGCGTCGCTTCGCTCCTCGCAATGACGCAAAGTGCAGGGGTAACGGATGGTTGGAAGGAACCGGTAACAATGCGTCATGCTGAGCGAAGCCGAAGGCGAAGCGTGAGCATCTCTTTTTTAGGCTGGACAGAGATTAACCCGCCTTCGGCGGTTTTTCGTTGCTCCGGCTCGGCAGAAAACGAATGTTAGCGCATAGCCTGTTGCGGATGTTATCAACCTGCGCTTTATCCGCACCAGCCTTGCGGCTGACTGCGGGCGATGTTACTTCCCTGCGTTATTTCCGTTCCGGCCTTACAGGCCGACAGCGGACTCCGGTCGGTGAGGCTCGTCATGCCTGCGGCATTCCTCGGTTCAGCATGACGCGAAGGGCAGCAGGGGCGGATGGAATGACGCAAGGTATTACTGTCAAGGTGTTTGTGAGACTGTCAGTATGACGCGGGAGCGGGGTTGCAGGAGGTGTGCAGGATCGGGAAGGGCGGGAGGTGGAAGGAGTCGGTGCGAAGGGCGGGGCGGGGGAAGGGCGGTTACAGGAAGCCGATTTTCCGGATCGTTTTTCGGCGCGGGTGCACCTTCTCCCGTTCCACGATCCCCGTCAGCACGTCCGCGGCGTCGTGCCACCGGTTCGCCCGGAACGTCCGCCGGTAGGCGGTCACGTGCGCGTGGAACTCCGGCCACCGCAGGTTCCAGTCCGCCGGCATCCGCACGTGTTCCAGCACCGTCGTCCGGTTGGTCAGAATCCTTGCCTCCTTGTTGGCCCCCTGGTGGAACCACTCCACCCGTGCAAGGGTCGTCAGCCGAGCCACGTTCCGTGCGAAACCCCGTCCGCCGTTGTTGCTCTCCACCAGCGCGATACGGGTGCCGTTCCGCTCCAGCATCTCCGCCACCGCCCCTTCGGTGTATTCCATCCCCTCGCGAGTGTAAACCGTGTCGGTCACGTAGATCGCCCCGTCGCGCCCCACCTCGTAGCACACGGAGCACAGGTAGTCGTCCCCCGTGTCGGCGGTGTCGGTGTAGTTCCCCTTTTTGACCGTGTCGGGCGGCAGCGTGTCGTAAGTCCGGAACCCCTCCCCGTAGAGCAATCCCTCGCGCGTGCACGGGTCGCCCTGATAAAGCGCGGAAAACGTCGCCGGGTCGAGCGTCCGTTTTTCCCGGAGCAGGGCCGCGCTCTGCCGTTCCTCCCACAACGCCTCGCCCGGCCCGCGGGGATCGAGCGGAAAGGGGGCGCCCTCCTTCAGCGCCTCGAAGCCGAGCCGCGCCCAGTCGTCGCCGAACCGTCCCACGTCGCGCAGGTCGGTCAGGGGGCGGATCGCCTCCCGTTTCCCGATGCGGCCGATCAGGTCGTCCGCGTGCCAGCGGGTCATCACCATCAGCTCCCGGCTGCGGTTGTGGAGCCGGCTCCGGGCCACCGAGACGTACCACTCCCAGACGTTCTCCCGGATCAGGGGGGAGTTGGCCTCCATCATGTCCTTGTAGAGGTCGTCGAGAATCAGCACGTCCACCGTGTTGCCCGTGAGCGCCCCCTCGCGGCCCACCGACAGCAGGCCGCCCCCGTAGCCGACCGTCTCGAACTCGTCTGCCGTGCGGATGTAGCCGCGCTCGGCGGTCGGGGAACGTTTCAGCCGGGTGTCGGGGAAAACCGCCGCGTAAGCCGGCTCGGACATCAGCCGCTGTACCTGCCGGTTGAACCGCACGGCGTGGGAAAGGGCGTAGGAGGCGATCACGATGCGCAGGCGCGGTTCGAGGCCCAGCAGGTAGGCGGGCAGCCACACGGAGGCCGCCAGCGACTTGCCGTGCTGGGGCGGCATCGTCACCATCAGCCGCCGCAGCGTGCCGCGTGCGAACGCCTGCAGGACGCCATAGTACCCCACGTGGAAGGGCGCGGGAGCGAAGCCGGGCCAGACGGCCCGGGCGAAATCGGGAAAGTGGCGGCGCGCCAGTTCGAGCTGCGCCGCCTGTCGGGTCGGAATCATGGCCGGCAGGATATGGGAGTGTGAAAGAAAAGGGCATGCGGAGGTTGGCGGGCGAGATGGAAGAGGCTCCGTCCGTCGGGGTGCGCGCGGGTGTCCGGCCCCTGCTCCCCCGGTGGGATGGGGCGGCCGGGAGCGGCTTTGGGAAACCGGTGAGAAGAGATTCCCACGGCTTCTGCGAAGCCTCGGAATGACGCGGGGGGCGGCAGAGGTGCGGATGGTAACGGGAAGGCTGGGAGGCGGGGAGGAACCGGTAACCATGCGTCATGCTGAGCGAAGCCGAAAGGCGAAGTGTGAGCATCTCTTTTTTTATGCTGCACGGAGATCCTCACGTCGCTTCGCCTCAAGGTCGGTGCGTAACCGGTAGCGGTTGTTACCTCCTTACAGTCGATTAGCTCGTCCTGCTTTGCAGACCTCGGTTTTCCTTCCTGCGCCTTTTCCGTGCCGTCTTTTACCGGAGGATCGGATATTTCCACCGACCTGCCGGTACCCGCTGACGCAACCACCCTTCCGGGGTCGCCGGAGCGACCGGTCGATGAGCTCGCAGGGCCTTCGATCCGGGAAGTCAGCGCATAACCTTTTGCGGGTGTTATCAACCTGCGCTTAATCCGTGCCATTCCTGCGGAATGACCACGGGCTGCGGTCGGTGAACTCGCAGGGCCTTCGATCCGGAAAGTCGGCGCATAACCTTTTGCGGGTGTTACCTCCCTTCGCTCGATCCGTGCCGGTCTTTCAGACCGACCACGGGCTGCGGTCGGTGAGCTCGGAATACCTCCGGTATTCCTCGGTTCAGGATGACGGGAGGAGGTGCTGGAAGCGGAGGTGCAGGCGGCTTTGGGAAACCGGTGGGAGGAGATTTCCACGGCTTCTGCGAAGCCTCGGAATGACGCAGGGGGTGTCAGGGAAACGGGTGGACGCGGGGCGGTCGGGTTGTCCTTTGCGGAAGGTGCAAGAGAGCTGTCGGAAGCGTCGGCGGAGTTTCCCGGTGCGGCGGGAAAGCCCGGAAAACCGCTGTCTCCGGCCAGTATCCGCAGCGTCTCGTCCGACAACGTCGACAAGTCGGGCCATTCTTCCTCCGGCGTATCGGGTTGGGGGATGTCTCCGTCCGTTTTCGGGGCGGGCCGTTCGGTCTTGGCGCTGCCCTTTTCCGGTGCGGTGCGTTGTCCCTGCGGGAAGCCCGTTCCGCTGTCGGGCCGCTCGGACGCCCGGCGGCTTCCTCCCTCTCCGGACGGTTTCGGGCCTCTCGCTCCCCACCGCCACGGCATCCGGCCCGTGAGCACGAACACGATCGCTTTCAGGTCGGGAGGCAGCTCCCGGACGCGGGTGACCGTCTGCCGCACGGGGGGCCTTCCGTCCGCGTATTCCCGTACCGTCGTCCGGGTTTCGCGCACCGTGCACCCCGTCAGCAGCCTTTTCAGCCCCGCCGCCGCTTCCGCGTACCGCTCGTCCGCCTCCGTGCGTGTCCTGTCGGTCGCCATGTCAGAACAGTCGTTGTTTCAATTCATTCCAGCTGAAGTCGTTCGGTTCCCCGACCCCGTCCGCGCAGACCGAATATTCCCACCACACGGGTACAATATCCTCTATGGTCGAAAAACGACCGTTTTCGTCTTCCTCCCCACGCCGGTAAACGATCAGGGAGCATGTCAGCGTCGAATAAAAACCTTCCCCGTCGTACTCGACCGAACCGTTGAAGTAGCTTTGCGGTGTTTCCCGGAGGGCCTCCAGCAGCAGGGCGGCCAGTTCCTCGTAATTTTTCTCGCCGATGGAAATCATTTTTTGAACATTTTGTCGGTAATATCGAATCCTTTTTTTATTTTTGTGCTCGGACGGTTCGATCCCCCGTCGGAAGCTCTTGCAAATATACAAGGATTGAATTCAAAATACAAACAATTTTTGAACTTTTTTAGCCGAAAAATGAATTTTAAATATGAATGAACGTATCAAGCAGATTCGCAGCGCCTTGAACCTGACGCAGGAACAACTGGGGGAAATCCTGGGGGTCAGAAAGAGCACCCTGTCGATGGTCGAGACCGGAAAATCGGCCCTGACGAACCGCAACCGGCAGATTCTGATTGAAAAATTGAACATCAACCCCCACTGGCTCGACACGGGGGAAGGGGAAATGATCTCGAAGGTGGTGCAGACCTATACCCCGCTGGCGCACAGCCGCACCGACCGCAACATGCCCGTGCAGCGCATCCCCCTCTACAACATCGAAGGCACCGCCGGGCTGGTGCCGCTGTTCCTCGACCACCGTTCCCTGCAGCCGGTGGACTACATTCAGATTCCGAACCTGCCCAAATGCGACGGGGCCATGTACATCGGGGGGGACAGCATGTACCCCCTGCTCAAAAGCGGCGACATCGTGCTTTACAAGCAGATCAACGACATCGTGAACAACATTTTCTGGGGGGAAATGTACCTGATTTCCATCGACATCGACGGGGAGGAGTATATCACGGTGAAGTACATTCAGAAATCCGACCTGCCCGACCACGTCAGGCTGGTCAGTCAGAACCCCCACCACGCCGACAAGGACATCCCTCTGGCGCGCATCAAGGCCCTGGCCTTCGTCAAGGCGAGCATCCGGATGAATTCCACGCGGTAGGGCGGGGTTGGTTTGGGGGGCGTGGGAGCGATCCGGTTTTCGGAAAGGCAGGAAGGAGTTCGGTTTCAAATCGTCATCCTGAACCGAGCATGATCGCAGGTCATGCGAGTCTCACTGACCGCAGCCCGCAGTCGCCGCTGTGGCGGCGGTGCGGAAAAGGCGTAGGGAAGTAGCATGGGGCCGTGAGGCCCGACGTGAGGATCTCCTTGTACACCGGATGAGATGCTCACGCTTCGCCTTCGGCTGCGCTTAGCATGACGCGGAGGGTCTGGGGTGCGGATGGTTGCGGGACAGCCGGTGGTTAGGGGATTAGATTGCCACGGCTTCTGGCGAAGCCTCGCAATGACGCGGGATGGTGGGGCTTCGGGATGGTTGGGAGGAACCGGGGGCGGGTTCAGTTTTTCCAGAGCTGTGGTTATGCTACGCAGAGATGCTCACGTCGCAACTGCGTTGCTAAAGCTACTTCCCTGCGCTTAGTCCGTGCCGTCTTTTACTGGAGGATCGGATGTTTCCACAAACTTACCGATACCCGCTGACGCAACCAACCTTCTGGGGTCGCCGGAGCGACCGGTCGGTGAGCTCGCAGGGGCCTTCGATCCGGAAAGTCGGCGCATAACCTTTTGCGGGTGTTACCTCCCTGCGCTTAATCCGTGCCATTCCTGCGGAATGACCACGGGCTGCGGTCGGTGAACTCGCAGGCTTCCGCCCGCTCGGTTCGGAATGACGCGGGATGGTGGGGATTCGGGATGGTTGGGAGGAACCGACGACGCATCGGTTCCTGGTTTTTCATTGCTTTTGTTATGCCGGACAGAGATTGCCACGTCGCTATCGCTCCTCGCAATGACGCAAGGCATAGAGGATGGGGAGGATTGCGGTATTCCGGCCGTCCCGCGACCACGCCGGGGGAGCGATCCGGTTTTCCGAAAGGCTCCGCCCCGGTCGCGGCGGGGTAATCAGGATTCTTCGATCCGGCTCTCGTACAGCGCCATCCGCTCCCGGCACACCCGTTCGACGATCCTTTCCAACTCCTGCAGCCGTCGCAGGTATTCGTCCACCTCTTTGAACCCGGCGTCGAAAACAGGGCGAAGCGATCCGGTTTTCCGAAAGGCTCCGCCCCGGTCGCGGCAGGAAATCAGGATTCTTCGATCCGGCTCTCGTACAGCGTCATCCGTTCCCGGCACACCCGTTCGACGATCCTTTCCAACTCCTGCAGCCGTCGCAGGTACTCGTCCACCTCTTTGAATCCGGCGTCGAAAACCGGCGCGTAGAGCGCTTCCCGCCGGAAGTTTTCCAACTGCGCCACGAACCTGCACCCGCCCGAATCGTCGTTTTCGAGGCTGACGGCCAGCCGTGCGGACAGGGTGCGCGTCCGGAGCCAAAGCACCGACACGTTATGCAGCCCGGTGTCGCAGCCGTGGTAGACGCCGAACAGCGTCCGCAGCAGGAGTTCCGCCGCCTGCCCCGCGCAGAACGCCCCTCCGCGCACGTCGTTCGCGGCGAGGCTCTCCTGCGCCGTTTTCAGGAAACGCCCCGTCAGCGGGAAAAAGGCGTCGAACCGTTCCCGCGCCGCCCAATACAGGGAGCGGTAGTCGCATGTCTTGAGCTTGAACGGCCGACGGCTGTAAAGCACCGTGCCCTCCGACTGCACGAACCGGTAGAAATGACGCGCTTCCTGCTGGGTCTCCTGTTCCGGACAGAGGTAGAAATTCAGCAGCGGAGCGATGCGGCGCCGGATCAGTTTCAGGTTGAAATGCCTCCGGAACTGCGTCCATTCCGCCGGGGAGTCGTCCCGCACCACGATCAGCAGGTCGTAGGCGGCCACGTCGCTGTGGGGCGTGGCTCCGGCCAGCGCGCCGAAGAGGAAAATCCGTTCCGGGTCGACGGTTTCTCGGATCAGCGTTACGATCCGTTCCAGCTCTGCGGGATCGTACAGCAGGGAATCCCCGGAAGACGGTTCCCCGGTCTGTCGGGGGCAGGCCGCGCCGGGCAAGAGTTCCGCATCCGGCATGGGTTCCGGGGTGGCCGAAGCGGCGAGGCGGGCTTCCGGAAACCGGCCGGTTCGGATATCCGGATCGGCTGGCGCAGGCCGGGGGCGTTCGGCAGGCGGATTCGGCGCATGTTCCGGGACAGCGCGGAAGGGGGACGCGACGGCGCCCTGTCCGGCTGCGGAAACCGGGGGTGTCGGCTGTGCCTCCCGGAAAGTTGAGGGAAAGACCGCGGCGGATTCCACCTTTTGGGATTGTTCCGTTGCAATGCTCCCGCGATAAAAGTGTTCCACCGTCATTCCCTTACCATATGGCTGTTCCGTTCCGATTCCTTCCCGATATGGCCGTTCCGTTGCAACACCTTCACGGTGTGATCCTTCCGGGGCGGCGAAGGGGGCGTTTATCGGATGTGTGCCGATCGGTTCTTGAGTTGGGGGAGTTCCGGGAGTTGCGGGCGTTGCGGCGAAAGCCGCCGGTTCGGGCGGCGGGGCAGGTACGGATGCAGCGACCGGAGACCCGCCGGATGAGGGGCCGCCGGGCATGGGCAAGGTTGCCGGCCTATCGCGGCAGGGGTCGTTTGCCGTGTCGGACGTCGGGGTTATGTCCGGTTTCCCGTGCGGGGAAAGGCCGGAAGGCGACGCGGCCAATGCCGTTGTAAAAGGTCGATGCGGTGTGTGTTCCCCTGTCGGAAAGGAGGGGTTGTTTCGATTCGTTTCCATGTTTTTCGTTTTTAAGTTCGGACAATGAGGTTCCGTCCCTGCCGCGTGCAAGGGCGCGGCAAAGAGCATAACAAAATGATCCATAGGGATTTGTCAATCCGGCGGATGAAACGGAAAACGAATCGGACAATCGCGGGGCAGAAAACGCCCCTGTGTTCGGGCCTTTCGCCCGGCCGGCACCGGAGTGCGGGCGGAATGTATTGTTCGCATAAAATAAAAAAATGCGCAGCTGCGAACAATACATCCCCCTGTTAGAGGCTCAATAGAGTGCCGTTCGCGGGTCGCTAAACCCCAACGGCTCTGCGCATACCCTTTTAAGGTTGCTCTATTGAGTATCCCGTCTAACAGTTTATAAGTGTATTATTCGCAGGAGCAAAGATAGGAAGAATCCGGAAAAAACCTAAAAAGTTTCCGGGAATCGGGGGGAAGTGAGGGAGAATGGATTTTTCTGCCGGATCGAAAATAATTCAATTATGTTTTGTAATATGGTTTTTTAATGCTAAATTTAGCATTGAATAATAAGCAGTTTTTTGCATGTTGTTAGAATTTTTAAGCCATAGAAGCCAGAAACTTTATATTAGTATCATAAAACTTTTTTGTTAAAAAATATCGCATCCTCATAGTCTATTGCGATAGTCGTATTTCGTGGATTTTAGAGATTAAATCAACTAGGGAGGGAGTATTATTCATAGGGATAACAAGGTAGTGAAATGCCAATCTGCAGTATATGCGTGCATATTTAGATTTTAATGTTTTTGTTTCGATCATCAATCAGGATTTTTCAGTTGAACAGCTATTGAGTAATGTGGGGCTTGGCAGGAGTGTCTCTTTACCTTACTCATCAGCTCACATATTTGAAATAGATAATATAACGGCAAGTAATCCTACTCTTAGATTAGATAGAATATCGGAGTATTTGACAACTTTTGAGTTAATTACTCAAGGTGAGTATTTATATATGGAGCTGCCATCTAACAATATTTTTTTATTGCATGAAAACCCTTCGCAGGTTTATCAAACAATTACTGGAATGGGAAATCTAAAACCCATATTTAAAGGAATAATGAATTTTATACCTGAGGAGCAGAAAAATCAACTCAGACAAGAATTAGGAATTGACAAAAAGGAAATTAATAATTACAGGAGCGAGGAGGTCATAAGACATTTAGATAGCAAGTCTTCAATTTTTATGGGAATGTCTTGTGTAGAAATGATTGAATATGCTGTTAAACTTCATCCTAACGGTAAAGAATTTGGATTGCATAATCGTTTTGCTGGGATTTTCGAATTATTAGATATGCTAGGTTATTGGACAGATAAACCGACTTCTAAATCGAATGTCGCTCGACTTTGGGATGTAAACCATTGTTATTATGCTTCGTTTTGTGATTACTTCATTTCTGATGATAAACGGACTCGAAACAAAGCTAAAGTTGTGTTTAACTTATATGACATTAAGACCAAAGTGTTATCATCAAAAGGAGACTAACATCAATTTAAATAACAGGCAAGTTTTTGGTTCTGTGTCCTTGTTCCGCTTCCACAAAAGAAAAAAGGCTTCTCAGTAATGCTTAATTAGCAACTTAGAAGCCTTTTGAGGTCCGAAGCGGACTCGAACCGCTGTAGAAGGTTTTGCAGACCTTTGCCTAGCCACTCGGCCATCGGACCCTGAATCGGAGTGCAAATATAAACACTCTTTTTCGATTTTACAAATCCCCCTGCCCCGGAGCACTCGATTCTTCCCCTCTCTGAATCTGTCCGGATGCCGTTTCCTCTTTTCGTGCAGATGCGGGGAATGCTTGCGCTGAAGTATCGCCCCTATGATAAGCCGCTTGTGTCGCAGCGGAAAACGGCTGGCCGCCGCGCTCGCTCCTGTGTCGGATCGAACCTTCGGTTCTCGTCCGTGCGGTGTTGTATGAAAAAGAAATAAGGCCGCGGTGTGCGACCTTATCTCTCTTGGTAGCGGGAGGAGGACTAACGGCGCATTTGCCTTTCAAATGCTTGTTTTCCTCCTTGTCGCTCGGCATAGCCGAAATAAATTTCGCTCTGCGCTCGCTCCTGCGTCGGATCGAACCTCCGGTTCTCGTCCGTGCGGTGCTGTATGAAAAAGAAATAAGGCCGCGGTGTGCGACCTTATCTCTCCTGAGTAGCGGGAGGAGGACTCGAACCTCCGACCTTTGGGTTATGAGCCCAACGAGCTGCCAACTGCTCCATCCCGCGATGTATCTTATTTCAAGGAAATGCTTCTGCTGTCCCTCCCTTGTCGCTTCGTGCCTTTTCTTCGATCTCTGCGGAGGTGTTTTCGGAGTGCAAATATAAGGCCTTTTTTCAAAAAAACAAAAAATCGGGGAAGATTTTTCGCTTTTTCCCGCTGTGTCTTCTGTCGGGGGTGTCCGGGAAGCGGGGGAAAGCCGGTGGGAGGAGATGCGGCAATCTTTGTCGAAAATATAATATACAGAAATGAGTAAACAGAGATTCCCACGCTTCGCCTTCGGCTGCGCTCGGAATGACGGGAGGTGGTCGCGGTGGGCAATGGTTGCAGAATGGCTGGAATGGCGCAAAGGAGCGGAGGTGAGGAATGGCTGGAAGGAACCGTCGGCGGATGCTACCTCCCTGCGCTTGATCCGTGTCGGCTTTACAGTCCGGGGACGGGGTATGCTCGGTGAGATTCCCACGTCGCTGCGTCTCAAGGTCAGCGCGTAACCGGCAGCTGTTGTTACCTCCCTGCGCTTTCTCCGTGCCATTCCTGCGGAATGACCACGGGGTATACCCGATGAGATTCCCACGTCGGGCCTTGCGGCCCGCCTCGGAATGACGCCAAGTGGTACGGATTCCAGGCGGCAGGAAGAACCCGGCCTGCGGGTGAGTTGCGGGGGAGGCAGCGGGGAGGGGCTGGTTATTTCAAAATTATTCCCTACTTTTGTAGTTTCGAGGTGATAATCGTTCGCAGCATGAAGAAAAACGCTTTTACGACCCGTATCCTGCCCTATCTGGCGGCTCTGGCCGCCTTCGTCCTGGTGTGCACCCTTTATTTCAAGCCCCAGTACGAGGGGATGGCCCTCCGGCAGGGGGACATGGTGCAGGTCGAAGGGATGAAGAAAGACATCGCGGATTACCGGGCCGAGCACCACGAAGACCCCCAGTGGGAAGGGCGGATGTTCGGCGGAATGCCGTCCTACCTGATCGACTTCGACTATCAGGGACGGGCCGTGCGGCAGGTGTCGAATGCGCTCTACTTTTTGCAGCAGCCCGCTTCCTACATTTTCATCGCCATGGCCGGGTTCTTTTTCATGCTCCTGTGTTTCGGCGTGAATCCCTGGCTGGCGATCGTGGGCGGGCTGGCCTACGGGCTTTCCACCTATTTCATGCTCATCATCGAGGCGGGGCACATCACCAAAATGGTGGCTCTGGCGTTCGCGCCGCCCATGGTGGGGGCCGTCTTCCTGACCTACCGGAAAAACATGTGGCTGGGGGGCGTGCTGGCGGGGATTTTCGGCTCGCTGGAAATCGGGGCCAATCATTTGCAGATCACCTATTACTTCGGCTTCGTGGTGGCCGCGCTGGTCGTCAACGAGGCGGTGAGGGCCTATCGGGAGCGGCTGATGCCCCGGTTCCTGAAACGGACGGGGGTGCTGCTGCTGGCGGGGGCGCTGGCGGTGGGTTCCAACCTGATTCTGCTGTGGTACGTAAACGACTATTCCAAGGATACCATCCGGGGCCGGAGCGAGCTGACCGCGCAGGAGGCGGACGCGCCGCGGCACGGGCTGGACAAGGACTACGTGACGGCGTGGAGCTACGGGAAGATGGAGACGTTCAACCTGTTCATCCCGAACCTGATGGGGGGGAGTTCCGCCGGCGGGTTCGACGAGGACGGCCCCGTGGCCGAGGCGCTGGCCCCTTACGGGTACCGGGCGCAGGCGCCCCATTTCCCGGCCTACTGGGGCGACCAGCCGGGGACTTCCGGGCCGGTGTACATCGGGGCCGTGATCGTGTTCCTGTTCGTGCTGGGGATGTTCCTGCTGGGCGGGTTCAGCAAGTGGTGGATCGCCGGGGTGACGCTGCTGGCCGTCCTGCTGTCGTGGGGGCACAACCTGATGTGGCTGACCGACTTGTTCTACCGGTATTTCCCGTATTACGGCAAATTCCGGACGGTGTCGATGTTCCTCGTGGTGGCCCAGTGGGGGCTGCCGCTGGTGGGCGTGCTGGCGCTGCAGAAGCTGTGGGACAACGGCATTCCGAAGGAACGGTTCCGCCGGGCGTTGAAATACGCGACGGGGATCGCGGGCGGGATCGCCCTGTTTTTCCTGCTGCTGGGTTCGTGGCTGTTCGACTTTTCGGGGCCGTCGGATGCGCAGATGGGGCTGCCCGCGGAGGTGCTGGCGGCCATGCGTAGCGAACGGGCCTCGATGCTGCGGGCGGATGCTTTCCGGTCGCTGATCTTCGCGGCGCTGACGGCGGCCCTCGTCTGGGCGTTCTACCGCCGGAAGATCGGGCGCGGCCTGTTCGTGCTGCTGGCCGCGGGGCTGGTGCTGGCCGATCTGGCGGGCGTAGACCGGCGCTACCTGAACTACGACACGTTCGTGCCGGAGCGGAAGGCGATGGAAATCGCCGCCACGGACGCCGACCGCGCGATTCTGCAGGACACGGAACCGGGCTACCGGGTGGCCAACTTCACGGTGTCCACGTTTCAGGACGCCACGACTTCCTATTTCCACCGGACGGTGGGGGGGTACCATGCGGCCAAGCTGAGACGCTATCAGGATCTGATCGAACGCCACCTGTCCCGGATGAATCCGAAGGCGTACGACATGCTCAACACCAAATACTTCATCGTGCCGGGCGAGGGAGGCGCGCCGACCGTGCAGGCGAATCCGGGGGCGCTGGGGCCGGCCTGGTTCGTGCGGGAGGCGATGTTCGTGCCGGATGCGGACGCCGAAATCGCCGCGCTCGAGACCTTCGACCCCGCGACGACGGCGGTGGTGGACGAGCGGTTCCGGGACGCCGTGGGGGGCGCGACGGCTTTCGGGGCGGATTCCGCGGCGAAAATCACGCTGACCGACTACAAGGTGAACCACCTGACCTACCGGTACGAATCCCCCGTGGAAGCGCTGGCGGTCTTTTCCGAAATCTACTATCCGAAAGGGTGGACGGCGTACGTGGACGGGGAGGAAGCCCCCTATTTCCGGGCCAACTACGTGCTGCGGGCGATGAGGCTTCCCGCGGGGGAACATACGGTGGAGTTCCGGTTCCGTGCGCCGCACTACGGCGTGCTGGCGACCGTCACCTACGTTTCGTCGCTGATCCTGCTGGCGGGACTGATCGCGCTGATCGCCGGGGCGGTCGTCCGGGCGCGGGTGCGCAGCGATAAAAGGAAGGAGGAAACGAAATAATGGCCGGAGACGAAAAGAAAATCGGGCGCCGGGTGCGCAACGCCTATCTGGTTTCCACGGTAAGCATCGCGCTGGTGCTGTTCCTGCTGGGGACGGTGGGCTATCTGATCCTGAACGCCCGCAAGGCGTCGGACAGCCTGCGGGAGAACATGACCGTGTCGGTGCTGCTGAAGGACGGCCTTTCCGAGACGGAGACCGAGGCGCTGGAAGACCGGCTGCGGAGGCTGCCGCAGGTGCGGGACGTGAGCTACATTTCCAAAGAGGCGGCGGCGGAAGAGTTCGAGGCCTATGCCGGGAGCGATTTCCGGGGATTTCTGGACGGGAACCCGCTGCCCGCGTCCTGCGAGGTGAGGCTCCGGGCCGAGAGTTCCCGACCCGATACCGTGAAGCGGCTGGACGCCGAGTGGCGGACGTGGGAAGGGGTGGACGACGTGCTCTATCAGGCCGCCGTCATCGAGCAGGTCACGGACAACATCGAGAAGTTCAACCTCGTGATGCTGATTTTCGGGGGGACGCTGCTGCTGATTTCGCTGATCCTCATCCACAACACCATCCGGATGGCTATCTTCGCCAAACGGTTCATCATCAACACCATGAAGCTGGTCGGGGCCACGCGGGGGTTCATCCTGCGCCCGTTTCTGGCCAAAGCCCTGATGCAGGGGATCGCGGCGGCCCTGATCGCTTCGGCCCTGATCGCCGGGGTGGTCTACGGGCTGAACCGGGGCGTTCCCGAAGCGGGGTTCATCCTGGCCCCGGAGCCGCTTCTGCTCCTTTTCGCGGGGATCGTGGGCGTAGGCGTGCTGATTTCCCTGCTGTTCACCTCGTGGGCCGTGCGCAAGTACGTGCGGCTCGACACGGGGCAGATCAGCATCTATTGAATGTCGTAACGCAATGACGGAAAAACGTATGAAAGAGAAGAAAGACGGTGCGCAGCCGCAGGACCGGAAGGGGTTCGCGCTGGGGCCGAAGAATTACAGGCTGATGCTGATCGGGTTCGCGGTCATCGTGCTGGGGTTCGTCCTGATGGTCGGCGGGGGAAGCGACGACCCGAACGTCTTCAACGAGGAGATGTTCAGCTTCCGGCGCATCACGCTGGCCCCGATCCTCGTCCTGCTGGGGTTCGCCTTCGAGGTGTACGCCATCATGAAGAAACCGAAGGATTCGTAGCCGGAGGGTTCCGGCGCCCCCGTTCCGTCCCGCGGGCCGGACGGGGCGGAAAACGTTTTCGGCGGCGGGACGGCGGGAAACCGGCCGGCCCTGCCGTTTTTCGTGCAATCATCCAATAACTCGAACCGATGTCGATTTTTGAAGCCATCATCATGGGGATCGTCCAGGGGCTGACCGAATTCCTGCCGGTCAGCAGCAGCGGGCACCTCGAAATACTGAACGTGATTTTCGGCGTGAAGGGGGAAGGCAACCTCCTGTTCGCCACCGTGGTGCACGGGGGAACGGTGCTGAGCACCATCGTCGTGTTCCGGAAGGAGATCGGCCGGCTGCTGAAGGCGTTTTTCCGGTTCCGGCCGAGCCCCGAAATGCGGTTCGTCGTCAACATCCTCGTTTCGATGCTCCCCGTGCTGTTCGTGGGGCTTTTCCTGAAGGACGGGGTGGAGGCCCTTTTCACCGGGAACCTGCTCGTGGTGGGGACGATGCTGCTGGTGACGGCGGCGCTGCTCCTGTTTTCGGGGTCTGTCAGGCCCCGTCCCCGCCTGCGCAACCGGGAGATGGACATGATCGACGCCTTCATCATCGGGATCGGGCAGTCTTTCGCCGTGCTGCCGGGGCTTTCCCGCTCAGGGACGACCATTTCGACCGGGCTGATGCTGGGCATCCGCCGGGAGGAGGTGGCCTCGTTCTCCTTCCTGATGGTGCTGATCCCGATCATCGGGGCCAACCTGCTGGAGGTCGTCGGGGGCGACTTTTCGCAGGTTCCGGGGCTGGGGGCGGACGTGCTGATCGCCGGGTTCCTCTCGTCGTTCATCGCGGGGGTGTTCGCCTGCCGGGTGATGATCAACCTGGTGAAACGGGGGAAACTGATCTGGTTCGCCCTCTATTGCGCCCTGCTGGGGATCGGCGTAATCGTTTATACGCTGGCCTGAGCCGCTTGCCTGTCTCCGGACGGGACGGAACTTTGTTTTTCTGAAAATGCATGGACTTATGAAAATCGGATTTTTACTTTCGGGGATGCTGTGCCTGCTGGCGGGCTGCACGGGCCGGGGGCCGGCGAACGGCTGGTATTTCATCACGGACGGAGAGACGAACGCCTATGATCCGTACCCCATCGTGACGGCCGCCGACTTCGGCGCGCTCCGGATCGATTCCGTGCCGGAAGCCGACGGTTCCATGACGTATGTCATCGCGGGCCGCGTGAAGGCCGGCCGGGTCGCGGACTGGGCGGACGCCACCGAGCGGGCGACGGGGCGGCAGATCGGCTTCCTGTACCGGGGGCGGATGCTCGTCGCGCCCTATGTGAACGCGCGGATCGAGAACGGAAATTTCGCCATCGCCTCCCCGGAGCTGATCCGCGACCGGGAAAAAACGTTGGATGTTTACGAAAACCTGACCGAAGAGATGCGCTGAACGGCCGTTCCCCCGGCGGAAAGCGGTCGGAGGATGCCGGCCGCGCGGCTCCGCAGGGGATGCATCCCGAACACGAGAAGAAGAACCGAAGATGGAATATACGACGGAACCGGGAGACTGGAACGAAGGGGCGGTGCTGCCCGTGGACAAACCCTACGGCTGGACGTCGTCCGACGTGGTGCGCAAGGTGAGGGTGCTGCTGCGCAAGGCGGGGTACCGCAAGATCAAGGTGGGGCACGCCGGGACGCTCGACCCGCTGGCGACCGGCGTGCTGCTGGTCTGCGTGGGGAAGGCGACCAAGCAGGCCGACCGGCTGCAGGCGGAGGAAAAGGAATACGTGGCCGATGTGGAGGTGGGGGCCACCACGCCCAGCTATGACCTGGAGCATCCGGTGGACGAACGCTTTCCCTACGAGCACATCACGCGGGGAATGGTCGAAGGGGCGCTCGCGGCGCTGACCGGCGAACAGCTGCAGGTGCCGCCCGTCTATTCGGCCAAGCGGATCGACGGCCGCCGGGCCTACGAGTACGCCCGCGAAGGGGAAGGGGTCGAGATGCGGCGGGCGCTGGTGACCGTCTACGAGACCCGGCTGCTGGAATTCGAGCTGCCGCGCCTGACGGTCGCCGTCCGGTGCAGCCGGGGCACCTACATCCGGGCCTTCGCCCGCGACCTGGGGGAAAAGCTCGGCAGCGGCGCCCACCTGACGGCCCTGCGGCGCACCCGCAGCGGCGGCTACCGCGCCGAAGAGTGCCTTTCGGTGGAGCGGATCGAAAAAATGCTGGCTCCGGTGAAACAAAACCGAGATTTTTGCGTATTATAATAACTATCTGTTTCCGTTCGGGTTAGGTTTCGTGGAAAACGGGGGCGGGAACGGACGGGACGGAGCGGCCGGGGGAGGATTTCCCTGCGGCGCCGGAGGCAGGAACGAAAACAACCTTACCATACATCATGAAACTTTCCCAGTACAACTACAGTTTTTCGCCCGACATGCTGGCCCGTTACCCGGCGGAGAACCGGGACGAGTCGCGGCTGATGGTCATCGACCGGAAGACGGGAAAAATCGACCACAAGATATTCAAGGACATCATCGGCTATTTCCGCGAGGGGGACGTGATGATCCTCAACAACACCAAGGTGTTCCCCGCCCGGCTCTACGGCAACAAGGAAAAGACCGGGGCCGAAATCGAAATCTTCCTGCTGCGGGAGCTGAACCGCGAACTGCGGCTGTGGGACGTGCTGGTCGACCCGGCCCGGAAAATCCGGATCGGGAACAAGCTCTACTTCGGGGAGGACGACCTGCTGGTGGCCGAGGTGATCGACAACACCACCTCCCGCGGGCGGACGCTCCGGTTCCTGTTCGACGGGGACTACGAACAGTTCAAGGAAACCCTCTACCGGATGGGGGAAACCCCGCTGCCCAAGTGGATCCGGGAAAAGGTGGAGGCGATCGACGACGAGCGCTACCAGACCATCTTCGCCAAACACGAAGGGGCGGTGGCCGCGCCGACGGCCGGGCTGCACTTCAGCAAGCACCTGATGAAGCGGTTGGAAATCAAGGGGGTGGATATGGCCGAAGTCACGCTGCACGTCGGGCTGGGGAATTTCCGCACGGTGGACGTGGAGGACCTCACCAAGCACAAGATGGATTCGGAACAGATCGTCATCGAGCCGGAGGCCGCCGACCGGGTCAATGCGGCCAAGGACAGGCACAAGCGGGTCTGCGCCGTGGGGACGACGGTGATGCGGACGATCGAAAGTTCGGTGTCCACCGACGGGCACCTCAAGCCGTTCGAGGGGTGGACGAACAAGTTCATCTTTCCGCCCTACGAGTTCAGCGTGGCCAACTGCATGGTGAGCAATTTCCACCTGCCCTATTCGACCCAGCTGATGATGGTGTCGGCTTTCGGCGGGTACGACCTCATCATGGAAGCCTACCGGGTGGCGCGGGAGGAAAAATACCGCTTCGGCACCTACGGGGACGCGATGCTGATCCTCTGAGGGGCGGCGGCGAAAGGGCCGGAGACGGGAAAAAACGCATTTCTGAAAATTATTTCGTATCTTTGTAGGGTACGGCCCGATTGCCGAAAGAAGTGAATCGTAATACAACAACCCAACATGAGCAGTAAGAGGATACTATACGTCTGCCAGGAGATCATGCCCTATCTTCCGGAAAACCGCATGTCGAAGCTGTCGAGAACCCTTCCCCAGGCGATGCAGGAACGGGGATTCGAGATCCGGACGTTCATGCCCCGCTACGGCTGCATCAACGAGCGGCGCAACCAGCTGCACGAGGTGATCCGGCTGTCGGGGATGAACCTGATCATCGACGACAACGACCATCAGCTCATCATCAAGGTGGCTTCGATTCCTTCGGCGCGGGTGCAGATCTATTTTATCGACAACGAAGAATATTTCCAGCGGAAATACGTTCTTACGGATGAGACGGGAAAGGAATTCGCGGACAACGACGAGCGCACGATCTTCTTCGCGCGCGGGGTGATCGAGACGGTCAAAAAGCTGCGGTGGTCGCCCGACGTGGTGCACTGCCACGGCTGGTTCGCCGGGATGATCGCCGTTTACCTCAGGAAGCTGCTGGGGGACGATCCGTTGTTCGCCGGGGTGAAGGTGGTGGTTTCGCTGTATCGGGACGGGTTCGCGGGCACGCTCGATCCGAACCTGCGGGGGAAACTCGAAGGGGAAGGGCTGCAGGACGAAGGGCTGGCGCTGCTCGACGAGCCGACCTATCCGAACTACCTGAAATTCCTCGGAGCCTACGCCGATGGAATCGTCTTTGCGGAGGAACCGGTCGAGGAGGAAGTGAAAACCTATTTCCGGGGTCTGGGGCTGCCGCTGCTGGAGGCTTCGGACGAGGAGAATTATGCGGACAGTTATGCCGAATTTTATGACAGAATACTTCAATCGTAATCATACCGGGGGCCGGGCGCGGAGGCGGAGCATTTCCGCGGGGGCGGTGCTGGCCGCGCTGTTCTTTCCGCTGCTGGCGGCGGTTTCCTGCATCAAGGCGGACGATTCGCTGGGGGTGGGGCTCATCCCGGAGGACGAGCGCCTGTCCCTGAGACGGGACTCCTCCTTCCGCATCGAGACGTACAACGTGACGGTGGATTCGATCATCGCCAGCGGAATGCAGACCAACTACGTCGGCTCGCGGGTCGATCCCGTGACGGGAGCGGTGAGGGGGGGCCTGGTGTTCCAGATGTCTGCCGCGTCGTTCGGGAACGACTCCCTGTTCGGGACGACGCCGACGATCGACTCGCTGTTCATCCGGTTCGGGATTTCGGACACCTACGGGAAGACCTCCGTGGAGCAGACGTTCGACGTCTATGAGCTGACGGAGCGGGTTTATTGGGATTCGGTATACTATACCGATTTCGATCCGACGCCCATTGTCGGGGAGACGCCCCTGTTCTCTTTCCAGCATTCGGGGGACGCGGACTATGTGGTGAAGCGGATCGAGAACGCCGATTTCATTTCCCGGCTGGCAGACACGACGGGCTACACCGTGGATTCGCTGTTCAAGAAGCGGTTCAAGGGTTTTTACCTGAAGGCGCAGGGGGACGCCGATGCGGCGCTGTATGCGGTCGACATGACGGACTCCTATTTCATCGCCCACTACCACAACAAGGACGCGAAGCCGGACACGACCTACGCCATGTACCGGATCATGCCGAACCTGCCGAGTTCCTATTATTACACTTATAACCAGTGCATCAATGTGCTGGACTACGATTTTGCCGGTGTCGATCCGGAGCTGCATCTGGACGATCCGGAGCATCCGGCGGTGACGGCGTACGTGCAGGGCTACGGGGGCATTCAGACCCGGCTGCATTTTACGAAGGAGTCGGTGGATGCGCTGAAGGCGAAGGCGACGGCGGCGGGATACAGCGAAATCGCCGTCAATAAGGCGGTGCTGCAGTTTCCTTTCCCGACCCGCGATCCGGAGGCGATGGACGACATGTACGGGCGGCTGGGAATGTATCTGGACTTCAAGACGTTCGATCCGATTCCCGACTATTCCTACTACATGGAGAACAACGGATACTACATTTCCTACGGGGGGTACATCAACCGTTCGCGGTACATGTACGAGATGGACATCACGTACTACGTGCAGCGCCTGCTGCGGGAGGACTATGAAAAGCGGGACGTGATGCTGGCCCCGAGCGCCAGCGAAGCCGAACTGCACAAGTTCGACGAATCCGTGCTCTCCGGGAGCGAATCCGCCGAACCGCCCCTGCTGATCATCACCTACACCATGATTAAATAGCACGATATCAGAAGCTGTCCGCCACAAGACAGCTTCCGTCGTTTTACCCATTTTTGAGCGAAGAAGAAAAGAAGTATGCAGGAAAATTTAGTGATCGTCGAATCCCCGGCCAAAGCGAAAACCATCGAGAAATTCCTGGGCAAGGACTACCTCGTGAAGTCGAGCTTCGGCCACATCCGGGATCTGGCCAAGAAAGACCTGGGAATCGACATCGAGAACGGTTTCGCTCCGGACTACCGGATTTCGGAGGACAAGACGGCGGTGGTGGCCGAACTGACCCGGCTTTCCAAAAAGGCCAAGACCGTCTGGCTGGCTTCCGATGAAGACCGCGAGGGAGAGGCCATCGCGTGGCACCTCTACCAGGTGCTGGGGCTGACGCCGGAGAAGACGAAACGGATCGTTTTCCACGAGATCACGAAAAACGCCATCCTGAACGCGGTGAAAAACCCGCGGGAGATCGACATGAACCTGGTGAACGCCCAGCAGGCCCGGCGCGTTTTGGACCGGCTGGTCGGGTTCGAGCTTTCGCCCGTGCTGTGGAAGAAGGTGAAGCCTTCCCTGTCGGCCGGACGGGTGCAGTCGGTCGCGGTGCGCCTCATCGTGGAGCGCGAGAAGGAAATCATCGCTTTTCGGCCGGAGGAGTATTTTCGGGTGACGGGCGATTTCCTGTCGGCGGCCTCGGCCCCTTTCCGGGCGGAGCTGAACCGGAAGCTGAAAGACGAGCCGGAAGCGCGGGCGTTTCTGGAACGCTGCCGCACGGCGGCCTTCACGGTGCGCAGCGTGGAACGGAAACCCTCCCGGCGGTCGCCGGCGGCTCCGTTCACCACCTCGACCCTTCAGCAGGAGGCGGGGCGCAAGCTCGGCATGTCCGTGGGGCAGACGATGGCCGTGGCCCAGCGGCTTTACGAAGCGGGGCTGATCACCTACATGCGTACCGACTCCCAGAACCTGTCGCGGGAAGCCGTGGCGGCCATCTGTTCCGAAATCCGGAACCACTTCGGGGAGAAATACCTCGAACCGCGCGTCTACAAGACCAAGGCCAAGGGAGCGCAGGAGGCGCACGAAGCCATCCGGCCTTCCTATGCCGACCGCACCTCCATCGAGGGGACGCCGCAGGAAAAACGGCTCTACGAGCTGATCTGGAAGCGGGCGGTGGCGTCGCAGATGGCCTGCGCGCAGATCGACCGGACGGTGGCCGAGATCGAAGTCGAAGGGGACGCGGATCGCCGTTTCGTGGCCACGGGGGAAGTGGTGAAGTTCGACGGCTTTTTGCGGCTCTATTCCGAATCGACCGACGACGACCGGACGCACGGCGACGACCGGGAAGGGATGCTCCCCCCGTTGACGGTTGGGGAACGCGTCGCGGCGCAGGAAGTGCTGGCGACGCAGCGGTTCACCTCTCCCGGCGCGCGGTACAGCGAGGCTTCGCTGGTGAAGCGGCTGGAGGAACTGGGGATCGGGCGGCCTTCCACCTATGCGCCGACCATTTCCACGGTCATCAGCCGCGGTTACGTGGTGAAGGAAAACCGGGAGGGAAGCCGGCGGGCCTTCATCCGGCTGATGCTCTCCGGCGGGGAAATCGTCCGGAAGGAGGACGCCGAAACCTACGGCACGGAAAAGAGCAAGCTGTTTCCCACCGACATCGGCATGGTGGTGACGGATTATCTGGAAGAACAGTTTCCGGCGATTCTGGACTACAACTTCACGGCGAAGGTCGAAAAGGAATTCGACGAAATCGCCGAAGGGGACATGGAGTGGACGAAGATGCTGGCCCGTTTCTACGGCGGTTTCCACGGCACGGTGGAGGCGGCCATCGAGCGGACGCCCCACACCAGCAATACCCGCCTGATCGGGAACGATCCGGCCACCGGACTGCCGGTCTATGCCCGGATCGGGCGTTTCGGGCCGTACGTGCAGCTCGGCGAGAACGAGGACGTGGCGGGCAAGAAGCCGCAGTATGCCAACCTGGGCGCGGGGCAGCTGCTGGCGACCATCACGCTGGAGGAGGCGCTGACGCTGTTCCGGCTGCCGCGCGTGGTGGGGGAATACGAGGGGAAAGAGGTCACGATCGGCAGCGGGCGTTTCGGGCCGTACGTGCGGCACGACGGGAAATTCGTGTCGCTCAAGAAGACGGACAATCCCTATGTCATCCCGCTGGAACGGGCCGTCGAGTTGATCGAGGAAAAACGGAAGCAGGAGCGCGAAAGGGTCATCAAGAACTTTGCGGAGGAGGAGGGAATGCAGGTGCTCAACGGCCGCTGGGGGCCTTACCTGACCCGCAACGGGCTGAACTACAAGCTGCCGAAAGGGACGGTGGCCGCGGAACTGACCTACGAGGCGTGCGTGGAAATCGCCGCCGGGCAGGAAGGCAAGGCTCCGAGGGGCCGTGCGGCGTCGGCGAAGGGGAAAACCGCGACGGGAACGGCGAAGGCCGGGGCATCCAAGACCGCTGCCGGGAAGAAGGCGGCGGGGACGTCCAAGAGCGGGGCTTCGAAGACTGTTGCGGCGAAGAAGAAGGCGACCGCCGTGAAGAAAAGCGCAGGAGGGCTGAAAACGGTCCGTACGGGCCGCGCCGCTTCCGCCGCGAAAGCCAAGAAATAAGTTTTTTCCGGTGACGGAAACAGGGCTGCCCGAAACCTTCGGGCAGCCTTTTGCGTCTTTGCAGGGGGAAGGGAGGTTTCGGGGAGGGCCGGGAAGACGCGATTCTACTGCGTCATTCCGAGGCTTCGTCAGAAGCCGTGGCAACGTTGCGAGTAAGCGAGGGCAAAGCCAAATATATTTGAGCTATGCCGAGCGGGAGCAACGAAAAACCGCCGAAGGCGGGTTAATCTCTGTGTGTTCATTTTTGTCATTATACTCGACAGAGATTCCCACGCTCCACTTCGAAATGTTACTTCCTTCCGCTGTTTCCGTGCCGGTCTTTCAGACCGACCACGGGCTTCAGTCAGTGAGGCTCGGTACACCTTCGGCGTCCCTCGGTTTCGCTCGGAATGACGCAGGGCCGTGGGGTTTTGGAATGGTTGGGAGGAACCGGTTGCGGATGCTACCTCCCTGCGCCTTTTCCGTGCCGGTCTTGCAGACCGACCACGGGCTGCGGTCGGTGAGGCTCGGAACACCGAAGGCGTTCCTCGGTTCGGAATGACGCAGGGCCGTGGGGTTTTGGAATGGTTGGGAGGAACCGGTTGCGG
>CAMLTW010000022.1 GCA_946486375.1 uncultured Rikenellaceae bacterium
CCGACCGCAGCCCGTGGTCATTCCGCAGGAATGGCACGGATTAAGCGAAGGGAGGTAACAACCGCTACCGGTTATACGTTAACATTCCGGATCGAAGGCCCTGCGAGCTCACCGACCGCAGCCCGTGGTCATTCCGCAGGAATGGCACGGATTAAGCGAAGGGAGGAAAACCGAGGTCTGCGAAGCAGGGCGAGCTAACCGACTGCAAGGAGGTAACAACCGCAAAAGGTTATGCGCCGACTTTCCGGATCGAAGGCCCTGCGAGCTCACCGACCGCAGCCCGTGGTCATTCCGGCCGTCCCGCAACCGTCCGGCATTTTCCACCTCTGCCGTCATCCTGAGGAGCAACGCAGTTGCGACGTGAGGATCTATTTGCATACCGGATGAGGTTCCCACGGCTTCTGACGAAGCCTCGGAATGACGCGATGGAGCCGGGGACAGCCGGAAGGATGCAGAGGTTTCGACAGAGAAAAAAACAATAAAACGGATAAAAGATGGCATTTGTAAAAGCATTGAACGGAATCGCCCCCGAAATCGGGGAAAACACCTTTCTGGCCGAAACGGCCGTGGTGATCGGAGACGTGAAAATCGGAAAAGACTGCAGCATCTGGTACAACGCGGTGCTGCGCGGAGACGTGAATCCCATCCGGATCGGCGACCGCAGCAACATCCAGGACGGGGCGGTGCTGCACACCCTCTACAAGCGGTCGGAAGTCCGGATCGGCAACGACGTTTCGGTGGGGCACAACGCCAACATCCACGGGGCCGTGATCGAAGACTGCTGTCTGATCGGCATGGGAGCCACCCTGCTGGACAACGTGACGGTGGGCACGGGTTCCATCGTGGCGGCCAACTCGCTCGTGCTGACGGGAACGAAAATCGAACCCCGGAGCCTCTATGCCGGAGTGCCGGCCAAAAAGGTGAAGGACATCTCTCCGGAACAACTCGAAACGATCCGGAAAAACGCCGCGGGCTACCTGATGTATTCGGGCTGGTACCGGGAGGAAACGGACGGCGCGGAAAAATAACCCTTTCGGGGGGACGGGAACATTCTCGCGATCGGCGACAGGGGGGCAGCTTCGTGGCCGGTTCCTTCCGGCTTTCCCGATTCTCCAACCTCCGCGTCATTCCGAACCGAGCAGGGCCGAAGGCCCTGCGAGCTCACCGACCGCAGCCCGTGGTCATTCCGCAGGAATGGCACGGATTAAGCGAAGGGAGGAAAACCGAGGTCTGCGAAGCAGGGCGAGCTAACCGACTGCAAGGAGGTAACAACCGCAAAAGGTTATGCGCCGACTTTCCGGATCGAAGGCCCTGCGAGCTCACCGACCGCAGCCCGTGGTCGTCCCATCAGGGACGGCACGGAAATAGCGCAGGGAGGTAGCATCCGCAAAAAGTTACACGCTGACCCGAAGGCGCAGCGACGTGGCAACGTTGCGAGTAAGCGAGAGCAGAGCCGAACCGAGCATGACCTTCGGCCATGCGAGCTCATCAACCGCAGCCCGCAGTCAGCCGAAGGCTGGTGCGGATAAAGCGCAGGTTGATAACATCCGCAACAAGCTATGCGCTAACATTCGTTTTCTGCCGAGCGACAACAACTAAGAACCACTGAAGGCAGGTTAATCTCAGCCGGTCTGCACAGAGATCCTCACGTCGCGGCCTTGCCGATGCTACCTCCCTGCGCTATTTCCGTGCCGTCCCTGATGGGACGACCACGGGCTGCGGTCGGTGAGGCTCGCAGGCTCCCGCCTGCTCGGTTCAGGATGACGCAATCAGATCAGGTTCTTCCTGCCATTGGGGAACCGTATATCCTCTGCGTCATTCCGAGGCTTCGTCAGAAGCCGTGGGAATCTCAATCCGCACCTCCGGCCCTCCGCGTCATTCCGAGCGAAGCCTCGGGAATCTCGATATCAGATCCGACCTTCCCCGCCGGGGCCGGAAGATCGTTTTTCATCCGATCAGTCGTGTGCCGCCTGGTTTTCTGCCGCAAAATCGCTATCTTGGTTCAAATTTCAGATAAAATGAATGCAACCGTTTTCTCCCGGATGGGCGGTTTTGCGGCAGCGGCCTTCTTTCCGACGCTGCTCGACGCGCAACAATCCGGACAGCCGCAATGTTCCGAACGGCCCAATATCGTTTTCATCATCGCCGACGACATGGGATGGGCCGATCTGGCCTGCTACGGCAATCCCTATACCCGGACGCCGAACATCGACCGGCTGGCGGCCGAAGGAGTGCGTTTCACGCAGGGCTATGCCGGCTCGGCGGTCAGCTCGCCTTCCCGCTGTGCGCTGATCACCGGGATGCACACCGGTCATACCCGCATCCGGAACAATTTCGTGGACGCCGGGGGGATCGAAGGGCCGAAGGGCAACGGGATCGTCCGACGCCAGGGACTGACCGAAGAAGATGCGACGATCGCCCACCTGCTGAAAGAGCGGGGCTACGTCACGGGGGTGGTGAACAAATGGCACATGGACGGCTTCGACAAGACGGCCGGCCCGCTCGACCGCGGATTCGACGAATTCCGGGGCTGGCTGGTCAGCACGGTCTACTCCAACGATCCTTACTATTATCCGGAATGGCGTTTCCACGGGCGGGAGCTGATCAAGATTCCCGAAAATGAAAACGGCGGGCACGCACGCCACAATAACGACATTTCGACCGAAGACGCGCTGGATTTTATCGGACGTCACCGGGATGAACCCTTCTTCCTTTACCTGGCCTACGACGCTCCGCATGAACCCTACAACATCGACGATACCGGCGTATACGACGATTACGCGTGGGACGATACCTCCAAACGGTACGCCTCGCTGATTACCAGTATGGATGCCGGTGTGGGGCGGGTAATGGCCTGCCTGGACAGCCTGTCGCTGACCGACCGCACGGTCGTCGTGTTCATGTCGGACAACGGGGGCGCGTCGATGGCGCCCCACAAGACCCTGCGCCCCAACGGTATTCTGCGCGGACAGAAAGGCAATTTCTACGAAGGGGGCATTCGGGTGCCGATCATCGTCAGAATGCCCGGTACGCCGCAGGGTTCGGTGAGCCGTCAGCCGGTTTATTTTCCGGACATCCTGCCGACGGTCGCCGAGCTGACCGGATGCACGCCTCCGGAAAACACCGACGGGACGAGCCTGGTTCCCATCCTCCGGGGGGAAGAGCTGGACCTGACCGGACGGCCGATGTATTGGGAATTTACCGGGCGCTCGTACGCGTTGCGGCTGGGCGAATGGAAAATCGTACGGCCTTCGCGCGACAGGCCGACCGAACTCTACCGCATCGACGGGGATATCGGCGAAACGACCGATCTGGCTTCGCGTTATCCGGAAATCGTGGCCCGGCTCGAAGCGTTGGCGTCGAAAATGAGCCGTCCTTCGGTCAACTTCCCGAAGGGATGGCAGGGGTTCGGCCGGTGACGTTGACCACACAGTCCTTAAGGCTTTCCCCGCGCCTGGGAGGGAGGCATTCTCGATCGATCCCCCTGTTGCCGAGCCCGGAGGTTTAATCGGCGGATCGGATTTCGAATCACCACTACCATGTATTTCCGGCGTATCGGGACAAGGGACAGCCGGGAGACCGCCGCTTCCATGGCGTCATTCCAGCCGTCCCGCGACCATCCAGTCCCCCGCACCCCGCGTCATTCCGAGAAGAACCGAGCATGATCGAAGGTCATGCGAGCTCACCGACCGAACCGAAGACCGCTTTGCGGTCTGAGCCTCACTGACTGGAGTCCGTTGTCGGCCTGTAAGGCCGGAACGGAAATAACGCAGGGAAGATAAACCGAAATCGACCGCAAGGCCGGATGAGCTAACCGACTGTAAGGAGGTAACATCCGCCGCCGGTTCCTTCCGGCTTTCCGAGACCCCGCTGCCTTGCGTCATGGCGGCCATCCCGCAACTATCCGCCCCGGACACTTCGCGGCATACCGACCGTCTCACAACCACCTTGACGGTAATGCCTTCGCGTCATGCTCGGTTCTCCTCGGAATGACGCGGGGTGCTGGGGAATGGATGGTTATGGAACGACAGGAATAACGTAAAGGGACGGGGGACGGATGGTTACGGGACGGCTGAAAGGACGCAAGGCGGCGGGGTATCGGAATGGTCGGTGCCGGACGGTCGGAAGGATACGGGATTTATCATTGGAAGCGGTTAAGGCAGGGGCCGGGGCATGGAATGGAAGTGCGGGAAGCGGTTGGGCCCCGGACAAAAAAAATTCCGGAAGCCTGTGAAGACCCCGGAACTTTCCGATACGGATATTTCAAAACGCGCTTTCCCCCGGTCTTATCGGTGGAACCCCAACGCTATAACCTCCTGTCCTTCGACATCCTCACCCTCTCTATTCTCCGCGCCCCTTGCTCTTTCCTCCTCCCGCTCCTTCACCGATGCCTGCCCCCGCCTTCACGCTATCCCAGATAGGACTTGAGCAGCCGGCTCCGCGTGCTGTGGCGCAGGCGGCGGATCGCCTTTTCCTTGATCTGCCGCACGCGCTCCCGCGTCAGCCCGAACTTTTCCCCGATCTCTTCCAGCGTCATTTCCGAACAGCCGATGCCGAAGAAATAACGGATGATGTCCCGCTCGCGGTCGGTCAGGGTCGAAAGCGCCCGTTCCACCTCGGTCGAAAGCGATTCGTTGATCAGGCCCCGGTCGGCATTCGGGGAGTCGGCGTTCACCAGCACGTCCAGCAGGCTGTTGTCCTCGCCGTCGGCGAACGGAGCGTCCACGGACACGTGCCGTCCCGACACCCTCAGGGTATCGGCCACCTTTTCCTTCGGCAGGTCGAGTTCGGTCGCCAGCTCTTCGGGCGACGGCGTCCGTTCGTGTTCCTGTTCGAACCGGGCGAACGCCTTGTTGATCTTGTTGAGCGATCCCACCTGGTTCAGCGGCAGGCGCACGATCCGCGACTGTTCGGCCAGCGCCTGCAGGATGGACTGCCGGATCCACCACACGGCGTATGAAATGAATTTGAATCCCCGCGTCTCGTCGAATTTTTCAGCCGCCTTGATCAGGCCGAGGTTCCCTTCGTTGATGAGGTCGGGAAGGCTCAGCCCCTGGTTCTGGTACTGTTTCGCAACGGAAACCACGAACCGCAGGTTGGCCCGGGTCAGTTTCTCCAGCGCTTCCTGATCCCCCTTCTTGATCCGTTGGGCCAGCTCCACCTCTTCTTCCACCGTGATGAGGTCTTCCTTCCCGATCTCCTGCAGGTACTTGTCCAGCGAAGCGCTCTCCCGGTTGGTGATGGATTTAGTAATTTTCAGTTGTCTCATTTTCTACCTCTTTGTTCTGTATGTCGTTTCCGTCGGGGAGGGTTTTCGCCCCCTTTCCGGAAGTTCCCTTCCGGCATCCGCACCTGCGGAACGCTCCCTCGCGGAGCCTTCTCGCGGACGCGGACGCCGGAACGGACTCGTTTCTCCGTTTTACCGGCCGCAGGATCGTCCCCGCAGCCAGGCGTTCCCCCCTGCCGGAAAGGAAGAGGGCCTACCTCAGCGAATAGGTGACGAACCGGCCGTCGGGATACACCCCGTCGATGGATTCCACCTTGGAGGTGATCTTGTTCAGGTCGGAGACCGAACGGATGGGCCGTTCGTTGATGTGGGTGATCACATAACCCGGCCGGATCCGCAGCCTGCTCAGGATTCCGCCCTCCTTGACCGAAGCCACGCGGATTCCGCCTTCGATTTTCAGTTCCTTCTTCGCCCTGGCGCTGACTTCGGCGAAGGTGCCTCCCAGATCGGCGGTCAGATCGACGGCGTCCCTCGGAAGCAGTTCGGTCTTCCCTGCTTTATTACGCAGAACCACATCGAAATGTTTCACGGCCGAACCTCTTTTTACGGTGACGTTCACCCGGTCGTTCGGACGGTGCTTGGCGATCAGTTCCAGCAGGGTCGCCGAACCGTCGATCCGGGTTCCGTCGATGTCGGTAATGACGTCGCCTTCCCGGATCCCGGCCGCATGAGCCGCTCCTTCCGGGTCGACCTGCGCCACGTAGACGCCGCCCGCTTCTTCGATTCCGGTTTCCTCACCCATCCTTTCGAGGAAGGCGTCGTTGATTTCCTGGAACGAGATGCCCAGCATCGCGCGCTGCACCACGCCGTATTCGCGGATGTCGGTCACCACCTTCTTCACGATGGAAGTCGGCACGGCGAACGAGTAGCCCGCATAGCTCCCCGTGGGGGATTTGATGACGGTGTTGATCCCCACCAGTTCCCCCTTGGTATTCACGAGCGCGCCCCCGCTGTTGCCGGGGTTCACCGCCGCGTCGGTCTGGATGAAGGAGTCGATGCTGTACTGGTTCGGATTCATGTTCAGATTCCGCGCCTTGGCGCTGACGATTCCGGCCGTCACGGTCGAATTCAGGCTGAACGGGGTTCCGATGGCGAGCACCCATTCCCCCAGCCGCAGGTCGTCGGAGCTGCCGAACGGCAGGAACGGCAGGTCGCTTCCCTCGACCTTGACGAGGGCGATGTCCGACGCCGGGTCGGTGCCGATCAGCTTCGCCTTGAACGAACGCTTGTCGTTCAGCGTCACCCGCAGGTCGTCGGCCCCTTCCACCACGTGGTTGTTGGTGACGATGTAGCCGTCCGCCGTGATGATGACGCCCGATCCGCCGGCCCGCTGTTCACGCGGAATCACCTGGCCGCGCTGCTGGGGAATCCCGAAGAACTGGAAGAACGGATCCCATTCCTCGTAGCCTCCGCCCCCGCCGTAGGAAGACCCCCCGACTTCGCGCCGGGCTTCGATGCTGACCACCGCCTGCACGGCATTCTCGGCCGCATAGGTCAGGTCGGGATAGTTGTCTTTTTCGTAACTGGTGAAATGAGTCGGGACTTTGTCGTTGTATTCCACGATGAACGCCTTCTGCCGGCCGTCCGTGAGCTTTTGCACGCTGTATGCGGTCAGTCCGCCAGTCAGCGCAGCCGCCGCCAGAATCCCGATGATTGTGACCTTTTTCATAGTGTCGGTTTTAAAAAAATTAAACGGTTTAACTTAAAAAAGGTATAGTTCTGCATACGCAATTTTCGTTTCGTCATCTTAAAAACGATGGAGGCGCACAAAAATTGTACTAACCGGAAAAATCCTTCTGCCTGACCAACAGCCCTTTCATCCCGTCCGACCGTTCCGGCACCGTCCCGCTTCCCCGTTTTTTCCCTCCGCGCCGCGCTCCCCGTTTCGCCTTGCCCCGCTTGTACAATACATTTTTTTGTGGGATTTTGTTTCGGCGTTCCGCAAAAAAAATCCGGCTTTCCGGCGTCCCGCTCCGCTTCTGAAGCGTCCGGGGAGGCGATAAAAAAGGCCTGCGGACGTCATTCGCAGGCCCTTTCCGTCGCGCGGTTTTTCCGCAGCCGAAGCCCTCGGCGGCCGCTGCCTGCGGGATCAAAGCCCGAATTCGCGCCGGACGGCGTCTACCGCGTCCAGTTTCTCCCAGGTGAAAAATTCCACTTCCCGCGTCGTTTCCTTCCCGTTTTCAACGAAGGTCACGGGCGCCTTGTACGGTGTGCGTCCGAAGTGTCCGTAAGCGGCGGTGGCTTCGAAAATCGGGTTCTTCAGCCCGTAGCGCTCCACGATCTTCGCCGGGCGCAGGTCGAAAAGCCGGCCGATCCGTTCGGCGATCCGCCCGTCGGTCAGCGCCACCCGCGCCGTGCCGAACGTGTTCACGAAGATGCTCACGGGACGGGCGATTCCGATGGCGTAGGCCACCTGCACCAGCATTTCGTCCGCCACGCCCGCGGCCACGAGGTTCTTGGCGATGTGCCGCGCGGCATAGGCCGCCGAACGGTCCACCTTCGAACTGTCTTTTCCGGAGAAGGCGCCCCCGCCGTGCGCTCCCTTGCCGCTGTAGGAATCCACGATGATCTTCCGGCCCGTCAGCCCGGTGTCCCCGTGGGGGCCGCCGATGACGAATTTCCCCGTCGGATTCACGTGCAGGATGTAGTCGTCGCCGATCAGGTCGGCCAGCCGGTCGTCTCCGTCCCGGCGCAGGCGTTCCTTCACCCGCGGGATCAGGATGTCCTGCACGTCCCGCCGGATGCGTTCGCCCATCCTTTCTTCGGCTTTCCGTTCGCTTCCGCCCGCGTCGGCCGCCGTCACGAACTCATCGTGCTGGGTCGAGACCACGATCGTGTGCACCCGTTTCACCTGCCGGTCGTCCCCGTATTCGACGGTCACCTGACTTTTGGAGTCGGGCCGCAGGTAGGTCATCGTCGCGCCTTCGCGCCGGATGTCGGCCAGCTCTTCGAGGATCACGTGCGAGAGCATCAGCGAAGCCGGCATCAGGTAGCCGGTTTCCGAGGAGGCGTAGCCGAACATGATCCCCTGATCGCCCGCACCCTGTTCTTCCGCCTTTTCGCGCACGACCCCCCGATTGATGTCCGGGGACTGTTCGTGGATGGCGGAAAGAACGCCGCAGGCGCTGCCGTCGAACATGTATTCCGACCGGGTGTAACCGATCCGGTTGATGACCCGCCGGGCCACGCTCTGCACGTCCACGTAGGCGTCGGAGCGCACTTCGCCGCTGATGACGGTCAGGCCGGTGGTCACAAGGGTTTCGCAGGCCACTTTGGCGTCGGGGTCGCTGCGCAGGAATTCGTCGAGAACGGCGTCCGAAATCTGGTCCGCCACTTTGTCCGGATGTCCTTCCGATACGGACTCCGAGGTAAATAAAAATCCCATTTTTTAAATTGTGAATTGAACTTAAAAAGCGGGAAAAATTCAGTGGATTGGAAAACAAACAAACGCTGTTTTAGCATTTTTTCGAGTGGTTGCAATCGGCCAAATCTTTCCACATAACGGACGCAAAGATAAGCAATTTTCGGATACGGTCAATTCCCGGAAGGTTTTTCGGACGAAAATGCAGGATCGCAGGGAGGTTTTGCGCGGAATGACGCAAGGAACGGGGGACTTCCTGTCGTTGGGGAACCGTATATCCTCTGCGTCATTCCGAGGCTTCGTCAGAAGCCGTGGGAATCCAAACCCGTAACCGCCAACTGCCCCGCGACCTTCCGCCCCTCCGTCCCTTCGCGTCATGCTGAGCGGAGCCGAAGGCGAAGCGTGAGCATCTCATCCGACCTGCACAGAGATCCTCACGTCGCGGCATTGCCGATGCTACCTCCTTACAGTCGGTTAGCTCATCCAGCCTTGCGGCTGATTTCGGTTTTCTTCCCTGCGCTTTTTCCGCACCCCCGCCCCGGCGGCGACTGCGGGCGGCGGTCAGTGAGGCTCAGACCGCTTCGCGGTCTTCGGTTCGGTCAGTGAGTTCGCAGGGCCTTCGTTTCAACATGTCAACGCATAACCGGTTGCGGATGTTACCTCCCTGCGTTATTTCCGCTCCGGCCTTACAGGCCGACAGCAGACTCCGGTCGGTGAGCTCGCAGGGCCTTCGGCCCTACTCGGTTCAGGATGACGCATTATAATCGGTTTCTTCCGACTTTCCGAAACCGCCTTGCTTGGCGTCATTGCAACCGGTTCCTTCCAACCGTTCTGACATCCCGCTCCTTCGCGTCATGCTGAGCGAAGCCGCAGGCGAAGCGGAGGCGTGAATGGTCGTGGAACAACCGGTGCGACGCAGGGGGACAAAAAAAGTTGCTCCCTCCGTCCGGCGTGTGACTACCCACCATGTCGCACGATAGACTTCGGGAACAACAATTCAAAGATAAATAAAAATAGTTTAAATTATAACACTTCAGCCCGATTATTTATATTTCGATTCCACCACGCTCCAGTCGAGCATTTCCCAGAATTTACCGGCGAAATCGGCCCTTCTGTTCTTGTAATCAATATAATAGGCATGTTCCCAAACGTCGCAGGTCATCAGCGGAATCAAACCTTTGGTCATCGGATTATTTCCGTTCGGTTCCTGGGAAATGATCAGGTGCCCGCCCTCGTCCTGGCTGAGGAAGGCCCACCCCGAACCGAAAAGGGTATTGGCGGCGTGGGTGAATTTCTCCTTCATCTGCTCGAACGAACCGAAATCGCGCCGGATGGCTTCGGCCAGCCGTCCGCCCGGTTCCCGTTTGGGGTCGGGAGAGAGTTCCAGAAAAAACATCTTGTGGTTCCAGGCCTGGCCCGCGTTGTTGAAAAGAGGCCCTTCTGCGGTGCGGACGATCTCTTCCAGCGGCATTTCCTCGTACTTCGTGCCCTCGATGAGGGTGTTGAGGTTGGTCAGGTAGGTCTGGAAATGTTTGCCGTAATGATAGTGAATCGTTTCGGCGCTCATGTTCGGCTCCAGCGCATCGTCGGCGTAGGGGAGCAACGGCAGTTCGTACTTCATGGTTTATAAAGGATTAAAACGGTTGTCGGAAAAGGTTCCCCGCAGGCAACGAACCCCGTTTCCGCAAATCCTTTGCCACAAACGCCGTGGCTCCCTTTTTGCGGCTTCCTCCGGTCGAAATCGTAACGCACACAAACTTTCGCCTTATGAATACCACGAGCATCATCGGAACGCGCACGGAACAGAACCTGCTGAAAGCGTTCGCCGGGGAATCCCAGGCCCGGTCCCGCTACACCTTCTACGCCCACAAGGCCAAAAAGGAAGGATTCGAGGAAATCGCCAAGTACTTCGCCGAAACCGCGGCCAACGAGGAAGAACACGCCAAAATCTTCTTCGGCTTTCTGGAAGGGGGAATGGTGGAAATCACGGCATCCTACCCGGCGGGCATCATCGGCACCACGGCCCACAACCTGAAGGAGGCCGCCGAAGGGGAATACGACGAGTGGGCCAACCTGTACCCCGTGTACGGACAGATCGCCGAGGACGAAGGGTTCCGCCGGGTCGCCCACATGTTCCGGATGATCGTGGAAATCGAGAAGTTCCACGAGAACCGCTACAACAGCCTGCTGTCCACGCTGGAAGCGGGCAAGATGTTCCGCAAGGACGATCCCGTCATCTGGGAGTGCATGAAGTGCGGCTTCCGCGCCAACGCGAAGGAAGCGCCGGGCGTCTGTCCCGTCTGCGGCAAACCGCAGGGCTATTTCGAGCTTTACAGCGACAAATACTGACACCGGTCGCTCGACCGGTCGCTCCGGCGACCCCGGAAGGTCGGTTGCGTCAGCGGGTATCGGCAAGTTTGCGGGAAAGACCGATCCCCCCGCAAAAGACGGCACGGATTAAGCGGCGGGAAATAGCACCCGCAGCCGGTTCCTTCCGACCTTCCGAAACTCCATTCCGTCCGCGTCATTGCGAGGAGCGAAGCGACGTGGCAATCTCTGTCAAGTATAATGGCAGAAAAGAGTAAACAGAGATTCCCACGCTTCGCCTTCGGCTGCGCTCGGAATGACGCAAAGGACGTGGAGGTTCCCAAACGACTGGAAGAACCCGGCAGGCTTTGAGAGGAGCGAAGCGACGCGGCAATCTCATCCGTCCGATTCGATCGGCGGGAAGCCCCGGTCGATCCTCTTTTAAAACAGGCTGTTAAGCCCGCATCCAAACCTTTCCATGGATACATTGCGTTGGCAACGAAAGCCTTTCGTCCATGGATAAGGTCAGGGGTGAACGGGTAATGTTTCTCCGTTTGTGAAGCGTCGAGCGACTGTTTCTAAAAATTTTAATGGATAAAAAATTGCCGGATTCCAAACTTAGACTATTTTTGACGGGTCGGAGTCCGGAATAAAATTCACGGAGACGGCCCTGTGAAACGGAAAAACCCAAAAACAATCCGGTTCGGAAACGATTTCGGTTTCCCTTCCGCCCCGGAATTTTCCATGAAAAAACCAACTTGCTTTATATCAACCAATTCGAGAGATTTATGAAAAGGAGTTTATTGTATTTGTTCGCCGTATTGTGCACGTGTAGTTTTTTTACCGCATGCAGCGACGATGACGAACCCGAACAGCCGCCTACGGCGGCTAAAATCCTGGCCACCTATTCGGCCGACAAGCTCGCGGCCACGGTCGACGGACGGCAGCCCGGCGACAATGCCAGAGTGGAAATCGCGGAAGGAGCCGATGCTTCTACCGTAGATCTGAAATTGTTCAACATGGTGGGCGGCCAGGAAGAATTTACGGTTACCGGCGTAACGTTCGAAGCCGCGACGAAAAGTGCGTATTACAGCAAGCTGACCGGCGAAACCACCGATAATGTACTGGGCCTGAAGGTAGCCGTAAAAGGCACGGTCGACGAAGGCGTTTTGGCGCTGACGGTGACCACGGAAACGATCGAAGGCGAGCCCATTACCGACGCCGGCACCCTGTTTTCGACCTACAAGGGCGACATGAACGTAGCGGTGTCGGGTCTGCCGGGAACGGAATCGTCCGAACAACGGATATACGTGATGGAAGCCAGAAAAGCCAAAGAATCGAAGATCAAGCTTCAGATCAAGAACTTTACCTTCAGCGGTCAGGAAATCGGCACCATTTCGCTGGATACCATTCCGGTGTTGCGTCGCGGCGACGTATATGCTTTTGAAGCCGCCGACAGGCCTTTAAGTATCCGTACCGCAGGGCAAACGCTCAGAGTCAAGGTCAATTTGTCGGGGCATATCCGGAACGGCGGAATGACGCTGAAACTGGATATCGTTACCGAGGCGATGTTGACGGTGAAGATCGATTTCAAAGGGGTTTCGGTGAAAGAATCGACCACGGCGGCTATCACCAAAATCGAATTCGACAACAACGCAGCCATTGTCGATACCTTGACGAACAGACGGAATCATTACATCACTTTTTGGGACGATACGCCCGCTGAAAAAATGAGGATCACGCCGAAGCTGACGCTTGCCGAAGGCGCTTCCATTACGGCTTCGACAGCCTATTATAACGGACAGAATAACCCGATCCGGTTGGATGAAGCGATCGACTTTTCGAAGTTCGCCGACGGCGATTACGTCAAATATTCGGTGCAGGCGCAGGATCCCTCCTTTACCGCCAATTATTTTATTTACGTGAAATTATTGAAATCGATCGCTTCCACCAAATACGATTTCGCCCGGCTCGAATGGATTTCCAACGAACAACCGGTGCCGTTCGCTTATGACGAACCGGCCGGTTGGGGAACGTCGAACGGAGCGGCCACTTTCCTGAAAATCACGGAAACCCCGAACAGTACGGAACAGAATCCCATTTATTACTACGATCGGCATTTGCCTTTCCCGATCAGCAGAACTTCCGAAGGGTATGCGAAAATCATCACGGCCGACACCAAAGGCGGCGATATGTATCTGGCCGTGGTTCCCGTCGTTACCGCCGGGACGCTGTTTCTGGGCACGTTTGAAGTCTCATTGGACAATACGCTGAAAAGCACCAGGTTCGGCGTCCCTTACAAGAAAAAACCGCTTTCTTTCAAAATGGATTACAAATATGCTCCGGGGCCGACCTATTACAAAACGATCGTGGAAGGCACGGTGAAGGGTGAAAGAAGCGTGACCAAACAGGAAGTCCCCGGCGCGCAGGATCGTTGCTCCATTAACGCCGTCCTGTACGAGGTATCGGATTACGAGGAAACGCTCGACGGGACCAATATCAATACTTCCGACAAGATAGCGGCGGTCGCTTCCTTGCCCGACGGTTCGGCGAAAGCGGACTTTACCGCCGACGAGGTGTCGTTTAATTACATCAAAGAGTACGATCCGGCTAAAAAGTACAAACTGACGATAGTATGTTCTTCCAGCGCCAAGGGCGACAGTTTCGAAGGCGCTCCGGGCAGCGAACTGATTATTCGGAGTTTGGAAGTGGTGAACGAATAAGCGCCGGGCGCTCGGCGGCCTGCTGTGAAAGCGCGATTTCCGGCAGTTTGTAAAAAAGGGCTGTCCGACACCTGTCGGACAGCCCTTTTTTAGGATCATAAAAAGAGGCCGACCGACTTTTGATCGTCGGACAGCCCCGTTTTGCCTCCGCCTTTCCCCGTCTGTCGGGGATCGTCGAAGCGACCCGGCCGCGGATCACCGGTTTTTCACGTCCCGGTATTCGAGTTCTAGGTTCTTGTTGTACACGCTCATGGCCCGCGCGCTCATCCCCATGCTGGAGAATCCGCCGTCGTGGTAGAGGTTCTGCATCGTCACCTTCCGGGTGAGGTCGGAGAACAGCGTGAGCACGTAGTCGGCGCAGTCGAGCGCCGTGGCGTTCCCCAGGGGCGACATGCGGTCGGCGAAGTCCATCAGCCCGTCCAGCCCCATCACCCCGCTGCCGGCCGTGGTGGGCGTCGGCGACTGGGAAACGGTGTTGATCCGGATTTTCTTTTCCCGGCCGTAGATGTAACCGAAGCTCCGCGCGATGGATTCGAGCAGGGCCTTGGCGTCGGCCATGTCGTTGTAGCCGTACAGCGTCCGCTGGGCGGCGATATAGGACAGGGCCACGATCGAACCCCATTCGTTCAGGGCGTCCTTTTTCCGGGCCACCTGGATGATCTTGTGGAACGAAAGCGCGGAGATGTCCAGCGTTTTCTGCAGGTATCCGTAGTCCAGGTCGTCGTACGTCCGTCCCTTGCGCACGTTGGGGGACATGCCGATGGAGTGGAGGATGAAGTCGAATTTCCCCCCGTGAAATTCCAGGGTCTTATCGAAAAGCCGCTCGATGTCTTCCACGCTGGTGGCGTCGGCGGGAACCACGATGGTGCCGCATTTTTCGGCCAGCTGTCCGATGGTTCCCATCCGCATCGAAACGGCGGTGTTGGTCAGGACGAAGGTCGCTCCTTCTTCGTAGGCCCGTTCGGCCACTTTCCAGGCGATCGACTGTTCGTTGAGGGCTCCGAAGATAAGCCCTTTCTTCCCTTTCAAAAGATTATAAGACATAACGCATGAATTGATGACGCCGCAAAGATAGGACTTTTTCCCGGAAGACCGTTACCCTGCGTCATTCCGGCCGTCCCGTATCCGTTCATGTCCCTGCACCTTCACGACACTCCGGTCATCCCGCAACCATCCGCCCCCCGCGTCATGCTGAGGAGCAACGAAGTTGCGACGTGAGCATCTCATCCCGCAACTTCCCAATCATCCTTCAACTATCCGCTCCCCAGACCCTTCGCGTCATTCCGAACCGAGCAGGGCCGAAGGCCCTGCGAGCTCATCAACCGCAGCCCGCAGTCAGCCGTAAGGCTGGTGCGGATTAAGCGCAGGTTGATAGCATCCGCAACCCGATTCTTCCTGCCGTTTGGGAACCTCCATACCCCGCGTCATTGCGAGGAGGGCCGCAAGGCCCGACGTGGCAACCGACGCCCGCAGCGAGAGCAAAGGCCGCTTGCGGCCTTTGCCGAGCAAAAAGGAGGTCAAACAAGCGTAGCGAAGTTTAATCTCATCCCGCAACTCCCCACCGGTTCCTTTCCTCCATTCCGAGCCCCCGCCGCTCCGCGTCATTGCGGGGCTTCGTCAGAAGCCGTGGCAATCTCTGTCGAGCATAAGAACAGAAACGGACAGACGGAGATTAATCCGCAACTCCCCACCGATTCCTTCCCTCCATTCCGAGACCCTGCTACCATGCGTCATGCTGAGCGCAGCCGAAGGCGAAGCGTGAGCATCTCATCCGGTGTACAAAGAGATCCTCACGTCGCGGCGTTGCCGATGCTACCTCCCTGCGTTGTTTCCGCTCCGGCCTTACAGGCCGACAGCGGACTCCGGTCGGTGAGGCTCGTCATGCCTGCGGCATTCCTCGGTTCAGGATGACGCAGGGGCATTACCGTTGAAGATGGTTGCGGGACGGCCGGAAGGACGCGGAGGCTGGAAGTGCCGGACGGTTGCGGAATGCCCTGCAAGGACGCGAAAGCAACACGGTTCCCGAACCGGTGGAAGTCCCCGCAATCCGTGCGTCATCCTGAACCGAGCAGGCGGGAGCCTGCGAGCTCACCGACCGAAGCCCGCGTGCACTCCGTTGCCCCCGAACATAAAATTTCCCCTGCGGCAGATGCCTGCCGCAGGGGAAATTCCTCGAAAACAAACTTGCCGGACGGCCCCTACCTGTTCAGGACGAACCGGACGGTGATGCTCGATTCGATCTTGATCTTGTCGAACTCGATGGCCGGCCCCGCACCCGCCACGGGAGCCGCTTCAGCCGTGTCGTAGCTCGCCTTGGCCCGCATCAGGCTGTAATTGACGACCATCGGACGTTCGAAGTCCTGGATCATGGTCGCCTTCCCGATGCTCTGCCCGATGGCTTCGGCCAGCACGGTCGCCTTTTCCTTGGCCGCCTTGATCGCCAGCACCTTCGATTCGAGGCGCAGCTTGTCGATGTCCGAACGGTCCATCCGGGTGATGTTGGCATTGGAAATTCCTACCCCCTGCAGGGCGGCGAAAACGGCCGCCGCCTGTTGCGCGTTCGGCACCACCACCTGATAGTCCCGCGACTGGAAAATGTCCTGACGGCGGAAAACGTATTTCTGGAAGTTGCTGGACATATCGTTGATCGTCAGCTGCTTGTCCAGGTCGATGCCCGCCCTTTCCAGCGCCCGCAGCATATCCTTTTCCCGCTGCGCCAGGGAGGTTTTTCCCTTGTCGTCCTTTTCGTCGATTTGGAAGGAAATGTAAATCCGGTCGGGTTCCACTTCCGTCTTGTTGTAGCCGTTCACTTCGATATAGCCGTCTTTCGATTCGGCCGTCTGCGCGACGGCGGCGCCGGCGCACAGAAGCGCCAGACACAGCATCATACCTGCTTTTTTCATCGTTTTTTCCATTTGTTATTTCTATAAATAAGGTCTTTTCCGTAAAACGGGGAAAGGCCCGGAAAGTTACACCCCGGCTTTCGCCTATCCGATGTTCAGCCCGTATTTTCGCAATAATCCGGCCAGTCCCTCCGGGGCGAAAGCGGCGTTTTTCATCCGGTTGTTTTCGGGGTCGATGACGTAGTGGAGCGCTCCGGTGAAGTCGGCCCTTTCGAGGTTGCAGCGTTCGAACAGCGTGTCGGTCAGGTCGCAGCCGTCGAAAACGGCCTCCGACAGGTCGCAGTCGCTGAAGATCGCCCCCCGGAGCGTGGAGCCGTCGAAACGGACGCCCTTGAGCCTTTTGCGCGGAAAAAGCGCGTAGTCGAGGTCGCACCGCTCGAAGGCGGGCGAAAACAGCAGGTCGCGCGAACGCCCGAAATCCACCCCCGTGAGTTTCGAGCCGACGAACCGGACGCGGTGGAATCCCGTTTCCTCCGGCACCGCCAGGGCGAGGTTGCAGCCGTCGAACACCGTGTCTTCGAAGTCGCAGGCCCGGAAAAAGACGCCCGAAAAGTTGCAGCCCGTGAAGGTGCACGACTCGTAGCGGCGGTTTTCGAGCCGCTGTTCCGCGAAGGAGACGTTTTTGAACTCCCGGCCCGTTTCGACCTGCAGGTCAGGCATTCCCGTTCCCATCCTTCTTTTCCTTCAGCAGGTCGCGGATCTGTTCCAGCAGGGTGACTTCCGGGCTGGGCGCCGGAGCGGGGGCCGCCGCTTCCCGCTTCTGGTGGAACCGCACCACGATCCGCGTCAGCAGGAAGATGGCGAAGGCGATGATCAGAAAGTCGATGGTCGTCTGCATGAAGTTCCCGTAGTTGACCGTAACCGCCGGGGACACCACCTCCCCGGTGACCGGATCGGTGACGGCGTGCTTCAGCGTCAGGTGAAGCTGGGTGAAGTTGACGCCTCCGATCAGCAGCCCGATGGGGGGCATGATCAGGTCGTTGACCAGCGAGGAGACGATTTTCCCGAAGGCGCCCCCCACGATGATCCCGACGGCCATGTCGATGGCGTTCCCGCGCATGGCGAATGTTTTGAAATCTTCCCAGAATTTGCTTTTAGCCATAATCGAAAAAGTTTGGTGTTCGAACTGTCAAAGGTAGACGGGGATGTAGACCGCCTGAATTTTTCCCAGCTGCTCCGTCAGGATTCGGTTGTCGGGGTTGAACATCAGCACGTGCCGGCCTTCGTCGGGCGCCCCGTTCCGCTCCCGGCAGTCGAGCGCGATCCGGTCTTTCGACAGGCGTCCCCAGACCCCGGTGAAGATGTTTTCCCGCGCCGCGCCGTGCAGCTCGAATTCCCGCAGGATGAACGTGTAGTCGCCGCGCAGCAGCAGGTTCATCTTGGTTTTTTCCATTGAGGCCTCGTACATCCCCGGCAGCAGGTAGCGGGGGTCGCACAGCGCCGTCGTGTCGGTTCGGAGCAGGGTGTCCGCCAGCAGCCGGAGCGCCGTCGTATCCGAAGAATGGAGGGAGGGGGGCAGGAGCCGCCCGCGCAGCTCGACATAAAGCGGCTGGTCGTAGCGTTGCCTCAGCCGCAGGTAATCGGTCGTCATCCGCAGGTAGGGGCGGCCTTCCATCGCCACGGGACGGGAAACGCCGGTGGCGCAGTCCAGCAGCCGGGGAACGCCGGAGTCGTTGGAAAACTCCCCGGCGAAATAGAAAGCGGTGTCCGCGGCCGCGGCGAGCCGGTGTTCGTGCGCCCGCCGCCCGCAGGAACAGAGCAGGACGGCCGAAAGGATGAAGACGAGGGTGTATTTCATGGTTCGAGGGATACGCTTGCAAAGCTACGGTTCTTTTCTCAGGATTCAAAGACGGTACCAATCCGACCGGTCGCTCCGGCGACCCCGAAAGGGTGGTTGCGTCAGCGGGTATCGACAAGTTTGCGGGAAAGTCCGATCCCCCGGCAAAGGCCGGCACGGATCAGGCGCAGAGCCGCAGCCTCCGCTACCGGTTCCTCCCGACCGTTACATTACCGTACCACCCCGCGTCATTCCGAACCGAGCATGGCCGAAGGCCATGCGAGCTCACCGACCGCAGCCCGTTATCGTCCCGTCAGGGACGGCACGGAAAAAGCGCAGGGAGGTAGCATCCGTCACCGGTTACGCGCTGACTTTCCAAAGCGGGAGCCATGCGAGCCTCACCGACCGGAGCCCGTGGTCAGTCTGCAAGACCGGCACGGAAAAGGCGGAGGGAGGTAACATCCGCAACAAGTTACGCGCTGACTTTCCAAAGCGGGAGCCATGCGAGCTCACCGACCGGAGCCCGTGGTCGTCCCACTGCCACCTGCGCCTTCATCACCCCCGCGTCATTCCGAGGAGGGCCGTAAGGCCCGACGTGGGAATCTAAACCCGTAACCACCCGACCCTCCCGAAACCCCGCCGCCGCGACATTACAGCCGCCCCGCAACCATCCGCTCCCCTGCAACCCTTGCGTCATCCTCAGAAACAGACGGGAAAACCGCAAAGCGACGGGAGCGTCTTTCAAAGACGCTCCCGTCGCTTATTCCCTTCGTTGCAGCCGGAGGCCGGCGTTTAAACGATCCTTCCCTGCGCATCCATGCACAGTTCCTTTTCGCTGTCGCCGCTTTCCAGTTCGATCCGGTAATACTCGGCAGCGGAAGTCTGCACGTATTCGATGTCGTCGATCCGGTACGTCGCCCACTCCGAAGCGGCGATCGCGTCCGTCACGGCGGCCGGAAGCTCGGCGTCCCGCACATCCCATTCGGTCTTCACCCATGCGTCGCTGCCGTTGAAATAAACGTCCTTTTTACGGGAATCGTGGTAAATCTCCACCTCCAGCAACCCGTCGTCGTAACCGTATTCGTTGATGCGGGAACCGGGGTATTTTCCCGTGATGAAATCGGCGATCTTCGGATCGAGCATCTGCCCGTTGCCCACCGTATCCGCATCCGGATCGACCACGCTCAGCGTTCCGTCAGGGGCGATGTCCACCTTGACATCTCCCGCCGCCGATTCCAGCTCGAACCGGTAGAAGTCGCCGTTCGCGTTTCGGTAATGATCGATATCGTCGATCCGGTATGAACCGTATTCGCTGTCGGTCAGGGCTTGCCGAACCCCATCGGGCACGACGTCGTAATCCGTCTCCGTTTTCGTATAGAGCCAGTTTCCGTTGCGGTCGAAGAGGAGTTCCCGGCACAGACGCCCGTCGAGAATTTCCACTTCCGTCATTCCGTCCTCGGAATCGATTTCCAGAATCCGGGCGTCGGCATGGTGCTCCCTCAGGTAGCTTTCCACCCCCGGCGAGGGTTTGGCCGGGATGTAGTCCTCGTAATCGTAGTCGTCTTCGGCGTCCGCGACCATTTTGATCAGCACTCCGTCCGGGGAATAATAGAGATCCGCATCCGTTTCCGTGCCGTCGCCCTCGACTTCGATGACATAGACGATTTCCGTGCCGTTGCGTTCGAGTTTATCCGCCTCGTCCACCTCCCGTCCGGCATACTCTCCGGCTGCGAAAGCGGTTCTTACGGCTGTCGGAAGGTCTTCGAAGCGGATGTCCGTTTCGGTCATGTACCAGTCTCCTCCGTTGTCGAACCAGGCGGACAGACCGGCGGTCGCGGCCGCAGCCTTCGACGACGCCATCGAGAAATGCGCCACGACGTATTCTCCCCGCGTTTCCCAGACGACATTCGCCGCATTCGGATATTTTACGGCCAGAGCCTCCTGGGCCTGCCGGCTTACGGGTCCCTCTCCGGGGCCTCCGTCGTTCTTGTCGCAACCGGCCAGCAGCAGCGTCAGGCAACCGGCCAACAGTAATGATGTACGTTTCATAATCGTTAGTTTTAGAGGGTTTTATCGGGTTTTTACAGGGTTCGGTTTCCGGTCGGCCGCTCGTGTCTTCGTTGCCGGGGACACAGCGGCCCGCACATTCACCCGTCGCGCTTTTCATCCGGGGGCGAAGCGAAGCAAAACTTTTTCGTCCGTCGCGTTAAAGGGCGGAAATTCGGGTGACTGACACAAAGGTAAGAAAAAAGTCGGATTCTGTTCCCGGAATCGGGTCGATGCCGGAATTTTTGTCATTTTCGCAGGTCTTTGCTCCGCTACCGGTTCCTCCCGACCGTCCCAAACCCCGCTCCCCTGCGTCATCCTAAGGAGCGGCAACGACGCAATCTCTGTTAGTTTTGAAAAAAGGATACTCACGTCGCAACTTCGTTGCGGATGCTACCTCCCGTCATCCTGAACCCTGTCGCCTTTGCGTCATTCCGAGGAGGGCCGCAAGGCCCGACGTGGGAATCTCTGCCGAGCCGGAGCGACGAAAAACGGCCCAAAGGCAGGTTAACTTCAACGCCGGGCCTTCCGGAACCGCCCCCACCGAGACGACCGACGCCCTTCCCGCGATCCGGGGAGAACGCCGCCGGTTGAACGGAATTGGGATTTATTGTGTAACTTCGCGGAAATTTTCCTAAATTGCGTAGCTAAATCTGTCATCGACATGTATAAAAGGATCATCCGTCCGGTGCTGTTTCTGTTTCCGCCCGAAGCCGTACACCATTTGGTCGTGTGGCTGTTGAAAATCGGGCATTACGTGCCGGGGTTCAGGGCCGTGCTGCGGAGTTTCTACGCCCTGCGGCATCCGTCGCTGGAACGGGAGGTGTTCGGCCTGAAGTTCCCGAACCCCGTCGGGCTGGCCGCCGGTTTCGACAAGAACGCCGAGGTGTACGGCGAACTGGCGGCGCTGGGCTTCGGGTTCGTGGAAATCGGCACCGTGACTCCCCGGGCGCAGCCGGGCAACCCCAAGCCTCGGCTGTTCCGGCTCGAGGAGGACGAAGCCCTCATCAACCGGATGGGATTCAACAACAACGGCATCGACGCCGCGGTGGCGCGGCTGCGGGGGCGCAACCCGCGCCTGATCATCGGGGGCAACCTGGGCAAGAACACCGTGACGCCCAACGAATCGGCCCCGGCGGACTACCTGCGGAGTTTCCGCCTGCTCTACGAGCACGTGGACTATTTCGTCATCAACGTGAGCTGCCCCAACATCGCCGACCTGTGCAGCCTCCAGGACAAGGAGCACCTGAAAGGCATCCTCCGCGGCCTGCTCGAATTCCGGCGCGGACAGGCCGTCTACCGGCCCATCCTGCTGAAAATTTCGCCCGACCTGACCGATGCGCAGATCGACGAGACGATCGAGGTGATGACCGAGTGCAAGCTGGACGGCATCGTCGCCACCAACACCACCACCGGCCGGGAGGGACTGCACGCCGGCCCCGAAGCGCTCCGGGCCATCGGAAACGGGGGCCTCAGCGGGAAACCCCTCACCGAACGGTCGCGGGAGGTCGTGCGGTACATCCACGAAAAGACGGGGGGCTGTTTCCCGATCATCGGCGTGGGGGGAATCATGACCGAAGACGACGCGCTGGCGATGCTCGAAGCCGGGGCTTGTCTGGTGCAGATTTATACGGGCTTCATCTACAACGGCCCCGGATTCGTGAAGCGGATCTGCAACCGGCTGCGGATGCAGGACGAGACCGGGGAAGGGGAGGGCTGATTCCGGGCGGGGAACCGGCGGGCCGGGCCGTCCGGACATAAGGAAAAGCCCGAACCGAAAACGGGCCGCGCACCGGAACTTCACAAACGCTTATACGACCGTTCCGCCGGGGAACAGCCTGTCGCAGGCCGGAACTTTCACCGCGGAGGGAAACGATTCATCGAATATCCGAAAAATCATGCTGGCGGAAATCATTACCATCGGGGACGAAATCCTGATCGGCCAGATCGTCGATACCAATTCGGCGTGGCTGGGACACGAACTCAACGAAATCGGCATCCGGGTCGTGCGGATCACTTCCGTGCAGGACGATCCGGCGGCCATCCGGGAGGCGTTCGACAACGCCCTGCGGCGGGCGCAGCTCGTGCTGGTGACGGGCGGCCTGGGGCCGACGAAGGACGACCTGACCAAAAAGACCCTTGCGGACTATTTCGGGTGCCCGCTGGTGCGGCACCGGCCCACCTACGAGTTCCTGGAACGCTGGATGGAATCCCGCGGCATCGCGTTCAACGAGCTGAACCGGGCGCAGGCCCTTGTGCCGGAATGCTGTACGGTGCTGCCGAACCGCCACGGAACGGCCCCCGGCATGTGGTTCGAGCGGGAGGGGAAGGTGCTCGTGTCGATGCCCGGCGTCCCCTTCGAGATGAAGAACATGGTGACCGACACCCTGATTCCGATGCTGCGCGAACACTTCCGGCTCGACGCGGTGGTGCACCGCACGGCCATCACCTACGGCCTTCCCGAATCGGCGCTCGCGCTGGCGATCGCCCCGTGGGAGGACGCGCTTCCGGGGTGGCTGAAGCTGGCTTACCTGCCCAATCCGACCTGCATCCGGCTGCGGCTCTCCGCCTATGAGGTGGATCGGGACGAAGCGGAGGCGGAGATGGAACGGCAGTTCGGGAAATTGCAGGCGCTGATTCCGGAATGTTTTCTGGGCTTCGACGACGCCACGGTGGAAAGCGCGACGGCCGCTCTGCTAAAGGAGCGGGGAGAGACGCTGGCGACCGCCGAATCCTGCACGGGAGGGGCGATTGCGGCCCGCTTCACCGCCATGCCGGGGGCGTCGGAGTATTTCGCCGGGGGCGTGGTGGCGTATAGCAACGAGGTGAAGACGAACCTGCTGGGCGTCCGCCCGGAAACGCTGACGGCGCACGGGGCGGTGAGCCGCGAAACGGCCGAACAGATGGCCGAAGGGGTGCGACGGGCGACCGGGGCGACTTACGGCGTCGCCACCACCGGGATCGCCGGGCCGACCGGGGGTACCGAAGAGAAGCCCGTCGGAACGGTATGGATGGCCGTGGCCGGGCCGGAGGGGGTTTTCGCCGAGAAGCGCGTTTTCGGGAAGCTCCGGACACAGAATATCCAGCGGGCCTCGACCCACGCCGTCAATCTGCTGCGCATCCGCCTCACTCGAAAAGGAAAGTGAGAGGCCGGAAAAAGGTCGGAAGAACCCCGCGTCCTCCCGACCATCCCGCAACCACCCGGAAACCCGCTCCCCTGCGTCATTGCGGTCCCCGCCACCATCCGCGCCCCAGATCCTTCGCGTCATTCTGAGTTCATCAACCGGAGCCCGCAGTCGTTGTACAACCCTTGCTCAACAGCAATAGCTTTGCGTCATTGCGAGGAGCGCAGCGACGTGGCAACGTTGCGAGTAAGCGAGGGCAAAGCCAAATATATTTGAGCTATGCCGAGCGGGAGCAACGAAAAACGCCGAAGGCGGGTTAATCTCTGTCCGGCATAATAAAAGCACTGAAAAAAACAGGAACCGAGCAAGGCCGAAGGCCCTGCGAGCTCACTGACCGCAGCCCGTGGTCGGTCTGCAAGACCGGCACGGAAAAAGCGCAGGGAGGTAACATCCGCTCCCGGTTCCTTCCAGCCTTCCAAAACTCCACCGCCCCGCGTTATTGCCGCCGCCCCGCAACCACCCGCGCCCCCGCCGCCCTGCGTCATCCCGACCGTCTCACAACCACCTTGACGGTAATGCCTTCGCGTCATTGCGGCCGCCCTGTCACCATCCGCACCCCCGCTTCCCCAAAACCTGAGGGCGATGCCGCCGGGTTCGGACGAATAGGGTACGGATTATGACGACAAATCGTTACCTTTGTCGCCGGAACGACCGGAAAACGTCTGAACGTATGGGAAAAAAAGCCACCTTCTACCTGTTGTACAACCTGCTGATCGCGGTCACTTTCGCGGCCGCGTTTCTGGCCGTCGTCGGGTGGGCCGCGGGACGGATCAGCCCGGACAGATGGGCCGGGGCCGTGTTCGCCGGGCTGCTGCTGCCGTTCACCCTGGCGCTCAACGTCCTGTTGCTGGCATGGTGGGCGTTCCGCCGCAAATGGTGGGGCATCCTTCCGGTCTGCGCCCTGCTCCTGAACGCCGGCTACATCGGTTCCATGATCCGGATTTCCTTCCCGGAGGAAGGGGGAAAGGCGCCCGGCAACCTGCGGGTGGCCACTTACAACGTCCACAATTTCAGCGGCGGCGGCCCCTTCGCCTCCACGGTCGAGCAGATCGCCGAACAGATGCGGCGGGAGGAGGCCGACGTGGTTTGTTTCCAGGAATTTTCCATCGGTTCGACGTATGATCTCGACAGCATAGCGACCGCCTTCCACCACCTGCCCTACCGCTTCGTCGAGGACAGGCCGTTTCCGGACGTGGCCGTTTTCAGCCGCCACCCGATCGTAGACGCTTCGGTGAATCCCTTTCCCGATTCGGATAACCTTTTCCTTTCCGTCGATCTTCAGGTCGGAAACGACACCGTCCGCATCCTCGCCACCCACCTGCAAACCACGGGGGTGACCCATTCGCGGCGCGACATCGAACGGGCGCGCCTGTACGGCGACGAGAAGGAGGAAGGCCGGGCGGTGTTGAACCTGGCGCAGCGGCTTCGTCAAAACGCCCAATCCCGGAGCCGGCAGGCCGACCGGCTGGCGCAGGCGGCGGCCGAATCGCCCTATCCGCTCGTCGTCTGCGGGGACTTCAACGCCACGCCCGCCTCCTACGTTTACCGCACGCTCACCCGCAGCCTGAGGGACGGTTTCCGCGAAGCGGGTTCCGGATACGGGTACACGTTCCGGGGCATCCGCAAGATCGTGCGCATCGACTACATCCTGCACAGTCCGGATTTCCGGGCCGTGCGGTACTACTCCCCGAAGATCGGCCTGAGCGACCACAACCCGGTCGTCACCGAGCTGGAGCGGGTGCGGTAAGAGGGCGGGGAACTTCCGGCTGCCGATATCCTTTCAAACGAAGGCCGACGGGAAAGGGCAGCACTCTATCCCCCAACCGGTTCCTTCCGACCATCCCGCCACCCCGCCACCCCGCGTCATTGCGGCCACCCCGCGCCCGTTCCTGCCCCCGCTACCCCGCGTCATCCTGAACCGAGCAGGCGCAAGCCTGCGAGCTCACCGACCGCAGCCCGTGGTCGTCCCGCAAGGGACGGCACGGATCAAGCGCAGGGAGGTAGCACCCGCAACAAATTACGCACCGGCCTTCCAAAACCCCGCCGCCCCGCGTCATTGTGGCCACCCCGCGCCTGTTCCTGCCCCTGCAACCCCCGCGTCATCCTGAACCGAGCAGGCGCAAGCCTGCGAGCTCACCGACCGCAGCCCGTGGTCGTCCCGCAAGGGACGGCACGGAAAAGGCGGAGGAAGGTAACACCCGCAACAAATTACGCACCGACTTTTCAAAGCGTAAGCTTGCGAGCTCACCGGTCACCCCCGTCCGCCCCTTTCCGCACTTTTCCCGCCCGAAAGTTGGAAATTCGGAAGAAAGCCTTTACCTTTGCCGTTCAAAACGGCGGAATCTCTTACGCGGACGCAGGAGCCGGTAATATTCCCCCTCGAAACGTTAAGGGTTAAAGACATGAACGAACAGTTGATCCGGGTAGCGGAAGACGCTTTCTATCCGAAGGATAAGAATTTCCCGGCATTCAAGAGCGGTGACACGGTCACCGTGACGATCAAGATCGTCGAAGGTTCCAAGGAACGGCTGCAGAGCTTCCGGGGAACCGTGATTCAGCGCAAGGGGGCGGGCGTGACCCAGACCTTCACCGTGCGGAAGATTTCGGACGGCGTGGGCGTGGAACGGATTTTCCCGCTTTACTCTCCGACCATCAGCAACATCGAGCTTAACAAGGTGGGGATCGTGCGCCGTGCGCGCATCTACTACCTACGCAAGCTGACGGGTAAAAAAGCGCGGATCAGGGAAAAGAAATTCACCGTTTCCAAATAAAGCGGAAACAGGGTGCCGGAAACGGGGCGGCGGGATTTCGATCCTGCCGCCCCGCTCGTTTTCGGGACACGGTAAAAAGGAGCGCGGATACGCCGGAAACGACGCTCTTCCCCGAATAATCCGTATCTTGCGCTTTTACCTGTAAACCTTTAAGAAGAATGAATGCGAATCTGATTTTCGGCATACGCCCCGTGATGGAAGCCGTCGGCGCGGGAAAACAAATCGACAAGGTGATGATCAAGAAGGGGAGCGAAGGCCCCCTGCTGGGACAGTTGCGCGACCTGTGCCGCCGCCACCGGATTCAGGTGCAGGAGGTGCCGGTCGAGAAGCTGAACCGCCTCACCCGGAACGCGGCTCACCAGGGCGTCGTGGCGCAGACGGCGGCCATCGAGTACGCCGAACTGTCCGAGGTGCTGGAGGCGGTGAAGGAGAGCGGAGAAACGCCGCTGGTCGTGGTGCTGGACGGGGTGACCGACGTGCGAAACTTCGGGGCCATCGCCCGCAGCGCGGAATGCGCCGGCGCTCACGCGCTGGTCGTCCCCCTGAAAAACGCGGCTCCGGTGAACGCCGACGCCATCAAGACTTCGGCGGGCGCCCTCAACCTGATTCCGGTGTGCCGGGTGGGGAGCATCCGCAACACCCTGCGCTACCTGCAGGAGGAGGGGCTGCGGACGGTGGCCGCCACGGAAAAGAGCAACACGCTGCTGTTCGAGGCCGATCTGGCCGGGCCGACGGCTTTCGTGATGGGAAGCGAGGACACGGGGATTTCGAAGGAGGTGCTGAAAATGTGCGACGTGAAGCTGGCCATTCCGCTGGTGGGGGCCATCGAGTCCCTGAACGTATCGGCGGCGGCGGCGGTGCTGCTGTTCGAGGCGGTGCGCCAGCGCAAGATGGAGATGTAGGACGGCGATAGGGTTCCCGACGCCCGGAAAAACGGAACCCGGCTGCCTTCGCGTCATTCTTCGGTTCAGCATGACGCCATGCAGCCCGGTTCCTTCCAACCGCTCCGGCACCTCTGCACCCCTTGCGTCATCCTGAACCGAGCAGGGCCGAAGGCCATGCGAGCTCATCAACCGAACCGAAGACCGCGAAGCGGTCTGAGCCTCACTGACCGGAGTCCGTTGTCGGCCTGTAAGGCCGGAACGGAAATAACGGAGGGAAGTAACATTGCCCGCAGTCAGCCGCAAGGCTGGTGCGGATAAAGCGCAGGTTGATAACATCCGCAAAAGGTTACGCGCTGACATTCCAAAAGGAAGGCCCTGCGAGCCTCACCGACCGGTCGCTCCGGCGACCCCGGAAAGGTGGTTGCGTCAGCGAGTATAGACAAGTTTGCGGGAAAGTCCGAGGTTCCCGAACACTCGGAAGAACCGGAATACTCTTGCGTCATCCTGAGGAGGGCCGTAAGGCCCGACGTGAGGATCTCCGTGCACACCGGATGAGATTGCCACGGCTTCTGCGAAGCCTCGCAATGACGCAGGGGGGCAGGGAAACGGCTGGTTGCAGGACGATTGGAATGAGGTGGAGCAACCGGAT
>CAMLTW010000023.1 GCA_946486375.1 uncultured Rikenellaceae bacterium
TAGGCCTGCCGCTAGCGTTTATCCTGAGCCAGGATCAAACTCTCCATTGTAAAAATGTTTCAAATAATCCTTAGCTACTCAAAGGTATTGTTTACTCAAAATAAACTTGCTGCTTAAACTTTGTCAAAGAACTGTTTCTTATACTCAATATAAACGCCGTTGCATTTATATTATTGTGTCAGTTTCAAGATTCTTTCAAAAAACTTATTCGAATCGGATTGCAAAGATATGTCATCTTTTTGTAACCGCCAAACATTTCGTTAAAAATATTTGTTTTTTCTTTCCACCCCTTCTCGAAGGGCAAGGATTATAAAAACGATTCGTTCTTACGTTTATTGCGTGCGGAATCAAAATTTCCCGGAACCTTTTCCCTTTCTCTCTTCCGGTCTTACCCGAAGGATCGAAACGGGGCACAAAGGTAAATCGTTTTTCGGAACTTCCAAAACATTTTCGAATATTTTTTTTCAGCTCCCCCTCCGAACCCGGAGAATAAAACGCCGCACCGAAACATTTATTGTGTCCGAAAACGCCTCCGTTTCCAAGAACCTGCCGGAACGAACCGGGGCTGCAAAGATGGAGAATGTTTTTCAGACCGCCAACATTTTTTGAAAAAATCTGCAAAGAACGTTTTCGCAACCTTTCGTTTCCCCCCTTCTCCCTCTCTCTGCCCGTCTTCCCGTGAAGCAGTTCGTTTTTCGTTGTTGCGGGTGCAAATGTAGGGACTTTTTCTTTCCCTCCAAATTTTCTCCGCACTTTTTTTGGTATTTTTCAGAACAAAAAATGACAGGATCGTTCTACAATCCTGTCATCCAAACATTTATCCCGTCCGAAAAAAACGTTATTTTCGGGTCAGCGCCTTGTCGATTTCTCCGCACAGCCTGCAGAAAACCTCGTCGACGGCTCCCACTCCGTTCACCGGATAATATTTCCCCTGGGCCGCATAGTAGTCCGCCACGACGGCCGTCTGTTCCTTGTATACGGCGATCCGGTTCCGGATTACGTCGATATCGCAGTCGTCGGCACGCCCGCTTTCCTTTCCCCGCAGCACGATCCGTTCGACCAGTTCTTCGTCCGGCACCTCCAGCGAAGTCATCAGGGTAACGTCCAGTCCGCACTCGCTCAGCATCCGGTCGAAGGCCTCGGCCTGCGGAGTCGTCCGGGGAAACCCGTCGAAAATATTTCCCTTTACATCCCGATGGGCGGCCACATAATCGGCGATGATGTCGATCACCAGCCGGTCGGGACAAAGATGCCCTTTCGACGTGTAGGCTTCCACTTCCTTTCCCAGTTCCGTACCGGCCTTGATTTCGGCCCGGATCACGTCTCCCGTCGAGATGTGCCGGATTCCGTATTTTTCCACCAGTTTCGCCGCCTGGGTTCCTTTTCCCGCTCCCGGAGGGCCGAATAACACGATATTTATCATCTCTTTTCCTGTTAAAGGTTTACTGACGGAAGGCAAAATTAAACCTTTTTCTCCATTTAGTCCCAATCTTTTTCCATATTTTTGCAACGGCGTACGATCCGCCTTCCGTAACGTACATCCACGTAAAAACGCTGACATGAAAACCGAGATAGCCTCCCTGGGGGAATTCGGCCTGATCGACCGGCTGACCCGTGATTTCACCGCCAAGAACCCGTCCACCGTACTGGGGCCGGGAGACGATGCGGCGGTCGTCGACGCCGGAGACAAATACCTGCTCATCACGACCGAACTGCTGTTGGAGGGAATCCACTTCGATCTGGTGTACACTCCCCTGACCCACCTCGGCTACAAAACGGTCGTGGCCGGCATTTCCGACATCTATGCCATGAACGGCTCTCCGAAGCAACTCACCGTAGCGGTCGGGGTATCGGCCAAATTCTCCGTGGAAATGCTGGAAGACCTTTATAAAGGCGTCCGGATCGCCTGCGACCAATACGGAGTCGATCTGGTCGGAGGCGACACGTCGGCCTCGCTGACGGGCCTCGCCATCGGAGTGACGGCGGTGGGCGAAGCGGACAAGGACAAAATCGTCTACCGGAGCGGAGCCGGGGTGCACGACCTGATCTGCGTCACCGGCGACCTGGGAGCGGCTTACATGGGACTGAAACTGCTGGAACGGGAAAAGATCGCCCTCCGGGGGACGGAAAATCCGCAGCCGCAGTTCAAAGGATACGAATACATCCTGCAACGGCAGCTCAAACCGGAAGCGCGGCGCGACGTGATCGAATCCCTGGCCGAACTGAAACTCGTACCCACGGCGATGATGGACATCACCGACGGGCTGGCCTCGGAAATCCTGCACATTTGCAAGGCCTCCCGGAAAGGTGCCCGGATTTACCTCAACCGGCTGCCGATCGCCAAGGAAACCTTCGCCATGGCGGAAGAGATGCACATAGATCCGGTGGTGGCAGCCCTCAACGGCGGGGAAGACTACGAACTGGTTTTCACCGTACCGCTCGACAAACGGGAAGAGGCGATGAACATTCCGGGGGTCGACATCATCGGCCACATCACGGAAGAGTCCAAAGGCGCGGCGCTCACGACCCCGGACGGACAGGAAATCGCCCTGCAGGCTCCCGGATGGCCCCGGGCGGAAATCTAACTTCCGACCCTTTTCCGGCCCGGCTTCGGAAACGGGAAACGAAAGTCCGCCGAAGGACGGGAAAGCTCCGGCACGGAAACGGAAGGAACGAACGCTCTTTCCGACAAAAACACACAGCCGCCCGCACGGCGGTTACGAAAACGCTTGAACATGAAAGAAACGGAAAAAATCATACGACTGAAGGAATGGCTGGCCGTTCCGCAACGAATCACGATCGTCTCCCACACCAACCCGGACGGAGACGCCATCGGCTCCGGCCTGGCGTGGCTCCGGACGCTGGAAAGCCTGGGCCACACGGTCCGGTTCATCGTGCCCAATCCCTATCCCTATTTCCTGGGATGGATGCGGGACATCGGCCGGGTGCACGTCTATAAGACGGCTCCGGAGGAAAACGCCGCTTTCATCGCGGATTCCGGACTGATTTTCTGCCTGGACTTCAACCAGCTCCATCGGCTGGAAGCGCTGGGGGAAGCCGTGCTGGCCAACGCATCGGCGAAAAAGATCCTGATCGACCACCACCTCGCTCCCCCGGACGAATACGACCTGAGTTTTTCGGACACGAAGGCGTCTTCCACTTCCTACCTCGTCTATGAGATCATCCGGGCGACCGGTCTTCAGGCCGCGCTGGACTACGCGACGGCGGAATCCCTCTACGTGGGAATCAGCACGGACACCGGGAATTTCACCTACGGCAACCTGACTCCCGAACTTTTCCGCGCCGTGGCCGGACTGGTGGAGCTGGGCCTCGACGTGCCCCGGCTCAACATCGCCATCTACAATAACTTTTCCGCCGACCGGATGCGCCTGCTGGGGTACATGCTCGACGAAAAAATGGTGCTGCTGGAAGGCTGCCGCGCCGCCTACATGACCCTGACGCTGGAGGAACAGACCCGCTACAACTTCCGGCAGGGAGACAGCGAAGGGTTCGTCAACATGCCCCTTTCCATCCGGGACGTCCGGATATCGGCCTTTTTCATCCAGACCACCGACTGCATCAAGGTTTCCCTCCGGTCGCAGGGGGATGCGGACGTGAACGCGCTGGCCCGGGCCTGCTACAATGGAGGCGGCCATAAGAATGCCGCCGGCGGAAAATTCTTCGGGTCGATGCACAAGGCGGTGGAACTGTTCAAAGAAGCCGTCCGACCGGAAACCGAACCCGAATAAAATTCAATATTTATACATAAATATTCAAAAAACAAACACAAACCCTTGACAACAGGGTTCCGATTGTTTATATTTGCGGTGTATTTCGAAATACACCGCTTTTTTAGTTCATTTTATAAACAATCAATTCATCCCGAAATGAAACAGGCATCCCCTCTCGTTTCCAGCCCCGTCCTGCTTCCGGCCGACCCCGAGGAAGCGACCCGTACGACGGTACAACTGTTGGAAGTCGCCCGGTGTTCCGTGTGCCGGCTGGCCGAAATCCGGGCCCGGCACAAACTCTCCTTTTCGAAAACGGCGAACGTCGCGCGGGAGCTGGGCGACCTGATCCGCGTTCTTTCCGTGTATAACCGCCCGGAAACCATCTGACCATGGGCATCCTGACCAACGCCGTCCGGGACTTCGCCGGAGCCAACGAACTGGCTTTCCGATGCGGGTTCGCCGAACAGATGACCGAATCGCCCCTGGAATTTCCGATGATCTGGGCGGAACCGCCCGTCCTCTGCGGGAAAAAGGGCCGGAACGAAGGGACGCTCCGGTACAAAATCCGGCTCCACATCCTGCAGCGGAATGAAAACTATTCCCCCCTTTTCCAGGAAAGAATCTGGGAAGGGCTGGAAAAAACGGCCCTGCGCCTGTACGAAGCGCTGGCCGTGCATCCGAAAATCGCCTCGACGGAAAACATCACCTGCACGCCGGCCCGTTCCGCCCTGACCAACTACGGAGAACTCTCGGTTTGCGTCACGTTCGAAGCGGAAATCCTCTATTGCGAATCCTTTTAAACCCCTGCGACATGGAAATCATTTCATCCCCGCCGGAATTCGGGCCGGCTTTCCGGGACGTGCTTTACACCTTCCGTACCGACATTCCCGAAGCGATGCACGAAATCGAGATGCTCGACCCGGAAGGAACGACCCGACAAGGACTCAAGCGGTTCACGGGAGAACGGGAATTCACCGTGAACGCCGCCCCCTACCTCCGCAGTTCCGCTCCCATCGCTCCCCTTCCCTTCCGGGATTCGGGGCTGGTCGTCCCGGAACACCGCACGCTGAAGAGCGTCGTGCGGGCGAACGGACTGCAAAACTCGACCGTGCACACCACCGGAATCGCCGGCCCCCTCTACAACGCTCCCCTGTCGGGACTTTCCGGCACCCGCGTCATCGGCCCGGACGAACAGGACGAAGTTTCCTTCATCCCGGACGCCGGGGAAATTTCCGCCCGCGTCGTTTTCGGCCCGGGAACCGACACCCCTGAGGAAATCTCCCTCGGCGCACTGACGCTGCCCGACAGAAATCTGGTGGCGGCGGTCGTCAACATGAATCATCTGGCAGGGTTGCTGCACCAGCGGAACCGTTCGGTCACCGAATTCGACGCCTTCGTCCTCCGGGTGCAAAACAGCGGCGAAACGGTGATGGAAATCCCCTACCGCATCCGCAAGGGGCACGGCGACGGCGTCCGGGTCTGCTGGTGGAACCGGCTCGGCGGCATCGACGCCTTCACCTTCGACGCGACCCGGAACGTCACGCTGACCCGGCTGCGGGAAACCGAAGACGGCGAACGTTATTCCCGGAACTGCCTGAAAAAAACGGTGACCGCCGTGACCGCTCCCCTGAAAAAGCGACAGGCGGAAGAACTGGCCGGACTGGTCGCGGCCGCAGGCGTGTGGATACTGGACGGAACGGACTACGCGGCAGCCGAAGTACGGACCGACCGCTGCCCCGTTTACGACGAACGGCTCCGGACACTGGAATTCGTGTTCGCTTACCTGTCTCCGGTTTCCTTCCAAAACCGGCGGCCATGATCCGGCTGTACATCGACGGACAGGAGGCCGAAATCCGTCGGGACAGGCTTCCGGAGATCGACGTTTCCTTCGACGAGCTTTGCGACCCGGCCCGCGTGCAGGAAAAACGCTATCCGTTCCTCCTGCCGGCCACGCCCCGGAACGACGCCCTGCTGGGGTATCCCGCGGAACCGTTCTCGGCCGACCGCTATAACCGGCAGGATCATCCGGCCAGGGTCGAAGCGGACGGAACGACCCTGCTGAAGGGAAGCGCTCACCTGACCGGCTGCGAAACGGCCGACGACCGCTCCGGAACGTACCGGGTGGAAATCGTGGTGCCTCTGCCGGGATGGATCGCTTCGGCTTCTCAAAAGCTCCTGCGGGAAACCGACCTTCCCTGCGAGGCGATCCTCACGGGCGACCTCATTCGGGAAAGCTGGTACGGAGATTCCCCCGTCCGTTTCTTCCCCGTTCAGCGAGACCGGTACGATCTTCCCGCGTACGAAACCGAAACTCCGCCCGTGCGCCCGATGACCTGCGAAGACTACCATCCGTTCTTCCGGATCAAAACGGTGCTGGACGCCATCGTCGGAGCGGCGGGCTACGCGATCCGCTCCGAATTTCTGGAGTCGGACGATTTCGGGTCGCTTTACATGAGCGGCTATTATCCGGCCCGGGACATCGACCTGCTGAAAAGCCGGATAAACTTTTTCGCCGCCCGGTTCGGGGAATCGACCGCCGCGGCCAACGAGTACGGGGCGGTGTACGCTTCGCCTTACCAGCCGTCCCACACGGTGGGCAACCTCGTGGACACCGCCGATCCCTACCGGGTGCAGGACGGGAAAAGAATCGAGGGAGCGTTCAGCAACGGAAACTGTTTCCGTCAGATCGACCTGCGTCCCGGATTCACGCCTTCCGAAGACGTCGTGCTGGGATTCGAATACCGCCTCCGTTTCCGGAGCAGCTTCCGGGTGGTTTCCTCGACGCGTCTGGCGGGATTCGACAAAATCCGGCTGGACGACGGCGCCACCCACGACATTCCGCTGGTCAACCCGCTGGAAGATCACCGGAACGGAGGGACGCTGACCGGCAGTTATACCCTCGTCAACTTCGCGTTCGATCCGGTGCCCCACTACCGGCTGGTCATCGACTACACGGACGGAAGCACGGAAACGATCGTCATCCGGCTGCCGCAGGAGGAAATCTCCATAGCCAAACCCTTCGCGAAAGCCGCCCTGTTCCGGGGAAGCATTTCCGGAGACGGGGAAGAACCGGGCGACTGGGCTTTCTACCTGACGCAGGACTACACCGACATTCCGCGAAACCTCGAAATCGACGTGACCCTGCGAAGCCGTCCCTCCCTGTGCAAGGGGAACGCGACCCGGTTCTTCGACAACGTGACGTTCAGCGGAGCCGAACCCGGCACGCCCCTGACCCTGCTGGGAGACACGTCCCTGCGCCCCGTGTTTTACGTCAACCCGATGGAGGGATCGAAAGTCTCCGCGAACGAACTGTTCGCCCACGAACAAAAGCAGATCGAGCTGTTCCGCGCGCTGGCCCACCTTTTCCGGCTTTGCTTCTATACGGACGAACTTTCCCGCACGATCCACATCGAGCCGTACGGCACCTTCGCCGACCCTCGGGCTGAAACGGACTGGACGGAGAAACGGGCGCAGGGATTTCCCATAACCATCCGGGAAACCGGAGACGACATGCCCCGGAGCGTCGTCCTGCTTTACCGGGACGACGACGGCACCGTGATGCGCTGGAACGAGGCCAACAAGAAAAAATTCGCCCGGCAGCGGATGGAAATCGAAAACCGGTTCGCCCGGCCGGAGGAAGAGAACGCGGTGAATCCGCTCTTTTCCCCCTCCATGAACCGGACGGGTTCGGTGCCCCAGGCCCGGAGCGCCTCGCTGCTTTGCGTGGGAAACCGCGACCGGAGAAAGGACAACTACGACGACGGGGATTTGAACTTCGCTCCGAAAATCGTCCGATGGCTCGGCCTCCGCCCGCTGGCGGAAAACGAAACCTGGGGCTGGCCGACGTTCGGAAAGGAATATCCCCTCGTGGCGTTCCACTACCCCGACCCGGCGGAAGGCTTCACCCTCTGCTTCGACGATTTCGAGGGCCAAAGCGGCCTCCGCGCTTACCACGATCCCTATTTTTCCATGCTGAACCACGGGAGAAGACTCACGCTCCGCCTCTTTCCGGAAGCGCACGACATGGAAAACCTCCTCTTTCCGAACGGATTGAAACGCGACTTTCGGGGTTTCCACACGTTCGTCTTCCGCGGGGAAAAAATCCGCTGCCGACTCGAAAGCGTAAAAGGATACGCGCCCGGTTCCGGAAAGCCCGCCCTGTTCACTTTCCTGAAAGAATCCTGAAAAATTTTCCCTTATGACCGTTTATCAAAGAAAACTGGAGGAAATGGTGCGCCGCTGTTCCCCCCGAACCGCTCCCGAAGCCCTGATCGACACGCTTTTCCGACTGGGCGTCATCGACCACACCTTGATGAAGGTGCTGGTCGTCCGGGAATACGTGAAAGACCGGGTGAAAAACGGAAGCAGCCGTCTCGGCGCCATGTGGCAGGCCACGGAGGAATTCGCCTGCTCGTACGAATACGTCCGCAAGTGCGTGTACTACTACAAGGACGTCAATTTCCATCCCCCGGTGGCGGAAAACGTATAAAACCCGCCTTCCCGCCGCCCTTTTACCTTCGCAGAAAAAAACATGACCGCACCGATCCACATCGTCGCCCGGACGCAGCACCTCACCGAAATCGACATCGAGGGCATCATCGGCGTCCCCGAATCCGAGCAGTTCGCCGGAAGCGGCTCGCCGGTGGCCACCTACCGGAAATTCCGCGAAACCGTGGAAAACCTCCGGCGCATCCACAGCCGGAACATCGTGGTGAACATCCGCTCGACCGGAGGAAACATCAACGACGCCCTGCTGATCTACGAAACCCTGTCCGCCCTGCCGGGAGAGATCACCACCCGCTGTTACGGCTACGCGGCTTCGGCGGCCACCGTCATCGCCCAGGCCGCTTCGCCCGGAAAACGGGAGATTTCGGCCAACGCCCTCTACCTCATCCACAAGTCCTCCTCCTGCACGGAAGGGAACGCCGGGGAACTGGCCCGTACGCTCGACCTGCTGAACAAAACCGACCGGCGGATCGCAGCCGTCTACGCGGCACGGTCGGGGAGAAGCCCGGAACATTTCGACGGGCTGATGGCCCGCAACGACGGCAACGGCGTGTGGATGTCTCCGGAAGAGACGCTGGCCGCCGGGCTGGCCGACCGGATCATCGCCCCCGCGAAAACGGCGAACGACGCGGCACGGATCGTCGACCGCCTCGGCCTCCCGCCGATTCCCGAAAACCTGCGGCCACCGATCATCGACAAAATACCCTTATCCATGACGAACATCAAAAAACGCTGGAACGCCCTGCTGGAAATCCTGGGGCTGAACCCGGAAAACGACTGCGACGCCTCCGACTTTATGACGACGGAGGTCGCCGACAGCCCGGAAAAGGAACCGGAAACCGCACCGGAAAACGAAGAACTCGCACGGCTGCGCAACCGGGTGGCCGAACTGGAGTCGATGAACGCCCGCCTCCGGGCCGAAGCGACCCGTACCCTTCCCAGGGAAGACCCCTCCCTGCGGGACACCCTTCCCGAACCGAACGCGCTGGCCTACGAAAACGACCTCCGCAACCTGAAAAACCGTTAACCTTCCACCACAACCACTATGGCGAAAATCATCGAAAACCCCAAGACCTACGAAGGACGCGAACTCGAAACCGTCTTTTTCCGGCCCATGCTGACCGGCCCCGACGCGCAGGCGCTGGGCATCCGCATCCTCTACAACATGCCGGTTCCCACCACGCTGCAATTCTGGAAACGGGCCGCCGACGTGCTGAAAAAGTACGGCAAGGGCTGGACGGGAGGCGAACCGGCCCGGAAGTACCAGAAAAAAATCGACTTGTTCAAGGTCAAGGCCGAGCTGGGTTTCTCCGCCGAAGACTATTTCCGGATGGTCTACGAACAAATCGCCGGCGGCCCGGAAGCGAATCTGGACGACCTGTCGGGCACGGAGCTGGAAGCGGCCGAAACCGCCCTGTTCCGGGAAGCCATCGCCGAAGCGATCCGGGCGACCATGTGGGTGGGCGACACGTCCCGCGCCGACGGGCTGAACACCTTCGACGGCTTTCTCAAGCGCATCCGCACGGACGCGGCGGCTGCCGATTCCGAGATCGTTTCCGTCCCCATGACCGACATGACTGCGGCGGACGCGGCGCGCGACCTGCTGAAAAAGATGTGGGAAACGGCTCCGGAAACGCTCCGGCAATTCAAGGGACAGGAAAATCTGGTCTATCTGGTCACTTCCGACGTTTACGAAAACTACGAGGAAACCCTCGACAACGTTTCGGTCGAAAGCGCTTACCTGGCCCGTCAGAACGGACGGAGCGGCATCTCCTACAAAGGGATTCCGGTGCTGGACATCCGGATCGGAAGCTACCTGACCCAATATGCGGACATGCCGGCTTCGTTGGCCCTGCTGACCGACCGGCGAAACCTGGCGCTGGCGGTGAACACCAGCGATTTTCCCGGCATGGAAGTGCGGATGTGGTACAATCCGGACGAGATGGAAAACCGGCAGCGGGCCGTCTTCATGGCCGGATGCGATTACCTGCTGCCCGAACTGATCGTCGCCTCGCTGAAAAGCGAATAACGGGAAAACGCATGTCCGGAAAAATCCTTTTCGAAACATGGCGGTGCGCCTGCGGAAAAACCGTTTCCGGCGTCCGCTCCGCAGCCCTGATCGAACGCTGCCGGATCCGGGAAGTCGTTGCCGATCCCGTCAGCGGCCTCTACCGGGAAATCCGGACGGACGGGGACGCAGCCTGGGCCGTCTGCACCTTCGGGGAAGGCCGGGCCGTCTATACCGAAACGCTCGGCATCGAAAACGGAATTCCCTGCGTCACCCACACCCTTGAATTTCAAACGGGCCGCATGGACGCCCGGAGCCGGGAGCTGATCGCCGCAACGACCGCCGCATCTTTATGCGGAATCGTCGCCGTCGTTACCGCCGCCGAAGGACACTCCTTCGTGGTCGGCTACTCCGAAGAGCTGGGAGACGAACGCCCGCTGCGACTCGTCTCCGCCACCGGGACGACCGGAAAAAAACCGGCCGACCTCAGCGGGGAAACGGTAACGCTCCGATCCTGTGACACCTCGAAAGCACGGCTCTACGACGGCAGCCCCCTCTGAGCGCCGCGGCCCTTTCTCAGGCAGGGAGCCTCCGACGCTCCCTGCCTTTTTCCGCTTCACCCTGACAAACGCCGTTTATGAAACCCATCCTTCCCAAATCCGGAGGCGCCAAAACCTCCTTCTACCTTTGCCGGAACCGGGCCGACGATTTCCTGTCGCCCGGCAGCCGTATCGCCGACGACAGCCGTTATTGGCGGTGGGGCGACGACAATCTGTTTCCCTACGCCCTTTCCGTCCTCTCGCGCCGCTCCACCGTCCACCGCCGGATTCTCAACGACAAGGCCGGCTACATTTCCGGCAAGGGCTTTTCCTGCGACCCGGCGCAAAAAGCGCTTCGGGCGCTGGTCGAATCCGCCAACGGAACGGGCGAAAGCCTCCGGCAGGTTTTCAACCGGCTCGCTTTCGACAAGCTCCTGCTGGGGAACGCCTTCCTGGAAATCGCGACCGATCCGGGCCGCACGTTCCTCTCCCTTTTCCACCAGGACGCCACGCGGTGCCGGCTGGCCAAAGACCGGACGCACATCCTCCTGCACCACGACTGGCGGGAGTTCGCCCCCGCCCGGGCGCAAAGGCTCCCTCTCTATCCCGCTTTCGAAAAAGCCCCCGACGGCACGCTTCGTTCCGTTCTGCACTACCGGGACTACGAACCGATGTTCGAGAATTACGGGGTGCCGTCCTACATCGCCGGGATGAACGTTTCGGCCATCGCCTACAAAACCGACCGGTGGAACATCAGCCGGCTCGACAATTCCTTCCAGCTTTCGGGCATTCTGGTGCTCGACGCGGAAGTGGACAACGACGCGGAAGCCGAAAACATCCTGCGCAAGGCGGAAGCCCGCTTCGCCGGGAAGCCGGGACAGGTGATGTTTCTGGTGAAAGAGGCGGGAGAAAAGGAAGGCTCGAAATTCATCCCGCTCTCCTCCGACCACGAGGGGGACTGGAAAGACCTCCACGCCCAGGCCGGAGCCGACCTGATTGCGGCCCACTCCTGGTTCCGCTCCCTCAGCGGGCTGGACTACGCTTCCGGCTTCTCCTCCGAGCGCATCCTGCACGAATACGAGGTGGCCCTGAACACCCTGATCCTGGGCCAGCAGGAAGAGCTGCTGGAACCCATCCGCGGCGTCATCCGCGACCTGCTGCAAACGGACGCCGCCTCGCTGCAGGTCGTCAACCGCCCGCCCGCGCAGGCCCGGCCCGCCTACATGAAGGTCTGGGAAGCCCGAAAAATCGACGGCCTTCCCTACGACGAACACGATCCCCTGCAACAACGATTCCTGTCCGAACTCACCCGCCCATGAAACCGCTCGTCACTCCCCCAGAAGTACTGGACACCGCCTTTTCGCCGTACGAACAGGCGGACAGCCGCATCCTGAACGACAGCCGCATCGAAGCGATCCAGCTGAAATTCCTGGCGCCCGTTTTCGGAAAATTGTATCCGGCGCTTTGCGAAGGCCGATACCCGGAATTCACGGAAACTTACGTCAAACCGGCACTGGCCTATTTCGTCAAATACGCCCTGATCCCGGAACTGACGGCCCGCACGGCCAACATCGGAGTGCTTCGGAACATTCCTCCGAACGGCAAGCCGGCCACGGCGGAGGAAATCGCCCTGCTGCGCCGGGAAACCCGGAACACGGCCCGTTCGTTGTTGAACAAGGCTCTCGGTTACCTGCAGGAAAACCGGGCCTCGTTTCCCGAATATGTTCCCGACGAACATCCGCGCAGCCGCCGCTCGATCCAGGGGGGCATCATCCTCTGACCTTCGTCCACGTCGAGCCTTCAGGCAGATGCTACCTCCCCGCCGTCATCCGCCCCCTCCGCGCTTTGCGTCATGCTGAACCAAGCATGGCCGAAGGCCATGCGAGCTAACCGACCGCAGCCCGTCGTCGTTCCGCAGGAACGGTGCGGATCAAGCGCAGGGAGGTAGCATCCGCAAAAGGTTATGCGCTAAACCTGAGACGAAGCGACGCGGCAACCGACGCCCGCAGCGAGAACAAAGACCGCTTGCGGACTTTGCCGAGCAAGAAGGAGGTCAAACAAGCGTAGCGAAGTTTAATCTCACTTTCGGAACTTCGTTCCGTGTCTCGTTCTTCCTTTTTTCCAGGCGTGAAAAAAGGAAGCAAAAAACCGCTCCGTGCCGACCCCGATCGGGAAGCCGTCCGATACCCCTGCAAAACGCGCGACACCGGAACCGAGGATGACCGAAGGTCATCCGAGCTCACCGACCGCAGCCCGTGGTCATTCCACAGGAATGGCACGGATAAAGCGCAGGGAGGGAAACCGAAATCAGCCGCAAGGCCGGATGAGCTAATCGACCGCAGGGAAGATAAACCGAAATCAGCCGCAAGGCCGGATGAGCTAATCGACCGAAGGGAAGATAAACCGAAATCAGCCGTAAGGCTGGGTGAGCTAACCGACTGTAAGGAGGTAACAACAGTAACCCTGTTTCGGCATCCCCACTCCGGCGCGTTTTCCACTCCCGTCCGCACCCTGCCGGCTTTGTTTCCCTCCCTGCCCGATCGCACGAATTTCCCCGACCCTGCCTTGCACCCTTCCAATCGTCTCGTGACCATCCGCGCCTCCGTCCCCCGCCGTCACCCCGACCATCCCGCACCACTCCCCCTGCCAAAACCGTCCCCTTCAAAACAAAAGGGCTCCCGGAAGCAATGCTTCCGGGAGCCCTTTCCCATTTATCCGTCTTCCGGAAACGCAGGCCTGTCGCCGCCGCCCCTTCCAGACAACAACGATCACTTCTTACCGGCCACCATCGTATCGTATTCCTCCTGCGATCCGACGATCAGGTTGTCGTAGGAACGCAGCCCCGTACCCGCCGGGATCAGATGACCGCAGATCACGTTCTCTTTCAGTTTTTCCAGCGGATCGACTTTCCCAACGATGGCCGCCTCGTTGAGCACCTTCGTCGTTTCCTGGAAGGAAGCCGCCGACATGAAACTGCTCGTCTGCAAAGCCGCCCGGGTAATCCCCTGCAAAACCTGGTTGGAGGTGGCCGGTACGACGTCGCGCACCTGCACCGGTTTCAGGTCTTTCCGCTTCAGCACCGAGTTTTCGTCGCGCAGCTTCCGAACCGAAACGATCTCACCCACATGCAGCTCCGTGGAATCTCCCGCGTCCGTCACCACCTTCTTGTCGAACAGTTCGTCGTTGACGCGCATGAATTCCCACTTGTCCACCACCTGCTCTTCGAGGAAACGGGTATCCCCCGGATCCTGAATCTGCACCTTGTTCATCATCTGGCGCACGATCACCTCGAAATGCTTGTCGTTAATCTTCACGCCCTGCATCCGGTACACTTCCTGAATTTCGTTCACGATATACTCCTGAACCTTGGTCGGCCCCTGGATGGAGAGGATGTCGCTCGGCGTGATGGCTCCGTCGGACAGAGGCATCCCGGCCCGCACATAGTCGTTCTCCTGCACCAGAATCTGCTTCGACAACGGCACCAGATACTTCATGCTTTCACCCGTCTTGGCGGTGATGATGATTTCGCGGTTCCCGCGCTTGATCTTCCCGAAGGAAACCTCCCCGTCGATTTCCGACACGATGGCCGGGTTCGACGGATTCCGCGCCTCGAACAGCTCGGTCACCCGCGGAAGCCCCCCCGTGATGTCGCCCGCCTTGCCGACGGCACGCGGAATCTTGATGAGGATTTCCCCCGCTTCGATCATCGCGTCTTCCTTCACCACGATGTGCGCTCCCACCGGCAGGTTGTACTGCCGTTCCTCTTCGCCGGCCCGGTTCAGAATCTTGATGACCGGGTTCTTGGTCTTGTCGCGCGATTCGATGATGACCTTTTCCCGGAAACCGGTCTGTTCGTCCGCTTCCTCGCGGAAAGTCGCCCCGTCGATCACGTTTTCGAAAGCCACCCGGCCGTTGAATTCGGAAATGATCACCGCATTGTACGGATCCCATTCGCAGATCAGGTCGCCTTTCTTCACCGTGGCGCCCTCTTCCATGTAAAGCGAAGCGCCGTAGGGCAGGTTATGGGTATAGAGCGTGATGCCCGTATTGACATCCACGATCCGGAGTTCCGAAAGCCGGCTGATAACCACGTCGTAAGCCTTTCCCGTTTCGTCCGTTTTCTTCACCACTTTCAGGTCGTCGATCTCCAGCCGTCCGTCGTAGCGGGCCACGACCCGGTTGTCGGCGGCGATCCCTCCGGCCACCCCGCCGACGTGGAACGTACGCAGGGTCAGCTGCGTCCCCGGTTCCCCGATGGACTGGGCGGCGATGACGCCGACCACTTCCCCTTCCTGCACCATCCGACCCGTCGCCAGGTTCCGTCCGTAGCACTTCGCACACACGCCCCGCTTGGATTCGCACGTCAGCACCGAACGGATTTCCACCTGTTCGAGCGGCGATTTCTCGATCGCCGATGCGATTTCTTCGGTGATTTCCTCGCCGGCGCCCACGAGCAGTTCGCCCGTCAGCGGATGATACACGTCCTGCACGGCCGTCCGCCCCAGGATCCGTTCGTAGAGCGTCTGCACGGTTTCCTCGTTCCGCTTGATGGCGGTCGCCGTCAGCCCGCGCAGCGTGCCGCAGTCCGGCTCGCCGATCACCACGTCCTGAGCCACGTCCACCAGACGCCGGGTGAGGTACCCCGCATCGGCGGTCTTCAGAGCGGTGTCGGCCAGCCCCTTACGCGCCCCGTGCGTCGAGATGAAATATTCGAGCACCGACAGCCCTTCCTTGAAGTTGGAAAGGATCGGGTTTTCGATGATCTGCGCCGCTTCGGCCCCCGACTTCTGCGGTTTGGCCATCAGACCGCGCATCCCCGACAGCTGCCGGATCTGTTCCTTCGATCCCCGCGCTCCCGAATCCAGCATCATGAATACGGGGTTGAAACCCTGATCGTCTTCGGTGAGCTGTTTCAGCACGGTGTGCGTCAGCTTCGAGTTGGTATGCGTCCAGATGTCGATGATCTGGTTGTAACGTTCGTTGTTGGTGATGAGCCCCATGTTGTAGCTTTCCAGCACCTCTTCCACCTGCGCGTATCCGTCCTTTACCAGGTCTTCCTTCTCCTTGGGCACGATCACGGCGTCCAGGTTGAACGAAAGTCCCCCTTCGAAGGCCATGCGGTATCCCAGCGCCTTGATGTCGTCCAGGAAAGCGGAGGTTTTCGCCGCGCCGCATTTCTTCATCACCGTACCGATGATGTCCCGCAGGGATTTCTTGGTGAGGATTTCATTGATGTACCCTACTTCCTTCGGCACGTACTGGTTGAAGATGATCCTCCCCACCGTGGTGTCTACCAGTTCCTTCTTCTCCTGTCCGTCCTCGCCGCGCACCGGAATCAACACCTTCACTTGGGCGTGCAGGTCGGCCCGCCCTTCGTTGTGGGCGATCATGGCTTCCTCCGGCCCGTAGAACACGAGGTTTTCCCCCTTGGCGCCCGGACGCGACTTGGTGATGTAATAAAGCCCCAGCACCATGTCCTGCGAAGGCACCGTGATCGGCGCTCCGTTGGCCGGGTTCAGGATGTTATGCGCACCCAGCATCAGCAGTTGCGCTTCGAGGATGGCGGCATTGCCCAGCGGCAAATGGACGGCCATCTGGTCGCCGTCGAAGTCGGCGTTGAACGCCGTACAGGCCAGCGGATGCAACTGCAGGGCCTTGCCTTCGATCAGCTTGGGCTGGAAGGCCTGAATCCCCAGCCGGTGCAGGGTCGGGGCCCGGTTCATCAGCACGGGGTGCCCTTTCAGTACGTTTTCCAGAATGTCCCAAACCACCGGGTCTTTCCGGTCGATGATTTTCTTGGCCGATTTTACGGTCTTCACGATGCCCCGTTCGATGAGCTTCCGGATGATGAACGGTTTGTAGAGTTCCGCCGCCATGTCCTTGGGAATCCCCATTTCGTGCATCTTCAGTTCCGGCCCCACGACGATCACCGAACGGGCCGAATAGTCCACCCGTTTCCCCAGCAGGTTCTGCCGGAAACGTCCCTGTTTCCCTTTCAGGCTGTCCGAGAGGGATTTCAGCGGACGGTTCGATTCGGTCTTGACCGCATTGGACTTGCGCGAATTGTCGAACAGCGAATCCACCGCTTCCTGCAGCATCCGCTTTTCGTTGCGCAGGATCACTTCCGGGGCCTTGATTTCGATCAGCCGTTTCAGCCGGTTGTTCCGGATGATGACGCGGCGGTAGAGATCGTTCAGGTCGGACGTGGCGAAACGGCCCCCGTCCAGCGGCACGAGCGGCCGCAGTTCGGGCGGGATCACCGGAATCACCTTCAGCACCATCCATTCCGGCTTGTTGATGTCTTTCGATTCCCGGAACGCTTCCACCACGTGGAGCCGTTTCAGGGCTTCGCTTTTCCGCTGTTGCGAAGTTTCGGTGCTCGCCTTGTGGCGCAGCGAAAAGGAAAGTTCGTCCAGATCGATTCGCCGGAGCAGGATGTCGATCGCTTCGGCGCCCATCATGGCGATGAATTTGTTGGGATCGCTGTCGTCGAGCTGCTGGTTCCCCTTAGGCAGCGCGGCCAGGATGTCGAGGTATTCCTTTTCGGCCAGCAGGTCGAGTTCGTTCACCCCGCCTGCTGCAGCCGCTCCCGGCTGGATCACGACATACCTTTCGTAATAAATGATGGCGTCCAGCTTCTTGGACGGGATGCCGAGCAGGTATCCGATCTTGGTCGGCAGCGACTTGAAGTACCAGATATGAGCCACCGGCACCACCAGCGAAATGTGCCCCATCCGTTCCCGGCGCACCTTCTTTTCCGTCACTTCCACCCCGCACCGGTCGCAGACGATCCCCTTGTAGCGAATCCGCTTATACTTTCCGCAGTGGCATTCGTAGTCCTTCACGGGCCCGAAAATCCTTTCGCAGAAAAGGCCGTCCCGTTCCGGCTTGTAGGTCCGGTAATTGATGGTTTCGGGCTTCAACACCTCCCCGCTGGAGTTTTCCAGGATTTCCTCCGGGGACGCAAGCCCGATGGTAATCTTCGAAAAACCGGTGTTTCCCTTGCTGTCTTTTTTGAATGACATATGACTGACTGTTTATTTTTATCCGACTGATCTCCGGTTCCGTTCCCGCCGCTTACCGCTTCCGACGGCAGGCGGCGGGAACGACGCTCCGGTTTCCGTATTGCAACATATGATAACGCACGGCTCCCGTCTCATATTGTAGTGCCCGACGGGATAATGTTCCGTGCGCCCAAAAAGCAGCCCTACTCCAGCTTGACGCTCAGGGCCAGTCCGCGCAGCTCGTGCAGCAGCACGTTCAACGACTCCGGAATCCCGGCGGCCGGCATGTTCTCGCCCTTCACGATCGCCTCGTAAGCCTTGGCGCGGCCCATCACGTCGTCGGACTTGATGGTCAGGATTTCCTGCAGGATGTTGGAGGCTCCGAAGGCTTCCAGCGCCCAGACTTCCATTTCCCCGAAACGCTGTCCCCCGAACTGCGCCTTACCGCCCAGCGGCTGCTGCGTGATGAGGGAGTACGGGCCGATGGAACGGGCGTGCATCTTGTCGTCGACCATGTGTCCCAGCTTCAGCATGTAGATCACCCCTACGGTCGCCGGCTGGTGGAACCGTTCCCCGGTGCCGCCGTCGCGCAGGTAAGTCCGGCCGTTGCGCGGAATGCCCGCCTTCTCCGTGTACTCGTTGATTTCGTCCAGCGTCGCCCCGTCGAAGATCGGCGTGGCGAATTTCAGACCGAGTTCCTTCCCGGCCCATCCCAGCACGGTTTCGTAAATCTGACCGAGGTTCATACGCGAAGGCACGCCCAGCGGGTTCAGCACGATGTCCACGATCGAACCGTCGTCCAGGAACGGCATGTCTTCGTCCCGCACCACTTTGGCCACGATCCCCTTGTTCCCGTGCCGTCCGGCCATCTTGTCCCCCACGCGCAGTTTCCGCTTCTTGGCCACGTAAACCTTCGCCAGCTGGATGATCCCCGCCGGAAGTTCGTCCCCGTTGGTGATGTTGTATTTCTCGCGTTTCAGAACCGCGTCGAACTCCTTGTACTTGATGATGTAGTTGTTGATGATCCGCTTCACCAGGTCGTTCCGGTCCTTGTCCGCCGTCCACTTGTTCGGGTTGACGTTCAGGTAGTCGATTTCGCCGAGCATCTTCATCGAGAACTTGGCTCCCTTTTCGACCAGTTCCACCCCGAAGTAGTCCACGATCCCCTGCGTCGTCTTGCCGTTGAGCACCGTGAAAAGCTTTTCGACCAGCTTCGTCTTCAGCTCGTCCGCATTCTTGTGGAATTCGGCCTCGATCCGTTCGATCTGGTTCTTTTCCGACTGCTTGCCCTTCTTGTTGTCCTTGTTGGCCCGGCTGAACAGCTTCTTGTCGATGATCACCCCGTGCAGCGACGGCTGCGCCTTCAGCGAAGCGTCCTTCACGTCTCCGGCCTTGTCACCGAAGATGGCCCGCAGCAGTTTTTCTTCCGGCGACGGATCGGATTCCCCCTTCGGGGTGATCTTCCCGATCAGGATATCCCCCGGTTCCACCACGGCGCCGATGCGGATGATCCCGTTTTCATCGAGGTCTTTGGTGGCGTCCTCGCTCACGTTCGGAATGTCCGAAGTCAGTTCTTCGACGCCCCGCTTCGTATCCCGCACCTCCATGATATACTCGTCCACATGCACCGAAGTGAAAATGTCGTCCCGGAGCATCCGTTCGGAGATCACGATGGCGTCCTCGAAGTTGTACCCCTTCCAGGGCATGAAGGCCACTTTCAGGTTCCGTCCGAGCGCCAGTTCCCCGGCCTCGGTCGAATACCCTTCGGTCATGATCGTCCCCTGCGTCACCCGATCTCCCTTCCGGACGATCGGTTTCAGGGTGATGGAGGTATTCTGGTTGGTCTTCCGGTAACGCGGAAGCATATAGGTCGTAATGTCCGAATCGAAGCTGGCCAGCCGTTCCTCCTCGGTAATCTCGTACCGCACCTGGATCTGGGTGGCGTCCGCGAACACCACTTCCCCGTCCCGTTCGGCCACCACCTGAATCCGGCTGTCCCGGATCATGTCGCGTTCCAGCCCGGTTCCCACGATCGGAGCCTCGCAGTTGACCAGCGGTACGGCCTGACGCATCATGTTCGATCCCATCAGGGCGCGGTTGGCGTCGTCGTGTTCCAGGAACGGAATCAGCGAAGCGGCGATCGAAGCGATCTGGTTCGGCGCCACGTCCATCAGGTTCACCTCATCGGCCGCAGCCGTCGGGAAGTCCCCTTCCGACCGAGCCTTGATCTTGTCCGGTTCGAGGAATTCGCCCCGGTCGCTCACCGGCACGCTGGCCTGCGCGATCACCAGTCCTTCTTCCTCTTCGGCGCTCAGGTACTTGATCCCGCTTTCGCTTAGATCCACCTTTCCGTCGGTCACCTTCCGGTAAGGCGTTTCCAGGAATCCCATGTCGCTGATCTTCGCATAGACGCACATCGACGAGATCAGCCCGATGTTCGGGCCTTCCGGTGTTTCGATCGGACACAGCCGCCCATAGTGGGTATAATGCACGTCCCGCACCTCGAACCCGGCGCGCTCCCGCGACAGACCGCCCGGCCCCAGCGCCGACAGACGCCGTTTGTGGGTCATTTCGGCCAGCGGGTTGGTCTGGTCCATGAACTGCGACAGCTGGTTCGTCCCGAAGAACGAATTGATGACCGACGACAGGGTTTTGGCATTAATTAAGTCCACCGGAGTGAAGACTTCGTTGTCCCGGACGTTCATCCGTTCCCGGATCGTCCGCGCCATCCGCACGAAGCCCACGCTGAACTGGTTGGCCAGCTGTTCCCCGACGGTACGCACGCGCCGGTTGCTCAGGTGGTCGATGTCGTCCACGTCGGTCCGGGAATTGATGAGCTGGATCAGGTACTTGATAATCGCGATCATGTCCTCCTTGGTCAGCACCCGCGTTTCCCGGTCGATGTCCAGCCCCAGCTTCTTATTGATCCGGTAGCGTCCCACATCCCCCAGGTCGTAGCGTTTGTCCGAGAAGAACAGTTTTTCGATCACGTCCCGCGCCGTCGCCTCGTCGGGCGGTTCGGAGTTGCGCAGCTGGCGATAAATGTACACCACGGCTTCCTTCTCCGAGTTGCAGGGGTCTTTCTGCAGCGTATTGTAAACGATGGAATAATCCACCCCGTTATTCTGTTCCTTGTGCAGGAGGATCGACTTGGCGCCCGATTCCAGGATCAGGTCGATGTGTCCCTCGTCGAGCACGGTTTCCCGGTCGATGATGATCTCGTTCCGTTCGATGGACACCACTTCTCCGGTATCCTCGTCCACGAAATCCTCGATCCAGGATTTCAGCACCCGTGCGGCCAGCTTGCGGCCCACCGCCTTTTTCAGGTTCGCCTTGGTCACCTTCACTTCGTCGGCCAGGTCGAAAATCTCCAGGATCTGCTGGTCGCTCTCGAAGCAGATGGCCCGCAGCAGGGTCGTCACCGGAAGTTTCTTCTTCCGGTCGATGTAGGCGTACATCACGTTGTTGATGTCCGTGGCGAATTCGATCCACGAACCCTTGAACGGGATGATCCGCGCCGAATATAGTTTAGTACCGTTGGAATGGATGCTCTGGCCGAAGAAGACGCCGGGAGACCGGTGCAGCTGCGACACGATGACCCGCTCCGCCCCGTTGATCACGAACGTGCCGCGCGAAGTCATATAGGGAATGGTTCCCAGGTAAACATCCTGAACCACGGTATCGAAATCTTCATGTTCAGGGTCGGTACAGTAGAGCTTGAGTTTGGCCTTGAGGGGAACGCTGTATGTCAAACCGCGCTCGAGACACTCCTCGATGGAATAGCGGGGAGGGTCGATGAAATAGTCGAGGAATTCGAGTACGAAATTGTTCCGGGTATCCGTGATGGGAAAATTCTCCAGAAACACCTTGTACAGTCCTTCGTTTTTGCGATTCTCCGGCGTGGTGTCCAACTGGAAGAAATCGCGGAAAGATTTCAACTGCACTTCCAGAAAATCGGGATATTCCATCCGGTTCTTCACGGAAGAGAAGTCGATACGCTTATTTTGTGTGCTGAGTGACATCTTATTACCCAAGTGTTAGTTGAAGTTTAAATAAATGTAATAAACCTTGACCGTCGTGCCTGTCCGGAACGCCGCTCCGCGCGGGGAGCCGACCGCCGAAAACCGCCTTGCGGATGCCGTGCCTCCTTTCCCTCCTTCGTCTGCGGGCCTTTGCTCCGAATCATCCGGATCGTCCGTTTTCCCAAGTAAACGATCCGGCCGTCACCGTTTCCGTATTCCCGGTTTTCCGTTCCGCCCGCGTCCGCCGAAAGAGCCGGCAAAAACCAACGTGCGGAAGCCTTAAAATATTGTGCGGAAACGAGTTAAATCACCTGTTATCCAAAAGAACCAAACAGAACCAACCGGGGCAAAACGTTGTTAAACAAGAAAAAGGCATAGAACCTACTTGCATAGGCTCTACACCCGGTATGTCTTGAAAACTAAGCAGTTACTACTTAACTTCAACTTCAGCACCAGCCTCTTCGAGTTGAGATTTGATGGATTCGGCTTCTTCTTTGGATACACCTTCTTTCACCGGCTTCGGAGCGCCGTCTACCAGATCCTTGGCTTCTTTCAGGCCCAGACCGGTGATTTCCTTCACGACTTTCACCACCTGGAGTTTAGCCTGTCCTGCCGAGGTCAGGATCACGTCGAAGGAAGTCTTTTCGGCTGCGGCTGCACCGCCTTCGCCGCCGGCTGCGGGAGCAGCTACGGCTACGGCTGCGGCAGCCGGCTCGATGCCGTATTCTTCTTTCAGAATCTTGGCCAATTCGTTCACTTCCTTAACCGTCAAGTTTACCAACTCCTCAGCTAATTTTTTGATATCTGCCATCGTATGTTCAGTTTTAAAAATGATTAGACAAAATTAAGTTTAAGTTCAGTAATTTATAAAAGATCGTTCCGTCGTTCCTTCCCGGAAATCCCGTCCGGCCCGGCACGGTTCTCCGACCGCCTTCCGTTCCGGCGAAGACCGGGGCCGGTTTATTCGGCGGCCCGTTCCGAAAGGGTTTTCACCAGACCGGCCAGTTTGCCGCCGCCCGACTGCAGCGCCGAGATGACGTTCCTTGCCGGAGACTGGAGCAGCGCCACGATGTCTCCGATCAGTTCCTCGCGGGACTTCACGTTGACGAGTTCTTCCACGGCCTTATCCCCCAGGTAGATGCACTCTTCCACATAGGCTCCCTTCAGCACGGGTTTGTCCCCCGTCTTCCGGAATTCCTTGATCAGCCTGGCCGGAGCGTTCCCCGTCTGGGCGAACATCACGGAAGTAGCCCCCGTCAGCACGCCCTTCAGTTCCTCTTCCGCCTTTTCCACCTTCTCCAGCGCCTTTTCGAAAAGGGTGTTCTTCACCACCACGAGCATGATGTTCTTTTCGAAGCAGGCCCTCCGCAGCTTGGCGGTCTGTTCCGCATCCAGCCCCGAAGTGTCCGTCAGGTAAAAATGAGGATACTCCCGCAGCTTCTCGGTCAGATTGTCAATAATTATCGCTTTTTCTTCCCTGTTCATGGTTCACTCTGATTATTTGTTATCAACCGATTTGGGATCCAGCTGCAGGCCGGGGCTCATCGTCGTGGAGAGATAGATGCTCTTGATATAGGAACCTTTCGCAGCCGAGGGTTTCAGCTTGATGATCGTCTGGATGAACTCCTGCGCGTTGTCCGCGATCTGTTCCGGGGTGAAGGAAACCTTCCCTACCGAAGCGTGCACGATCCCGAACTTGTCCACCTTGAAGTCGATTTTCCCCGCCTTCACTTCCTTCACGGCCTTTCCGACTTCCATGGTCACGGTTCCGGTCTTGGGGTTCGGCATCAGTCCGCGCGGCCCCAGGATCCGTCCCAGCGCACCGACCTTCGCCATGACGTTCGGCGTGGTGATGATGACATCCACGTCCGTCCATCCGCCCTTGATCTTGTCGATATACTCATCCAGCCCGACGAAATCAGCACCCGCAGCCTGCGCTTCGGCCTCCTTGTCGGGAGTGCAAAGCACAAGTACCCTGACCTCTTTCCCCGTACCGTGCGGCAGCGTCACGACGCCCCGCACCATCTGGTTGGATTTCCGGGGGTCGACACCCAGCCGCACGTCCACGTCCACCGAAGCGTCGAACTTGGTAAAGGTGATTTCCTTCAGCAGAGCCGCCGCCTCGGAAAGCTTGTACGCCTTGTGGGGGTCAATCTTAGCCAGGACAAGTTTTCTGTTTTTTGTCAGCTTACTCATTGTACGTAATTTTAATCTCCATTACACATTGGGAAAATCGCCTGTCACGTTGATACCCATGCTGCGTGCGGTACCCGCAACCATACGCATCGCCGATTCGAGCGTGAAGCAGTTCATGTCGGGCATCTTGTCCTGGGCGATTTCCCGAACCTGTTCCCACGATACGGAACCCACCTTCTTCCGGTTCGGTTCCGCCGAACCCGACTGAATCTTCGCCGCTTCCTTCAGCTGTACGGCTACCGGCGGCTGCTTGACGATGAAGTCGAAAGACTTGTCGCTGTAAACGGTGATGATGACAGGAAGCACTTTGCCCGCCTTATCCTGGGTCCGCGCATTGAACTGCTTGCAGAACTCCATGATATTCACCCCTTTCGATCCCAATGCGGGTCCTACCGGAGGCGACGGATTGGCGGCACCGCCCTTGATCTGCAGTTTGATAAACGCAGCAACCTCTTTTGCCATAATTTTACCTGGTTAATTATTCTTTTTCAACTTGCACGAAACTCAGTTCCATGGGCGTCTTGCGTCCGAAAATCTTCACGGACACCGTAAGTTTCTTCCTTTCGTTGTCCACCTGCTCGATCGTACCCGAGAAGCTGGCGAAAGGCCCGTCGATGACCTTGACGCTCTCGCCCACGAAATAGGGAACTTCGTTTTCCTCTTCGCTTTCCACCAGTTCATCCACCCGGCCCAAGATACGGCTCACTTCCGCGGGGCGGAGAGGGATTGCTCCGTAGAGTGAGTCTTTCGCATCGCCGAGGAAACCCAATACGTCGGGGGTATTGCGAAGAAGATAGGGAATTTCGCCTACCATGGCCGCTTCCACCAACACATAGCCCGGATAGGAGATCCGTTCCTTGCTGATCTTTTTCCCGTTGCGTACCTGGTACACCTTTTCGGTCGGGATCAGCACCTGCGAAACGTACTCCTGCAGATTGGCATTCCGCACCGCCGCCTCGATATACTCCTTCACCTTCTTCTCCTTCCCTCCGATGGCTCGCAGCACGTACCAATTCTTTTCCACTTTATCGCTCATTTTTCTGAATCTGAAAGATTGGATTAATAGAGCAGGCTGTAGATGGTTTTCATCACGTTCTCGAAGACGAGGTCCATGGCCAGGATCACTACGGCGAACAGCAGGGAAGCGATCATAACAACTACCGCCGAATTGGTCAGCTGGCTCCAGCTGGGCCACGTTACTTTTTGAACTAGCTCGAAGTAAGCGTTCTTTACATATTGGGCAAATCTTTTCATGACAATGTCTGTTTGGCACGAGTGGAGAGATTCGAACTCCCATCAACGGTTTTGGAGACCGCTATTCTACCCTTGAACTACACTCGTAAAAAGACGGGGGCCGCTTTCGCTTTGGCAAACGTCGGCCGCCCGTCCGACTCTCTTTTCCGGCGTCGCCGCATAGCGGCCGCTCCGCTACCCGACACGCGCCCCGGAAAAAACTATTCGATGATCTTGGTGATCTGACCGGCACCTACCGTACGACCGCCTTCGCGGATGGCGAAACGCAGTCCGACGTTCAGGGCCACCGGGTAGATCAGTTCCACCTTGATGGTCACGTTGTCGCCCGGCATCACCATGTCGACGCCTTCCGGCAGTTCCACTTCGCCCGTTACGTCCAGCGTACGTAGGTAGAACTGCGGCCGGTACTTGTTGTGGAACGGCGTGTGACGACCGCCTTCTTCCTTCTTCAGGATGTAGACTTCGGCTTCGAACTTCGTGTGCGGCGTGATGGAACCCGGTTTGGCCACGACCATACCGCGCTTCACGTCCTTCTTGTCGATACCGCGCATCAGCAGACCCACGTTATCCCCGGCTTCGCCCGAATCGAGCAGCTTGCGGAACATTTCCACACCGGTACATACGGAAGTCTTCGGCTTTTCGCCCAGACCGATGATTTCCACGGCGTCACCCACCTTGATGACCCCGGTTTCCACACGGCCCGTCAGCACGGTACCCCGACCGGTAATCGAGAACACGTCTTCCACCGGCATCAGGAACGGTTTTTCGTTTTCACGCGGCGGAATCGGAATGTAGCTGTCCACGGCGTCCATCAGTTCCATCACCTTTTCTTCCCATTTGGCTTCCCCGTTGAGGCCGCCCAGGGCGGAACCGCGGATGATCGGCGTGTTGTCCCCGTCGAACTGATAGAAGTTGAGCAGTTCGCGCACTTCCATTTCGACCAGTTCCAGCATTTCTTCGTCGTCCACCATGTCGCACTTGTTCATGAACACGACGATACGCGGCACGTTCACCTGACGGGCCAGCAGGATGTGTTCCCGCGTCTGGGGCATCGGACCGTCGGTAGCAGCCACTACCAGGATGGCGCCGTCCATCTGAGCGGCACCCGTTACCATGTTCTTCACATAGTCGGCGTGACCCGGGCAGTCCACATGCGCATAGTGACGGTTGGCCGTCTGGTATTCCACATGCGAAGTATTGATCGTGATCCCGCGTTCCTTTTCTTCCGGAGCGTTGTCGATCGAGTCGAACGAACGCAGTTCGGAAAGACCTTTCTTGGCAAGCACCGTGGTGATGGCGGCCGTAAGGGTGGTTTTACCGTGGTCTACGTGACCGATGGTACCGATGTTCACGTGCGGTTTGGACCTGTCGAATTTTTCTTTTGCCATGTTTGAAAGTTATTTTAATGAAATTTACTTTTTTATTTTTAAACCGGTTACAGTATTAAAAATTACATTTTCACACCCGCATCCGTCCCGTTGTCGTTTCTCTCCCCTCACTTTTCTCCTTCATCCGACGCCGGACGGTTTCCCCGGCATGCTCCGGCCCTTTTTCCGGACTCCGAGCGGAAGACGAGATTCGAACCCGCGACCCTTAGCTTGGAAGGCTAATGCTCTACCGACTGAGCTACTTCCGCATTTGTTTATCTTGATCCTCCCTCTCCGCCTTTCCTCCATCCCTTTCTCCCGCTTCTCTTCCTCTGCGCCCCCTCCTACTTCCTCGCCGCACCCCCTTCCCTCTTCTCCGGCCTCCTGCGTGGGGAGAGCAGGATTCGAACCTACGAAGACGTGCGTCAGCAGATTTACAGTCT
>CAMLTW010000024.1 GCA_946486375.1 uncultured Rikenellaceae bacterium
ACACACACACACACACACACACACAGTCTCTCAGTATTAGACTGATGCGTCTTAGCCCGAAGGGATCCGCCCTTCGGACTTTACGATGGATTCGACAAACGGAAGTTCGGGACAGTTTCCCGGGCTTCCGTTTTCCTGTTTGTGCGAACGGTTCCGGGAGCGGCTGCCGGCCTGCCCCGATCCCGGAAAAGAACCGGAGGGAACGGTCAAAGGCGGATTGAGCCGACCGGCAAAAAATAATATTCGACCCACCTGTTTTTAACCAACATACTTACTAAACCTAACTGCTATGAGAAAAAATGACGAAAATCGGAAACCGTGGAAGCGGATGCTTTCGGGGTTCCGGACGGGCACCGACGCCATAAGGCGTGGGTTATGCCTGTCGGTGCTTTTGCTATCGACGCTGGGCGCAAGCGCACAGGCTGTGAAAATCGGCGGAACGGTGCGGGACGAGAAGGGAGAGCCTTTGCCGGGAGTGAGCGTCATGGTGAAAGGTACTACCACCGGGACGACGACCGACGGGAAAGGCGAGTACACCATCAACGCGCCGGGCGCCGGGACGCTTCAGTTCCTTTACATCGGCTACATGGATCAGGATCAGGAGATCCGGAACCGGAACCGGATCGATGTCACGATGTACGAAGACGCCCAGCAACTGGACGAAGTGGTCGTGGTCGGATACGGTACCCAGCGCAAACGCGACCTGACGGGAGCGATCGTTTCGGTTTCGGCGGACAAGATCAAGGAACGGCCTTACAGCAACGTCATGCAATCTCTGGCCGGACAGCTTCCGGGGGTGCAGATCACTTCCACGCAGGGGGCGCCGGGGATGGCTCCGAACATCAAGGTGCGGGGAACTTCCACCATCAACGCCGGTTCCAATCCGCTTTATGTAGTGGACGGGGTACCCCTCGAAGACATGGGATCGGAAACGACCTCGGATTCCAACCTGGGAGGAAACACCAATCCGCTCAACACGATCAATCCGGCCGACATCGAGTCGGTGGAAATCCTGAAGGACGCTTCTTCGGCCGCCATTTACGGTTCCCGCGGAGCGAACGGCGTCGTGCTCATCACGACCAAACAGGGAAAAGTGGGACAGACGCGTGTGGAAGCCAGCTATGAACTGGGCGTTTCCGAAGTGGCCCGCCGGATCGACGTGATGAACGCTCCGGAATGGATCGAATTCGAAACGGCTGCGCGGCAGAATACGTTGGCTACCGAATTGAGGAAGAATCCCAATTATACCTCCGATCTGCAAAAGTCGGTCGTGCCGGTCGAGTTCAGCGATCCCGAATGGCTGGCGAGAATCGGCACCGGTACCGACTGGCAGGATGTGCTTTTCCGGACGGGCATCACCCATAATTTCCGGGCGTCGGTTTCCGGGGGGAACGAAAAGACCCAGTTCATGGCTTCCACCGGTTATCTGAACACGAAAGGCGTGGTGGATCAGAACAAGTACAATCGTCTGACCCTCCGTTCCAACCTGCGCCACAAGATTTCCCGGCATTTCAACATGGGGCTCAACATGTCCTTCGCCCGGATGAATGACGCTTCTTTCGGTACGGCTGGAAAATCGGACGTGGTGAGCCTCGCGGTGCAGAGCGATCCTATTTTCCCGCTTTACAACGAAAACGGCAATCTCGGTTTCAAGGATCCGAATTCGATCTGGAACACATTCCAGAAATACGGTTTCCAATTGTGGCATCCGTATTCGCTGACCCGCGAAATGGACAAAAACAGGGTCACCAACAACGCTTCCGCCGTGGCTTTCCTGGAATGGAATATCCTCGACGGACTGGCGCTCAAGACCTCGATCAGCGGTAACATCGACGAAGCCCGCTACCACAGTTACTGGAACGACGGACAGAAATGGGGGTATTCGGGATACGTGCCCGCCGAAGGAAAATCCGTTACCAAGTCGGTGTTCAACTGGGTTTCCGAAACCACCCTCAACTACAATAAAATATTCGGCGACCATGCCGTTACGGGACTGCTCGGTTATACCGCGCAGGAGCAGCGGATCGACAACGGCAGCATGGCGGCGGGGTCTTTCCCCAACGACATGGTGCACACGCTGAACGCCGGGAAAATCAAGTCGGGTTCCACGGATGCTTCGGAATGGGCGATGATTTCCTATCTGGCACGCGCCACTTATTCCTATAAAGGAAAATACCTGATGTCTGCGGCGATCCGGGCCGACGGTTGCTCCCGGTTCGGAGCCAACAACCGCTGGGGATATTTTCCGTCGGCTTCCGTCGGCTGGCGGATTTCCGAAGAAAAGTTCATGGAAGACCTGCGCTGGATGGACAACCTGAAACTCCGGGCCAGCTTCGGGGTGACGGGGAACAACCAGATTCCCAACTACGGAGCGATCGGCACGCTGGGTTATGCCAGCTATGCTTTCGACAACGTGACTTCGCAGGGGCTGTACGTCAACACCTATCCCGACGAAAACCTGAAATGGGAAAAAACGCGTCAGTTCGACGTGGGGCTGGATATCAGCCTGTTCAACCAGAGGGTGAACATCACGTACGACTATTATTATTCCAGAACGGTGGACATGCTGCTGAACGTGCCCATTCCGGCCATCACGGGTTTCACCAAGACGCTCACCAATATCGGGGAACTGGAAAATCAGGGGATGGAACTTTCCGTCAATACCCGGAACATCGTGGGCAAATTCACGTGGACGACCGATTTCAACATTTCCGGCAACCGGAACAAGGTGCTCAAACTCGGTCCGGCGAACGATCCGATCATCGACAACGTAAACAGCGCCATGCTGAAAACCGAGGTGGGACAGCCGATCGGGAACTTTTACGGTTACATTTTCGACGGTGTCATCATGAGCGAGAAGGAATTGACCCAATACCCCGTCTGGCCCGGCAGCGAGGCCGGCGACCCGCGGGTACGGGACGTGGACGGGAGCGGTTCGATCGATGAGAAGGACCGGACGATCATCGGGAACTACCAGCCCGACTTTACCTGGGGGATGACCAACACCTTCACGTGGAAAGGCTGGGAACTGGCCGTGATGATCAACGGCGTGCACGGGAACGAAATCATGAACCAGCAGGCCCGGTTCAGCAAGGGACACAACGGCAGCCGGAATGCCTACAAGATGGTGACCGGTTTCTGGAAATCGGAATCGGAACCGGGGAACGGACAGATTTTCAAGCCGCGGGTGGTGCAGAATACGGTGCAGGCCCAGAGTTCGTCCTACTGGGTGGAAGACGGTTCCTTCGTGCGGATCAAGAACATTCGCCTCGGTTATACTTTCCCGCAGAAATGGAGCCGAAGGCTCGGCATCGCTTCCCTGAAGATTTACGCCAACGTCGAAAATCTCCACGTATTTTCGGATTATCCCAACTTCGACCCCGAAGGGAGTACGTTCCAGACGGGCCGGAAAGTGGGTCTCGACTACGGAACCTATCCGAATCCGCGCGTGTGGTCGGTAGGAATCAATTTTAACTTTTAGTTCACCGAATAAAAGGTAAAAACATGAAGAGTTTGAAATATGCCGTTCTGGCCGGATGCCTTTTGCTGGCCGGATGCGTGGACGAGTTTCTGGATCGGAAACCGATCTCCAACATGAATGAAAAGGACTTTTTCCAGACGGAAGCCGACTTCGAGAACGCTTCGATCGCCATGTACAACACCCTTTACACGATCTATGCTTCGGACAGCCCGATGGCGTTCGTGGGGCAGCTGATGTCCGATCAATGCTACACGACCAATACGGCGGGGAATGTGGCCGAACTGCTGGATATCCAGAATGTGGACGTCAAGGTGGCCAACGGTATCATCAAAGGCTGGTGGGAAGATTATTATTCCTGCATTTTCCGGGTCAACAAGTTTCTCTCCACGCTGGAAAACAGCGCGGATATCGGAAACAAGGCGGTCTATGAAGGCGAGGCGAAATTCCTCCGCGCTCTTTATTATTTCAACATGGTGCGGACATGGGGAGCGGTGCCGCTGGTGACCAAACCTCTCGGCATCGGGGAGTCCTACGAAATCGGGCGGACGCCGGTGGATCAGATTTACGCCCAGATTCTGGAAGACCTGAAAGCGGCGGTGAAATTGCCTGCCAAGGCCCGGAAAAAAGGCGTGGCGACGCAAGGAGCGGCCTATACGCTGCTCGGAGAGGTCTACCTGACACTGGGCGACAAGACGAAGGCGGCGGAAGCGTTACGGCAGGTGTATGGAAAGTACACGCTGGTGGATTATGCTTCGCTGTGGGATTTGAACAACAAGAACTGTGCGGAGTCCATTTTCGAGGTACAGTACAAGGGCGGTTCGGGGAATCCTTACAGCCGTTACTGGTCGCATTATGCTCCGGTGGACAATTTTGGGGACATCACCGTTTGGGGTACGGGTTACAACCAGGTGACCGACGACCTTTGGAACGATTATGAGCCGGGCGACCCGAGGCGGGATATTTCCATTTTTTACAATTACGTCGGGGAGAAAACGGGAAAGGTGTACGACGTGAAATTCCCGGCCAAATGGGTGGACAAGGATGCGGAAATCTCCGGAATGACCGAATACTGCGACAATAATTTCATCGTGTACCGGTATGCGGACGTGTTGTTGATGCTTTCCGAAGCCACGGGCGACCCGCAATATCTGAACGAAGTGCGCGACCGGGCCGGGATGCCCCTATGGGGAAGCGCGGAATATCCGACGGATAAGTATCCGACCCTGGACCGGGCCATCGAACACGAACGGAACGTGGAACTGGCGTTGGAATTCCACCGTTTTTTCGACCTGAAACGGACGGGACGCGCGGTGGATGTGCTGAATGCGTGCAGGCATAAAAACCTGACCGTCGATCCGCGGAAACTGGTACTGCCGATTCCGCATGATGTGGTGGTACAGAATCCGCTGTTGGTACAGGACGAAGTGTACAAGTAGACCGGCGCTTGTGAATGAAAACCGGGGACATCCGTAAGAATGTCCCCGGTTTTCGGTTCCCTGCGTATTCGAAGAAAGCGGGCCCGAATGATTTTAACAACGATCCGGCATTGGCCGGACTGCGTCGGGTAACGGCTTTTGTTTTGAATCCGGGGTGTTATTCCTTGAAAAATTACGGTTACTAAAACGAAGGAAACGAAAGCAAATAAAAACGGATGGATTGAATACGGACGTCCGTTTTTTAAGGGAGATGAAAGAGGGATTAACAGTTATCGAGTTGAAATACAAAGTCAATTTACAAAGGATTTGTGTCAATCTGTTCAGGTAAAAAAACGAAAAAAACAATAACCTTTGTATCAAGGTTAGCTAAGGCTTCCTGCCGGGCATCCGGACGCTAAGTCGGAAAGTCGGCATCGGAAAGAGAAACGGGGTGAGGGAAATTGTTTTTCGGGTTCGGGCCGGCAGGAAGTAAAGGTTTTATGTGGTGTTGAAGAGCGGGAAGCCATTCCCGCTCTTCTGTCTTTTTTCCGTTGGGTTCGTTCCCGCTTTCAGGGAAGATATTCGATTTTGATGACGATTTTCCGACTTTCCGTTTTCGGGCCTTTACCCGCTACCGAGGGTTGATGCAGGTCGGACGGAAAGAAAAGGAAAAAGGTGTTCGGAGCGGTTTTGCGGTACTTCACCCGACGTGAGCGGTAAAACGCAATGTCCCGTTTTTCGTTGTAGGGAACCTGTTCCACGGCTCGTCCGGCGGGAACGATTCCCATTTTTTCATTTCCTTCCGGGACGTATTGCAGGTCGACGAATCGTCGGTGCCCTTCGATCCGGACTTCGGCAGCCGCTTTCGGGACGTAACGGCTGACCGTGACCCAACACCTGCCTTTTTCCAGTACTTGCGTTCCTTCGGACAATGCATTCAGGTCGTTTTCCCGAAGGAAAGCGAAGGCTTTGTCCCAAAGTTCCCGGTTTCGATGGTACTGTTCCGCGAATTCCACGGCATCGACGGATTTGTCCGGGAGCAGGTTCAGGCTGCCGGCCCAGCTTCGGGCGGCCATCCATTTTTTCGCCTGCTTCGGCGTAAAGGTTTCCGTCCGATCCATCGGGGAAGAGGCGTTCTGCGCGTATGCGTCCTGCGCGGCGGAGAAAACGACAGTCAGGGTGATTCCGGCCCATAGCATGCAGTGAAAGATTCTGTTCATACGGTTTCGATTAGTGGTTGAGTTTTGAAGCATTTCCGGTTGCCGTCGGTCGGTTATTTCAGTACGATGTCGAACCGGTCATACGGAGCGTTTCTCCAGGCGAACTGCTTGGTCGTGGGCGACCAGGCGAAGATGGGGGAGTAGGTCAACACCCGTACGGTACGACCGTCGGGCTGAAATTCCAGAATCCGAAGCCAGCCGTCGCCGCCGTTCCCGCTCATGCCTCCGCCGAGCGCCTGCGCGTTGAACATCATCTGCGCCACCTCTTTGCCGGCGCGGTTTTTATCGGTGCGGAAACCGACGTTGTGTTCGAAGTTCTCGTCCGGATCGGCATAGTGACCGCACAGCACCATCCGAATATTCGGGGACGGGTAAACGAGTTTTTGCCAGATTTGCTCTCCGGAATTGGCCGGACTGATTTTGTATCCCGTATCGGTATAACGTTCCGTACCGGCTTTCAGGTAGGAATGGGTGATGACCAGGACAGTATGTTGCGAGAAACGTTCGGAAGCGCACAGGTTTTTCGCCCAGTTCAGTACCGTGTCGCGGGGTGCGAATTCCAGCGCGATGACCAGCAGTTTATCCCAGTTGGCGTCCGTAATTTCATAGGCGGCGTTTTCGAGGGTGGGAATGCCGTGCCGGTTGTTGCAGACCGACACCAAGGCTTTTTTCCAACAGCTGTTCCGTTCTACCGGGAAATACTCCGGGAAATGCGTAATGTCCGTTTCGGCACGCGTGTAGCCGTAGTCGTGGTTTCCCGTGGCGATCACGTACGGCACCTTGTGGTCGAGCCGTCCGAAGGCTTCGGATGCGAATTCCCACTGCTGGCGGCTGGTGAGGTTGCCGAACCGGGGGAAAGGCGGAACCAGACATTCGTTCTGATCCACCAGGTCGCCCGTACAGAGGACGGCCTTGATGTTCAGGCTATCGATGTTGTCGGCGATCCAGGCCGTCATGTACTCGAACATGGGCTGATTGTAGTCGTATTTGACGTAATTCTGAGGATCGGGAAGCAGGATCATCGAGAAGGCTCCCGGCTGCGACACCCGGAGCTGATCGGCTTTTTTCTGAGCCGTAAGCAGCAGAGGGGCGCAAAACAGGGAAAGGAAAAGAAGGATTTTGTGTTTCATGATTTCGGATATTTCGAATTTAAAATTTTCGCTTTTTTAAAAGAAGGGAAAAGGGCAGACACGAACGCCTGCCCTTTCCGGAGTTCAGGTGTGAAGCTTTGTTCCCGAGGTCAGTCCGGGTATTCCGTGCAGAGCAGGAATTCGGCCGGTACGTCTTCCTCGATGGCCGGGAAGCGTCCTCCCGCATCCAGAAAACGGTTGTCCTTTTTGTCGTCGTTCACCGTCGAAACCTCGCCCACCATGCAGTGCCCGTTTTCGGCCCAGAACGTATGGTACAGATACGGTTCGTAACAGACGCTCTGTCCCGGTTCCAGCCGCAACACCTCTCCGGCCTCGACCCCGGTGCGGATGCCGTCGATCCGGACAGTGAGCGGGGTGTCGGAAAGCCCTTCCTTCTGGTCCGCTTTCCAGAGTTTCATGCAGAGCGTGCCGCCTCCCCGGTTGATGATGTCTTCCGTTTTCAGCCAGTGAAAATGGATAGGGGTAACCTGATTTTCCCGGACGAGCATGATTTTCTCGCAATAAACCTTCCCTCCGCCGCCGGGTTTGCCGTTGCGCAGGGTGATGAGGGTCAGACCGCGGGCCGGAAAATCTCCGCTGCCGAAATCGGTCAAGTCCCACCCCAGGGCGTTTTCCCGGATTTCGTCGCATTCGCTTCCCTTGGTTTTCCATTCATCGGGGCTCCACCTGACCCAGGGCGGCAGGCGGAAGCCCTGCGCTTCGAAAAATTCCAGCGCTTCCCGGATGTAGCCGTTGATTTCGCTTCTTTTCATGATATACGTTCGTTACGGGTTTGCCGGAGCCGTTATCGGGCATCCGGATGCAGAATGTCGTTCAGGGGAATCTGCTGATAAACCATGTCCGCCTGACTCCCTTCATACAGTACGCCGACGGTCTTTTCATCCACCGATGTGATGCAGGAGTATCCCGCACCGTCGTATTCGTCCAGCAGCAGCCAATAAGTTTCCGGCCAGGTGTTCCCGTCGTCGAAACTCACCTTCAGGGTAATGTCGTTGCGACGGGTTTTGGAGTTCGGGTTCAGGAAAAGGAGTACGCTTTTCTTATCTCCGTTTTCCGTGTAGTCGTGCCGATAGAGAGAGGCCATGCAGGCGGGTTCGACGAGAGCGCTGCGCGAGGTCGGATGTTCCGTCCACGTCTTTCCGAGGTCGCGGGTAACGGCGATCGCCCGTCCGTTTCCTTCCAGGCGTCCCCGGTTCCCCCGTTCGCGCATGTTCAGCATGATCGAACCGTCGCTTAGCTGAGCCGCCATGCACTCGTTCGTATTGGCGTAAGCCGGGTTGGCCGTCGTCCACGTTTTTCCTCCGTCCTTGCTGTAAGTAATGGTGGAAAAAGACGCCCCGGTTTCGCCTCGGCCTTCCGAAGGGAAAACCAGCGTTCCGTCCGCCAGCGTGATGCCGCGTCCCGGTGCGGGCGCCAGCAGCCACCAACCGGCTTCCTTGACCTGCCGCGTGATGTTTTCCGGCGTACTCCACGTCAGCCCGTCATCGGTGCTCTTGGTTACGAGCAGCTGCGGCGTCTGGCGTACGCCGTAGCCCGGCCCCGATCCCCGGCTGCGCCATTGATGGTTCCACACGGTGGAGGTGTCGGTCAGTCCTTCCACCCACTTTCCCGTGCGGCTGTCCAGCACTCCGTGCATCCAAAGCCCGAAAACATACAAGTCGCCCGTATTGTCGTCGGCGAGGATGCAGGCGTCGCTGACCCCGTTGTACTTTTCGGGCAGTCCGCCCCATGGGCCCATGTCCAGCACGACCTGCATCGGCGACCAGGTTCGGCCTCCGTCGGCGCTGCGGTTGAGGGCGATGTCGATGTCTCCCTGCAAATCGCGGCCGCTTTGCCGGCGGGCATCGTAGATGGCCAGCAGCGTTCCCTTTTTGGATGTCGTCAACCCCGGTATCCGTGACGTATGAACGCCGTCCTGCATGTGTTGCCGCAGGGCTACCCCGACCCGCTGTGCCGCTTCGTTTGCAGGAGGCGTGATATCCACTTTCCCTGCGTCCGTACGGATGCCGGTGCAGCTTGCTTTAATCCGATGGGTCAGATCGATCGAATCTTTCAGCCGCACGGCCACCCAGCAGATCAGCGTGTCGACATCGATTCGGTAGTTGGGATGCAGAACGACTTTCTCGTCCGCCTTCTGCATCGGGGCCAACGGTATCCTGAAAGCCGGCATACCGGATTCGTCCGCCGGGAAAAGCCCCACGCTGTCCACGTCGTTTATGTCCGTGGTGCCTTCGAAGGAAATCTCCACCTTTTCCAGCAGATAGTTCGTACTGTCCTGCCGGGTCAGCCGTAGCTGCAGAACAGGGCTGCCTGTTTTCAACGCCAGCACCGGAACGGCGGGGCGGTGGCTTTCGCCGCGGATGCCGTCCGTGCGGGAAACGCACGAACAGCAAACGGCGATCAGAGAGCAAAAAATGATTTTTATTTTCATAGGTTGCCTTATCAGTTACGAAACGCGCCGGGGATCAGTTGTATCCTTCGGTTTGTTCGATTTTCGGATTGGTATTGATGCAAGCGGAGGCAACGGGCCAGAGCAGCAGGTTCGTTTCGTCTTCCCGACCGGTCAGGGTCGCCACCCGGTCGAATGCCACACCGAAGCGGACGAAAGCCCACCAGATTTTCCCTTCGCTTACGAACTCCTTCATGGTTTCGTCCACGATCTTTTCGTCCACTTCCGCCGCCGAAAGGTTCGCCGGATAGTAATCTTCCACGCCGTAAGCCCGTTCCGCCACGTCGTTCAGGTAACCGACGGCATCCGGCGTGTTCCCCAGTGCGTTTTCGACTTCCGCTTTCATCAACAGGGCTTCCGCCAGCCGGTAAACCGGAATGTCGGAGGTGAAAAAACGCGTATCGTTCGCCCATTCCCCCACGAACTTGTTGATCCACCGGAATCGGTTTTCCACGTCCTGATATACCATGAAGCTGACATCGGTACGGGTATCCTTCGCTTCGGCGGAAAGGAAGGCTTCATAGGCGTCCGTGATGCTGAGGTACTGCTGATGGCTGCCTACCTTCACCGGATTTTCCACCAGCCGATCGTCCGAAACGTACTGCAGCGGAATCAGGTACATGGATGCGAATCCTCCCGTGTATTCGTCCCGGGTGAAGTCGATGGAAAAAATGTGTTCCGGATCTTCCTCGTTGCTGAACACCGTTTTGAATTGGGGAGCCAGTACGTAAGGGCCTGCCAGCACCTCGTTCAGAGCGGTCTGGGCCGCCAGCAGGGCATCCCGGCCTCCGTTCAGCCGTTTGGCTTTCCAAAGGTAATAGTCCGCTTTCAACATGTTCACCGCTCCCCATGAACCCGTTTTCAGTTCGCTCACCGAACGGGGCATCAATTCCACGGCCTTGTTGATGTCGGCTTCGGCCTGGGCGAACACCTGTGCCTGCGGTGCGCGGGCGGGATAGAGGTCTTCCTGATTGTCCGATTCGAATCCGGAGGTGAGCACGGGAGCGTCTCCCCAGATGCGGGCGATCCAGAAATAGAGGAATCCCCGTACGAAATACGCATTGGCCAGCACTTCGTTCCGCTTGGCGTCGCTGTTGAAGGAAATGGAAGGAACCTTTTTCAGAACCAAATTGCAATCGTTGATGGTCGTATAAAAACTGACCCAATTGGTTCCGGCCAGATCCCGTGTCAGCACGTTGGCGCCCATCTTGTCGAAGGCGGGTTCGCTCATCATGCCGCCTCCGTAGAGGTTGGTGCGGAGGTCTCCGTAGTAAATGTAACTGTCGGCGAGCGTCGAACGCAACTGGGCATAGACCCCATAGACGGCTCCTATGGCATCGCTCTCGGTTTTCCACATGGAAACCGACGTGATTTGGCTCTTCTGAGCGATGTCCAGGTCGCCGTGGCATCCGGCCAGCATTCCCGTTCCGGCGATCAGGGTCAGGATCGATATTCTGAGTTTCATATCTTTCGTTTTATCGGTTATACGGTAAGGATCAAAAGGTAAGCTTTACGCCGAGAGAGAACCGCCGGATGGGCGGATAGCTGAAATAACTGCTGCTGTAGGTGCTGGCTGTTCCCGTTTCAGGGGAGATTCCCTTCACCTTGGTGAAGTAGTGCAGGTTGTTGCCCGAAAGGGTGACGGCCAGACCGTAAATGCCCAACTTTTTCAGTTTTTCGGCCGGTACGTTGTATTGCAGGCTGATTTCCCGCAGGCAGAGATAATCCGCCTTGGTGGTGAACACGTTGGAAACCGTCCGGAAATTCCGGTTGGTGTCGTCCGAATCGTTTCCGCTGAATCGGGCATACTTGGTTTTGTCTCCCGGTTTCTGCCACGTCTTCTTCACTTCGGCGGAAAGGGAGGAATTGTTGGCGAAGAAATTCACGAACTGACGGGAGAAAATCTGGTCGCAGATGGAGTGTCCCAGCGCCCAGTCCATGTAAATGTTCAGGGTGAAGTTCTTGTAGGCGAACGTGTTGCCGAAACCTCCCGTGCTGTGCGGCATGGTGGTGCCCATGTAGAACATGTCCTGACCGTTGATCCGGCCGTCCCCGTTGAAGTCTTTCCACTCGTAGTCCCCGACGTCCTTGCGCCCCAGGACGTATTTTCCGTCGGAAACGCGCCAACCGCGCGAGCTTTCGTCGTAGCGGGCATTGTCGGCCTGTTCCATGGTTTCGATGATGTAGTCGGTCTGGTAGCCGTAGAACCGGTAGAGCGGTTCGCCTTCCGCCGTGCCCCCGAATTCACGCTTGCTGCCGTCCGCCATGGTGACGGTGTAGCCTCCGATCCGGTTCCTGTCCCGTCCGTTGTCCGGCAGTTTCACCACCTCGTTCTTGACGTAACTCCAGATGAACCGGGAATCCCAGCTGAAATTCTTCGTGTTGATGTTCCGGGTGTTCAGTTCGATGTCGAAACCGCTGAAGCGGACTTTTCCCACATTGGTCAGGATGCTCCCGAAGCCGGAAGTGTTCGGCAGGGTCTTGTTGAACAGCAGGTCGTCGGTCACCTTGTTGAAGTAGTCCGCCGAAAGCTGGATCCGTTGATTCAGAAATCCGACGTCCACTCCGGCGTCCAGCTGCGTGGTGGTTTCCCACGTCAGGGTCGGATTGGTCATGGAGGAGGGAACGATGGCCCCGATTCCGTTGTACTTGGTATCCACGCCGTATTGTCCCAGCGCATCATACAGTCCGATGGCGTTGTTCCCGGTTTGTCCGTAGCTGACGCGGAGTTTCAGGTTGCTGACCGCCATGGAGCTTTTCAGGCACGGTTCTTCGCTGATCACCCATCCGGCCGATGCGCCGGGGAAGAAGCCCCATTGGTTCCCGCTGGCGAAGAGGGATGATCCGTCTTCCCGGAAAGTCAGGGTCAACAGGTATTTCTTTTTATAGTCGTAGTTGACCCGTCCGAAGTAACCGATCAATACCTGTTCTTCCATCGTAGTGGTGGCTTCCGTTTTGGTCGGGCCGGCGTTCAGGGTCGGAATCTTGTCCGAGATGGCATCCGCGGCGGAAGCTTTCAGGTATTTGTACTTGTAATCCTGATAGGAGTAACCGGCCATGACCGAAAGGGAATGGTTGCCGAATGTCCGGGTGTAGGAAAGATAGGCTTCCAGCTTTTTCCGCTGCTGGTCGGTCAGGTCGCTCGAAGAGGGCCGGGTACCGTTGAATTTGTTGGCTCGCGTGAAATAGTCCCCGGTGGCGGTGGACGTATAGAGCGATGCCGTGGCGTTCGCTTTCAGTCCGTCGATGATTTCCCATTCCAGCCCGCCGTTGATCCCCAGCTTGTTGATCTTTTGGTCGTTGTCGTTGAGATAGGCATAGTAAAGCGGGCTGGGGGAAGAGGCGTTGTAGCCGGGGGTGGGAGTGCCGTCCGCGTTGCGGATTTTCTGTGTCGGCGGACAGTACAAACCCCGCGAGATCACCTGATGCTGGCTGGCATAGGCGTTGGTCAGGGTTTGGCCGAAGTCGAATCCCGCCGTGAATTTCAGGCGGTCGGAAATCTGTACGTCCGCGTTGGAACGGGCGCTGAACCGGCTGAAGTTGGTGCCTACGGCCACTCCCGCATCGTCGGTGTAACCCATGCTGGCCGTATAACGCACTTTTCTCGTACCGCCGTCCAAGCCGATGTAGTAATTCTGCCAAAGAGCGTTTTGGAACACTTCGTCCACGAAGGAATTGTCCTGGAAGATCAACGTCTTCATCGGATCGAGCGGGTCGGGCATCGACTGGTATCCGGCCGGAACGGCTTCTCCCGGATTCAGATAGCGGGTGCTGTAAATGGAGTTATCCGTGTTGCCCGAACTGGCGGAATAACCGTCCTTGAAATTGTAATCCGGATGCGGCCCCTGCGAAACCGCCGTCCGAACGTAGGAAATGTAATCCTGGGCGTTAAGGAATTCGTAGGTCCGTTCCGTCTGCTGGAGCGCCCATGAGCCTTCGAAGGTGATCCGCGGCCCGGAATCCGCCGTTCCCCGCTTGGTGGTGATCAGCACGACGCCGTTGGAGGCACGGGAACCGTAGATGGCCGACGAAGCGGCGTCCTTCAGCACGTCCACCGAAGCGATGTCATTGGGATTGATCCCGGAGAGGTCGCGTTCGATGCCGTCCACCAGCACCAGCGGTTCGTTGCTCCGGTTGATGGAGGAACCGCCCCGGATCCGGATGATCGGATCGGCTCCCGGCGTATTGTTGGTGGTGTAGAAATGCACGCCGGCGATCTTCCCTTTCAGACCGTCCCCGACGGAGTTGATCGGAATGTCCTGCAGGGCTTCCCCGCCGACCTTGGAAATGGCCGAGGTGACCGTCCGCCGCGACTGGGTGCCGTAACCTACTACGACTACTTCGTCCAGCCCTACGACCGCTTCAGCCAGCGTGATATCGATCACGCTTTCATTTCCCACCGTCACTTCCCGCGGCATATATCCGATGAAGGAGAATTCGAGGATGCTTCCTTGAGACGCCCGAATGGAATAATGTCCCTCGGGGTCCGTGGTAGTTCCCGTAGTGGTTCCCTTGACGATTACGGCTACGCCCTGTACGGGTTGACCGTTTTTATCGCTTACCGTGCCCGTGATGTTTCCGGTTTGGGCCGAAAGGGAGGAGAGAGCAAAAAGAAAGGCGGTAAGCAGGCAGATTGTTTTTATTTTACTCATCTTGTCATCGATTTTAAAAGGTTTCCGTTTTCAAATGGCGGGAAAGGTTTTCCTTTCCGGGAAGTTCGTTTTCATGCCTTTTTCCGCCGTGGGTTGCAGCGGCGGCCGGCCGGGAAAACCCGGTTTTCCCGAAAGCCGGGGTTGGAGAGTATAGTTTTTACATCGCCTCGCCTCCTTTCTGTTTGGATTCCGACGGTTTTATTCCCGGACGGCTTCGAAAAAAACGGTTTGCCGCAGTTGGGCTTCGATTTCCCGGAATTCCGCTTCGCTGTACGGAGCGATGGGCAGGCGGCAGGGGCCGCATTCCACGCCGGCCAGGGTCATGAGCATTTTTCCGCCCCGGACGCCGCCGCCGTGCCGGATGACGATGTCGAGAATCTTGACCGATTCCCACTGCCATTTTCGGGCGGTTTCCAAGTCTCCCTTTTGCATGGCGTCCATTATCCTCCGATAAACCGATGGGATATAGTTGTAGGTGCTTCCCACGGCGGCTTTCGCGCCCGCCGCCAGTCCGGTGATCAGAATTTCGTCGAATCCGTGCAGCACTTCGAATTCGCCGTCCTTCGCATGAATGCATTGCTGCATTTCCATCAGGTTGTTGTGCGTGAACTTTACCCCGGCCAGTGTCGGAATGCGCTTTTTTCCTTCCGTCAGGAACCGTTCCACCGGAAGAGAAACACCCGTCATGGAAGGCATGTTGTAGTAGAAGAAGGGTAGTTTCGGAGCCGCTGCGGCCACCGGAACGAAGAAGCTCACGAGGTCTTCCACCGATGCCGGTTTGAAGAAAAAGGGCGCCATGGCCGAAATCACATCCGCACCTATGGCCTGCGCATGGGCGGCCAGATCGACCGCCTGCGGCAGGGATGTCGTGCCTACGTGTACGATGATTTTCAGCTTGCCGCCTGCGGCTGTCACCCATTTTTCCGCAATCGCTTTCCGTTCTTCGGTGGTCAGCGAGGCGGATTCCCCGGTCGTTCCGCAGATGAACACGCCCGTCACACCGCCGTGACGAATCAGGTGATTTGCGTATGCGTCGATGGCGGCCAGGTTCACTTCTCCGTTCGGATGCATGGGGGTGAACGGTGCCGCGATCAATCCGGTGAGAATCGGTTTTTTTGTCATAGCGTTTCGATTTGTAGATTTAGGTATGTAGTTGGATAACTGTTAATGCTGTTTCGGCTTGAAGAACAGGCTGGCCAGGTATCCCGCGGCGAAGCAGGAAACGAAGCCGGAGGCGGTATAGAGCAGCAGATGGAACGTCTGGTAACGGGCTACGAAAAGCTGGACGAGGATGCTGACCCCGATTCCGATGAGAGCGCCCGGAGCGTTGGCCCGTCGCGTAACCATACCGAGGATGAACAGGCCGCCCATGCTTCCCAGGATCAGTCCCAGGATTTTGTTGAATTCGTCCCACAGAGAGGTGATGTTCCACGTCGCCATCATGAAGGCGAACAGCAGGCTCAACACTCCGATGACGAGCGTGGTGATTTTTGCCGCCCGGAGTTCGGCTTTTTGGGTGCTGCGACGGATCAGCTTGGAACGGATGTCCACCACGAAGGCCGTGGCCGCCGAATTCATGCTGCCGCTGAGGGTAGACATGGCCGCCGCGAAAACCCCGGAAATGAGGAGCCCCGAAACCCCGGCGGGCAGGTGGTTGAAAATATACAGCGGGAAAATGGCGTCGTTGCTGTCTACCGTGAGGCTCAGTTCCTGCGGGTAGGTCTTGTAGAACACGAAGAGCGCGGTGCCGATGAAGAAGAAGATCAGCGTGGCCGGAATGGTCAGCAGCGCATTGGTTCCTACGCTTTTTTGCGCCTCTTTTTGCGAAGACGTGGTCAGGTAACGCTGCACCATGCTCTGGTCGGTTCCGTAGGTGGTCAGGTGGGTGAAGCAGGCGGCGATCAGCACCGTCCACATCGTGGAGTCTTTCAGGTTGAATGCGGTATCTCCCAGACTGAACTTGGTATCGGCCGAAGCCGTGGAAAGAATCTCCCGGAATCCGCCGGGAATGTCGCCGGCGATGTACCAGAGGGCGAACAGCGCCCCGCCGATCAGGATCACCACCTGCAGGGCATCCGTCCACACGACCGCCTCGATCCCTCCGACCATCGTGTAGATGATGCTGAACACGCCCATCAGAGCGATGCACAAAAAGATGTCGAATCCGGTCACCACGTTGAGCGCGATCGACGGCAGAAACAGCACCACGCCCATCCGTCCGACCTGAAAGAGAATGAAGGCCAGGCTGCAGATCACCCGGATGGCGGCATTGAATCTCGCTTCGAGGTATTCGTAGGCCGTGGTGATGTTCAGTTTGCGATAGTAGGGGATGAACAGGAACATGATGACGGGGGCTACCAGCACGATTCCCGCGTTGAACAGCAGGTAGCTCCAGTCCGTCGCGTAGGACTTGGCCGGGATCGCCATGAATGTGATGGCGCTCAGTGCGGTTCCGAAGAGGCTCAGTCCGGCTGCCCACCACGGAATGCGACCTCCCCCTTTGAAATAGTCGTCGGGACTTTTCTGCCGTTTGGAAAAGTAAAATCCGATAAAGGCCAGCGACCCGAAATAGAGGATGATGACCAGTATGTCGAACCACCCGAATCCGCGGTTTTCCTTTTCGAACTTCAGGCTAATCAGGGATGTATCCCCGCCGGAATCGCTTTCTGCATCCGTGAGGAGAATTTCGTTCCCGGCTTGGCGAATGGCGATTTTATCCGGCAGCGGGAAAGGCGGAGGCGTTCCATCGACGATCGTATTGGTCAGGGTATGATAGATTTGCAGGGCCGGTTCCGTTCCGCTGATAAGCAATACGTGATTGACCCCGAACGGTACGACAATTCTCCCCGACAGGGAGGGGAAACGCTCCGGAAGCTCGATAGCCGTACCTGTCTTCAGCCGGAGGTTGTAGCGGTAGCATTTCACCGAAGCGGAAGAAGGATAGTCCGCACTGTCGTAAAAACAGTAGAGACAATTGTCGAATCCGTCGCTTTGGACGACCGTAAGGCCGTTTTTCCAGCCGGTAGCCGGAATCGTGGTCAGCAGATTCCAGCCTTTGTCCGGTGCCTGTGTATCCAGACAGAACAACGGAAGGCCGACGGATGCAGTGTCCGATAATGTTTTCCCCGTCAGGTAAATTTGTCCTGCATCTTCGGTGGCGGCCATATCCGACAGGCCGAAGGGCAGGGAAGGGAGCTGCCGAATCGCGGCCTTTTCCGTTCCGGTTTCGATCCGGAAAACGCGGTTTCCGGTTCCGGAGGCCGGTGCGATACCGTACAGCGAGTGCCGGACGCCGATGGTCAGGGCGGGCATTTGCAGGACAGCCGATTCCGCAGCGGATACGGGCTCCCAGTCCATAGACGGTGCCCCGTTATTCAATACATATACGGTGACGGCTCCTTCCTCCCCCTGCCCGGAAGAATCCGCAGACAGCAGGCGAATCGTGCATCCGGCCGTAAAGTCGGTAACTGTCCGGCGTACGGTCGATTCGACCGGAACGATTTCGGGAAGCGGTTCCCGGCTCCAGGAGGCGTTTTCCTGTTTTCGGTATTCGTCCGAAGACGTTTTCGGGTGAACGGCTTCCGCCGGTTCCGGATGAAGGCCCCACAGTATGAACAGAAAAAGTGTCGTGACCCAGGTTTTCATACAAACAGGTTCGGTTAGAAGTTATCGTGTCGTCATTCTTTGGTTCGTTTTTCGGATGATTCCGGGTGCTGTTCCCCAAGGGGAATCGGATGCTGTGTGTTGGTATTATTTGTCCGACAAATTGAATAACGGAGCATTTCCCTCATTCTCCTTCTCGGAAGACGATTCGGTTTATATGCGCTTTGAAAGAACGTTGGGGTTGCTTGCTCTTTTTCCGTTTCTAACAGGGAAAACCCGAATACGGAAAGAGTTCGTCTTATGTGCCGGGATAGAAATCCGGTTAAGCGTGAAATTTTCGTCGGAGCAAAGGTTTGTAATAAATTCGATTCGGAAGTTAGTTATTTGTTAAATTTGTGTTATATGTCAGACAAATTAACGGGTGGAGCTATTTCCGTTTTTGCCGTTATCGACTGTTGGTTGCCTTTCCATCCATTTGCCGGATCGGGAACTGCCTGTAAAGAAAATTCTTC
>CAMLTW010000025.1 GCA_946486375.1 uncultured Rikenellaceae bacterium
CACACACACACACACACACACACAACACCGCCCGTCTTCGCGCGTTAAGATATTCGTTTTCAGCCGGTCTGCAAAAAAGGAACGAACCTTTTTTGCAGACTTTTTTTTGTATGACCCCGCTGTCCGCAGGCGTTCTGCGCATCCATGGTTCCCAAGGCTTGCGTTTACCTCCGTCACCGAATGATAAACCTCTTTTAATTATCCCATCATGAACAGACCGATGAAAATCATGCTGGCCCTGCTCGTGGGCATGGCAGCAGGCGGAATGTGCCGCGCCCGAACCGGCTCCGCCGCACCCGCCGACAAAGTCGTCACTTTCCGTTTCGTTCCGGGAACAGACATGTTCTACATCCCGTGGGCAGGCAACGGAACGGAACTCGAACGGCTCTACACCCTTATCGACGCGTATCGCTCCGAGATCGCCGCAGGCACGCTGCCGGTTTACGTGGACGGTTACTGCGCCTCGCTGCCTACCCCGAAGGAAAACCTGAACACGGCTTTCATCCGGGCCAACCGGGTCAAGTCGGCGCTGATCGTTCACAAGGGGCTGAAGGAGGCCGATTTTATCACCGGCAATTACGCCTCCGCCTACGGGGAGCTCAAGGACGTAGTGGTGGTGACGCTCCGCATCCCGGCAAAGAAAGAACCGGAGAGGCCGCAGCCCGTCCGGGAAGAGCCCAAGCGGGAAGAACCGCCGGTGACGCCGCAACCCCGAACGGAACCCGCCTCGCAGCCCGCGCAGGAACCGGTTGCAGAAGCCGCTTCCGAGCCGTCGCCCTCTTTGAGAGCGTCCGCTCCGGAGAAACCTTACTGCCTTGCCCTGCGCACGAACCTGCTCTACGACGCATTTCTGCTGCCGACGCTGGGCGTGGAATGGCGCGTGAGCAACAGCGTGGGCGTCAAGCTCGACGGCAGCCTTTCGTGGTGGGGCGACGAGCACGGCAAGGTGCAGAAGATATGGCTGATCAATCCGGAGGTGCGCTGGTACCTGCTCCGAAACAAACGCTTCTATGCGGGCCTGTCGGGAAACTACGGCAAGTACAACGTATATAAATACATGGTCGGAGGCCTCTTTTCCGACGACACCGGCTACGAGGGCACCCTGTGGAACGCGGGCCTTGCGGTAGGCTACCAGCTTTACCTCTCGCGCAGCTTCTCCGTGGATTTCAACCTGGGGTTGGGCTACATGCGCTCGGAGTACGACAGTTTCCGGATCATCGACGGAACACGGGTGTACAAAGACAGAAACCGCACCAAAAACTTCTGGGGGCCGACGCAGGCAGGCATCAGCCTCATGTGGACCATCGGAGGAAAGAAACGGTAACCCGTTAAAAGGAAGAGAATATGAAAACGAATCGATTTATGCGAATGACTGCAGTGCTGCTGTTGGCTGCAGCGTGTTTTGCAGGATGTAGCGACGACGAACACCCGGAGCCTGCCGTACCTGAAGTTACCGTCACCGGAGACTATACGCTCCAAACGGGCGATAAACTGGAGACACTGACGCTGATCGGCTCCGCTGTGGCAGATGGACAGAGCGTGGAGGGAGCTTTTACGTGGAAAGACGGCCGGACCGTATACAACCAGATTGGCGAATACGATGCGGGATGGATTTTCACGCCTGCCGATGCCGCCCGCTACACCTCAAAAGAGGGGGTTGTTAAAATAACCGTCCTACTGAGCGCTGAGGAGGTTATCGCCCGCTTTAAGGACTATTTTTATGAAGACGGGAAGGTGTACGCCAACCGCTTGAACTCCTATCAACCTGCCGAATGGGTGCTGGCAGCAAGAGACGCCCGCAAGCTATTGGATATTTTTACGCAGATTACAGACAAGCCGGCTCCCATGAAAGACAATTACGAATACGATTACAGCTCGAGGGACGGGAACTGCACCATCAGCATTAAAGGCTCGTCACAGGCAGACACCGACCACATGTTTGGCACCCTGCAAGCGAAGGTGCCGGGCTGTGAGGATTTGCAGACGGTGCACCTCGTCACTATCGACTATTTCACGGGAGATAACTCCGCTGAAATGGTAACCGGAGTGCCGGTGATATATGCTAAATGACATTTGGAAAGAAATCTTAAAAATCAAATTATATGACAAGAATATGCATACAACCCCTTTTGGGGACAATGACGGTAGCGATACTTCTTGCGGGCTGCGACGTGAAAGACCCCATCTTCGACACCTCGCACCCCGGCCACGGCACCGTGACGCTCACCACCGACTGGAGCGGCATCGGCACCGGGCTGACGGCTCCCGAAAGCTACACCGTCGCCGCCACCCGCGAAGGCTCCGCTACCGCCGGCTATTCGGCCACCCTCACGGGCGTAACCAACCGTCTCGACCACCTTTTCGAGCCGGGGACGTACCGTTTCCTCGTGTATAACACGCCGGAGCATATCACGGTCTCCGGCACCATCGCCACCGTGTCGGAGGCTGCCGTCACCCCGACGGACGCGGTACCCGCCGACAATCCCGGGCCGATGATAAGCAACGCCCCCGGCTGGCTGTTTTCTTCGGAAGCCAAGCTCGACGTCGTGCAGGATGCCGAGCACACCCTCACCGCCGCCATGCAGCAGCACATGCGCGAGCTTACGCTCATCATCAAGCCTGGGGGCGACGCCAAGGACCGGATAGAGCGCATCGAGGGCTACCTCACCGGAGCCGCCTCCACGCTCGATCTCTCCTCCGGCACTCCCGGCACTCCGCAGAGCGTGGAACTGCCATTCACGAAAATCACCGAGGGCGCCCAGGCCGGCTCCTGGTCGGCCACCGTGCGCCTGCTGGGTACTGCCGGGTCGGAGCAGCGGCTGAAGGCCGACATCTGCTTCGCCGGCGGCAATCCCTTGCCCCATACGGTGAACAGTGACCTCACCTCGGCGCTTGCCACGTTCAACGCCGACAAGCGCACGCCCCTCACCCTGGACGGCACGGTAGAAACACCCCCCGAAGCCGGCTTCACCGCCACCATTACCGACTGGGAGACGGTAACGGGCGGCCCCGTGGTGGCCGAATAAGTGCATGATAAACCGATAAAACAGAAGGATTATGAAAACGAACACGATCATACCGATTCTTTCCGCAACACTTGCGGCAGCGTTGTTCCTGGCCGGCTGCACGAAAGAGGACGCCCGTCCGGACGGCGGCGATCCGGGCACGCAGGGCGGGGACATCCGTTTCGAGATCGGCTTCGCCCCGCAAACGCGCATGGCGACCGGCGCGGACTTCAAAAGCGCGTGGGAGGACGGGGACGAAATCGGAATTTATGCGGTGAAGCACGGCCAGCCGCTCGCCGCATCCGACAACTCCATCCACAACGTGAAGCTGACGTACAACAAAGCCGACGACACATGGAGCGGCCCGGTTTACTGGCCGACGGCAGCCGGCGACATCCGAAAGCTGGATTTTTACGCCTACTATCCTTACGATGCGAATGCCGCCGATCCGACGGGCATCGCGTTCCGCGTGGCGACCGATCAGAACGACGCGACCGGCGGCAAGGACAACTACACGCTGTCCGACCTGCTGACGGCCAAGGGAGACAAAAACGGCGAGGGTTTCGGAAAGGGCGAAACCGTACAACTTACCTTTTCCCATGCGCTGGCAATGGTGCAGGTGAGCGTTCCCTTGCCGGGCAAAGGTTCCGGGCCGGGCGAAAGCCTGACCCTCACGCTGCGGAGCGTGAAAACCAAAGCGTCCCTTGATCTGAGGGCGGTCGATCCTTCGACGCCGGGCAGCGGGATAACGCTCGCGACGGACGACAACGCACCGGCGGACATCGCGATGTACCGGGTGGAACAGCCCGACGATGCGAATTACCGGACGAGCTACACCTACCGGGCGTTGGTTCCGGCGCAGGAGCTGACCCGGGGGAAGGAACTGTTCCGCTTCGAACACGAGAGCCGTCAGTTGTTCGGAGACGCTCCGCTGGCCTCGGCCCTGACGCTGGAGGGAGGCCGGGCGGAAACGTTCACCCGCGAGCTGTCCGCCGCGGTCCATACCGTAGCCGTCCCCAAAGGAATGTTTCAAATGGGGAGTCCGGATACGGACACGGGTGCGGACGTCAATGAAAAGCCCCGGTACTGGGTGAAGCTGACGCGTGATTTTTACCTGAGCAAATACGAGGTGACCCGAACGCAGTACGCGGCGTTTCTGAATGCTACGGGCGTGCCGAAAGCGGATGTCGGCCAATCCGCAAAGGCCGAGGTGGACGGTGCCGAACGGAGTTTGTTTCAGGTAAACGAGAAAGGCTGGACTCCGAAATGGAACGATGCGACCGGCAAATGGGAAGCGACGGGAGACTATCCGATGATCTACGTGACGTGGTACGGCGCGAAGGCTTATGCGGAGTGGGTCGGCGGTCGTTTGCCGACGGAAGCGGAGTGGGAGTATGCCTGCCGGGCGGGTACGGAAACTATCTATTCTTTCGGAGACGATGCGTCTTTGCTTGGGGATTACGCCGTTTATTGGGACAATACAATCGGCGACGCCCCCAGCGAGGTCGGGACGAAAAAGGCGAATCTGTGGGGGCTTTACGATATGCACGGGAATGTTTACGAGTGGTGCCTGGACAGTTGGGACGGTAACGCGAATTACCCGACTGCGGCGACCGAGGCGGATGCCGTTATAGACCCGTTGGTCACCACCGGCCCCGATCGCGTGGGCCGCGGCGGCTCCTGGTTAGACCCCGTCTGGTTTTGCCGCTCGGCGTGTCGCAACTTCGGCAGCCCCGGCGACAGCTACAACTTTGTCGGCTTCCGCGTGGCATTTCCTTAGTTAATCTCTCTGCGGGAGCTTTTCCTCCTCCTTGCGGTGCATAGCCTGCAAGCAGGCTATGCACCCGCTTCGATCGTCGGTTCACCCCCTGAACCGACAGCAGGCAACGGCGGCGGCACCCCAACGGTGCTTCGAAACGACAAAAAAACGACCTATGAAAAAGTTAAACGTAAAAAACCGAACGAACATGACGACACGACGATCGACCGGACGCCGGACGGCACGCCTCCGGTTCTGCGGTCTGACCCTGCTTTTCGGCGGCGCCCTCCTGTGCGGCTGCACGAAAGAAGACGCCGCGCCGGAAGGCGGCGGCCTCACGACAGTGAATTTCCGGGGAAGCATACAGACCCGCACCGCCATCGGCGCAGACGGCGAAACCGTCTGGGCAGCGGGCGACCGGGTGGGCATCTACATGGTGACGGCAGGAGGCGCGATACCGGATAACATCTCCTCCGGAGGGGACAACAAAGCCTATACGATCGATCCCGCCACCGGCGCACTCACGCCCGCAGACGGCACGCCGCTGTATTACCCCTCGACGGGCGCGGTGGACTTCGTCGCCTACTATCCGCACGGCACGGCGGGGACGGAAGCCGGAAACGTGACGGCGGATGGCCGGTACCGGGTCAGCGTGGTGGACCAGAGCGACCCGACGGTCCTGGACGTCCTGTACGCCAAAACGGAGGGCATAACCTCGGTCTTGCCCCATGTCTTGCTGAGCTTCCGTCACCTGATGAGCAAAGTCACGCTGGATGTCGCCCTCGGCGAGGGGCTGACCGCACTCGCAGGCAGCGACGCGACGGCGTTAACCTTCTCCGGGATGCCCGCTTCGGCGGCCATCGCCTTGCAGGACGGGACGTTCGCGGCGGGGACGGCGGCCGACTTTTCGGCCTTGAAAGCGGAGGGGGCGACCGCTCCGGCCGTCGCTGCCTTTACCGCGGTGATCGTTCCGCAGGCGGGCATGCCGGGGCGCAAGGCCGTTTTCACGGTGGACGGGAAATCCTACGAGTGGACGATCCCCGATACGGAGGTTTTCGAAGGGGGGAAGCACTACGTCTATCCGGTAACGGTCAAAAAAACGGGCGTTGCGGTCGGGGCTCCGGCCATCGCCGACTGGACGACCGACGACCACGGTACGGGCACGGCTCAGAAAATGGAAGTTGTGCGGATCAAAGCCGGGACGTTCCGAATGGGCAGTCCGGACACCGACCCGCAAGCGACAGGCTATGAAAAGCCCCGACACTGGGTGAAGCTGACGCGTGATTTTTACCTGAGCAAATACGAGGTGACCCGAACGCAGTACGCGGCGTTTCTGAATGCTACGGGCGTGCCGAAAGCGGATGTCGGCCAATCCGCAAAGGCCGAGGTGGACGGTGCCGAACGGAGTTTGTTTCAGGTAAACGAGAAAGGCTGGACTCCGAAATGGAACGATGCGACCGGCAAATGGGAAGCGACGGGAGACTATCCGATGATCTACGTGACGTGGTACGGCGCGAAGGCTTATGCGGAGTGGGTCGGCGGTCGTTTGCCGACGGAAGCGGAGTGGGAGTATGCCTGCCGGGCGGGTACGGAAACTATCTATTCTTTCGGAGACGATGCGTCTTTGGTGGGGGATTACACCGTTTATTGGTATAATAAAACCGACGACGGCCCCAGCGAGGTTGGGACGAAGAAGCCGAATCCGTGGGGACTTTACGACATGCACGGGAATGTTTACGAGTGGTGTCTGGACAGTTCGGACACCCAACCTAATTACCCGACTGCGGCGACCGAGGCGGATGCCGTTATAGACCCGCTGGTCACCACCGGCCCCGATCGCGTGGCCCGCGGCGGCTCCTGGGGCAGCACTCCCAGTAATTTGCCCTCGGCGCGTCGCAACAACGACATCCCCGGCACCTTCAGCATCTTTAACGGCTTCCGCGTGGCATTCCCGAAAAAATAATCGACTTGCGGGACGGCGGGAGGTTACGGGTACTACCTTCCTGCTGTCATCCTGAACCGAGCATGACGCAGGTCATGCGAGTCTCACTGACCGCAGCCCGCAGTCAGCCGTAAGGCCGGTGCGGATACAGCGAACCGAGACCAGCCGCAAGGCTGGACGAGCTAACCGACTGCAAGGAGGTAACTTTGGGAAGTAGCATGGAGCGGCAACGCCGCGACGTGAGGATTTTTTTTTCAAAACTGACAGAGATTCCCACGTCGGGCCTTGCGGCCCTCCTCGGAATGACGCGATCGGGTCGGATTTTTCCTGTCATTAGGGAATCGTATCGCCTCCGCATCCTTCCGGTTGTCCTCCCACCATCCGCGCCTCCATTGCCTTCGCGTCGTGCTGAACCGAGCGGATGCGAGCCTGCGAGCAGTCTCTGCACCTCACGAGCCGGTGGCAGGCAACGGCGACGGGAGCCAAAACGCGGAACGGAGTGAAGCGTAAGGCGAACGAAGCGGTTGTCGGCTTGAAAAGAATACCGGCGCAGCCGACCGGAAACTTTATTTGAAGCCCGCATACCGTTTTCGGTTGTGCGGGTTTTCCATGTCCCGCGGGCTTTCGTCCCGTGCAGGGAGAGTCGTTTTCGTCCCACCCGTCCGGCACGGTTTTCCGTTCTGCCACCGGAGGATTCACGCCTTTCGATTTTCCGCCCCTTTCCGTGATTTTGTCCGATTTTATTGTTAATTTTGTTTGGTCATAGGGTTTTTTAACCGGTTTTCTCCATGTCGAGCAGATATTCCGCGGTGCGTTCCATCCCTTCTTTTTTCCGGAAGGCTTGCCTGACAACGGCAGGAATGTGGATTTTGGCCGTATCCGTGTGCCGCGCCGGTTCTCCCCCGGAAGGAATCGTCCGCCACTACTCCACGCAGGACGGACTGGCCAACAATTCGGTGCTGGGGATGTTCTGCGACAGCCGGGGATTCGTGTGGTTTTCCACCTGGGACGGTCTGAGCCGCTTCGACGGCTACCGTTTCGTCAACTACCGGGTCAGCACGGAGGCTTCCCTTTCCCACAGCCGGATGTTCGCCCTGACGGAAGACCGCCGGGGAAACCTCTGGCTCGTCACCTACGACCGGCGGCTGTTCCGGCTGAACCGGAAAATCGACCGGATGGAGAACCTCTCTGCCCCGCTGTCCGAAAGCGGAAAGGTCTACCGGTTCCACTCGCTGACCGAAGGCGCCGGCGGGGACATGTGGGCCCTGACGGAAGGAAATGCCGTCGTGCGTTTCTCCGAAGCGGACTCCGCCGCGACCCGGCTGAAAGCCGAAATCTACCGACTGCCGGCACCGGTCAAACACATCCATCCTCTCTTCGACCGGGGAGCCGGAGCCTGTCTGCTGTTTTGCGAAAACCGTGCGTTCGCCGTCGGCTCATTCGCTTCCGGCATGCCGTCCCGGTCGACACCGTTGTTGTCCGACGGCACCGTCACCGCAACGGCGGAAGCGGGAGACATCGTTTTTCTGGGGGATGACAAAGGACGGTTCCGAACGTACGACGTCCGCAGCGGGAAGCTCTCCCCTCCCCGGCTTCTGCCGGCTCCCGTAACCTGCATGAGCCTGTCGGCGGATTCGACCTTTCTGGTCATGGGGCTGAAAGGCCGTGGGCTGAACATATACGACCTGCGAACCGGCAGGCACCGGCAGGCCGTCGCCCTGCCTGCCGACATCCAGAAAATCAGCCGGGACAGTCGGAACCGCTTCTGGGTGCGCACCGACCGACCGGGCATCCATCTGTACGATCCGGCGGACAATTCGTTCCGGCATTTCCGGCAAAAGGTCGTCCTGCCCGTCAACCGGAACTACGCCCGCATCACCGAAGCGAACGGCATCGTCTGGGCGGGCATGAACGGAGGTGGGTTCGGCTACTACGATGAAACGACCGGGCGGATGGAATACTTCCTCAACGATCCCGACTCCCACGATCCCCCTCTTTCCAACGTCGTTTCGTCTTTCTGCGCGGACAGTTCGGGCGGTCTGTGGCTGACCACTTCCGCCAAACGGGGCGTGGAAAGGGTCACCTTCGTCAACAAGAAAGCGGAACGTTTCCGCCCCGACCCGGAAGGGCGGCATCCCTATTCCAACTTCATCCGGGCCTTTTGCCTGGACTCCGAAAACAGGCTCTGGACGGCTGTCCGGGCAGAACGGCTTTTCCGATACGATCCGACGGGAACCGTCCGGGAAGAAATCCGCCCCCCGAAGGGGGAAAGCTTCGGACAGATCTATTCGATCGTGGAAGATGCCGACCGCAACATCTGGCTCGGCACCAAGGGCAAGGGACTGTACCGGCTCGTCCCCGGCCCGGAAGGGGAATACCGTATCACCCATTACGGCCACGATCCATCCGATCCGTACAGCCTGGGGTCGGACAACGTCTATCAGCTCGTACAAGACCGGCAGGGCCGGATCTGGATCGCCACGTACGGAGGCGGCGTGAACCTGCTGAAAGAGGACGAAAACGGCGTCCGGTTTTATTCCGCACGCAACCGGTTCTGTTCCTACCCTGCGGCGCAGGGCGGAAAAGTCCGCACCGTCTGCGAAGACCTCGACGGAAACATCTGGGCGGGAACGACCGAAGGCATCTTCATCCTCCGGTACGATCCGGGGAAGGAGGAACTCGTCGTCCGCCGTTACCACCGGGGCAACTCGTCCCTGTCGAGCAACGACGTGGTCTGCATCTACCGCGACGATGCCGGAGACCTGTGGACGGCCACCTACGGCGGCGGCCTCAACTTCTTCCCGGCAGACGGACTGCGAAACGGAGCCTCTTTCCGCTCCTACGACCTGACAGGAGGGCTTCCGTCCAACGAAGTCCGCAGTATCGTGCAGGATCGGGCGGGAAAAATCTGGTTCGCCACCGACAACTGCATCGGCGCCCTGAACAAGGAAAACGGAGCACTCACCCTGCTCGGCCCGCGCGAGGGAATTCCGACCGCCACCCTTTTTTCCGAAGCTTCGGCTCTGGCAGACCGGGAGGGGCGTCTGTGGTTCGGCATGACGGACGGGTGCTACCGGATCAACACCGACAAGTTGAACCGGGACACCGTGGGTTTCAACCTGCGGTTCACGGGGCTGTCGGTCAACGACCGCTGGGACTACGGCGGAAACGGCCCGTTCCCCTATGCCGTAGACGAAGCCCGGCGAATCACCCTCCCCCCGGATTCCAAGGTGTTCGGATTCGAATACGTTTCGTTGAATTACGCCTTACAGCACCGGATCCGGTATCGTTATCTTCTGGAAGGAGCGGATACCGTCTGGCACGAGGACGAAGGTTCCCGACAGGCGGTCTATGCCAACCTCCCGGCCGGAGAATATCGTTTCCGGGTACGGGCGTTCCTGCCCGAAACGCCGTCCCGGTACGAAGAAAGGACGCTGCAGGTGGTGCTGCTTCCCGCCTGGTGGATGACAGGCCCCGCCTTCCTGCTCTACGGAGCGGTCGGGATCGCCCTCGTAGCGGCTTTCGCGCTGACGCTCGACCGCAAGCGAACCTTCGAAAAAATCCTGCGCAAACGGAAAGTCATCCACATCGGCCCCTCCCAGGTAGCCGTCAGCGGCAGCGAAGACGAAAGGTTCCTGACCGCCGTGCTGGCCTATCTGGAACGCCACTACTCCAACCCCGACCTCCGGATCGAAGACATGGCCGAATCCAGCGGGCTGAGCCGGACGGCCTTCTACCTTCGCTTCAAGGAATTCACGGACAAGTCCCCGATGGAATTCCTGAAGGATTTCCGGTTCAGCAAGGCGCGCATGTACCTGCGGGAAAGCTCCCTGACCATCGCCGAAATCACCTTCCGGTGCGGCTTTTCCGATCCGGCCTATTTCACCCGGGCCTTCAAGAAAGAATCCGGCCTGACGCCGAGCGCTTATCGCAAGCAAAACCGGAGTCAGCCTCCGGCTCCGATAAGCTCCCGGCCCGACGAAATGCCGGGTAACGTCGGGAAAACTTCTCCGGACAAGCGTTCCTGAAACGCGAACGGCCGCTCTTGAAAAAGAGCGGCCGTTCAGATTTTACCTGCGCCGCGTATTTATTCCACGAGCTGCACGGTGCCATCATCCAGCACCTTGAATGTCAATTCGTAATATTCGATGGTCGTCCGTCCGGCATTGGAAACCGCTTCTTTTCCGTCTTCCGTCACATTTACCGTAAATTCCGTCTCCTTTTCTCCCGTTTCCGGATCCACCTCCATCTGGTAGTAACCGATGCTCTGGAAAGAGTGCTTCTCCGGAATCTGCGCCTTAGCCGCTTCGAACTGTTGACGGATGGCTTCCGGGTCGATATCGTCCGACCGGATCCAGGGCACGGCAGCGAAAGCATAAGTGTCTTTATACCGGTTGTCCTGATTCAGGGAAGAAGGGCCCGTCCCCGGCCCGTGCAGGATGTAAGTCTGGGTATAAACCCGTCCCGTTTGACCGACCATAGAGACATACAGGGCCAGCAGGTCGTTGCTCAACTGGCCTTCTTCATCCCACCGAACGGAAATGGGTCTGTACTGAGCGGTATCGACATACTCCTTCAGAGCTTCGACGACGGCCCGGCCCGCTTCGCTGGTATCCATCTTCTCTTTTCCCAGTTTCAGCCCCCCGCATGAAATCAGACCGGCGACCACGGCCGCCAACGCCATACCCGATAAAATTCGTTTCATAAGTTTCGATTGTCTTTAATAGTGAAATTTCATCCTGAAAATTGCTTGCACGACACAAATATAACGATCGTATCGGTTCATCCGACGAAAAACGGAACTTTTTCCGCCCCTTCCCTGCAAAAGAAACTTTAGGGAACCGAGGACAGAAAACGACAGGGGACTGCGTGTTTCGCAGTCCCCTGTTCAAAACCCTCGTCCCTTCCCGTCGGAAACGGGACGAGGGCGGAACGGCCGGTGGGCGGGCCGTTCCCGTTTTTCAGGCGGTTCGGGCAAAAACCGCGCCCGTCCCGTTTTACCGGAATCCCGGATGCTGGGCGTTTTTCAGGGCCGTATTCGTATCGATCAGCGACTGGTTGAGCGGCATCAGTTCCGTTTTGTTTTCGGTGAAGTCCTTCGCCAGCGAAGCCGCGTATTTCTTCAAAGCGGCTTCATCCCGGAAAACGACTCCCGCGTTGTAACCCGTGGGCAGTTTGGTTTTGTCCAAAGCCGCCTTTCCGTCTTCATCCACCGTTTCCCACTCGGTACCGCCTTCGATGAAAGCCACCGTCAGCGGTTCCGCACCCACGCCGTGAGCCTGTTGGTTGTAGGCCCGGTATTTGGGGATATCGGCACCGGTATACGGATTCTTGGCTTCGTCGATGATGTAGTTGATTTTCGCCCGTGCATCCTCGATGGCCGTTTTCAGCCGGTTCCAACGGATCAGGTCGGTACGCCGCAGGTTCGACTCGCTGCCCAGTTCCCACGAACGTTCCTTTACGATGGCATCCAGAAACGCTTCTTTTGTGGTGAGGGCATCCACATAACCGTCCACCTGCACCGTCCACTGCGCTTCCGGGAAGGCCCGCCGCCGCACTTTCCTGAGCGCTTCCTTCGCTTCCGGCGAAGGAGCTGCGGTCAGCTCATTGTCCGCTTCGGCATACATCAGCAAAATATCCGCATACCGCAGCATGACCCAGTTGATGTCGGTTTTCGCCGCTTCGGGCCCCTGAATCTTCGACCAGATTTTCCGCCACTTGCCGCAGGCGATATTGGTCAGGCCCACCAGGTCGTAATACCCCGTGTTCTTGGCGATCTGGAAAGCGGCACAGGCCACGTCCCGGCGTTTGTCTCCCGCGGCAAACGAGTAATAATAACCGGGCGTGATCCGCACCAGCGTTCCGGACTTCATGTAACCGGCCGGCGTGTCGCCTCCGACGGCAAGCCCCATGGAGTAGCCGATTTCGTCGTTGGCGCTGGTACCGTAATTCCCCAGTTCGAAAATATTTTCCTTGTTATACCCCTTGTTGTGCAGGTCTTTGAAGATGCTTACATAATCTTCCACCAGACCGTGCTCCGTATCTTCCTTCGCCATTACGGCCAGACAGGCATCGCGTGCGATCTCATACAGTTCTTGGATCCGGGCCTCGTCGCTCCGACGTTCCATCCTCATGGAGGAAACCGCATAGGTCTCCAGATCCCACCGCAGGGAGTATCCCGCCGCATGCAGGGCGATCCGGGCCGTCAGCCCGTAAACGGCTCCCTTCGTGATCCGATCGTGATAGGAAACCTCCGACTGCCAGGGCACGACGGTGGCCGCATAATCCAGATCGGACAGAATCCGGTCGTAAATCACGTCCCGGCTGGTACGCCCCAGGTTGAATTCTTCTCCGGCCTTGGACGGAGTAAGCGGAAACGGCACGTCGCCGTAGAACCGGATGAGATCGAAATAGGCCAACGCCCGCAGGGCCAGCGCCTCCCCGTACAGGGCACGGAACCAAACAGCGTCCGCCGATTCGCCTTCCAGCACGCCTTCCTTTTCCAGTCCTTCGATGCATTCGTTGGCATTGTTGATCGCTTTGTAACGGCTTTCGAGGATCGGTTTCATCTGACCGCTCCCGGCTGCGAACGTGTATTTGGCAAGCCCGGCCCTTTCGTTCCCGCTCAGGGTCGAATAGGTTTCGTCGTTATCGGGCGTCATGTAATTCACCAGCGCCTTGCTCTTGAAATTGGGATAGATTCCGGTCACGACCATCTCGGTACGCGTCACCGAGTTGAACACCACTTCCGATTCATAGGCGTTCTTGGACGGCATTTCCAGCATGTCGTTGCAGGAAACCGTCGCGAGGGCCAGCAACGCCGCGGCAGCCGCCCGACCCGTTCCGTATAAGTTGATTCTTTTCATAAGACGTTGCAGGATTAGAAGTTGAGATTAACACCGAACACGACGCTGCGGGTTTTGGGATAGGCCGACCAGTCCACGCCGGGCGTCAATCCCCCGTTGGGACGCTTGTTCACGTCGGGATCGAAACCGGAATAGTTCGTGAAAGTGTACAGGTTGTTCACCGTCGCGTAAAGCCGCAGCGAACTGATGTGCGCCTTCTTCAGCCATTTTCCGGTAAAGGTGTATCCCAGCGTCACGTTGTTGATGCGCAGGAAAGAGCCGTCTTCCACGAAGTCCGACTGAGTCACCGTGATGTTGCTTTCCGGCCCGCTGGTTTTCACCGCATGTACAGTGGCGTTCTTGTTGAGTTCCCGAAGGGCGCCGGGTTCCGTCACGTAATTCCCGCCGGCATCCACATACGTGAACCGACCGTTCAGCGCTGCGCTCTGGTTCTGGTTGGACTGGTAGGTGGAAATCAGGCGCGCCTTCTGGTAGTTGAGCACGTCGTTTCCGTACGACCAGTTCATGAAGATCGAAAGGTCGAATCCCTTGTAGGTAAAGGTGTTGTTGAACCCGCCGAAATGTTTGGGGTTGGCGTTCCCGATCACCGTCCGGTCGTCCGCGGTGATCCCGTTCTTGCCGTCCACGTCCTTGAAGCGGGGACTTCCCGGCTGCACCTTGTCGGCCGCTCCGGTGATCGCGCAGAAGGGCACGCTTGCCTTCAGCGCATACGTGTAGTTCCCCGTTTCCGGATCGAGGGTCGCATCGAAGTCGTCCACCCCGTAAAGGCCGTCGTTCACATACCCGTAAATCAGACCGGTCGAACTGCCGACGCGCACGATGTAGTCTTCCATGTAGGAACCCACGCCCGACTTGAAAAGCATGTATTCGTCCGCCGCTCCCGTAGCCAGGGATTTCACCTTGTTCTTGTTGATGGAAATGTTGAAGTTGCTCGTCCACATGAAGTTTTTGGTCCGGATATTCACGGTGTTCAGCGTCAGTTCCACCCCGTGGCTCTGCACCGACCCGATGTTCAGGGTCTGTTTCGTGTATCCCGTGGTGGGAGTGACGTCGGCCGTCAGCAGCAGGTCTTTGGTTTTGTTTTTATAAACTTCCACCGTCCCCGAAATGCGGTTGTTGAACAATCCGAAATCCAGCCCTATGTTGGCCGAAACGGTGGTTTCCCATTTCAGCCCCGGATTACCCAGCGTCTTGGAGATCAGCGACGGAATTTCGCTCGAACCGTTGGCGTACCAGTTGCTTTCGAAAATGGAGGAATAACGGTTGTTCCCGATCCGGTTGTTCCCGGACTGTCCGTAGCTGGCCCGCAGCTTGAGGGACGAAATCACCCGTTGCAGCGGTTTCATGAACTCTTCCTCGCTGATACGCCATGCGGCGGAAGCCGACGGGAACCACCCGAAACGGTTTTCCTTCGCGAATTTGGAAGAACCGTCCGTACGCAGGGTCATCGTCAGCAGATAACGGTCGTCGAAATTGTAGAAAGCCCGGGCGAAGTAGGAAACCAGCCCCGTTTCGTCGAAGGACGACTCCGGTTTTTGGGGAAGGCTTCCCAGCGAAAGGTCGTAAATCCCGAAGTTATCGTCCGGAAACTGGTTGTTGGCCGCTTTCAGCGAACGCGACTGAGTGAATACCAGCTCGTTCCCCAGCATCACATTCAGATGATGCTTTCCGAAACTGTCGGCATAGGAAAGGGTGTTGGTGTTCTGCCACTGAAACTTTTCGTCGTATTTCTGACTGCCGAACGGGCCGCCCTTGGTACCGGCGGCGCTGCTGGTCGCATCGTCGAACGCATCCGTCCGCCCGTCGCCCCAGCTTCCGCTTCCTGAAACGGTCAGCGTCATTTTGTCCTTCAGGAACCGGTAGGAAAGCACGGCATCCATCGTCAGATTCTTGTTGGTGCGCTGCCGCAACTGCGAAAGCTGGGAGGCCTTGGGGTTCTGGAGCGAGTTTCCGATCGGGTCTTCGATGGCGTCGATCAGTTCGTCTTCGGAAGCGTCGATATTGGCTACCGGCCGGTACTGCAACGCCTTGTTGAGGGTGTTCCCCGACGTGATTTCCCCCTGTTTCTTGTTCTGGTAGAAAGTCACGTTCGTACGCAGGTCGAGCCCTTTGGCCAGATTCTGCTCGAACTTCACCCGGAACGTGTTCCGTCGGTTGGAGGTATTCATCAGAATCCCGTCCTCGGAATCGTGCGTATAGCTGATCATGTATTTGTGTTTCTGGCTCCCGCCCGAAACGGAGAAATTGTGGCTGTGATACAGCGCGTTTCCGCCGAACATGATGTCCTGCCAATCCAGCCCCCGGCTTCCGTAGTTTTTGTCGATGTCGGCATACGTGCCGTAATTTTCGGTAAACGTATCGAGGGTTTCGCCCCGGAGCGCCATTTCGTACTGCAACCGCACGTAGTCGGTGGAATTCATCACGTCGTAACTCTTGGGCAAGGACTTGAATCCCACGTACCCATTGTAGGCGACTTTCATCGTTCCCGCTTTTCCACTCTTGGTAGTCACGAGCACCACCCCGTTGGCCCCCCGCGCCCCGTAGATGGAAGTGGTGGAAGCGTCCTTGAGGATGTCGATGCTCTCGATGTCCATGGGAGAAATCCCCTTCAGACCGGTTTCCGAAGCGAAGCCGTCCACGATGTAAAGCGGCGAGTTGTCCTGGGTGATGGACATCCCGCCCCGGACGGTGATGTCGATATCGGCGCCCGGTTCCCCGTCCTGCGTCATCACGCGCACCCCGGCGACTTTCCCCACGAGGGCTTCCGCCGCCGAAGATACCGGAACCGCGGCCAGTTCCGCTCCGCTCACCGAACCGAGCGTTCCGGTCACGTCCACCTTACGCATGGAGCCGTAGCCGATGACCACGACTTCCTCGATCTGGCTGCTCGTCTCCCGCATGGTGATTCTCATTTCCGCCGCACGCACAGCCGGCTGGCTGACCGGTTCGTAGCCGATGAAGTTGAAATCGAGCAGCACGCCTTCCCGATCCACCCGGATGGAAAATTTCCCCTTGTCGTCGGTCACCGTTCCGCGCGTGGTTCCCTGCACCACGACGCTCACTCCGACAACGGGCTGTCCCTGCGGATCGGTCACGATCCCGGATGCCGTAAATCCGCCCTGCGCCAGTACGGACGAAAGTCCGAAAAGGCAGGCCGCGGCAAAGAGCCACAGGCGTTTTCCGGAAGAAAGGCTTCTCCCTTTTTTAGTAGTTTTCGGTTTCATATACAATTGGTTTTAGGTAAAAAGTAGTTTTGTCGATGAGGATTCGTTTCCCGATTCTTTCCCGTACCCGGTTTCCGTTCGCATATGCAGGCATTTTCGACCGGATTTTCTTCCGGGGCCCCGGATGCATGACGCGTCTCCGGCCTCCCCAGCCTTTATTCCGTCATACCGAGTCAGAAAAAAGAATCGTTTAAACG
>CAMLTW010000026.1 GCA_946486375.1 uncultured Rikenellaceae bacterium
ACGGTTTTTATGGCAGGCGGAAATTAAAAGACGGTTCCGCCTTTCCCGTTGACTTACAGTGCAAAGACCAGTGGGTGCATTAACACTCCACACGGGGGTACGAAACCGTCCGTTTAGAAAGTATCTGTAAAGTGACGGGTATAAAAATACCCGTCACAGGATACATGACGGGGTAAAAGTCCCGTCTTTGCACTAAAGTAAGTCAAAGGCAAAAGTAGCAAAATAATCCGTTCTTCCAAAAGAATGCGGTGTTTTTTAGAGGAAATGTTGGCGGTGAGGCCGGAAGGATCGGTTTTCATCATGTCAGTGCAAGGATTCTTCCTGTCGTTTAAAAACCTATCGCCTTTGCGTCATTCCGAGCGCAGCCGAAAGGCGGAGCGTGGAAATCTCATCCAACTTGTAAAGAGATCCTCACGTCGCGGCGTTGCCGCTCTATGCTACTTCCCTCCGCTGTATCCGCATCGCTGCTTAATGCAGCGACTGCGGGCTGCGGTCAGTGAGCTCGGAACGCCCGAAGGTCGTTCCTCGGTTCAGGATGACGGCAGGGGACGAAGACACGGATGATTGCGGAACGGCTGCAATGACGCGGAGTGCGGGAAGTACCGAAACCGTTGGAAGGAACCGGTTACGGGGGAGGGACAGGGCGAAAGGGGACGGACGGGATGAAAGAGATGAAAGGAACGAAAGGGGATGAAAGGGGATGAAAGGGGCGAAAGTGTACGAAAGAGGGTGGACGGGATGAAAGGAGGGAGAAAGAGAGATGAGGAAAGGAAGGAGCTTTTCTCGAAATGAAATTCACCCCTGTCGGAAGTGTCTCCGGCAGGGGTGAACCTGTGAAAATCGGGCTTGTCAAGCCGTCTCTTTATCCTATGGGAGGAAACGATCGCTCCCGTGCATTATGTGCCGTCCCGGCCGGCTCAGTCCTTCAGCTTGGCCGAAAGGAATTCCCGGTTCAGCCGGGCGATGTGGGCGATGGAAATCCCCTTCGGGCATTCCTGTTCGCACGCTCCGGTGTTCGTGCAGTTGCCGAAACCCAGCTCGTCCATCTTCGCCACCATCGCCTTGGCCCGGCGGGACGCTTCGACCCGTCCCTGCGGCAGCTTGGCCAGCGACGAAACCCGCGACGAGACGAACAGCATCGCCGAACCGTTCTTGCAGGTGGCCACGCAGGCCCCGCAGCCGATGCACGACGCGGCGTCCATGCTTTCGTCCGCGTCCTTCTTCGGAATCGGAATCGCGTTGGCGTCCGGCACCCCGCCCGTGTTGATGGAAACGAAGCCTCCCGCCTGCATGATCTGGTCGAAGGCCGTGCGGTTCACCACGAGGTCTTTCACGACCGGGAAGGCCGCCGACCGCCACGGTTCGATCACGATGGTGTCGCCGTCCTTGAACCGGCGCATGTGGAGCTGGCAGGTGGTCACGTCGTCCTCCGGCCCGTGCGCCCGGCCGTTGATGTGGAGCGAGCAGGCCCCGCAGATCCCCTCCCGGCAGTCGTGGTCGAACGCCACGGGCGCCTTCCCCTCGTGGATCAGGTTGTTGTTGAGGATGTCGAGCATTTCGAGGAACGAGGTGTCCGGCGAAATATTTTCCACGTGGTATTCTTCGAATCCTCCCTTGTCCTTCGCGTCTTTCTGACGCCATATTTTCAGTTTCAAATTCATCGTCTTGTGTTTTTACCTGTTGAGAAAATGGGAAAGGATCAGTCCTTGTAGTTCCGCTGGGCCAGCTTCACCGCCTCGAACCGCAGTTCTTCCTTGTGCAGTTCCGGCGCTTTCCCCTCGCCCTTGTATTCCCACACGGCCACGTAGGCGTAGTGCTCGTCGTCGCGCAGCGCTTCCCCTTCGGGCGTCTGGTACTCTTCGCGGAAGTGTCCCCCGCAGGATTCGTTCCGGTTCAGGGCGTCGCGGGCCATCAGTTCGCCCAGCTCCAGGAAGTCCGCCAGCCGCAGGGCCTTTTCGAGTTCCTGATTGAAATCCTCGTTCACGCCCGGCACTTTCACGTCCTTCCAGAATTCTTCCCGGAGCTTCGGGATTTCGGCCAGCGCCTTTTCCAGCCCTTCCTTGTTCCGGGCCATCCCCACCAGTTCCCACATGATGTTGCCCAGCTTCTTGTGCAGCTCGTCCACGGTCTGTTTCCCGTCGATGGAGAACAGTTTGGCGATCTTCGCCCTCACCGCTTTCTCGGCCTGGTCGAACTCGGGCCGGGCGGTGTCGATCTTCGGGGTCTGGATGTCCTTCGAGAGGTAGTCCCCGATGGTGTAGGGCAGAATGAAATAGCCGTCGGCCAGCCCCTGCATCAGCGCGGAGGCTCCCAGCCGGTTGGCGCCGTGGTCGGAGAAGTTGGCCTCCCCGATGGCGTACAGCCCCGGAACGGTGGTCATCAGGTTGTAGTCCACCCAGATGCCGCCCATCGTGTAGTGCACCGCCGGATAGATCATCATCGGCTCGTCGTAGGGATTCACGTCGGTGATCTTTTCGTACATCTGGAACAGGTTCCCGTAACGCTGTTCGATCACGTCGCGCCCCAGCCGGGCGATGGCGGTCGAGAAGTCCAGGAACACGGCCAGCCCGGTGTCGTTGACCCCGAAACCGGCGTCGCAGCGTTCCTTGGCGGCGCGCGAAGCCACGTCGCGCGGCACGAGGTTCCCGAAGGCCGGGTAACGCCGTTCGAGGTAATAGTCGCGGTCTTCTTCCGGAATTTCGGAAGCCTTCATCGTCTTGGCGCGGAGTTTTTCCACGTCTTCCTTCTTCTTGGGCACCCAGATGCGCCCGTCGTTGCGGAGCGATTCGGACATCAGCGTCAGTTTCGACTGCTGCGTGCCGTGCACCGGGATGCAGGTCGGGTGGATCTGCGTGAAGGCCGGGTCGGCGAACATCGCTCCCTTCTTGTAGCACTGCCAGGCCGCCGAACCGTTGGAGTTCATGGCGTTGGTCGAGAGGAAGAAGGCGTTTCCGTAGCCGCCCGAAGCCAGCACCACGGCGTGCGCCCCGAAGCGTTCGATTTCGCCGGTGACGAGGTTGCGGGCGATGATCCCCCGCGCCTTCCCGTCGATCAGCACCAGTTCGAGCATTTCATGGCGGGGATAGCTCTTGACGCCTCCTTTGGCCACTTCGCGGTTCAGGGCCGCGTAAGCCCCCAGCAGGAGCTGCTGTCCGGTCTGGCCGCGGGCGTAGAACGTACGCGACACCTGCGCCCCCCCGAACGAACGGTTGTCGAGCAGTCCGCCGTAGTCCCGCGCGAAGGGAACCCCCTGCGCCACGCACTGATCGATGATGTTGTTGGACACCTCCGCCAGCCGGTAGACGTTGGCTTCGCGCGCCCGGTAGTCGCCCCCCTTGATCGTGTCGTAGAACAGGCGGAACACGGAGTCGTTGTCGTTCTGGTAGTTCTTGGCGGCGTTGATCCCCCCCTGGGCCGCGATGGAGTGCGCCCGGCGCGGGGAGTCGGAGATGCAGAACACCTTCACGTTGTATCCCAGGTCGGCCAGCGAAGCCGCGGCGGAAGCTCCGCCCAGCCCCGTGCCGATCACGATGATGTCGAGTTTGCGTTTGTTGGCCGGACTCACCACTTTGATTTCGGCCTTGTGGTTGCTCCACTTCTGGGCCAGCGGGCCAGCGGGAACCTTCGAATCTAATATGCTCATGGTATTTCGGATTTTATCGGTAAGGAACTAAGCGCAGGCGCCTTGGCACAGGCTGAGGACGTAGAACCACACCACCACCGCCGCGAAACCGACGAAGATGAGGGTGGCGAAAACGTACGAAAGGCGTTGCAGCCGGGCCAGCCAGATCTTGTTCGTCCAGCCGACGGTCTGGAAAGCGCTCCAGAAGCCGTGGGTCAGGTGGAACCAGATGGCCGCGAACCAGACGAGGTAAACGATGCAGTACAGCGGGTTGGCGAACAGCTCTTCCAGCAGCACCGATCCCTGAATGATCGCATGGGGGTCGCCTACGATTTCGGCCCACTGCATCCGGTACCAGAAATTGTACAGGTGGAGGAGCAGCCCCAGCAGGACGATGATCCCCAGCACCAGCATGTTGCGCGAAGCCCAGCTCACGCCCGGCTGATCGGTCACGGCGTAACGCTGCGTCCCGCGCGCCCGGCGGTTCTGGAGGGTCAGCCAGAAGGCGTAGACGATGTGCACCAGGAATCCCAGCGCCAGAATCAGCGTGCCCACCAGCGCGTACCAGTTGGCTCCCAGGTATTCGCAGATCATGTCGTAAGCCCGGGTCGAGAAGACGGCCGCCAGGTTCATCACCATGTGGAACAGCAGGAAAATGACGAGAAAGAGACCCGATATGCTCATGATCAGCTTTCTCCCGATTGAAGATGTCCTCAAAAAGCTCATAAAAAGTGAATTTAAGTTTATAGTTTTCCCATTCGATCGCTGCGGTTTCTTCCCGTTTCGCCCGGCGTTCCGTTCCGCACCCGGAAACGCCCGCTTTCCCCGTATCTTTCCTGCGGAACGCCTAAGGATATTACTTCCCTCCCGGAGCCCCGATACCCCGCAGTCATTCCGAAGGAATGGTGCGGATTAAGCGCAGGTTGATAACACCTCCCGCCGTTTCCTTCCAATGGTTTCGGCACCTCCCGCACTCCGCGTCATTCCGAGCGCAGCCGAAAGGCGGAGCGTGGGAACCGACGTCCGCAGCGAGAGCAAAGCCCGCTTGCAGGCTTTGCCGAGCAAGAAGGAGGAAAAACGAGCGTAGCGATGTTTAATCTCATCCCGCAACCCTTCTGCTTTCCCGCCCCGTTTCTGCGGAACGCCTGCGGGTCGTGTCGCCCGTGTCCGGGTTTCCTCATTCGGCCGCCCTGCGCTTTTTCCGCTCCGGCTTTTCGGTCCGAGCGAAAGGACATATCCTCCGATGCCGGAAAGGGCGCCGGTTTGCTCGTGCAAAGGTATTCCATTGTTTTTATAATAACAATATCCGGCCGGGATATTTTTATGCCCTGCAGCAGTTTCTGCGGGGGCCGGGGCGCCTTCGTGGGGACAGCATGGATAAGGTGCAGGAAAGGAACCGAGGTCTGCGAAGCAATCGGCCTGTCTTCGGCGGTTTTTCGTTGCGTCCGAAAGGCATCATTTGCGGGCTTCGAGCGACCGGATCACCCTTCCCAATTCGTCCGACTGCCGGACAAAGAAGTTTTCCAGCCGGCGAATGCAGTCTCCGAGGGAGACCATCCGTTCCAGAAAAACGTTCCGATCCGTCGCAACGTCGATCATCCGCTGACGCTCCTTGTAGTAGACTCTTTGGTCTACCATATACCAGTCGCAGGCCCTTTGGATCAGGTGGTTGTTCTCGAGCCAGGGACGGTTCAGCAGCAGGCTCAGCTTGCGGGCTTTTGCGATCCGTTTTTGCAGGATTTCGAGTTTGCGCAGATCGGAAAGATTTGCGGGAAGCTCCGGACAGAAAAGCTGCGACATCCGAAGGTAATAGATTTTTGCCTGCTCGATGGGATCGGGATTTCCGATCGTTCGTTCCGGGATCGTGTTTTCTGTTCCGTCCATAGCTTGTCAGGGTTTGAAGGTTAGCCGGGGGACGGAAAAAAGAAAGCGGTTCCGCCTTTCCCGTTGACTTCCACCTCGACGGCAGCGGGCGCATTAACGCTCCGCACGGGGGTACGAAACCGCCGTATCGGGAAAAAGTGACGGGTATAAAAATACCCGCCACCGATACATGGCAGGCTTTCACCTGCCGTCGAGTATAAGAAGTCACCACAAACGTAGGAAAATAATCCGAATATTCAAAGAAGGTTGTGGAATTTCCAAGAAAAATGTTCCCGAAAGTCTTCCAATCGTTCCGAATCCGGCTTGCCTTGCGTCATTGCGAGGAGCGAAGCGACGTGGCAATCTCTGTTTGTTCATTTTTGTCATTATACTCGACAGAGATTCCCACGTCGGGCCTTACGGCCCTCCTCGGAATGACGCGGGGGTAGCCGGGTTTCGGAAGGTAAGCACGTAACCGGTAGCGGATGTTATCGACCTGCGCTTTATCCGCGCCAGCCTTACGGCTGACTGCGGGCAATGTTACTTCCCTGCGTTATATCCGTTCCGGCCTTACGGCCGACAACGGACTCCGGTCAGTGAGGCTCAGACCGCTTCGCGGTCTTCGGTTCGGTTGATGAGCTCGCAGGGCCTTCGGCCCTGCTCGGTTCAGGATGACGCAAGGGTAGCCGCCGGGTTTCGGGAGGTCGAAAGAACGCGGGAGAGGGACATGAACGGATGCGGGACGGGTGGAGTGATGCAAGGATAGCGGCGGTGCGGGAGGGCTGGAACGATGGAAAGGGAGAAGGCGCGGGAGGCAGCGGGCGGCGGTCTGCCGGTCGGAAACCGGCGGAAAAGGAAACGGAATGTTCCGAAAAGCCCGGAAAATGGCCGGAAAGGGGAAACCTCTGTGCAGTCCTCTCGTCCGGCCTCCGGAAACTTTTTGCCGCATCCGTGCGAACTTTTCCCCGGAAGGGGCGGTGGAAGAAGCGTTTCCGCGAAAACCGTCCCGTCCGCAAACGGAGCCGGCGGGGAAAACCACCGTCCCTTTCCGGAACGCGGAAGCATTAAAGCCGGATTAAATTGCAGAAAAAAAACGAAGCGCGGGTTGGAGATTTCCGATTTTTTTCCGAAATTTAGCCTCAAAGTTTTTTTCAAAACGCGCGCGTATGTTTACGAAGCAGGACATGCAACAGATGGAGGCCAAAGGAATCGGGCTTCCGCAGGTGAACGCACAGATCGCCTATTTCAGGGCGGGTTTCCCTTTCCTTTCCATCGCCGGGCCGGCGGTGGCGGGCGACGGCATCCGGCGGTTTTCGGCGCAGGAGGCGGCCCGGTATGCGGAGGAGTATGACCGGCGCGTGTCCGGGCTTTCGGCGGTGAAGTTCGTTCCGGCTTCCGGAGCGGCCACGCGGATGTTCAAAGACCTGTACGCTTTTTTGAACGAGGGAAAGGAGTCTGCGGCGGTGCGGGAGGTGCTGGAAAACCTCGACCGTTTCGCTTTCTGCGGGGAGCTGGAAAAGCTCGGTGTGAAACGGGGAGGCGAGCCGCGAAAAACGATTTCGGCCATCGTGGGCGACGAGGGGCTGGGCTACGGGAAGCTCCCGAAGGGGCTGCTGCTGTTCCACGCCTACCCGGAAGGGAGCCGGACGGCGCTGGAGGAACACCTGGCCGAAGGAGCGATGTACGCCCGGTCGGGGGACGGCACGGTGCACATCCATTTCACGGTGTCGCCGGAGCATCAGGCCGGGTTCGAGGCGCTGGTCGGGCGGGTGCTCCCGGACTACGAGGCGAAATTCGGCGTGCGCTATGCGGTGAGCTATTCGCAGCAGAAGCCGATGACCGACACGATCGCCGTGGACATGAACGACGAGCCGTTTCGGGAGAAGGACGGTTCCCTGTTGTTCCGGCCCGGCGGCCACGGGGCGCTGCTGGAAAACCTGAATGACATTTCCGCCGACGTGATTTTCATCAAGAACATCGACAACGTGGTACCCGACCATTTGAAGGGGGACACGGTGACTTATAAAAAGGTGCTGGCCGCCGTGCTGCTGGAGCTGCAGGCGGAATGCTTCTCCCTGCTGGAGGCTTTGGAGAACGAAGCGGACGAGGCGGCGGTGGGCAGGGCGGCGGATTTCGTGCGGCGGGAGCTGGGCTACAGGCCGGCGCCGGATTTCGATGCGAAACCGGTGGGCGAACGGCGGGAGTTGCTGCGCGATGTGCTCGACCGGCCCGTCCGGGTCTGCGGCATGGTGAAAAACGAAGGGGAGCCGGGCGGCGGCCCGTTCTGGGTGCGGGACGAGGACGGTTCGCTGTCGCTGCAGATCGCCGAATCGTCGCAGATCGCCCCGGAGCAGAAGGAGCTGATGCGCACGGCCACCCATTTCAACCCGGTGGATCTGGTGTGCGGGGTGCGCGACCGAAAGGGGACTAAGTACGATTTGCGGAAGTACTGCGACCCGCAGACTGGGTTCATTTCGGTCAAGTCGAAGGACGGCCGGGAATTAAAGGCACAGGAGTTGCCGGGGCTTTGGAACGGGGCCATGGCCCGCTGGAACACGGTTTTCGTGGAGGTGCCCATCGCCACGTTCAATCCGGTCAAGAGCGTGAACGATCTGCTGCGCCCGCAGCATCAGGGGGCGTGATTTTTGTCCCGGAGGGGGCGGATCGCCGAGCAAAGGAAGGAGAATATAAAACATAAGGTATGGAAAACAAGCTGCAACAATTGACGCAGAAGCTCTACGAAGAAGGGCTGTCCAAGGGCCGGAGCGAGGCCGACCGGCTGGTGGAGCAGGCCAAAAAGGAAGCGGCGCGGATCGTCGCCGACGCCAACGCCCGCGCGCGGGAAATCGTGCAGGGGGCCGAGCGGCAGGCGGAGGATTTGAGGAAGAACACCGAAACCGAGGTAGCGCTGGCCTCCCGGCAGATGGTGGCCGCCCTCAAGCAGCGCATCCAGACGCTCGTCATGGCCAAAAACATCACCCCGGCGGTGCGGGAGGCGGTGAACGACCCCGCCTTCGTGAAGGACATGATTGCCGCGGTGGTGAAGAACTGGGACGGCGGGGCGCGGGCCGACCTGAACGTGATGCTGCCCGCCGACACCGCCGCCGGCTTCCGGAAGGAATTGCAGGCCGCCGTAGGAAAGGCGCTGGACGAAGGGTTCGAGATCACGCTGGACCGGAACGTGAAGTCGGGCTTCCGCGTGGGGCCGAAGGACGGCAGCTACTACATCAGCTTCACCGACGCGGATTTCGACGCCCTGTTCCGGGAATACCTCCGGCCGAAGGTGAGCGAACTGCTGTATGGGGAACCGAACGACAAACGGTAGCGCAGGATGGCCCGGAACTATTATTACCTGGTCGCCGGACTGAAGGAGTATCAGCCGGACTCGGAAACCAAGGGCTTCGACGCGGTCGCCGTCCGCGACGGGATCGCCGCGCAGCTCCAGGCGGAGGATGCGGGGTTCCTGCGGGATTTCTATGCTTTCTACGACATCGTGAATCTCATCGCCCTGCTTCAGGGCAAGGAGCGGTTCGACCGGTTGGGCAACTTCACGCGGGAGGAATTGCGGGAGGAGCTGGAATCGCAGCAGATGCTCCGCTTTCCGGAGTACATCCGGAGCGTGCTGCTGGCCTACCGGAACCGGACGAAGGAGGACAAATACAACGAGATCGACGAGACGGTGGATACGGAGCTGCCGCAGGAACGGAACCTGTGGATGCGGTACTATCGGTATTGCGAGGGGTCGAAGTGCGCTTTCATCCGGAAATGGTACGGCTTCGACCGGGATTTGCGGAACATCGCCGCGGCGTACACCGCCCGGCGGCAAAAGCGGGAGATCGCCCCGGAGCTGATCGGGGACGACGAGGTGACGGAGGCGCTCGTGCGGAGTTCGGCGCTCGATTTCGGGCTGAAGGAGGAAGTGGACTACATCGACCGGCTGATCCAGATCCTGGAGACGCCGGACATGGTGGAAAAGGAACGGAAGCTCGACCTGCTGCGGTGGGAGAAGGCCGACGGGTTCACCGACTTCGACTATTTCAACATCAACCGGATCCTGGCCTACTGCGCCAAGATCGACATCATCCAGCGCTGGCTGACCCTCGACCCGAAGACGGGCGAGGCGATGTTCCGCCGGCTGCTGTCCGAGCTGACCGGGCGGGAAATCGTGGACGGGGCCGTGCGCCGCGCCGAACGGGAAGCGGAGGAAAACAAACGGAGAATCGGATAACAAGGAAAAAAACGAAATATGAAAACAACGGGGCGAATCAGCGGGATCACCGCCAACCTGGTGACTGTCAAGGTGGACGGGCCGGTGGGCCAGAACGAAATCTGTTACATCAAGCTGGGGGACGTGGACGTGATGGCCGAGGTCATCAAGGTCATCGGCGACCGGGTGTACGTGCAGGTGTTCGACAGCACGCGGAGCATGAAGGAGGGCGACCCGGTGGAATTTGCGGGGCACCTGCTCGAAGTGACGCTGGGGCCGGGCATCCTGTCGCGCAACTACGACGGGCTGCAGAACGACCTCGAAAAGATGGAAACCCTTTTCATCGAACGCGGGACGCGGACCGAGCCGCTGGATTTCGACGCCCTGTGGGACTTCACGCCGCTGGCGAAAGCCGGGGACAAGGTCGCGGCGGGGGACTGGCTGGGCGAGGTGCCCGAAAAGTTCATCCGCCACAAGATCATGGTGCCGTTCTCCTTCCGGGGGGAATACACCGTGAAGAGCGTGGCCGGAGCGGGAACGTACGGGGTGCGGGATACCGTGGCCGTGCTGGTCGATGAAGAAGGGAACGAACGGCCGGTGACGATGATCCAGCGGTGGCCGGTGAAACTGGCCGTAACTGCGTATAAGGGAAAACCGCGGCCTTACCGGATCATGGAGACCGGGGTGCGGGCCATCGACACCTTCAACCCGATCGCCGAAGGGGGAACCGGGTTCATTCCGGGCCCGTTCGGTGCGGGAAAGACCGTGCTGCAGCACGCCATTTCCAAGCAGGCCGACGCCGACATCATCATCATGGTCGCCTGCGGGGAACGGGCCAACGAGGTGGTGGAAATCTTCGCGGAGTTCCCCCACCTGGACGACCCCCGCACGGGCCGGAAGCTGATGGAGCGGACGACGATCGTCTGCAACACCTCCAACATGCCGGTGGCGGCGCGCGAGGCGTCGGTCTACACCGGGATGGCTATCGGGGAATACTACCGGGCGATGGGGCTGAAAGTGCTGATCCTGGCCGACTCCACGTCGCGGTGGGCGCAGGCGCTGCGGGAAATGTCGAACCGGCTGGAGGAACTCCCCGGACAGGACGCCTTCCCGATGGACCTGTCGGCCATCATCTCCAATTTCTATGCGCGGGCCGGGCTGGTGTACCTCAACAACGGACAGACCGGTTCGGTGACTTTCATCGGAACGGTGTCGCCGGCCGGGGGGAACCTCAAGGAACCGGTGACCGAGTCCACGAAGAAGGCGGCGCGGTGTTTCTACGCCCTCTCGCAGCAGCGGGCCGACAGCAAGCGCTACCCCGCCATCGACCCGCTGGACAGCTACTCGAAGTACCTCGAATACCCCGAAATCGTGGAATACCTCGACAAGAACGTCGATCCGGAGTGGGTCGGGCTGGTGATGCGGGGGAAAACCATCGTGCTCCGCGGGAAGGAGGCCAACGAACAGATCAACATCCTGGGGGACGACGGGGTGCCCATCGAGTACCACGACCGTTTTTGGAAGTCGGAGCTGATCGACTTCGTGATCCTGCAGCAGGACGCGTTCGACAACATCGACGCCAACACCCCCATGGAGCGGCAGAAGTACATGTACCGGGCGGTGCTGGACATCTGCGAGAAGAAATTCGACTATGCGGGATTCGAGGACTGCGCCGAGTTCTTCAAGGGGCTGATCAACCTTTTCCGGCAGATGAACTATTCGGAGTTCGAAAGCGAACGGTTCGAAGGGTACCGCCGGCAGGTGCAGGAGGCCGTGGCCGCGAAAGAGGCGAAACAGTAAAGGAACCGCTAAACAGGGAACGAATATGGAAACGAAGGCTTTTCAGAAAATATACACGAAAATCGACGACATCACCAAGGCGACGGTGACCCTCCGGGCGAAGAACGTCGGCAACGACGAACTGGCGACCGTGGGCGGCAAGCTGGCGCAGGTGGTGAAGATGAACGGCGACACGGTCACCCTGCAGGTGTTCGCCGGGACGGAAAACATCGCCACCGATTCCGAGGTGGTTTTCTTCGGGGAGCCGCCGACGCTGCGGGTGAGCGACGAGCTGGCGGGACGCTTCTTCAACGCCTACGGGGAACCGCTCTACGGCGGCCCGGTGGCCGAAGGGGAAAAGCGGCAGATCGGGGGGCCGACGGTGAACCCCTTCCGGCGGAAACAGCCCTCGGAGCTGATCGCCACGGGGATCGCCGGGATCGACCTGAACAACACCATCGTGACGGGGCAGAAGATTCCCTTCTTCGCCGACCCCGACCAGCCCTACAATCAGGTGATGGCGATGGTGGCCCTGCGGGCCAAGGCCGACAAGATCATCCTCGGCGGGATGGGGCTGACCAACGACGACTTCCTGTTCTTCAAGAACGTCTTCGAGAACGCCGGGGTGCTCGACCGGATCGTGAGCTTCGTGAACACGACGGACAACCCGCCGGTGGAACGGCTGCTGATCCCGGACATGGCGCTGACGGCGGCCGAATATTTCGCGGTGGACAAGGGGCAGAAGGTGCTGGTGCTGCTGACGGATATGACGCTGTATGCGGATGCGCTGGCGATCGTCTCCAACCGGATGGACCAGATTCCCTCGAAGGACAGCATGCCGGGGTCGCTCTACTCCGACCTGGCGAAGATTTACGAAAAGGCGGTGCAGCTGCCCAACGGCGGTTCGATCACCATCATCGCGGTGACCACGCTGTCGGGGGGCGACATCACCCATGCCGTGCCGGACAATACGGGGTATATTACGGAGGGGCAGCTTTTCCTGCGCACCGACAGCGATACGGGGAAGGTGATCGTAGACCCCTTCCGGAGCCTTTCGCGGCTCAAACAACTCGTGATCGGGAAGAAGACGCGGGAAGACCACCCGCAGGTGATGAACGCCGCCGTGCGGCTCTACGCCGACGCCGCCAACGCCCGGACGAAGCTCGAAAACGGGTTCGACCTGACCGACTACGACGAACGGACGCTGGCCTTCGCGCGGGACTATTCGGAAAAACTGCTGGCCATCGACGTGAACATCGGCATCACCGAGATGCTGGACACGGCCTGGCGGCTTTTCGCCCGCTATTTCTCGAAGAGCGAAGTGGCGATCAAGGCCGAGTTCACCGAAAAGTACTGGCCGGTGCAGGAGGAGGCGGGCGATGATAATGATGGTGTCGGCGATATGACCGCTTTGCGCGACGAGGCGGAAGCGGCGGCGCAGTAATGTAGCGGGGTGGCAGTGCAGTGTTGCCTTTAGGGTGCAGTGTCGGTTTGGTGAGGCGGGGGCCTGCCGTTGGGTGAAGCGGGGAACCGGCGCTTCGCGGGTGCGGATTCCGGCGGGGGCGCACGGGGAAAGGCGGAAGCGTCGGGAGGCGGCACGGCGGGGAAACGAGGTAAAAAGGAATCAGGATGGCGATTAAATTTCAATACAACAAGACGTCGCTCGGCGAGATGGACAAGCAGCTCAAGATGCGGATGCGCGCGCTGCCGACCATCAAGAGCAAGGAGGCCGCGCTCCGGCTGGAGGTCAAGAAGGCGCGGGACGAGGCGGCGCGGTACTGCGAGGAGCTGGAACGCCTCATCGCCGAGTACCGGTACATGGCTGCCCTCTGGGGCGAATTCGATCCCGGCCTGCTGCGGGTGAAGGACGTGGAGCTGAAAATCACGAAAATCGCCGGGGTGCGGATTCCGGTGCTGGAAAACATCGTGTTCGAGGAACAGCCCTACGACCTGTTCAGCGCGCCGATCTGGTACGCGGACGGCATCGCCCTCCTGAAGCGGCTGGCGCGGCTGGGCCTCGAATCGGAATTTTTCACGCGGAAGAACGAATTGCTGGACTATGCCCGGAAAAAGACGACGCAGAAGGTGAACCTGTACGAAAAGGTGCAGATTCCGGGGTATCAGGACGCCATCCGGAAAATCCGACGTTTTCTGGAAGACGAGGAGAACCTCTCCAAGTCGTCCCAGAAGATCGTCAAGACCCGGCAGGAAGGGGCGGCGTCCGCCCCCGATACAGGAAAGGAGGCCCGGCCATGATCGTACCGATGATCAAATACGCTTTCATACTCTACCACAGCGACTATGAGAGCTTTCTGGAAAAATTGCAGGAACTCGGACTGGTGGACGTCACCGTCCGGAACTGGGAGCCGAACGAGCGGGAACGGCAGCTGATGGCCGACCTCGACCTGCACCGTCGGGCCATGAGCGAACTCGCGGCCCTGCGGAAGAAGGAGGGGCGGAAACCCGCGCAGCCGTTCGATTCGTCGGAGGAGAGCTTCCGGAACTACGCGGAGGCCACCGTCGAGATCGACCGCCTGAAGGCCGCGATCGCCCGGACGGAAAAGGAAGCGCAGGAGCTGAGGCCGTGGGGGGAATTTTCCCCCGATGAGGTGGCCCGGCTGCGGCGGGAAGGCGTCGTGCTTCATTTCTATACGGCCTACGCGAAGGAATTCGAGCGGCACGAGGATGCATGGCGGGAGGAATACGTGCTGGAAAAGGTGGCCGAGGGGAATAACGGGCTGGTTTATTTCGTGGTCATCACCGGGCCGGATGCCGGGCCGGTGACGATCGACGCGCAGGAGGTGAAGGCTCCGGAGGCGAACCATGCGGCGAAGGAAGCGGAGCTGGAACGGCTCCGGAAAGAGCTGGAAACGCAGCAGGCCCGGCTGGAACGCTCGGCGGAAAACCTGGAAGACCTGGCGGAACTGGGCGCGCGGATGCGGGAAGACCTGCACCTGAGCCGGGTGTCCACCAGCGCCCCCCGGGAAGCCGAGGGGACGCTCGTGGTGCTGGAAGGCTGGGCGACCAAAGAAACGCAGGAGAAGGTGGACGCCTTTCTGGCGCAGGACGACACGGCCTATTTCTTCAAGGGGGAACCCACGGCGGAGGACGATCCGCCGGTGCTGCTGAAAAACAACCGCTTCGCGCGGCTGTTCGAAGTGATCGGAGGGCTTTACGCCCTGCCGAAGTACGGGACGATGGACCTGACCCCGTACTATGCGCCGTTCTACATGCTCTTTTTCGGGTTCTGTCTGGCCGACGCGGGGTACGGGTTGCTTTATATCGTCGGGGCGCTCATCGCCCGGTGGAAGCTGGCCCCCAAATACAAGCCGTTCGCGTCGCTGATCCTGCTGTGCGGCATTTCGACCGTGCTTTTCGGATTGCTTACGGGGAACGTGTTCGGCATTCAGCTGGCGGAACAGTCCGCTTTCGCCCGGTTCCAGCATTATTTCCTGACCTCGGACAACCTGTTCATGCTGGCCATCGCGGTCGGGCTGGTGCAGATCCTGTTCGGGCTGGTGCTCAAGGCGATTTTCCGCGGGCGGACGCTCGGCTGGAAATACTCCTTCTCGACGTTCGGCTGGATCGTCGTGATCGTGTCGTCGCTGGCGGCGTTCGTGCTGCCGAAGGTCGGAATCGAATCCTATACGTTCTCGTCCCCCCTCTTTTGGGTAGTGACGGGGATCGGCCTGCTGGCCATGCTGTTCCTGAACTCGCCGGGGAAGAATCCCTTCGTGAACTTCGGGCTGGGGCTGTGGAACACCTACAACGACCTGACCGGGCTGATGAGCGACACGCTTTCCTATATCCGGCTGTTCGCGCTGGGGCTGTCGGGGAGCATCCTCGCGCTGGTGTTCAACCGGCTGGCGCTCGGCATGAGTCCGGATATCGTGGTGTTGAAGCAGATTGTGATGATTATCATCCTGGCGCTGGGGCAGGGGCTGACGCTGTTCATGTCGTCGCTGAGCGCCTTCGTGCACCCGCTGCGTCTGACTTTCGTGGAATTTTACAGGAACGCCGGGTTCGAACCGGGAGGCCGGCCTTTCGACCCGTTGAAGAAAGAATCGAAGAAATCGCTTGAAAACGTTTAACTTAAAAATTTGAATTTATGACACCTATTCTGTTAGCTTACATCGGTGTGGCCGTCATGGTGGGACTTTCGGGGATCGGAAGCGCGTACGGGGTGACCATCGCGGGGAACGCGGCGATCGGAGCGCTCCGCAAGAACAGCTCCGCGTTCGGGAGCTACCTCGTGCTCAGCGCCATGCCCGCCAGCCAGGGGCTGTACGGTTTCGCCAGCTACTTCATCATCTCCGGGAAACTGACCGAAGGGATCACGGGGTTGCAGGGCGCGGCGGTGCTCGGCGCGGGTCTGATCATGGGGCTGGTGGGGCTTTTCAGCGCCTTGCGGCAGGCCCAGTTGTGCGCCAACGGGATCGCGGCCATCGGCAACGGGAACAACGTGTTCGGGAATACGCTGATTCTCGCGGCTTTCCCGGAACTTTATGCCATTCTGGGGCTGGCCGCCGTGTTCCTCATCAACGGGGCGATTTAATAACGGCCGGCCGTTCCGTGAGGGCGGTCTGACTGCGGTCGGGTGGTTGTCCCGCGGAGGGGCGGCCGCATCGGGAAATGACCGGAACCCCCCGGAAACGCACCCGCCCCCCCCGGCGGGGGGGGGGGGTCCCCCCCCCCGGAGAGATAGTTGAGGGTCCACAAGTGCGGGGGGTGGCTCCCCCC
>CAMLTW010000027.1 GCA_946486375.1 uncultured Rikenellaceae bacterium
CCCCGACCAGCTGATTACAAATCAGCTGCTCTGGCCAACTGAGCTACATCGGCAGGTGTGTTCATGTCAAATTCGGTTGGCAAAAATACTAATTTATTATTAATCCGCAAAATATGCCTGCAACTTTTCCTTAGTTTTTTTGCCCTGCCCGGATAATAACCCGTTGACAGCGGAGAAAATCCGGCCCAAAATTACGTTTCTTTTTCGGAATAATAAAATTTTTCGGAGTTTTTTCCCGGAAAAGCGTTTTCCTCCGTTCCGGAAAAACGGGAAAACCGGAAAGCGCAGGCGCCTTTCCGCCCCGCAGGAACGGACGCTCCTCCGAAAGGACGCGTGAAATCATCCGCAAACGGCCTCCGACCGGGAAAGCCCCTTCGGGGAAAAACAGGACGAAAAACAAAACGGGGCCTCCCGGCTCCGCTTTCTCTCCGTTTCCGCAAGTGCGGCCTATTTCACCAGCCGGTTGGTCGCCGTATCCGGAAAAACCACCGACGGCTCGAACCGTTTGGCTTCTTCGAAATCCATATGGGCATACGAGATGATGATGACCACGTCCCCCACGGCGAACTTCCGGGCGGCGGCTCCGTTCAGACAGATGCATCCGCTTCCTCGTTCCCCCCGGATCACATAGGTTTCGATCCGTTCCCCGTTGTTGTTGTTGACGACGGCCACCTTTTCCCCGGCGATCATGTTCGCCGCCTCCAGCAGCTCTTCGTCGATGGTGATGCTGCCCACGTAATCGAGGTTGGCCTGGGTCACCGTCGCCCGGTGGATTTTGGATTTGAGTACCTCTATAAGCATGTTAACACAATTTGATGTTGTCGATCAGCCTGATCTCTCCCACCCTGACCGCCACGCAGCCGTACCGTCCGTGTTCTCCCTTCCAGTCCGCGGCCGGTTGCAGCGTGCGCCCGTCCACCACTTCGAAATACTCGGTTTCGAGTTCCGGATTTTCGTCGATCCGTTCCCGAACCCAGCGGCAAAGTTCCGGAATACTTTTCCGATTTGCAAATTCCGCCGCTTCGCAAAGCGTCCGGTAGATGTGGGGGGCCGCCTTCCGCTGCGCCGGGTTGAGCAGCGCGTTGCGGGAACTGAGCGCCAGCCCGTCCGCATCGCGCCGGATCGGACAGGCCACGATTTCCACCGGCATCCGCAGCTGCCGCACCAGTTCGCGGATCACGGCCACCTGCTGGAAATCCTTCTCCCCGAAGTAGGCCCGGTGGGGTTTCACCAGGTCGAACAGCCGGCTCACCACCTGCCCGACCCCATTGAAATGACCGGGGCGCAGGGGGCCTTCCATCACCCGTTCGACGGGGCCGAAGTCGAAACGGCGCGTATCCTCCTGCGGATAAACGTCTTCCACACCCGGCAGGAACGCCACGTCCACCCCCGCGCCCTCCAGCAGCGCCAGGTCTTTTTCCGGCGTCCGGGGATAATTCTTCAGGTCGTTCCGGTCGTTGAACTGGGTGGGATTGACGAACACGCTCACCACGACGACATCGCATTCGCGCCGGCACCGTTCCACCAGCGAAAGGTGCCCCGCATGGAGCGCCCCCATGGTCGGGACGAAGCCCACCGTTCCGTTCAGTCCGGACAGCGCCTGCCGCAGATCCGGTACCTTGTGTACTGCTTTCATGGTTTCCGAAATTTATGGGGGTCGCGGAACCCTGTTTGCCGTCGCATCGGAAAAGCCCCTCTGCGCGGTGAAAACGCCCGGCCGGAACACCGCAATCCGCATTTTCCGGCCGATTTCGTCCCGCAAAGGTAACGCTAAAATCGAAACCCGCAATAGGATTCTTCCGGCCGTTCCGAAGCCCCGCCGCTTCCGCGTCATTGCAGCCGTCCCGCAACCATACATAACGACAGCGCCACCCGCAACAGGTTCCTTCCGACCGTTCCGACATCCCGCCGCCCCCGCGTCATCCTGAACCGAGGAAGACCGAAGGTATTCCGAACCTCACCGACCGCAGCCCGCAGTCATTCCGCAGGAACGGGGCGGAAAAGGCGCAGGGAGGTAGCATTAGCAACGAAGTTGCGACGTGAACATCTCATCCGATATGCAAGGAGATTCCCGCGCTTCACTTCGTTTCGCTCGGAATGACGCAATGAGGCCCGCTTCTTCCGACAATTCCGGAAACATCGACGCCCCGTGCCCTCTCGGCTGTCCCGCAACCATCCGTTCCCTCTGCACTTCGCGTCATTGCGAGGAGCGAAGCGACGCGGCAATCTCACTTCCGGAACTTCGTTCCGCATGAATGTTCTTCCTTTTTTCAAGGCGTGAAAAAAGGAAGCAAAAAACCGCTCCGCGTCATGGCAGGAGATTCCTCCCAACCGTCCCGCGACCATCCGCACCTCCATCTCCGCGTAGTCCTCCCGGCAGAACCAAAACCCCGAAAAGGCGCCGAAAACAGATTCATCCGTTTTCCGTTACCGGGCCCGGCGAAAAAACGCTATCTTGTCGCGTCAAACACGCGCGCATGAAAATCGTCATCCTGCCCGACAAGTTCAAAGGCTCCCTGACGGCGTCGGAAGCCGCCGAAGCCATCGCCGCCGGCATCGCCCCGGTTTTCCCGGACGCGGAACTGCACCTTTTCCCGCTGGCGGACGGAGGCGAAGGAACACTGGAAAGCCTCACGGGACAGGAGGGACGGTACGTTTCCGTCCCGGTGCACGATCCGCTGATGCGTCCCCGCCCCGCTCGCTACGGGGTGCGGCCCGAAGGAACGGCTGTCGTGGAAATGGCCGCTGCTTCCGGCCTGCTGCTGTTGCAGGAAACGGAACGCGATCCGGGCCGGACGACCTCTTACGGGTTCGGGGAACTGATCCGGCACGCCATCGGGCAAGGGGCGAAAAACGTCATCCTCGGCATCGGCGGAAGCGCCACCCACGACTGCGGCACGGGGATGCTCGCCGCGCTGGGGATGAAATTCTTCGACCGGAGGGGCAAACCGTTCCTCCCGACGGGAAATACGCTTCACCGCATCGCCCGCTTCAACGGAACGGAACTCCGCACCCTCACCGCCGGATGCCGTTTCGTCACCGCCTGCGACGTCACCACCCCCCTGACCGGCCCCGACGGGGCGGCCCGTGTCTATGCTCCCCAGAAGGGGGCGAAACCCGATGCGGTGGAATTTCTCGAGCGGAACACGATCCGGCTGGCCGCCCTTTTCCGACAGGAAACGGGACGCGACCCGCAGCGGATTCCCGGCGGGGGTGCTGCCGGAGGCACGGGAGCGACACTGTCCCTCTTTCTGGATTCGGAACCGACGCCGGGAGCGCGGCTGTCGATCCGGCTGTCGGGGGCGGAACGGGAAATCGCCGCGGCCGATCTGCTCGTCACGGGGGAAGGGAAGGCCGACCGGCAGACCCTTTGCGGGAAACTGGTCGGCGAAGCGGCCCGGCTGGCCCGGTCGTGCGGTCTTCCGCTGGTCGTCTATTGCGGTTCCCTCGATCCGGAGGTGATGGAGGCGGAATGGACGCAGGCGGGAATCACGCGGATTTATCCCCTGTGCACCGAAGGTATTTCCCCGGAAGAAGCCATGCAGGACGCCGCCGCCCTGCTCCGGGAAACGGTCGCCCGAACGATACCGGACATCCTCCGCACCCTTTCCGCTAATTGACCGCAGCGGTTTTCACCACTGCTTTCCTACTAAATAACGGTGAATCCCCGACATGCATGCGGTTTCGCATCCGGCCTTCCGGTCGAAACGGCCGTTCGGTCAGGCCGTTTTCCCCTCCGGACGCATCAGGGTTCCGGCAGACCGGCAGGCACGCTGTCCGCAGGCTCTCTCATAACCATACCGCCACCTGCCGCCCGGTCGATGAACAGGATGCCGTCCAGGTGGTCGATTTCATGCTGAAAGATCACCGCCGTGAAGCCCCGCACCGTGTCCCGCCGCGTTTCCAGCGTCACGTCGTCCACATAGCTGACGACGATTTCCCGCGCACGCAGCACGCTGTCCGTCCGCTCCGGCACCGAAAGGCACCCTTCCGGCCCCCACGCCTGCTGCGGCGAGCGGTAATCCAGCCGGGGATTGGCATAGAACCGGAACGCGCTGTCCCGGTCGAATCGCTGCACGGCGATCAGTCTCCGGGAAATCCCCGCCTGCGGAGCGGCGATGCCCACTCCCGGATCGGCGGGATCGTTCACCGTCCGGAGCAACCGTTCCTTCAGGATGCGGTACGAACTCGAAAGCAAATCTTCCGGATGCAGTTCCTGCGCCCTGCGCCGCAGGAAAAGGGAATCGTCCGCCCGGTCGATCCGGTACACCCGCATCTTTCCTGCATCCGCGTTTTCTCCGATCCGCTCCTTTTCCTCCGGCGTCCACCGCTGCGGAGCGGAACCGCAGGCGGCCATCCCCGCCAGCAGGCCCAAAACCAGGATCGTTCTGATCATCGCATTTTCGTTTTTCAGGTACGCAGATTCAAATATACGGATTTTTCCGCAAATGCCCCCGCTGCGCGACGATATCGCAAAATCGTACAATATTTCAAGTTTTATTGTATATTCTAAAATTTTTAATTATCTTGCGGTTCCTGTCCTTCCGGCTGCGGCTCCGGATCATAGCCGTACCGAACGACTGTTTTCATTAACTAAATGATTTTCTGCGATGAAAAAACTGATTCTGATCTGCACGATGCTGGCGGGCTCCTTCCTGCTGGCCGGAACCGCCGGCGCGCAAAACCGGACGGATGCCGCAAAAGCGGCGGCTGCCAAAGCCAAATCCGACGAAGGAATGGACAAAAAGGCGGCCGAATGGGTGGCCTCCCTGAACCTGAACGACCCCGCTAAGGAAGCGCGGGTGAAAAACGTGATTTCCACGCACCTGAAAACGATCCGCGACTGGCACAACGAACACCCCTACACCACGGTGCCCGCCGGGATCAATCCCGCCACCGGGAACAAACTCAGTACCCTCGACCGGCAGGTGATCGCCAATTCGGCCATGCCGGAAACGGTTCACCAGGCCCTGATGGAGGGACTGCGGAAGGATTTGACGGAAGCGCAGGTAGAAGCGATCCTGGACAAATACACCATCGGCAAGGTGGACTTCACCCTGAAAGGCTACAAGGCCATCGTTCCCGACCTGACGCCGGAAGAAGAGGCGACCATCCTGGCCCACCTCAAACAGGCGCGCGAGCAGGCGGTGGACTATAAGAACATGAATCAGATTTCGGCCATCTTCGAGATCTACAAGACCAAGTGCGAACAGTACCTCAACTCCAACGGACGCAACTGGCGGCAGCTTTACAGGGACTATGTCGCCGCGGCCAAAGCCCGCAAGGCGGCCGGCGGAAAGTAAAAGCCGCTTTTCCGAAACATGCACGCAACCGGCGATACGCGGCCGGTAACGAAGCGGGATCGAGTCGATCCCGCTTTTTCTTTCGCGCCTCCCGGCCCCGGCTTACAATCCGTTTTTCTTCGGGCTATATTTGAACGCGGGACGAAACCGTCACCGATAAAACGATACAGCTATGTTCGGCATCGAAGACGTCTGTCGCCTCCTCGACCTGACGGAAAACAACGGCATCCGGGTCTGGCTCGACGGGGGCTGGGGCGTGGACGCCCTGCTCGGCTTCCAGACCCGGAACCACGACGACATCGACCTGCTCGTCGCCCGGGCGGATCGGGAGCGGCTCCTGCAACTCATCCGGCAGGACGGATTCCGGGAAGTGAAAAAAGAGTATACCACCCCGGATCACAGCGTCTGGGAAGACGACCGGGGACGCGTCGTCGACCTCCATTTCATCGGATTCGACGCTTCGGGAAACATCCTTTTCGAGGGCGAGACGTATCCGGGGCGGGTCATCGACGGCGTCGGAACCATCGCAAACCGCAAGGTCGGCTGCCTGAACGCGGAGGCGCAGGTCGAATTCCATTGCGGCTACCCCCACGACCGGAACGATGTGCGGGACGTGGCGGCCTTATGCCGGACTTTCGGCATTCCCGTACCGCCGGAATACCGGGCCGAAGCTGAACCGAGCAGGGCCGAAGGCCCTGCGAGCTCACCGACCGGAGTCCGCTGTCGGCCTGTAAGGCCGGAGCGGAAATAACGCAGGGAGGTAACACCCGCAAAAGGTCATGCGCTGACTTTCCGGATCGAAGGCCCTGCTCGGTTCAGCTCTCGCTTACTTGCTGAGATTGCCGCGTCGCTTCGCTCCTCGCAATGACGCGGGGGTGAGGAACACGAACGGACGCGGGACGGCCGGAATGACGGGAGGGCGGGAGGCGCGGATGGTGACGGGGATCACGGAACGGCAGAAAAAAACCGTCCTTCCGCCGGATCGCTCCGGAGAAGGACGGCCTTCCTGAAAATACATCTCTCAAAAACGCTCCCGGCAGGCTATTGCTTGACGCCGTTCATCACCACTTCGATCCGGTTCCCCTGCGAAAGCAGCGCTTCGGCGAACGCCCGGATGGTTTCGGGACTTTGCCGCTGCACCAGTTCCTCGTAGCCGTTGACCATGTCCACTCCGTTCAGGTTGTACTGGTCGATCCGCGCAAGCCAGTAGGCGTTTTCCCGCTGGTTCTGGGCATGGGTCTTCAGGGAATATTCCCGCGCCTTGTTGAAATAGGCGTCGGAAGCGGGCGCCTCGGCCAGTTTCCGGAACTCCCGTTGCGCGATCCCGATCAGCTTTTCCGCCTGCTCGGCGTTGGTGTCGAACTGCACATGCACCACGGCGGTATTCTTGCCCGGTTCCAGCTCGGCGCTCACCCGCGGCGTATAGGTTCCGCCCTCCTCTTCCCGCAGGGTGTCCAGGTAGATGGCCCAGAGGATCTGCCGGAGCATGTCGAGCTTCACGAGATTTTCCGCCGTATATTCCGCATTCCCGGAGTAGACGATGCCCACGGTGGTCTTGGGGGATTCCATCGGCGTGTCGAAACGGTTCGTCACTTCCCCTTTCCGGACAGCGATCCCCATATCCCTGGGCGATTCCTTCCCCCCGGCGGCCGGCAGCGAAGCGATGTAGGTTTCCACCAGCGGGCGGAGCGTATCCGGATCGAAGGCTCCCACGAAAGCGAACGTGAAATCCGAAGCGTTCCGGAACGGGGCCGTGTAGAGTTCCAGCGCCCGGTCGTAGTCGATGGCTTCCACGTCCGCGGCGGTCGGCACGGCCATGACCGGGTGGCGGCTGTAAACGGTGGCGGCCAGCGAATCCCCGTAGATGTACATCGGGTTGGCGGCGATGTTGGCCAGTACGGCGGACATCTGGGATTTCCACGCGCTGAACGCGTCAGCGTCCTTCCGCGGGGCGGTGAAGGTCAGGTAGACGAGCTGCATCATCGTTTCGAGGTCTTTCGGGGACGCGTAGGCCGAGACCGATTCCGAACGCTCTCCCACGCTCTGCGACACCCCGGCCCGCTTGCCGGCCAGCACCTTCGGCACGTCGGCCCGGCTGAAGTTTCCGAGTCCGCCCAGCGAAGCGATGTCGTCGAAGAACTTGATCGCCGGGGCTTCCGAAACGCCGACGAGCGAATACCCGCCCGGGCTGGAAGCCTTCATCAGAATCTGATCGTTTTTGTAATCGGTCGGCTTCAGCACCACTTTCGCCCCGTTGGACAGCGTCCACACCGTCGTCCCGAAACGGCCGTCGGTTTCCGTCTTCACCACTTTGCCGGCAGCGGGCACCTGCGGAAGGAGCGGTTCATCGGACACTTCGTCCACATAGGCTTCCACCTCTTCCCCGCGCCCCGCTTCGTAGAGGGCCAGCAGCGCTTCCTTGGTCGGCACCGTCACGCCTTCCTTGTCGGGAGCCATCAGCGTCATCACGATGTTGTCCTCGCCGATCACTTGCTTGGCGTAGTCGTTCACCTGTTCGAGCGTGATGGCCGGAACGAACTCATTGAACAGGGCGTATTCGTTTTCGATGCCCGAAATGGAACCTCCGTCCGTGAAATGCGCGACGTATTCCTGCACGTAGTTTTCGTTCTGCTGTTTGTCCCGCTCGTTGTAGAGGTTCTCGATCCGCCGCAGGAAATCGGCCTTCGCCCGTTCGAACTCCGAAGCGGTGAAGCCGTACCGGTTCACCCGTTCCGTTTCGCGGGCCAGCGTCTTCACGGCCCGGTCGATGTCGTCCATCCCGCTCACGGCGATCGTCGTGAAGGCGTCCTTGGTTTTGGACACGAAAAATTCGCCGTCATAGACGCCTGCGGCCAGGAAGGGCGGATTGGGCTTCTGGGTCAGGTCGTTCAGCCGGGTGTTGAACATGTCGCTCACCGCGCCGTTCAGGAAATACATCACCAGTCCGGCAGCCGACGCCTTCGCTTCCCGGGGCAGCGGATCGTGCTTGTAATAGACCGAATAGCGGGCCACGGTCGCCTCCTTGTCCTTGCCGACGGCCACGATCGGCTCCTTGTTGTCCGGCACCTCGAAATAAACGCGCTCGGCGGCCGGGTCGGGCATCTCAATCTTCCCGAACAGCTCTTTCACCTTCGCTTCGACCCGTTCCGCGTCGATGTCCCCGACCACGACGATTCCCTGCTGGTCGGGCCGATACCACTTGTGATAGTAGTCCCGAAGCACCTGATAGGGGAAATTGTCCACCACTTCCATCTTTCCGATCGGCATCCGGTCGGCGTAGCGGCTCCCGGCGTACATGTCGGGCACGAGGGCCTCCCACATCCGCATGTTGGCGTCCATCCCCGTCCGCCATTCCTCGTGGATCACGCCCCGTTCCTTGTCGATCTCCTCATCCTCCAGCGCGATCGCGCTGGCCCAGTCGTAGAGCACGAGCAGGCAGGAATCCACGATCCCTTCCCGAACGACGGGCACGTTCGAAAGGTTGTACACCGTCTCATCGAACGACGTGTAGGCGTTGATGTTGTAGCCGAACTTCACCCCGATGGATTCGAGGTAGTCCAGCATGGCCTTGCCGGGAAAATGTTCCGTGCCGTTGAAAGCCATGTGTTCGAGGAAGTGGGCCAGCCCCCGCTGGTTCTCCTCCTCCAGCACCGAACCCACTTTCTGGGCGATGTAAAATTCGGCCTGGTTCTTCGGCTGCGCATTGTGCCGGATGTAATAGGTCAGCCCGTTGTCCAGCTTTCCGTAGCGGACGTTCGGATCCACGGGCAGCGGCCGGAAATCCTGAGCCGGGGCCGCCGTCGCGGCACAAGCCAGCAGCAGCGCCGCCATCATTCTCATTCTTAACAACTTCATAGCATATAAGGTTAATGATTCTTCTTTCGGTTTTCCCGGCCGGTCAGCGTCGGCGTTTCGCATGCCCGAAGACGGCCTTCCTCCGTTACGCCCCGGTTTACCCGCCGGCCTTCGCGTTTCCGCCCCGCTCCCGGAGCCACGCTTCCATCGTCCGGAAAAACAGCTCCCGCGCCTCCTTCCGGGAAAGCGCCAGATCGTGCAGGCCGCCGGGAATCTCCGCGTCGGTCACGTCGTCCCCCAGCCGCGCCGCATACCGTCGGATGTGGGCCACGTTCAGCACGGCGTCCGTCCGGGTGTAATCCTCGTGCCAGGTCCGGTGCCACGAAGAGCGGTCGGAATGGAGCACCAGCACCGGGATCGTCAGGTGCAGCCCTCGTTTCACTTTCCGCTGTCCCAGCCGTATCGCCCGGAGCCACGCGAAATAGAGCGGCACCCCTTCCCGCGGCTTGAGCGTCAGGTCGTAGTCCCATTCCCCGCGCAGGGAGCGGTGCACGCTGTCCGCATAATAGGGGGAAAGTTCGTTTTTCTTGCGGGCATAGGGGAACATCCGGCTCCATGCCCCCGCCAGCGGGATGGCGATCTTCCGCTTGAACCACCCGGTGTTGAACTCGAAAAAAGGGCTGTTCAGGATCAGCCGGTCGATGTGCCGCCGCTCCCGTCCCTCCGCGCAGTAAAGCGAAGCGATCAGGCCGCCGGTCGAATGCCCCAGCAGTACGAGGAAATCGTTCCCTTCCGCCCGGATCGTCTCCACCACCCGGTCGATTTCCGGATAGTAGTCCGCGAGGCTCCGGACATAATAGGGCCGCTGTCCCGGCAGGAGGGAACGCCCGTACCGGCGCAGGTCGAGGGCGTAGAACCGATAACCGTCCGCCACGAACCGTTCGGCCAGGTGGGTCTGGAAAAAGTAGTCGATGTATCCATGCAGGTAAAGCACCGCCCGGCCCGGATGCGCCGGCGAAGGCGATTTCACCAGCGTCGCCGCGGCTTTCCCTTCGTAATCGTCCGGAAGAGCGATCCGTTCCGTCTCGAACTCCGGGCTATTTTTCCTCTCCGACCACATAGTTCCGCTCTTTCAGGTGCTTGTAATACTGCTGGATGAACGCCTTCGTCCACCGGAGCACGGAATCGGACGGCTCCGTCTCCGCCGCCAGGTTGTGTTCCTGCAGGGGATCGGTCCGGTAATCGTACACCCCGGCCAGTTCGCGTTCGTTGTAGATGTAGACCAGCGAATCGGCGACGGTGTTGAACGCTCCCATGTAATGGATCGCATGGCGCGGCCCTTGTCCGGTCGCAAAAAGGTCTTCCCCGAAGGCAAAATAGGGCTTGTCGTAGCCCAGCAGCCCCAGCAGGGTCGGCATCACGTCGATGTGCTGCGCCGGACGGTCGTCGCTCCCCGTGGGGATCAGGCCTCCCGGCGAATAAAAGAGCAGCGGCACGGCGAAATTATAAGGCACCTTCCGGTATTTTTCGTTGTCGGCCCCCGATCCGTGATCGGCGGTCAGGATGAAGATCGTATTTTCATACCCTTCCTGCTTCGACAGCTCCCGGAAAAATTCCCGGAGCGCCAGGTCGCTGTACCCCAGCATGTGATGCAGCGGCAGGTTTCCTTCCGGAAACCGTCCCTCGAATCCCGCCGGCAGCCGGAAGGGATGGTGCGACGATAGGGTGAACAGCGTGGCGAAATACGGCTGCGGCAGTTCCCCGATCTTCCGGGCGACGAACGGAAAGAACCGGTGATCCCAGATGCCCCACTGTCCGTCGAAATCCCCCGTGCCGTTTTCGGCCTCGTACTCCTCCCTCGAATAGAAGGTTTCCACGCCGACCGTGCGGCCGAACGCCACGAAACTCATCGACTGCCGCTCGGCCCCGTGCATGAAGGCGGTGCGATAGCCCTGCTCTTTCAGCAGCCGGGGCAGCGCCCGGAAGGGAGCCGTGGATTGAGGCAGCGACAGGAACTGCGTCTTGAACGTCGGAATCGAAGCCCAGAGGGAGGGCAGGGCGTCGATGGAACGGATGCCGTTGTGGTAGGCGTTCCGGAAAACGTAGCCTTCCCCGATCAGCGAGTCGAGGAACGGCGTGTAGCTCGGCGCATCCGGAGGGAACTGATCGGACAGGGCCTTGATGTGGGCCGCGGCGAAACTCTCCATCACGATCAGCACGATGTTGGGCCGTCCCCCCACCCGCAGCCGGGTCGTATCCGGGGCCGGACGGTGCACGGGGGTGAAGATCGCCTCCAGCTCTTCCTCCCCGAAATATTCGGGATAGCTGAACTTCTGGTCGTATGTCCGGATCAGGGCGAAGGGATTGCTGGTCACCAGCGAAACCTTCGTCGGGGAAGCATACAGCCCGGCATCGCTCAGGCTGAGCGGATAGACAGCGGGCGACAGCGTACAGCCCCGGATCAGCCAGATCGCTCCGACCGCGCCCAACGCCAACAGCAGCGTCTGGGAAACGTAGTAGAGCGCATTGTTGCGGACGACCGCAGGCCGGTATCCGATCTTTTTGAAACCGTACCACAGCAGCACGGCCGCCGCCCCCCAAATCAGGAACCCGTACCAGTAATCCCCCAGGAACGTCCACAGCAGCCGTCCGAAGTTTCCGTTGGTCGTGAAATGCAGGTCGTCCGAGGCGATCCGCGCCAGCTTGTACGGATAATAGAAAATGTCGGCCATGTCGAGCAGCAGCCCGAAAGCGTTCACCGCGACGAACAGCCAGAGCAGGAAAGTCTGATACCACCTTTTCGCCCGAAACCGGAACGGCAGCAGGGAAAAGACCAGAAACGGCAGGTTGATGTAGAAGATCGACCCCGAATCGTAGATCAGCGCCCCTTTCAGCAGGGACGGGACTTCGCTCCACGCGATCGGCCCGATCAGTTCCGCGTTGGCCAGGTAGAACCCCACGCGGCAGAGCATGAAAAGCGCATAGAGGAAAAGTATGCGGTAAACGAAAGTCAGGAAATCGTTGAAAGGCTTCATATGGACGAAACGGATTTACGGGCAAAATTAGCATATATATCGTTTTTTCGTACTTTTGACGCACATTTATCCCTGTTCGCATGCCGCACGCGCCTCTCGTTTCCCCGGAAAGAACCGGAAAGACCGTCGAACTGCTCGCTCCCGCCCGGGACGCGGAACACGGCATCGCGGCGGTCGGTTTCGGGGCGGACGCCGTGTACATCGGAGCGCCGAAATTCGGGGCCCGGAGCGCGGCGGGGGTATCGGCGCAGGACATCGGACGGCTGGCCGGCTACGCGCACCGGTTCGGGGCGAAAGTCTACGTGGCACTGAACACGGTGCTTTACGACTCCGAGCTGGAAGAGGCCCGGAGGATCGTCCGGGACGTGTGGAACGCCGGAGCCGACGCCCTGATCGTGCAGGACATGGCACTGGCCGCGGCCGACCTGCCGCCCATCCCGCTCCACGCCTCCACCCAGACGTTCAACCTCACGCCCGAAAAGGCGAAATTCTTCGCCGGAGCCGGGTTCTCGCGCGTCGTATTGGAACGGGCCGCCACGCTCGACGAAATCCGGGCCGTGCACGCCGCCGCGGACATCGATCTGGAAGTCTTCGTACACGGGGCCATCTGCGTCTGCTACAGCGGACAGTGCTACCTGAGCCGGGCCGTGTCCGGGAAAAGCGGCAACCGGGGGGAATGCCTCCAGCCCTGCCGCTGGGACTACGACCTGACGGACGGCGTAGGACACGCCTTCGTCCGGGAAAAACACCTGCTCTCGGTACGCGACCTGAACCTGTCGGAGCACCTCGAACCGCTCATCGACGCGGGAGCGTGCTCCCTGAAAATCGAGGGACGCCTGAAAGACCTGAACTACCTGAAAAACACTGTGGCCTTCTACCGGCAGCGACTGGACGAAATCCTCACGCGGCGGAGCGATCTGCACCGTCCTTCGTGGGGAAAAACCGAACTCGACTTCACCCCGGCTCCGGAAAAGACGTTCACGCGGGGCTTCACATCCTATTACCTCACCGGAGAACGCCCGTCCGTGGCGACCTTCGATACCCCGAAATCGGTCGGTGCTCCCGTGGGCGTCGTACAACAGGTTCGGAACGACCGCTTCACCCTTTCCGGGGACACCCCGCTGGCGGCGGGGGACGGAATCGTGTTCGTGGATGCCGCGGGACGCTTCGCCGGCACGAACGTGAACCGGGCGGAAGGAAACACCGTTTATCCGAACCGCATGGACGGAATCGCCCCCGGCCTCCGGATTTACCGCAACCTCGACCGGATGTTCGCCCGGACGCTGGAAAACAGCCGCACACGGCGGACGATCGGCCTTTCCGGCACGCTTTTCGTCCGTCCGGAAGGGCTGGCGTTCCGGGTCACGGACGAAACGGGAGCGACGGCGGAAGAGGCGCTGCCCGGCCCGTTCGAGCCGGCCCGGCAGCCCGACCGGGCGCGGGAAAACCTGCTCCGGCAGCTCTCCAAAACCGGGGACACCGAATACCGCGTCGAATCGCTCGCCGCGGACGGGGAACCGCTTCCGTTCGTCCCGGCTTCGATGTTGAACGAGCTGCGCCGCAGGACGCTGGAAAAGCTCACCGCAAACCGCACGGCTTCCCGCCCCCGGGAGCTGCGCCGGGCTTCCGATCCGTCCGTCCGCTGGCCGGAGGCGATGCTGGACTATAGGGGCAACGTCACCAATGCGGCGGCGGAACGGTTCTACCGGGAACACGGCGTGACGGAAATCGAGAAAGGGTTCGAGCTGCAGGATGCCCCCGAAGGAAAAACCGTGATGCGCACGCGCTACTGCATCCGCCGGGAAACGGGCATGTGCCTCCGGGAAAAGCCCGGAGGCCATCGGGGATCGCTGTGGATCGAAAACGAGAAATTCCGCCTCGAAGCCGTTTTCGACTGCGAGCGGTGCGAAATGTCCCTGATCTACCGGGGGAAGAAGGAAAAAGACGAAAAACACTGAATGCCGCGCCATGAAAGCCGATTTGCTGACACCGCGCCACTGGAACGACTACGAACTGATCGACAGCGGCGGATACGAAAAACTGGAACGTTTCGGGAAATACGTCCTCCGGCGACCCGAACCGCAGGCCCTCTGGGACAAGAGCCTGCCGCCGGACGAATGGGAACGGCTGGCCGACGCCGTGTTCCGGAAAGACCGCAAAAGCGACGACCGGGGGGAATGGATCTGCCGGCCCGGCATGTCCGGGCAGTGGTTCGTCGGCTACCGCCACGAAGGAATGAATCTCCGGATGCGGCTGGGGCTGACTTCGTTCAAGCACGTGGGCCTCTTTCCGGAGCAGGCCGAAAACTGGGACTACATCCACGACCGCGTCGAAGCGTGCGGCAGCGGCTGCCGGGTGCTGAACCTGTTCGCCTACACGGGGGGCGCTTCGCTGGCGGCCCGGAGCGCGGGGGCGGAGGTGACCCACGTGGATTCCGTGAAACAGGTCATCACCTGGTCGCGGGAAAACATGGAGGCTTCCGGGCTGGACGGCATCCGGTGGGTGGCCGAGGACGCGATGAAGTTCGTCCGGCGCGAAGTCCGGCGCGGCAGCCGCTACAACGGCATCATTCTTGATCCCCCTGCCTACGGACGGGGCCCGGACGGGGAAAAGTGGGTGCTCGAAGAACACCTCCATCCGCTGCTGGCCGAATGCAGCCGCCTGCTGGTGCCGGAAAACGCCTTCCTGGTGCTCAACCTCTATTCGATGGGGCTGTCGGCGCTGCTGGCCAAAACGGCGGTGAACCGAACGTTCGGCCCGGCCTCCCGCGAGCAGTTCGGAGAGCTGTACCTTTCCGACCGCGCGGAAAAAGCGCTGCCGCTGGGGGTGTTCTACCGCATGTTCCGTCAGTGATACGTTCGAATACGATGCATACTTTTCTGCTCATTTTCTCCGCCGTCCTGCTGCTGGTCGTCCTCGTGGCGGGCTGGCGGATCGTTCCCGGCCTGATCCGGGACCTCCGGGACTACCGCTCCGACGCCGCCGCCCGGACACGGGTGCGGTACAACCTCCTGCTGCTGGCCATCCTGCTCTGGCTCGGCATCCGGCAAATCAGACGCATCGTTTTGTTATTGGGTTGATTCCGTTCCCTCCTTTATAAAAGACAATGGCTTCGCCCCGAAGAAACCGTCCGCCATGAAAACCCGATACGAATTTCCCCCGGAACACATCGAAGCCCTGCTTCGGCTCGAACCCCGCTTCACGGAACACGTTCGCCGGCTGGCTCCTCCCGTGCTTTCCCTTCATCCGGAGCCTTTCGCCGCCCTGATGGAAAGCATCGTCTCCCAGCAGCTTTCGGGCCGGGTGGCCACGGTGATTTTCGACCGGGTGCGGGCATCGGCCAGGGAAATCACCCCGAAGCGGATCGCCGACCTCGGCACGGAAGGTCTGCGCGGCTGCGGCATCTCGCAGCGGAAAGCCGCCTGCATGCTCGGCGCCGCCGAAGCCGCCCTGTCCGGCGCGGTGGATTTCAGGGCATTGCCGAAGCTGTCCGACGAGGAGGCGATCGCTTCCCTGACCCGGCTGAAAGGGGTGGGCGTCTGGACGGCGGAAATGCTGCTGATCTTTTCGCTGGGGCGTCCCGACGTGCTGAGCTACCTGGATCTGGGCATCCGGCGGGGGCACATGCTGCTTTACGGCAGGGACACGGAACCGACGCGCCGGGAGTTCGACGCCTTCCGGCAAAAGGTTTCACCCTACGGCACCCTCGCCTCGCTGTACCTCTGGCAGTTGAAATAAACGCTTCCCCGCCTGCGATCCGAAATGTTAATGCATAACCTTTAGCGGGTGTTATCAACCTGCGCTTTTTCCGTGCCGGTCTTACAGACCGACCACGGGCCCCGGTTGATGAGCTCGCAGGGCCTTCGATCCGGAATGTTAATGCATAACCTGTAGCGGGTGTTATCAACCTGCGCTTTTTCCGTGCCGGTCTTACAGACCGACCACG
>CAMLTW010000028.1 GCA_946486375.1 uncultured Rikenellaceae bacterium
GGCCCGACGTGAGGATCTCTGTCCGTTCATTTCATTATACTCAACAGAGATTGCCGCGTCGCTGCATCTTAAGGTCGGCGCGTAACCGGCTGCGGATGCTACCCCTTCATCCGCTTGTAGACCGTGGCGGCGCGGTTCACGTTGTAAATCTGCATGTAGTGCAGGCGGCAGCCCCCTTCGTAGTCGTGCGGGTAGCTGAAAAACCGCCCGTTCTCGTCCAGCCGCCCTTTCCCCCCGAACCGCTTCGACTCGGTGGTGAGCACCATCTTGTACCGCCCCGGAAACGGCACCTGAATCGCGTAGTCCGGCAGGCTGTTTTCCGGATGCCAGTTGAACACGAACACCAGGTCGTCGTGGTTGAACACGATCGTCTTGTTCCCCTCGTCCATCTGCAAATTCCACGCGTACCCCATTTCCAGCACCTTGTATTTCCTGACCAGCGCGAGCATCGCCTTGTCGAAATCGTTCAGGAAGCCGTAGCGCAGGAACCCGTTTTCCGAAAGCGACCATTGCCGCCGGGCGTGGGTGTGGCTCCAGCCGTTCCCCTCCCGCGGGAAGTCGATCCATTCGGGATGTCCGAATTCGTTGCCCATGAAGTTCAGGTAGGCCTGTCCCCCCAGCGAAATTGTGAACAGCCGGATCATCTTGTGCAGGGCCATTCCCCGGTCGATCACCACGCTCTCGACGCCGCGATCCATGTTGTCGTACATCTCCCTGTCCATCAGCCGGAAGGCGATGGTCTTGTCCCCCACGAGCGCCTGGTCGTGCGATTCGGCGTAGGCCACGGTCTTCACCTGCGGCAGCCGGTCGGTCATCATGTGCCACATTTCCCAGATGTTCCACTGCTCGTCCCGCTCGTCCTTGAGCAGCTTGATCCAGAAGTCTGGGATCGCCATCCCCAGCCGGTAGTCGAAGCCCACGCCGCCGTCCGGAATCGGGATGCACATGCCGGGCATCCCGCTGACGTCCTCGGCCACGGTCACGGCATGAGGCTTCAGATCGTGCACCAGCCGGTTGGCCAGCGTCAGGTAAAGCAGTCCGTCCCCGTTCACGCCCGCGTCGAAGAATTTGTCCCGGCTGTCGAATTCGGTATAGCCGTGGTGGTGGTAGATCATGGAGGTCACCCCGTCGAACCGGAAGCCGTCGAACCGGAATTCCTCCATCCAGTATTTGAGGTTGGAAAGCAGGAAATGCTGCACCTGCCCCTTCCCGTAGTCGAACAGTTTGGAATCCCAGTGCGGATGGTTCCCGGCGTCTCCGGGCCGGGAGTAAAGACAGTCGGTGCCGTCGAGTTCGTTCAGCCCCTCGCGGATGTTCTTCACGTAGTGGGAATGCACCACGTCCATGATGACCCCCAGCCCCATTTCGTGCGCCGTCCGCACCAGCTCCTTCAGCTCCTCCGGCGTCCCGAACCGGGACGAAGGGGCGAAGAAGTTGGAGACGTGGTAGCCGAAACTCCCGTAATAGGGATGCTCGGCCACGGCCATGAGCTGCACCGTGTTGTATCCCAGCGCCTTGATGCGCGGCAGCACGTTTTCCGTAAATTCCCGGTAGGTGCCCACGCCTTCCCGCTCCTGCGCCATGCCCACGTGGGCCTCGTAGATCAGCAGCGGCCCCACGGAGGCGATGTCGAAGTCGTCGCCCCGCCAGTCGAACGGTTCGGCGGGCGCCCAGAGCTGCCCGTTGTAATTGGCCGTCTTTTCGTCCTGCACCACGCGCCGGATGTAGGAGGGAATCCGCTCGAGCCAGCCGTTGTCCCCGTGCACGAGCATCTTCACCAGCGAGCCGTGCACCAGCCGGTCGCCGTAGAGCACGTCGGGCAGGAAGACGCTCCAGTTCCCCGCCGCGTCCTTCTGCAGGTGCAGCCCCGTCTTGTCCCAGCCGTTGAAATCCCCGAACAGGTAGACGTCTTTGGCCCCCGGCAGCCAGTCGCGGAACCACCAGCCCTTTTCCTCCGGGCTGTAATTGAAGCCGTAGTACCGGTAGCCGTTGGCGAAGTCCGCGAGACTGCCCGCGGCCGCCTCGATTTCCGCCAGCCGCCGCAGGTACCGGTCGTGGCGCGCCGTGATTTCCGCGGCGACGGGTTCCAGCCACGGATCGTTTTTCAGGATGGGGAGTTCGGAAACGTTCGGTTCGCTCATGGGTCGCTGATTTTGGATTTTTAAAGATAAACATTTTTCGGCGTTTCCCCGAAAACCGGGGACAAAAAATCCCCCTTCCCGGCTCCGTTCCTTCTTTTTTCGAGCCGTTTCCTTCTTCCGGGTTATAATATGCAATAAAATAAAAATATTTTTACCTTTGTTCGGCAAACAAACGATTGTTCATCCAAAACTCGGAAACTTATGTTCAAAGGACACCCCAAGGGCCTTTACGTGGCTTTTCTGGCCAACATGGGCGAACGCTTCGGCTTCTACACCATGATGGCGATCCTCGTGCTCTTTCTGCAGGCGCGCTACGCCCTGCCGGCGGATCGGGCGGGGGACATCTACAGCTGGTTCTATTTCGGCATCTACATCCTCGCGCTGGTCGGCGGGCTGATCGCCGACTGGACGCACCGCTACAAGGGCGTCATCCTGGCGGGGATCGTCGTGATGCTGGCCGGGTACGTGCTGATGGCCATACCGGGCATGCCGCTGGCCTTCGCGGTGTCGGCCCTGATGATCATCGCCCTCGGAAACGGCCTTTTCAAGGGGAACCTTCAGGCCCTCGTGGGACAGCTTTACGACGATCCGAAGTACAGCCACCTGCGCGACCGGGCGTTCAGCGTCTTCTACATGGGGATCAACATCGGCGCGCTGTTCGCTCCCTCGGCGGCGAGCGGCATCCGCAACTGGTACCTCCGGCTGCAGGGCTTCGGCTACAACTCCGACCTGCCCTATCTGGCCAACCAGCTGTTGCAGGACAAACCGGTAGACACCGCCAAGCTGCAGACGCTGGCCGATCAGGTGTCTTCCCAGCCGGTGACCGATCTGGCGGCTTTCGCCCAGCGGTACGTGGACGTCTTCTCGACGGGGTACAACCTCGCCTTCGCGATCGCGGCCGGGGCGATGGTGGTGTCGATGCTGATCTTCGTGTTCTTCAAACGCTACCTGCCGGGCGGCAGCGCGGCCAAAGCCAAGGCGGGGGATGCGGAACCGGTCAAGAAAGAGGTTCCGCGCCTGCCGAAACAGGAGGAAAAACAACGGCTGATCGCGCTGGGGCTGGTGTTCCTCGTGGTGATGTTCTTCTGGATGGCGTTCCACCAGAACGGGCTGACGCTCACTCTTTTCGCTGAAAAATACACGGCTTCGCAGGTCGGCCCCGGCATGAACCTCGTCTTCAACATCGGGTCGCTGCTCTGTCTGGCGGCCCTGATCTACGGCCTGATCCTCGTGGTGAAAAAAGGCGCTTCCAGAAGCAAGATCACGGGGGCCGTGCTGGCTGCGGCCGGCGGCGTGGGCGCGTGGCTGTTCTACGACTCTTTCCCGGCGACCAACTCCGTCTCACCGGAAATCTACCAGCAGTTCAACCCGCTGTTCATCGTGCTGCTGACCCCGCTGGTGGTGGGCTTCTTCGCGTGGCTGGACGGCCGCGGCAAAGAACCTTCCTCGCCGCGGAAGATCGGCATCGGGATGCTCATCACCGCCGTGGCCTTCACGCTGATGGCCGTCTTCTCGATCGGGCTTCCCTCGCAGGTGGCCCTGCACGGCGCGGCGGCTCCGGCGGCGGACCGGGTTTCGCCCGACCTGCTGATCGGCACCTATTTCATCCTCACCATCGCCGAACTGTTCCTGAGCCCGATGGGGATTTCCTTCGTGTCGAAGGTCGCGCCTCCGCGGTTGCAGGGGCTGATGCAGGGCTGCTGGCTGGGCGCCACGGCGCTGGGGAACAAACTGCTGGTGGTCGGCAGCTGGATGTGGGTGCGCTTCGAAATCTGGCAGGTGTGGACGGTGTTCGTGGTGCTGTGCCTGATCGCGGCGCTGGTGATCTTCTCGCTGATGAAACGGCTGGAGCGGGTGACCAAGGGGGCGTAATGCCTCCTGCGCCTGCCGCGGAACGGCGGACGGTTTTTTCCGGCATCGGAAGTGAATCGGAATGAATCCGCCTGAAAAATTCGATCCATAAGGTTTCGCCCCCGTCGGATATGTTTCTGACGGGGGCGATTTCCGTTTCAGGGACTTGTCCGCCTTCAGGGGGTGAATCGTTGCCTGTTTGTTTGCCTTTCCGGAACTTCGTCATTGTGCGTCATCCTGAGGAGCGGCAGAGCCGCGACGTGAGGATCTCTGTCAAGTATAATGACAGAAATGAACAAACAGAGATGCTCACGCTTTGCCTTCGGCTCCGCTCAGCATGACGCATTGGAACCGGGTTTTTCCTGAGGTCCGGGAACCATAACGCCCTTACGTCATTCCGAGGCTTCGTCAGAAGCCGTGGGAATCTCATCCTGCCTGCAAAGAGATTACCCCGCCTTCGGCGGTTTTTCGTTGCTCCCGCTCGGCATAGCTCAAATAAATTTGACTCTGCCCTCGCTTACTCGCAACGTTGCCACGTCGCTGCGCTTCTCGCAATGACGCAAGGTAACGGGGTTTCGGAACGAGCGGAAGACCTCCCCGAAACATTCTCCCCTCCAAAAAAATCCCCCATTCTTTTGGAAGGACGGATTATTTTCATATATTTGTAATGCTATACATTCTGCGTAGGCGGGAGTAATCCCGTCATGTATCCTGTGACGGGTATTTTTATACCCGTCACTTTACAGATACTTTCTAAACGGACGGTTCCGGACCCCCGTGTGGAGCGTTAATGCGCCCACTGCCTACGCGGTGTATAGCAACGGGAAAGGCGGAACCGTCTTTTAATTTCCGCCTGCCATAAAACCGTTGAATTTATGGACAGACAGGCAACCGGCCTTGCGGCCGCCTTTCTTTCTTTCGATCCGCAGGGAGAGAAAAACTTCTCGGAAGAGGTCTTCTGCGAAGATCTGCCCGAAGGCGAATCCCTTTTCGGAGAAATCTTTCCCGACCAGGAAGCCATGAAATCCTATTACCTTCAGAGCGCCTGTCAGCTATGGCCGGAGGCATGCACGGGAGATAAGGAAACGTCTCACTTGCGGCATCTTCTCTCCCGGCTGAGAAAACGTCGGCTGATGCTCTATCTGCTCTGCCGGAACTGGGCGCGTCAGCACTGGCAGCTTCAGAGCGAGTGTCTGGGACTGATCGCTGAAAACGGCCTTTCCCAACAGCAGAAGCGGAACATGATCCGGGTGCTGAACCTGGGATTGTACCAGGCATGCGAGCTGATGGGGATGCGTGATTTCATCCGGGAGGAGCTGGCCCTGTGCTGCCGTCAAATCAGAGAGTTGCAGGAACTGCTGAAACGGATGGAGGGCAAAGGCGGAAAAAGAGAACCGGAAACGGTCGAGGCGAAGAAGGCGGAAGATTTCCCGACCGGAACACGGGAGGACGCTCCGGCTTCGGTCTGCGATGCGGTGTCCGCCCCGGAGCAGGCAGACGATTCTTCGGAAGGATCGGAAGGTTAGTGCGCGGCCTTCGTGCGGATGCTGCCGGCCTTACGCCCGATCCGTACCGCCGTTTACCAGAGGATCGAACAAGTCCTGACGGTATGGGGCCACACGCCCCCTTCGGGATCGGGGGAGTGACCGGGCGACGGATTCGCACGATCTGCACCCGCTCCGGGGTGTAAAGCGGTCGGGGAACCCTGAAAAGGGTTCCCCGACTTGTGTTTATGGATTCATCTTGTTGGAGATGTAAAAAAATTCCCACGGCTTCTGGCGAAGCCTCGGAATGACGCAAGGCGGCGAGGATTCCCGAACGGCAAGAAGTCATCGTTTATTCCCCGTCATTGCGAAGAGCGGATCAGAACGGGCGGATGCCCATGATTTCCCGCACTTCGGCCACGGTTTCGGATGCGCTTTCGCGGGCCTTTTCGCCCCCTTCGCGCACCACCTTCGAGAGGTAGGCGCTGTCGTTGTAGATGTCCTTGATCCGTTCCCGGATGGGAGCCACTACCCGGATGATGTCTTCGGCCAGCTGCTTTTTCAGGTCGCCGTAACGAATCCGGCAGGTCGCGTACTGCTCCCGGAAATAGTCCACCGTGTCGGGCGTCGAAACCGCTTCCAGGATGGTGAAAATATTTCGGACGCATTCGGTCATCGGGGAGTCCGGCTCGGTCGGCCCCGAATCGGTGACGGCCTTCATCACCTTCTTGCGGATCGCGGCGTCTTCGTCCGCGAGGTAGATGCCGTTTCCTTCCGACTTGCCCATCTTGCCGCTGCCGTCCAGCCCCGGAATCTTCACCAGTTCGGCCCCGAAGTTGTAGGGCATGCTTTCCGGAAAATATTCCACGCCGTAGATGTTGTTGAACCGGCGGGCGAAGCGGCGCGTCATTTCGAGGTGCTGCTCCTGATCCTTGCCCACGGGGACTTTCGTCGCCCGGTGAAGCAGGATGTCGGCGGCCATCAGCACCGGATAGGTGAGCAGCCCGGCGTTGACGTTGTCCGGATGCTTGCGGATCTTTTCCTTGAAGGAGGCCGTGCGTTCCAGTTCGCCCACGAAGGCGTGCATGTTCAGCAGCAGGTACAGCTCGGCCACCTGCGGCACGTCGCTCTGGATGTAGATCGTCGCCGTTTCCGGGTCGATCCCCGCCGCCAGGTACTCGGCCAGCACGCCGTGCACGTTGGGGTGTAGCTGCGTCGGGTCGGGATGGGTCGTCAGGGAGTGATAGTCGGCGATGAAAAAGAAGCAGCGGTTTTCGTGCTGCATCTTCACGTAGTTTTTCAGGGCGCCCAGGTAATTGCCCAGGTGGAGGTTCCCGGTGGAACGTATGCCGCTCAGTACTGTTTCCATGTTCGTGCTTGGTTTTACGATCCGCCAAAGATAAGAAAAGCCGGGCGACAAGCCAAACTTGTTCGAGCCTGTCCGAGGCGCATCCTGTCTAAGGCGAAGCCGAAGGCAAGAAAATATTTCCCCGGCCCGCGGCCATTCCCGGCGGTTTTTTATAACTTTGCCCGAATAACGCGGCAACCGATAAAATTTACGACATATGCTTACGTTGAAACAAATCCGCGAGAACCGCGACTACGTCATCGAACGGCTGGCGGTCAAGGGCGTGCAGGCGGCGGAAACCGTCGACCGGATCATCGCCTTCGACGACCGGCGCAAGGCCGCGCAGGCGGAGCTGGACGCCGACCGGGCCGAAATGAACCGGCTCGCCAAAGAGGTGGGCCAGCTGTTCAAACAGGGGAAAACGGAGGAAGCGAACGCCGCGAAGGAACGGACGGCGGCGCTGAAGGAGAAGGCCCGGCGTCTGGAAGAGGAACTGACGACGGCGGAAAGCGAGATGAACGCCGCCATCGTGACGCTGCCCAACCTGCCGCACGTTTCGGTGCCGCACGGGCTGACGGCGGCGGACAACGTGGTGGAACGCACGGGGGGCGCCGTGCCGGAGCTGGGGCCGGACGCCCTGCCGCATTGGGAGCTGGCCCGCAAATACGACATCATCGACTTCGAGCTGGGCAACAAGCTGACCGGCGCCGGTTTCCCGGTCTACAAGGGGAAGGGAGCCGCCCTGCAGCGGGCGTTGATCGCCTATTTCCTCGACCGGAACACGGCGGCGGGCTATCTGGAAGTGATGCCGCCCCTGATGGTGAACGAAGCGTCGGGCTTCGGCACGGGGCAGCTTCCGGACAAGGAAGGTCAGATGTACCATGCGACGGCGGATAACTTCTACCTGATCCCGACGGCGGAGGTGCCCGTGACGAACATCTACCGGGACGTGATCCTAAACGAAAGCGATTTCCCGGTGAGGCTGACGGCCTACACGCCCTGTTTCCGCCGCGAAGCGGGTTCCTACGGGAAGGACGTGCGCGGACTGAACCGCCTGCACCAGTTCGACAAGGTGGAAATCGTGCAGTTGCAGCATCCGGAAAAATCCTACGAGGCGCTGGACGAAATGGTGGCGCACGTGGAATCGCTGGTGAAGGAGCTGGAGCTTCCCTACCGCATCGTGCGGCTTTCGGGGGGCGACATGAGTTTCACCTCCGCGCTGACGTTCGATTTCGAGGTCTACTCCGCCGCGCAGGAACGCTGGCTGGAAGTTTCGTCGGTGTCGAATTTCGAATCCTTCCAGGCCAACCGGCTGAAACTCCGCTACCGGGACGCGAACAAAAAGACGCAGCTGGCCCATACGCTGAACGGGAGTTCGCTGGCGTTGCCGCGGATCGTGGCCGCCCTGCTGGAAAACAACCAGACGCCGGAAGGCATCCGGATTCCGAAGGTGCTGGCGCCCTATACCCGGTTCGAGCTGATCGGATAAGGTTTGCGTCATGTCCGGATGCCGGGCGGACATGGTTCCCAAACGGCAAAAAGCCCCGATTACCCCGCGTCATTCCGAGGCTTCGCAGAAGCCGTGGGAATCTCTGTCAAGCATAATAACAGGAAAAGAAAAGATTCCCACGTCAAGCCCTCCGGGCTTTCCTCGGAATGACGCAATGCAACCGGAAACTTCCTTCCATTCGGGAACCGTAACGCCTTGGCGTCATCCTGAACCGAGGAATGCCGCAGGCATGACGAGCTTCACCGACCGGAGTCCGCTGTCGGCCTGCAAGGCCGGAGCGGAAACAACGCAGGGAAGTAGCTTTAGCAACGAAGTTGCGACGTGAGCATCTCTGTGCAGCATAATGATAGAAATGAACAGTCAGAGATTGCCGCGTCGCTCCGCTCCTCGCAATGACGCGGGGGCATGGAGGTTCCCGAACGCATGAAAGAACCCGGTTCCCCTGCGTCATGCTGAGCGTAGCCGAAGGCGAAGCGTGAGCATCTCATCCGGTGGGCAAGGAGATTGACCCTCCCCGACCGTCCCGCATAGCCCGTAACCTGTGGCTTTGTATTCCGGTAAAAGACATTCCCGATCGTTAGAAATACTCCGTCCGGTAGGCGTAATCGTTTCGCAGGGATTCGAAAGCGTCGGGATTCGCCCGCAGCCGGGCATCGTCCGCCGCGATGTCGTAGTAGCCGTCGATCGTACGGTTCACGAATTCCCACGACAGGGGGGCGTCCGTGACCTGCCGGGGCGCTTCGGACGGATACCAGTCCGTTAGGGGCAGGCCGAAGTGCCGGGCCAGCGCCCGCACGACCATCGACGTTCCGTTGGCCTTCCCCTGCCGGGAATAACCGGCGATGTGCGGGGTGGCGAAAGTCGCAAGCCGCAACAGCTCCCGGTCGATCCGGGGTTCGCCGTTCCAGACGTCGATCACCGCGTCCGACACCCGTCCCTCCCGGAGCGCGTCTTTCAGCGCCGTTTCGTCCACGACTTCTCCGCGCGAAGCGTTCATAAAAACGGCTCCGGGCTTCATCCGGCGGAAAAACGTTTCGTCCGCCATCCGCAGGGTTTTGTCCGCCCCTTCCCGGTTCAGGGGGACGTGCAGGGTCACGATGTCGGCCTTTTCCAGCAAATCGGACAGGGGAAGATAACCGAGCACGGGATTTTCCCGCATTTTCGGCGGATCGCAGCACACCACCCGGAACCCGCATTCGCGCCCCAGCCGGGCCACGAGTGTCCCCACATTCCCGACGCCCACGAGGCCCAGCGTTTTTTCCGCCGGTCGCCACCCCCGCCGACGGGCCAGCTTCGTGAGGGCTGCGGCCATGTACTGCATCACTCCGCGGGCGTTGCATCCGGCGGCGGTCGCGTATTCGATGCCCTGGGCGCGACACCACGCCGTGTCGATGTGGTCGAAACCGATGGTGGCCGTGCCGATGAATTCCACCGCGCTCCCCGTCAGCAGGGCAGCGTCGCACCGCGTCCGGGTACGGACGAGCAGGGCCGAGGCGTCCCGCACCGGCTCCGGGCCGATGGCCGTTCCTTCGGCATACACCACGTCGAACCACGGTTCGAGCACCCCGCGCAGGTAGGGGATGCGGCTGTCAGCGACGATTTTTCGCATGTTTCCGGGCGACTCCGGGCCGCGTAGAGGTGAAAAAATACTGTTTCTGTTTTCGCTTGTCCTCCTGCCGCCGGGCCACGAACACTTTTTCTCCCGTGTAGGGATTCCGTCCGGTGGCGAACATCACCGAGGAGAGCGTCATGGGCGTGGGGGTGAAATCCTGCACCTGTTCGAGGTGCATGTGCAGGCGGCGGGTGATGATGGCCAGGTGCTTCATGTCGTTCTCGTCGCACCCCGGATGGCTCGAAATGAAATAAGGGATGAGTTGGTAGCGCAGATCGTGGCGGGCGCAGACGTCCCGGAACGCCTCGTCGAGCTTGTAGAACAGGTCGAACGGGGGCTTGCGCATCAGCTTCAGCACGTGGGGGCACGTGTGCTCCGGGGCCACCTTCAGCCGCCCCGAAACGTGGTGCCGCACGACCTCTTCCAGATACGTCCCGTCTTCGTCCCCGATGAACAGGTCGTAGCGGATGCCGCTGCCGATGAAAGCCTTTTTGATCCCCTTCACGGCCCGGACCTGCCGGTAGAGTTCCTGCAGGGGGCCGTGGTCGCGGTTCAGGTTCCCGCAGAGGTTCGGCCAGATGCACGAAGGGCGCACGCACCGGCGGCAAAGCTCCGTGTTCCGGCCCCGCATCCCGTACATGTTGGCCGACGGCCCGCCCAGGTCGGAAAGGTATCCCTTGAACCCGTCCATGCGCGTCAGCGTCTCCACCTCCCGGAGCACCGACTGCGGGGAGCGGCTGGAAACGAACTTTCCCTGATGGGCGGAGATGGTGCAGAAGCTGCACCCTCCGAAACAGCCCCGGTGGAGGTTCACGGAAAATTTGATCATTTCGTAGGCCGGAATGTCCCCCTTCCCCGCGTAACGGGGATGCGGCAGGCGCGTGAACGGCAGGTCGTACGTCCGGTCGAGTTCCGCCTCGGTCAGGGGCGGTGCGGGAGGGTTCACCACCACGAACCGGTCGCCGTGGGGTTCCGCGATCCGCCGGGCTTCCAGCCGGTTGGACTCGGTTTCCATCCGCACGAAGTTTTTCCCGAACGCCTGCGGATCGGTCACGCATTTTTCGTACGGGTGGAACACCAGCGTGTCGGGGCGTTCCTCCACGTATTTCCGGTCGGCCAGGAACGCCACCTGCGGAAGCTGCCGCAGCAGGTTCATGTTGAACCCGTTATGGAGGGCTTTGGCGATCATCGGCACGGTCTTGTCCCCCATGCCGTAGGAGATCAGGTCGGCGCCGCTTTCCGCGAGGATCGAGGGTTTGACCGTGTCGCTCCAGTAGTCGTAATGCGTCAGCCGCCGCAGCGAGGCTTCGATACCCCCCAGGATCACCGGGGTGTCCGGGTAAAGCTCCTTGAGAATCCGCGTGTAGACCGTGCAGGCGTAGTCGGGCCGGAACCCGGCCTTGCCGCCGGGGGTGTAGGCGTCGTCACTGCGCAGGCGGAGGTTGGCGGTGTAATGGTTCACCATCGAATCCATGTTCCCCGCCGACACCCCGAAGAAAAGGCGCGGACGCCCCAGCTTGCGGAAGTCCCGCAGGTCGTCCCGCCAGTTGGGCTGGGGCACCACGGCCACGCGGTAGCCCTCCGCTTCGAGGATGCGCCCGATCACGGCCGTCCCGAAGGAAGGGTGATCCACATAGGCGTCCCCGGTGAACAGGATGACGTCGAGTTCGTCCCAGCCCCGCTCGCGCACCTCCTTCACGGAGGTGGGGAGCCATCGTTTCGTATCGGGTGTCGCCATCGGCCTTGAACGGTTTTCAGGCAAAGATACGAAAAAGGACGGAACGACAGGAAAATTCGCAAGCCCCCGAAAACGGATGCCCGGCCTTCCACCGCCGCCCTTTGCGTCATTGCGAGGCTTCGTCAGAAGCCGTGGCCATCTCTGTTTGTCCGGAAAAAGATTCCCACGCTTCGCCTTCGGCTTCGCTCGGAATGACGCGGGGGAGTGGGGCTTGGGAAGGACGGAGGGAAGTCATGGCGATAACGCAGGGAAAAGGCAGGGGGGAATCCGTGCGTTCGGGCAGGGAGGGAAACAAAGCCGTCCGGGTGCGGACGGGAATGGGAAACGCGCCGGAACAGAGATGTTGAAACAGGGTTTCTGTTGTTACCTCCTTACAGTCGGTTAGCTCATCCAGCCTTGCGGCTGATTTCGGTTTTCCTCCCTGCGCTTTGTCCGTGCCAGTCCTGTGGAATGACCACGGGCTGCGGTCGGTGAGCTCGCATGGCCTTCGATCCGGGATGTTAATGCATAACCGGTGGCGGGTGTTATCAACCTGCGCTTACTCCGCACCAGCCTTCGGCTGACTGCGGGCTGCGGTTGATGAGCTCGGATGACCTTTGGTCATCCTCGGTTCAGCATGACGCGGGGATAGGGCGCGCGGATGGTCACGAGACCGATGGAATGACGCGGGAACAGGGTACCCGGATGGGCACCCTGACTTATTCATGGGTGAATCTTATCCGGTGTACAAGGAGATGCTCACGCTTTGCCTTCGGGGATCAGCGGAAGGCCCGGTCGATGCCGGCGCCGAACAGGGCGTAGTCATAACGCACGGGATCGTCCGGGTCGAACGTCCGCAGTACGGCGGTGATTTCCTCCACCGCCTTCCAGTCGTTCTGCCGCCGACGGAGCAGTCCCAGGGCCCGACCCACCGTGCCCGTGTGCACGTCCAGCGGCAGGTAAAGGGCCGAAGCCGGTATCCCCTCCCACAGCCCGAAGTCCACCCCGCGGCCGTCCCGGCGCACCATCCATTTCAGGTACATGCACAGCCGTTTGCAGGCGGCTCCCCGGTCGATCGACGAGAGGTGTTTTTCCGACCGCCGCTCGTGATCCCCGGCGAAAAAAACGGCCCGGAAGCGGGACATCGCCTGCCGGAGGTCGCCCGTGCGGGCGTATTCTTCTTCGAAAAATCGGCCCACGCCTCCGTGTTCCCGGCAAATCCGCCGCAGGGCCAGCACGAAGCACACGAAGTCCCCGCCGTTGAATGTGCGGTGCACAAAATCCGCCAGCCGTTCCAGTTCCGCCTCCGAGGCGTTCAGGGTGAAATCGTAAGGGGCGCCGTCCATCCGCGCCACCATTCGCCGTCCGCTTTTCACGATGGCCTTCCGGTTGCCCCAGGCGATGGTCGCCGACAGAAATCCCGCGATTTCGATGTCCTCCCGGCCCGTGAACAGATGAGGAATCGCCACCGGGTCTTCCTCGAAAAACGCCGGGCGGTTGTACCGGTCGTGGAGCGTTTCCAGCAGCTCTTTCAGCTCGGCGCCGTCCATTTTCTATTCCTCCTTTCCGGAGGGATGGCCCGCCCCTCCGACGATCCGTCCGTCCAGCATTTCGATCTTCCGGTCGGCCGTTTCGGCCAGCTGTTCGTCGTGGGTCACGATCACGATGGTCTGTCCCAGCGTGTCCCGCAGGGTGAAAAAGAGTCGGTGCAGTTCCTCGCGGTTTTTCGTGTCGAGGTTGCCGGACGGTTCGTCGGCCAGCAAGACCGCCGGATCGTTCATCAGCGCCCGCGCCACGGCCACCCGCTGCTGTTCGCCTCCCGACAGTTCCGCCGGTTTGTGCGTCAGGCGGTGGCTCATGCCCAGCATGTCCAACAGTTCCCGCGCCCGGCGGTCGCTCTCGCTGCGTCCTCGGCCCGCGATGAAGGCGGGGATCATCACGTTTTCCAATGCCGTAAATTCCGGCAGCAGGTGGTGGAACTGGAAGACGAAGCCGATCTTCCGGTTGCGGAACCGCGAAAGCTCGCGGTCGTTCATCCCCTGCACCGGCACCCCGTCGATAGTTACCGTTCCCCGGTCGGGGCGGCTCAGGGTGCCCATGATCTGGAGCAGGGTGGTTTTCCCGGCCCCGCTCGGCCCCACGATCGTCACCACCTCCCCTTTTTTTACCGTCAGGTCGATTCCCTTCAGCACTTCCAGCGGGCCGAAGGACTTGTGTATGTCATGCGTTTCGATCATATGCCGTTCGTTCGTTTATTCGATGCGCCGGATGTCGGCTCCCAGGGCGTTCAGCCGCCCGTCGATGTTCTGGTACCCCCGGTCGATCTGTTCCACGTTCTGAATCACGCTGCGCCCCTCCGCCGACAGGGCCGCGATCAGCAGCGCCACTCCGGCCCGGATGTCGGGCGAAGTCATGGTGGTGGGCCGGAGCCGGATCTGCCGGTCGTGTCCGATGACGGTCGCCCGGTGCGGGTCGCAGAGGATAATCTGCGCCCCCATGTCGATCAGCTTGTCCACGAAAAACAGGCGGCTCTCGAACATCTTCTGGTGGATCAGCACCGAGCCTTTGGCCTGCGTGGCCACCACCAGAAAGACCGACAGCAGGTCGGGGGTCAGCCCCGGCCACGGCGCGTCGGCGATGGTCATGATCGACCCGTCGATGAAGCTCTCGATTTCGTAGTGTTCGTGCCGGGGGATGTAAATGTCGTCCCCCCGCTGCTCGAACCGGATGCCCATCCGGCGGAACTGGGCGGGAATGATGCCCAGATTGTCGTAGGAGACGTCCCGGATGGTGATTTCCGAGCCGGTCATGGCCGCCATGCCGATGAAGCTCCCCACCTCGATCATGTCCGGGAGCATCCGGTGGGTCGTACCGCCCAGCTCCTTTACCCCCTCGATCGTCAGCAGGTTGGAGGCGATGCCGGAAATTTTCGCTCCCATCCGGTTCAGCATCCGGCAAAGCTGCTGCACGTAGGGTTCGCACGCCGCGTTGTAGACGGTCGTCGTTCCTTCGGCCAGCACTGCGGCCATCACGATGTTGGCCGTCCCCGTCACGGACGCTTCGTCGAGCAGCATGTAGCACCCTTTCAGCCGGTCGGCCTCCACGGTGTAGAAGTGGGTGCCGGTGTCGAAGTCGAATCGGGCGCCGAGTTTCTGGAATCCCAGAAAATGGGTGTCGAGCCGCCGCCGTCCGATCTTGTCCCCGCCGGGCTTGGGGATGTACCCCTTGCCGAACCGGGCCAGCAGCGGGCCGATCAGCATCACCGACCCCCGAAGCCGGGCGGCCCGCCTGCGGTAATCGTCGGTTTTGAGGTAGTCGAGATCCACGTTCCGGGCCTCGAAGGAATAGGTGCCTTCGCCGAGCTTTTCCACCCGGACGCCCAGGCATTCGAGCAGTTCGATGAGCTGGAGCACGTCCACGATGGCCGGAACGTTGGACACGGTGACTTTCTCCGGGGTCAGCAGCACGGCGCACAAAATCTGGAGGGCCTCGTTTTTCGCCCCCTGCGGGGTGATCCCGCCGTGCAGCGGACGCCCCCCCCTCACTTCAAAGGTAGCCATATCGAGCGGGTTTACAGGTTTTCGACCGGTTAAAGATAATGAAAAAAACGGTTCCGCATATACCGTACTTTCCGCTTCGGGCGGTAAGGCTCGGCGCGCTTTCGGTGTCCCTCGGTTCCGCTCGGAATGACGCAATCGAATCGGATTCATCCGGTCTGCAAAGCGATCAACCCCTTCCCTGCATTTGGAAAGGGGATAAATTATTGTATATTTGTGTTCGGAATCAAACCAAAAAGCATGAAGTAGGGAAAAAACGGTATTTGACATATTAAAATAAGCAGCGGCTTGTTTTCATCTACGTGAAATGTGGAAAATTTAGTGTCTGATGGAAACATGTCCGATGTCCGGGTTGTGCAGCAACATCGCACAACAAGGGCATGGGGGCATTGTTTCAGATACGGGCTTCCACGGCCTCACGTAGAGACTTTGCTTTCCATGCTTCTTTTTTGGAAGGATGGGAGGCAAAGGAAAACCGGCCCGAATTCCAAAAGAAGCCATGGAAACGAAACGTGTCCGAAAGTCTGTCCCGGTAAAAAAACGGGGCAGGCCGCCGGAAATCCGGACAAACGCGCTACCTTTGTGGAAGCATTGTAACACGAC
>CAMLTW010000029.1 GCA_946486375.1 uncultured Rikenellaceae bacterium
GAATGACGCAGGGCCGTGGGGTTTTGGAATGGTTGGGAGGAACCGGTTGCGGATGTTACCTCCTTACAGTCGGTTAGCTCGTCCTGCCTAATGGCAGATCTCGGTTTTCCTCCCTGCGCTTAATCCGTGCCATTCCTGCGGAATGACCACGGGCAATGTTACTTCCCTGCGTTATTTCCGTTCCGGCCTTACAGGCCGACAATGGACAATGTTACTTCTCTCCGCTGTATCCGCACCATTCCTGCGGAATGACTGCGGGCTACGATCAGTGAGGCTCAGACCGCAAAGCGGTCTTCGGTTCGGTCGGTGAGCTCGCAGGGCCTTCGGCCCTGCTCGGTTCGCAATGACGCAAGGCATAGAGGATGGGGAGGATTGCGGGACAGTCGCAATGGCGCGGGGTATATAGGAACGGAGTGCCATGGGGTAGCGGGGTTTTGGAAGGTCGGAAGGAAGGCAGGCGGAAAAATCTGGCAACAAATTTGCCCCGAAATTTGGTATCTAACAAATTATCCCTATATTTGCACACCGAAAAAAGGGAACCCGGACGCGTTCGGGAAAACAGACGGCCCATTCGTCTATCGGTTAGGACGTGAGATTTTCATTCTCAAAAGAGGAGTTCGATTCTCCTATGGGCTACCGGATACATCAATATATCGAACCCACGGAGGCCGGTTTTTACCGGCTTTCGTTTTTGTTTTCCGGTCGGGACGTTTTCCGGAAAAGGCGTGCTTCCGTTTTGTTCTCCGGTGAAAAGGTCTTTTTTTGAAAACGTGTGTTTCCGTGCCGGAGGCGGGAGGGGATTCCGTGACGCTTTTTTTATCGTCGTGTCCTGTGAACCTGCTGGATTTTCCTCGGAAGGACGCAACGGGATCGGGTTCTTCCCGCCCTTCAGGAATCTTGCCGTCCCCGATTCTCCCAGCTCTCCCGCAACTGTTAAAACCACGCGTCATGCTGGCGCAGCGTGAGTATCTCATCCGGCTTGCAAAGAGATCCTCACGTCGCGGCTATGCCGATGCTACCTCCCTGCGCTTAATCCGTGCCATTCCTGCGGAATGACCACGGGCTCCGGTCAGTGAGGCTCGGAATACCTTCGGTCTTCCTCGGTTCAGGATGACGGCAGAGGTAGGCGGTACCGGATGGTTGCGGGACGACCACGGGCAATGTTACTTCCCTGCGTTATTTCCGTTCCGGCCTTTCAGGCCGACAACGGACCTCGGTCAGTGAGACTCAGACCGCAAAGCGGTCTTCGGTTCGGTCAGTGAAGCTCGGAATACCTTCGGTCTTCCTCGGTTCAGGATGACGCAAAGGATACGGTTGAAGATGGCCACGGGACAACCGGAATGACGCAACGGAATCGGGTTCTTCCCGCCCTCCTGGAATCTTGCCGTCCTCGGTTCTCCCAGCCTTTCCGCAACTGTTACAACCACGCGTCATGCTGAACCGGCAGGGACGAAGGGGACGGGATTTCGTGACGCTTCTTTTTGTCGTCGTGTCCTGTGAATAAAAAGGGTTCCGCAAATCTTTGCGGAACCCCCTCTTTCTGTTCGGCTTCGGCCTGTCCTGAGGCCGAATGGCGCTATTGCTTCGCCGTCTTGTCGGCAGCGTCGTCCTTCACCCCGAAATAATAGTAGCAAACCGTCGCATATCCCTCGCCCGGACGCAGCACGGTCGAAGGAAATTCCGGGTGGTTCGGGCTGTCGGGGAACTTCTGCGTTTCCAGGCAGAACGCCGACCGGTAGTCGTAAGGCTTTCCGCTCTTGCCCACGTCGACGCCCCGGATGAAGTTGCCGCTGTAGAACTGGATGCCCGGTTCGTCCGAATAGACGCTCAGGCTGATGCCGCTCTCCGGCGAATAGATTTCCGCCATCGGGTGCAGGCTGCCCTGTTCGCGCGTCACCCAGTTCTGGTCGTAGCCCCCGGCGATTTTCAGCGGCTCGTAGTCGTCGCCGATGCGGTCGCCGATCCGGCGAAATTCCGTAAAGTCGAGCGGCGTCCCGGCGACCGGCCGGATTTCCCCGGTGGGGATCAGCGTCGAGTCGGTCGGGGTGAAGGCGTCGGCATAGATTTTCAGCAGGTGGTCTTCGATGGAACCGCTTCCCTCGCCGTTCAGGTTGAAATAGGAATGGTTCGTCAGGTTCACCACCGTGGCGCTGTCCGTCTTCGCCTCGTAGTAGATCCGCAGGCCGTTGTCTTCGTCCAGCAGGTAGCGCACCGTCACGTCCAGGTTCCCCGGATAGCCGTTGTCCCCGTCCGGGGAACGGTACTTGAAGGCGATCGCTTCCTCGCCCCGCAGGGTCGTGTAGGGGAACGCTTCCCACACCGCCCGGTAAAGCCCGGTGTCGCCCCCGTGCAGGTGGTTTTTCCCGTCGTTCACCGACAGCTGATATTCCTTGCCGTCCAGCGTGAATTTCCCGTCGCCGATCCGGTTGGCGTAACGCCCGATGGCCGCGCCGTAGAATTTTTCATCGGCGTTCCGGTAACCGTCGAGGGTGTTCATGCCCAGCACCACGTCCCGGAATTTGCCGTCCTTGTCGGGCACCCAGACGCTCACCACCCGCGCCCCGTAGTTGGTCAGCTCCACGGTCATGCCGTTCGCGTTTTTCAGCGTGTAGAGCGAGACGGGTTTCCCGTCGATTTCCTGCCGGAAATTTTCCGCGGGGATCGGCTTCACCTTCCCGTCGTCGCTTTTGCAGGCGAACATTCCTGCCGCCAGCAACGCCAGCACTCCTGTTTTCATCGTATTCATGGGTCTTGTCGTTTTGATTTTCATGCCTTTATTTCAATGCCGTCACCGGGATTTCCACCACGGCTCCGAACTGGTAGACCGGAATCCGCTCGCTCAGGAGCACGTCCCGTCCGTCCGTCAGGCGGCAGCGCACCGCGTCCGCCACGCGGTAGAAGACGGTTCCCCGGTTGTCCTTCGGGTTGCGCGACGGCAGGACGGTGTTCTGAACCTTCTTTTCCGGCGTCAGCTCCAGCACGATGGGCCGCCCCGAAAGGTCGTTGTCGGGCAGCAGCCCCGCCGTTTCCGAAAAGCGGCAGACGATGATGCTGTTGCGGCCCGCTTCCGGGAGCACTTCGTAGCTCCGCACCACTTTCTGCGTGAACCGCTTGCCGAGGAACAGGGCCAGGTACTCGTCCTCGATGCGCCGCATTTCGTCCAGCGCGGCCTGCATCCCGGCTCCGAACACGTTTTCGCCCGCTTCCCCCGTCACCAGGTCGAAACGGCGCTTGCGCAGCGTGAAGATCGTGCTCGCCGCATCCGCCGCCATGTCTTCGAGGCTCATTTCCACGGTTTCCCGGCGATCTACCGGCACGCTGACGAACCCCGTGTCGCTCTCGATGTTGGAATAGGTCGTCACCACCTTTTCGTCGATCAGCGGGCTGATGCCGAGGTCCTTGAAGACGTATTCCTCGCCGTCCGTGCCGTCGAAGCGGTAGGCCGTCCCCGCTTCCGCGTCCTTCGGCGTCGGGGCCATCAGCCCCTCGATGGTCGAGGTGTAGAGGCGGAATGGGCTTTTGTCCGGGTTTTCCAGCACGTAGACGGCCGACGGATCGGCCTCTTCGGCGTAGGTCATGGACGCCCCTTCCAGCGTGTACAGCGTTTTGTCGGTCAACGGCGCCACCACGCCGAGGTATTTCTGGGCGAAACGGGCGTACGGCCCCTTTTTGATCACCTCCCTGCGGGCGACCAGCCGCACCGTGACGGTCGTCCGGGGCAGGGCGTAGGTCACCGCGTTCCCTTCCGTCGCGCCCCCCGGCTGCGTCTTGTAGGCCCGCACGCTCTGGGCGGCGCCCGGAACCGCGGCGGCCGCGGCGAGTATCAGTAAAAGCAGTTTTTTCATGTTCTCGGTTTTTACGAAAAGACGGTTAAAATTAGCGGTTTAATTTCATTTTTGCAAGCGGGGCGTCCGCGGGCGTCGGAAGGAACTTTTGGTGGGCTGCTTTCTTGTGCCTTTTCATGGGTCAGTCTTTGTGGGGATGAGATTGCCACGTCGCTTCGCTCCTCGCAATGACGCGGGGGCAGCGGGGTTTCGGGAGGTCGGAAGGACAGTTGGGATAACGCAAAGGTGATACGGTGGTGTGACGACTGGAAGGAACCGTCGGGCTTCGCGTCATGCTGAGGAGCAACGTTAGTTGCGATGTGAGCATCCCTGTTTTTTCTTTATGCCGGACAGAGATCCTCACGTCGAACCCTTCGGGTTCTCCTCAGGATGACGCAAAGGCGGAAGGAGCTGAACGGTTGGAAGGAACCTTTGACGGGTACTACCTCCCTCCGCTTTATCCGTGCCGTCCCTGACGGGACGACCACGGGCTGCGGTCGGTGAGCTCGCATGGCCGAAGGCCATGCTCGGTTCGGAATGACGCGGAGGCGGAAGGAATGGAACGTTAGAAGGAACCTTCGGCGGATGTTGTTTCTTTCCGAACGGTTTTCCGTGCAAAATAAGGCACATTCTTTTTCCGATTCGGGGCCGGGCGATGAAATTATTATTCTTTTGATTACTTTTGTATAACATTAAGACCATTCCCGTGTTCGGTGAACGTAAAAATACCTTTTCAGTCGCAAATTGTCGGCGCCGGAAAGCGGGATGAACCGAAACGCAAACGCTTGGCGGAGACTATGGACATGCAGATCGATCCGGCCGAATACAAAATACTGGTGGTGGACGACGTGACGGCCAACGTCCTGTTGCTGAAGGTGATGCTGTCGCACGAAAAATACCGCGTGGTGACCGCGGAGGACGGCCCGCAGGCCCTCGAGGCGGTCGGCCGGGAGCATCCCGATCTGGTGCTGCTGGATGTGATGATGCCCGGCATGAGCGGCTTCGAGGTAGCGGAAACCCTGCGGGCCTCGGAAGGACACCGCGACCTCCCGATCATTTTCCTGACCGCCCTGAACGCGGCGACGGACGTGGTGAGGGGATTCAAGGTCGGAGGCAACGATTTCATTTCCAAACCCTTCAACAAGGAGGAACTCCTGATCCGGGTGAAACACCAGGTTTCGCTGGTGGCGGCCCGGCGGATCATCCAGCGGCAGACCGCCGAACTTCAGAACACGATTCTGGAACGGGACAAGCTCTATTCCGTGATTGCGCACGACCTCCGTTCCCCGATCGGTTCCATCAAGATGATCGTCAACGTGCTGACCGCGGCCCTTCCCGCCGAGACCATCGGTTCCGAAAACCGCGAGCTGCTCGACATGGCCAACGAAGCGACCGAAGGCGTCTTTTCCCTGCTGGACAACCTGCTGAAATGGACGAAAAGCCAGATCGGACGGCTGAAGGTGGTCTATCAGGATTTCGACCTGGTGACGGTCGTGCAGGGGGTGGCGGAGATATTCAACATGGTGGCCCAGCTGAAAAACATCGCCATCCGGCTGGAGCTGCCCGAAAAGGCGGAGGTGCGGGCCGATGCCGACATGATGAAGACCATCGTCCGCAACCTCTTGAGCAACGCCTTGAAATTCAGCTACGAGAACAGCGAAGTGGTGGTGTCCGTCGCCGAGGAGGACGGGATGGCCGTCGTCCGGGTCACCGACTTCGGAAAGGGGATTCCGGAGAAGGATCAGGACAAGCTGCTCAGTCCGGACACCCATTTCAGCAGCGCGGGCACCCGCAACGAGGAAGGATCGGGGCTGGGGCTGTTGCTGTGCGTGGATTTCGCCGAGAAGAACGGCGGGCGGCTCTGGTTCGAGTCGCAGGAAGGCAAGGGCGCGACGTTCGCTTTTTCCGTGCCGCTCAAAGGCTGATCCCCTGGCTGTCCGGCGGTTTTTCCCCGCTTAGGGTAGAAGCGGAACCGGCGGTCGCAAGGACGGGACGGGGCGGCTGCGGAGAGGCCGTACTCCCGCTTTTTCCGGGGCGCGGAGCGGATTTTGCCGTGGAATTCGCCCGAAAGTTTTTGCATAAACGAAAAACATTGTATATTTGCAACCCATAATCGGGCGATCCGGGGTGCGGAAGAAGAGGGGGAAAGTGCGGGGGAGCGTGAGGGAGAGGATGTGAAGGAGGGAAGGCGGAGGAATGCAAGGTGCGGAAAGCAGGGAGGGGAGGGAAGACGAGGCGGAGCGGGCTGCCGGACGGACGGATGGAATCGGAAATATAAAATAAATTCACCATGAAAAGGACTTTTCAACCCTCGCGGCGGAAACGGGTCAACAAGCACGGGTTCCGCGAAAGAATGTCGACTCCCAACGGTCGCAAGGTACTGGCCGCCCGGCGCGCCAAGGGCCGCAAGAAACTCACCGTTTCGGACGAAGCCGGAGCGTAAGGAAAAAACGCTGTCCATCAGTTTAACGGGAAGGATACATCCGCTGCGGTGTATCCTTTTTGGCGTTTTCTTCCGTCCGGTACGAAAACTGCACGTTCGGCCCCGGAAATCTCCGCATTTTGATTATCTTTAAGCGTGGGACAAAAGCAAAACACGATGGACAGTCCGGTCAAGGCGGCGATGGTGTACGATTTCGACGGCACCCTTTCGCCGGGAAACATGCAGGAATACGATTTCATCCCCTCCGTGGGACAGAAGAACGAGGAGTTCTGGGAACTGAGCAACCGGCTCGCGCGGGAGCAGGACGCCGATCCGATCCTGGCCTACATGTGGATCATGATCCGGGCCGCCCGAAACAGCGATTTCCCGATCCGGCGGGAAAACTTCGTGCGCAGCGGACGCAACATCCGCCTCTACGAGGGGGTGAAGGAATGGTTCGGGCGGATGAACGCCTATGCCGCGGAAAAGGGCTTCCTGCTGGAACACTACATCAATTCCTCCGGTCTGCGGGAAATGATCGAAGGCACCGAAATCGCCCACGAATTCAAGCGGATTTACGCCTGCTCCTTCCTCTACGACGTGAACGGAGTGGCCTGCTGGCCCGCCGTGTCGGTCAACTTCACCAACAAGACGCAGTTCATCTTCAAGATCAACAAGGGGATCGACAGCGTTTACGAAAGCAAGCTGGTGAACCAGTATACCCCGCTGGACAAGCGGGCCATCCAGTTCCGGCACATCATCTATTTCGGCGACGGCACCACCGACATCCCCTGCATGAGGCTGGTGAAGGAAAAGGGCGGCCACTCGATCGCCGTCTATCCGCCGGGGTCGGACAAAAAACGGGCGGACATGGAAAAGCTCATCGCCGAGCACCGGGTGGACTACGTGTGCGCCGCCGACTACCGGGACGGCACCCGTCTCGACCGCGTGGTCAAGGCCATCCTCGACAAGTTCGAAACCGACCGCCGGCTGGAAACCATCTGAACGGGGGCGGGGACTGTGCAGGCGCGGGGTTTCGGGACGGTGGGAGAGGGTCTCCTTGCACACCGGATGAGATGCTCACGCTTCGCCTTCGGCTACGCTCAGCATGACGCATTGGAATCGGGTTCTTTCATGCGTTCGGGAACCTCCATGCCCCCGCGTCATTGCGAGGAGCGGAGCGACGCGGCAATCTCTGTTAGTTTTAAAAAAAGATGCTCACGTCGCAACTTTGTCGCTAATGCTACCTCCCTCCGCTTTTTTCCGTGCCGGTCTTGCAGACCGACCACGGGCTGCGGTTGATGAGCTCTGATGACCTTTGGTCATCCTCGGTTCGGAATGACGCGAAGGGCAGAGGGGCGCGGATAGTTGGGGGAAGGTCGGAAGGAGTCAGTTGCGAATGGTCACGAGACCGATGGAATGACGCGGGGAATGGGGGGCGGAAGGATGGAGGAAAACTTTTGGCGGGGGCTGCCTCACTCCGGAACGTAAAGCTGTCCCTGAAAGGCGTCCCGTTCTTCCAGGTGCCGTTCCAGCATCTGCCAAAGCCGCTCGTTGCGCACCGATCCCCATTTATGCCCCAGGTGGTACCGCGGCGGAGCTTCCCCGGCGAACCGTTCCACCACCAGCCCGGGCCGGAGCCGGGTCAGGATTTCCGCAAAAAAAGCGATGTATTCTTCCAGTCCGAACAACCGGAAGCGTTCCGGGTCGGTCAGGTATTCCTCGCCCATCCGGGTGCCCCGGAAAATCTGCAGCTGATGGAACTTCACCGTGTCGAGCGGCAGGCGGTTGATGGCTTCCGTCTGGGCCAGCATCATGTCCCGCGTTTCTCCCGGCAGCCCCAGGATGAAATGCGCCCCCACCCGGATGCCGCGTGCCGCCGTCTCCTCCACGGCCCGGCGGGCGCAGGCGAAATCGTGTCCCCGGTTGACGGCCCGCAGCGTGGCGTCGTAACAGGATTCGATGCCGTATTCCAGCACCACATGGCTCTGCCGCGCCAGCTCCGCGAAAAAGTCCAGCTTCTCCGCATCCACGCAGTCCGGACGCGTCCCTACCACGATTCCCACCACGCCGGGCTCCGCCAGCGCTTCCCGGTAAATCGCCTCCAGCCGCTCCAGCGGGGCATGGGTGTTGGAAAAAGCCTGAAAATAGGCCAGAAATTTCGTCGCCTTCGGATAGCGGCGGCGGTGGAATTCGATTCCCTCCCGGATCTGCCGTCCCACGGTCTTCTCCGGGGTGCAGTAGGAGGGGTTGAACGCCTCGTTGTTGCAGAACGTGCAGCCGCCCGTCCCCGCCGAGCCGTCCCGGTTGGGGCAGGTGAACCCCGCGTCGATGGTCACTTTCTGGACGCGCTCCCCGAAAAGCTCCCGGAAATAGCGCGAATAGCTGTTGTAACGCCGCGCGTCCCCCCACGGGTAAATCCGCACCTCCGGCCTGTCCGTCCCTTCGCTCCTTATTTCGCTCATTCCGCCTTGTGAATCAACGCCACGGCATAGGCCGCCACCCCTTCCTCACGCCCCACGAAGCCGAGCTTTTCCGTCGTCGTCGCCTTCACCGAAACCCGGTCGGGGGCTATGCCCATCGTTTCGGCCAGCGTCTCCTGCATCTGCGGAATGAAAGGACGCAGTTTGGGCCGCTGCATGCAGATCACGATGTCCGCGTTTCCCACGGCGTATCCCCGCTCCGCCACCAGCGCGACCGTCCGCCGCAGCAGGATTTTGCTGTCCATCCCGCGGAACTCGTCGGAGGTGTCCGGGAAGTGCAGCCCGATGTCCCCCAGCGCGGCCGCCCCCAGCAGGGCGTCGCACAGCGCATGGATGGCGGCGTCTCCGTCCGAGTGGGCCACGCACCCCTTTTCCGCGTCCGGAATCCGGACGCCGCCCAGCCACAGGGGAAGCCCCGCGGCCAGCGCGTGCACGTCGTAACCGTTTCCGATCCTGAAATCCATCCCGTCAGATTTTTTCCCCGAACGCCAGGTCGCCCGTGTCCCCGATTCCCGGCACGATGTAGGATTTGACCGTCAGTTCGGCGTCCACCGCCGCCGTCCACAGGGTCGTGATCTGCGGCGGGAAATGCCGGCGCACGTAGTCCACGCCGTCCTCGCTGGCGATGACCGTCGCCAGGTGAATCCGGTCGGGTTCGCCGCCCGTCATCACCAGGTTCTTGTAGGCCACTTCGATGGAAGCCCCCGTCGCCAGCATCGGGTCGATGATGATGAGGGTCTTCCCCGCCAATGCCGGGGAGGTGAGCGACTCGATGTCGATCTTGAAGGAGCCGTCCTTGCTGTAATGCCGGTAGGCGGCTACGAAAGCGCTCTCGCTGGTGTCGAAAAAGCGGAGGAAACCGTTGTGCATCGGCAGCCCCGAACGCAGGATGGCGGCCAGCACCACCTCGTCGCCCGGCAGGCTCATCTCGGCCTCGCCCAGCGGCGTTTCCACCGTTTTCCGGGTGTAGTTCAGGCTCTTGCTGATCTCGTAGGCCATGATTTCCCCGATCCGTTCCAGGTTGTAACGGAACCGCATCGGTTCCTTTTGGATGTCGCGGTCGCGCAGCTCCGCCACGAATTTGTTCAGGATGGAATTTTCCTCACCCAGTGTTTTCAGCATACTCCGAAGGTTTACGGTTAGTGATTTTTACCGGTTGAATATACGCAATTTCCGGCGGAATCCCGCGTCCGCCGGTCCGAAACGACAAAAAAGAACGCAAAAAAGCCCGCCCTTCCCTTTCCGGAAAGCGGTGTCGTCCGTTTCCGGAACCGGAAGGCCCCTGCGCCCGGCAGCGTTTTCCTATGCCTGCGGGGGAACGGGAGGCACCGGCGTCCGCGGCGGAACGCCCGGCGTCCTTTCGGGCAGCGGCTGTACGAACCGGGCGTCGTTGAAGGCCAGGATCGGATAGAACACGATGGGCAGCAGGAAAAGCCCCGCCGTGAACCCCGCGCCGTAGCCGAACGCTTTGGCAAGGGCGTACTCGGTCTTGAGCATGAAAACGATCCAGACCACCGTGGCGATGAAATAGACGACCGTGAACAGGGCCGCGGGCAGCGTTCCCTGATACAGCGCCGCCGCCACGGCCATCGAATAGGGCACGTAGAGCACCGGCATCAGCAGCAGCATGACGAGCCACCACGCCGGACGGCACAGCCGCCGCAGCAACACGTAGAAGTTATACACGGGGATGATCCCCTTCCAGCCTTCGACTCCCATTTTCTCGAACAGGCGCCAGAAGGAAAAGGCGTACAGGACGGCCGCTCCCGCCAGGATCAGAAACCAGATGATAAGTAGCATTCCCATCGGACATCGCGTTTAGACGTACTAAAATAGCATATTTCGGAGAACCGCGCAAGAAATGTTCCGCTTTGCGCCGAAACGGTAAAAAAACGCTCCTTCCTCCGTGCGGCGCACGGTCACGAAAAAGGCCCCGTCCGTCGCGGGGCCTCTTGCCGTCCTGTTCCCTCCGCAGCGCCGGAGCCGGGCCAAACGGCTCGCCGCTCCGAAACGGAACGCCGGATTACAGTATCTTTTTCAGCTTTTCTTCCAGCACGTTTTTCGCCGCGTAGCCCACCTGCTTGTCCACGACCTGTCCCCCCTTCACGAAAACGATCGTCGGGATGTTCCGCACGCCGAATTTCGTGGCCACGGCGTTGTTTTCGTCCACGTCGCACTTGCCGATGACGGCCTGTCCCTCGTAGTCCTTCGCCAGTTCCTCCACCACCGGGCCGATCATGCGGCAGGGGCCGCACCATTCCGCCCAAAAGTCGATCACCACCGGCTTTTCGCCCGCCAGCAGTTCTTCGTAATTCGCATCCGTAATCGCTAAAGCCATAATATTTCGTATTTTAATCGTGTTAGATTCGTCCCTTTCGGGCAAAACTACAAAAACTCCACCAAAATCGCAACGGGCCTACGCGAAAAGGTACTTGATGCCGTTGTTCTCGAAAAACGAAATCAGGTCGTTGGAGGCCGTCACCTTGTTCAGCCGCGAGGACATGCCCAGCGAAACGTCGTGCCGCCGGTCGTAGACCTTCACCCGCAGGATGGAGTTGCCCCGGTTCCGGGTCACGCGGTCGGCGAACATCTCCGTGAATTCGGGGGTGATCTCGTCCAGCGCCACCGTCACCAGGATTTCCCGGATCAGCGATTCCTGCGCGTCGGAAAGCATCATGATCGAGCTGATTTTCGGTTCCAGCTCCGCCTCGTTGTAGGGACGCGGGCGCACCTTCCCCCGGATCAGCAGGTAGTATTTCTCGTAGCAGAACCGCCGGAACTGCTCGTAGTCCTTCCCGAACAGGGTGAACTGATAGGAGCCGCTGTAATCCTCCAGCGTGAATTTCCCGAACGGCTTCCCGTCGCGGGTGGTGAGGTTCTGCACGGCGGTCACGATGCCGGCGATCGTGAAGTCCCTGTTGCGGATCGCGGTCAGGTCGGCGAAGTCGGCCAGCTGCGTGTTGCAGAAGTTCCGGATGATGGCCGCATAGTCGTCCAGCGGATGGGAGGAGAGGTAGATGCCGATCACCTCCTTTTCGCGGGCGAGCGTTTCCAGCTTGCTCCACTCCTCGCCCGCGGGGGGCACCGGTTTCTGGATGTCGGAGCTGGCCCCGCCCCCGAACAGGCTCTGCTGGGCGTTGCTCCCCTCGGTCTGCATCCGGTTGCCGTAGCGGATCAGGGCTTCGAGGAAGGTGACGCCCTTGGGATCGGGCAGGAAAAATTTGCTCCGGTGGAAGCCGGACAGGGAGTCGAACGCCCCGGCCAGCGCCAGCCCTTCGAGGGTCTTCTTGTTGACGGCCTGCAGGTTCACCCGTTCCACGAAATCGTACAGGGAGGTGAACTCGCCCCCTTCCCGGCGGGTTTCCACGATGCTCTGCACGGCTCCCTCGCCGACCCCCTTGATCCCGGCCAGCCCGAACCGGACGTTCTGTTCGGTGTCCACCGAGAACGGCAGCAGGCTCCGGTTCACGTCCGGCCCCTTCACCGACAGCCCCATCCGCTTGCACTCGTCCATGAAGAAGCTGATCTTCTTGATGTCCGACAGGTTGCGGCTCAGCAGGGCGGCCATGAACTCGGCCGGGTAGTGGGCCTTCAGGTAGGCCGTCTGGTAGGAAACGTAGGCGTAGCAGGTCGAGTGCGACTTGTTGAACGCATACTGGGCGAAGGCTTCCCAGTCCTTCCAGATCTTGTCGCAGGTTTTCGGGTCGTGCCCCTTCTCGGTGGCCCCCTTGATGAAGTCCCCCTTCATCTTGTCCAGCACGTCGCGCATCTTTTTCCCCATCGCCTTGCGCAGCGTGTCGGCCTGCCCCTTGGTGAACCCGGCCAGCTTCTGCGACAGGAGCATCACCTGTTCCTGATAGACGGTGATCCCGTAGGTGTCGTGCAGGTATTCCTCCATCTCCGGCAGGTCGTAGTGGATCGGCTCCGTGCCGTGCTTGCGGGCGATGAAGTTGGGAATGTATTCCAGCGGCCCCGGCCGGTAGAGGGCGTTCATGGCGATCAGGTCTTCGATCCGGCTCGGCTTGAGCGCCCGGAGGTATTTCTTCATGCCGGGGGACTCGAACTGGAACAGCCCCGTGGTGTCGCCCCGGCTGTACAGCTCGAACGTCTCGGGGTCGTCGATGGGAATGGCGTCGATGTCGAGGTCGATCCCCTTGGAAATCTTCACGTTCCGCACGGCGTCCTTGATGATGGAGAGGGTTTTCAGCCCCAGGAAGTCCATCTTCAGCAGCCCCACGTCCTCCACGTGCTTCCCGTCGTACTGCACCACGAACAGTTCCGAATCCTTGGCCGTGGAGAGGGGGATGAAGTTTTCGAGGTCGTCCCGCGCGATGATGATCCCGCAGGCGTGCACCCCCGTCTGCCGCACGGAGCCTTCGAGCACCTCGGCATATTTCAGCGTGTCGCGTACGAGAGGCTGTTCCGACTCCCGTTCCTGGGACAGTTCGGGCACCTCCTGATAGGCTTTGGACAGGGTCATGCCCGGCCGTTCGGGCACGAGCTTGGCCAGCCGGTCGCTTTCGGACAGGGGAAGTTTCTGGACGCGGGCGATGTCCCGGATGGCCAGCTTGGCGGCCATCGTCCCGAAGGTCACGATGTGGGCCACCCGCCGCTGCCCGTATTTCTGCACCACGTAGCGCATCACGTCCTCGCGCCCGTCTTCATCGAAGTCGATGTCCACGTCGGGCATGGAGATGCGCTCCGGGTTCAGGAACCGCTCGAACAGCAGGTCGTACTTGATCGGGTCGATGTTGGTGATCCCCAGACAGTAGGCCACCACCGACCCCGCGGCCGAACCCCGGCCCGGCCCCACGGAAACGCCCATTTCCCGCGCCGCCCGGATGAAGTCCCAGACGATGAGGAAGTAACCGGGGAAGCCCATCCACTCGATGGTGGAAAGCTCGAATTCGAGCCGCTCCCGCACGGCGTCGTTCACCGCTCCGTAGCGTTTCCGCGCCCCTTCCCAAGTGATGTGTTCGAGGTATTTGAACTGCTTGGCGATGGTGAGGTATTCCTCCGTTTCGGGAATCCCTTCCCACCGGCGGTGCGCCACCGCGTCCACTTCTTCCAGCGTCCCCGCCGCGTCGAGCGCGGCGTCGAGCCGTCCGGCCTCCTCCGCGATCCGGGCCTTTTGCGCCTCGTCCTTCGTCCCGCCGATGAGCTTTTCGACGTTCTTCCGGAAGGAGGCCTTCACCGCCTCCGGTTCCATGGAGAAACTTTCGGGCAGCGGGAAGTGCGGCATGAACGGCTTGTGGCTCAGGGAGAACTTCTCCACCTTTTCGGCGATTTCCAGCGTGTTGGAGATCGCTTCGGGACAATCCGCGAACAGCGCCTCCATTTCTTCGGCGGTCTTCAGGTATTCCTGCGACGTGTACCGCATCCGCGTCGGGTCGTCCAGATCCTTGCCCGTGTTGAGGCAGATCAGCCGGTCGTGGGCCGGGGCGTCCTCGGCCCGGATGAAATGCACGTCGTTGCTGGCGATCACCTTCACGCGGTGTTCCCGCGCCAGTTCCAGCAGGGTTTTGTTGACCTTGAGCTGATTTTTGTAGACGTGTTCGTCCTGATCGGGATTCCCCGAACGGTGGAGCTGGAGCTCGAGGTAGTAGTCGTCGCCGTACAGGTCGCGGAACTCGTTCACGATCCGGTGCGCCCCGTCCAGGTCGTCGTGCATGATGGCCTGCGGAAGCTCGCCCCCCAGACACGCCGAACAGCAGATGATGTCTTCGTGGTATTTGTGCAGCAGCTCCTTGTCCACCCGCGGCTTGTAATAGTAGCCTTCCGTCCAGGCGTAGGAGACGAGTTTCACGAGGTTGTGGTACCCGTGCTCGTTTTTGGCCAGCAGGATCAGGTGGTCCCCCCCGCGGTCGTCCCGGTCGGTCTTGTCGAACCGGCTCTTGGCCGCCACGTAGACTTCGCACCCCAGAATCGGTTTCAGCCCCGCCTTGGTGGCCTCCGCGTGGAAGAGCTTCGCCCCGAACATGTTCCCGTGGTCGGTGATGGCCAGCGCGGGCATTTCCAGTTCGAGCGCCCGTTTGATGAGGGGTTTGATCCCGGAAGCTCCGTCCAGGATGGAATACTGCGTGTGTACGTGTAGATGAACGAATCGATGCATGACCGCCGATGTATTTAATCCGAAAACGAATGATGCGAACCCCTGCGCCAGGCGCACGCTCCGGCCCTGCCGGGCATCCTCCCGACCGAACCGGAACCCCGTCCGTACGGCCGGAAAGATGCGAAACCGGACGCGGACGTACGGATTCGCCCGACCGGGAATCGGCCTGTCCGGGCCGGCGACGGTTTCCGGCAAATATAAAGAAATTTTGTGCCAAACTGCGGCACAAAAAATGTTTCGATATCCGGATATTATGCGTAACTTGGAACGGAACGTGCCGCCGAAGGTCTTCCGGGCTGTTCCGGCCGGAATTTTCCAGGGGGACGGAGCGGACGAATTTACGATAAAAAAACGACAGCCATGAAAGACGACAGTTTTGTGACCGTGATGCATTTCGAAAATGCGCCGGAAGCCAATATTTACCGTTCGCTGCTGGAATCCAACGGAATACGGGCGTACCTGACGGGCGAGACCTTCCAGAACGTGTTTCCGGTCACGGGAGTGACGGGGGGACTGGAGCTGCAGGTGTCTTCCGAGGACGCACAGCGGGCGAAGGAGATTCTGCAGGCCCGGTTCAGCGAGCGGGAATTCCGCAAGGAGGTGGAGGAATCGGAGGAGGCGCGGGAAAAGGCCGGCTGCCCGGAACCATAGGCCGCGAAGCGGCCTATGGTCACCGACCGAACCGAAGGCTGCAACGCAGCCTGAGCCTCACTGACCGGAGTCCGTTGTCG
>CAMLTW010000030.1 GCA_946486375.1 uncultured Rikenellaceae bacterium
GCGGCCGTAAAGATGCAAAAGCGCTACGGTTCCCCGCCGGCAGAAAGTTCCCGGTTACCGTGCGTCATGCCGAGAGGAGCCGAAAGGCGAAGCGTGAGCATCTTTATACAGCACAATGATAAAAAAGAGACAGAGATTGCCACGGCTTCTGGCGAAGCCTTGCAATGACGCAGGGGCGTTACCGCTGGGAGTGGTTGCGGGACGACCACAGGCTGCGGTCGGTGAGCTCGCAGGGCCTTCGGCCCTGCTCGGTTCGGCTCTGCTCTCGCTTACTCGCAACGCTGCCCCGTCGCTGACGCTCCTTACAGCAGGGTAAACGGCCGGAGAATCGTTTTTGTGAACACATCCCATACCTGCGGCCAGGTTAAAAATAAGCCGGGCCTTCACGACTTCTTACGGATTCTTTCGAGGGTTCCCTGCCTGGAGTTGAACGCGAATATTTCGTTTCCGGCGATGCAGAAAGCGGCGTAACTTTCTCCCGGAAGCAGATATACGGCCGAAACCCGCAGCCGGGGTTGCAGGGTCACTTCCACGAGGGTGTTGCACCTGTAGTTTTTTCCGAGGCTGTTGCAGAGCAGGTACAGCCAGTCTTCGCCCAGACAAGCATCCTGAACGAGGACATAATACGACTTTTCTTCTTCCTCCTGCGCGGCGATAAAGCGAAGGTTTTCCCGGAAAACGGGGATATCGCTCAGGTCGCAGCTTTCCAGCAGGGCTTTGGTCGTCAGGTCGTATTTTTCCACGATGGGAAGCGCATCGGGAACCGCGTAAAGATGTTCGCCTTGCATCAACAGATGCCGTTGGTTCCGGATCAGGGTTCGGCGAACGGTTTGTTGGGAGACGGGTTGGCCGTGATAGGTGTGTTGTTCCGGTGCGACGTTCCGGTTCAGGGTGTAAAACACTCCTTTTTCCCTGACCGAAGGAATGTAGTAAACCCCTTCCCGACAGAAGAAACGCTTATCGAGGGCTGTAGGAAGCTCCTTTTTTTCGACGCAGCGGCTTCCGACAAAGTTTTTTATCCCGCCTGCCCCGAAATCCAGGATTCCGACCGTGTCCTCATTCACGTAAAAAACAGCGGGCGACAGCAGTTCCGCCGGGCCGGAGCCGCCGGTTCCGATCGTAGCGAGGTTCCGGAAATCCGGGTCGAGCACGGCCACATCCCTTCTTTTGGCGTCCAGCGCATATATTTTCCCGTCCGCATACTGCATGCAGCGAATATCCGAAAAGAAAGAGGAGTCGGGATACCTGTCGATCGACAGTTCCGTTTGGGTGTCGTATTGCGGAACGGAAATTTCCTGCCTGCAGGAAAACAGGCCGAAGAGCGCACACAGGGCGAACGGTAGGAATCGATGCGGTTTCATAATCGGAAAAATTTGAGAACGGACGAATGTTGGACAGGTGATACGATGTCCATCGCATTCCGGATGGACGCCGGTATTGGGGCTTCTTCCTACCCCGCCAGCAGATACCAGGCCGAGGTGGTGAAGAAATTCCGCAGGCCCGGTATCTTTCCCGGCACCGGAGCGAGCAGGCGGGGTTTCAGGCCGAATTTGATTTCGTAGTGCGGGTTGATGAAATAGAGCCGCTCTTTCAGCAGGCGGAACCCGTGCTGCGCCGCTTTTTTCCGGAAGCGTTCGACGGTGAGGCCGCACCGCTTGATGTCCAGCAGTTCCTCCACGGTAGCGGGCGATTCCTTTCCCAGCCACAGCAGGCCCCGGTATAAAAAAGCCGGCAGCAGGTGGAAAAACGGCAGACGGGAAAGCATCCCGTTCCGACAAATTTGCTGATGCCCGCCGAAAGGCATCTGCCAGGCCGGGAAGATCACGAGCACGTGCCCGCCCGGTGCCAGAAATTTCCGCACGTGTTTCAGAAAGGCGTCCTTGTCGGAGATGTGTTCGATGACGTCGCGGATGAAAATCAGGTCGTAGCGGGTCGTTCCCGGTTCCAGGTCGAAAAAGTTTCCCGCTTTCAGCTCCGCGTCCGGGCGGTTTCCGAGCCGTTCCCGCGCGGCGTCTATCTTTCCCGCGCTCAGGTCGATGCCCGCCACCCGGCAGCCCTTGTGCAGAAAGGGGAGCAGGTTGCCTCCCGCGCCGCAGCCCACTTCCAGCACCCTCATGCCGGGGGAGATCGGAAAATGTTCTTCCAGAAAGGGAAGCAGGTATTTTTCGGTGGAGCGGGACAGTTCGTCGAAATACTGCCGGTGATCCCGGTGCCGTTTCTGCATGGTCGGACGGAATTGGTACAAACAAATATAATAAAAAATACGGGAAAGACGGTCGAAGTCGGAATTACGGAAACCGGATGGGGGGTGTCGACCGGAGGGCGAATCGCAAAACTTTGCGAAAAAACGGAAATTTTTCCCCGAAATGTTTCAACTTATCGGGAAAAGTCGTACATTTGCACCACAAAATCGAGTCCGGGGTGTAGCACAGTTGGTTAGCGCGCCACGTTCGGGACGTGGAGGTCGGATGTTCGAGTCATCTCACCCCGACGGACGGAAAAGATCCGACACTTCAAGTGCCGGGTCTTTTTTTATGGGCCGCGCTTTCCGGAGCGCCGGATGCGCAGGGGCTTTCCAGCGCCCGAAAAAACGAGGCCTCTTTCGGCAGGGCAGCGGCGGTATCCTCCCGAAGACCGGCATCGTTCCGGCGAACCCGCCGGCTCCGGAAAAGGCTTTTCTTCCCTTGCCCGCCTTCATTCCGTCCGCCTTCCGCCGGTTTTCAGGCTTGCGCCTCTGTCTCCTTCCTGCAATGGAGTTTACGGAATACGGCCTTTTGCTCCGACCTGCGGGACGGACTTGTCCGGAGCGGTTCCCCGTTTGCGGACAGGGCTTTTTTCGGGAACGCTGCCGGAAAATCCGCTTTGGTGCAGGGAAGGGTGTCGCGTTCGGTTTCCGGGAAACGCATTATTTTCGCCGGGTCTTGTCACGGGCTGAAATACAGAATACTAAATAGGGACTTTTTTACGTTTTACACCCGTAAGAATATAAGAAACTATCGGAAAAAATGCAAACGAAACATTCCAAAACGCTCGAATCCGTACTGATGCGCACCCAGCAGGATGCGGATCGTTACGGAGGGTATCCGTTGAGTGTCGATCACATATTCCTCGGGGTGCTGAAGGAGGACAAGGGACATGCGGTGACGATCCTGCGGCAGTTGCTGACGGACGAGGAACTGCAGGAGGTGCGGGACGACGTGGAGAAGGCCCTCCGCACGACCAATCCCGTGATGGGAGCCCGTAACAGCCAGGTGTACAGCCGGATGGAACACATCGCGTTCCTGCGTATTGAAAATACGCTCAGAAATATGTATCTTGAGATGCTGAATTCGGGACAGTCCACGATCCACACGGGGCACCTGCTGCTGGTGATCCTGAAGGATGCGCGGCACCTGACCACTCAGGTGCTGGGCCGGTACGGGGTGAACCACCTGAAGGTGCAGACGCTGATGACGTTCCTGCCCCAGGACGAGGACATCGTTTACCCGAACGAGAAAACTGCCATGAAAGAAGAAGACGGAGACTATCTGAACGAATACGACGAAGGAACCGGAGAAGGCGGATTCTTCCAGAACCCCGAAGGGGCTGCGGGAAGGAACATTCCCGTGAAGGAGGGCCGCGAGGCGGAGACTTCCATGCTGGAAAAGTTCGGCACCGACCTGACCCGCGCCGCCGAGGAGGGGAAACTCGATCCGGTGGTGGGCCGCGAGACGGAGATCGAACGGCTGATTCAGGTGCTGGGCCGCCGGAAAAAGAACAACCCGATTCTGATCGGGGAGGCGGGCGTGGGCAAGTCGGCCATCGTCGAAGGGCTGGCGCTCCGGATCGCGCGGCGCAACGTGCCGTATGCGCTGCTGAACAAGCGGATTTTCACGCTGGACGTGGCTTCGCTGGTGGCGGGCACCAAGTACCGCGGCCAGTTCGAGGAACGGATCAAGGCGTTGCTCGGCGAGCTGACCCGCAGCCGGGACATCGTGCTCTTCATCGACGAAATCCACACCATCGTGGGGGCCGGCAGCACGCAGGGAACGCTCGACACGGCGAACATCCTCAAGCCGGCGCTGGCGCGGGGCGAGCTGCAATGCATCGGTGCCACGACGCTGAACGAATACCGGGAGTCCATCGAGTCGGACGGGGCGCTGGAACGGCGTTTTCAGAAGATCATGGTGGAGCCCACCTCGAAGGAGGACACGCTCACCATCCTGCGGAACATCCGCAACTATTACGAGGACTACCACCTGGTGACCTACACGGACGAGGCGCTCGAAGCCTGCGTGGAGCTGACCGAGCGGTACGTCACCGACCGGTATTTCCCGGACAAGGCCATCGACGTGCTGGACGAGGCGGGAGCGAAGGCCCATATCTTCAACGTGCAGATGCCCCAGGAGCTGCTCGACCTGGACAAGCGGCTGGAGCGGATTCGCGGCGATAAGAAGGAGGCGGTGAACAAGCAGAATTTCGAGCTGGCCGCCCGGCTGCGGAACGAGGAGGTGGAGCTTCGGAAAACCATCGAGAAGGAACGGAAACAGTGGGAGAAGGAGATGGGATGCCACCGGGTGACCATCGACCGCGAGCAGATCGACGGCGTGGTCGCCGCCATGACGGGGGTTCCGGTGGAACGGATTTCGATGAACGAACAGACCCGGCTGAAAGGGATGAACGACTACCTGAACGGGGTGGTGATCGGTCAGGAGGACGCCGTGAAGAAGATCACGCGGGCCATTCACCGGAGCCGCGCGGGGCTGAAGGACCCCAACCGGCCCATCGGCACCTTCATGTTCGTGGGGCCGACCGGCGTGGGGAAAACCCACCTGGCCAAGCAGCTGGCGAAATTCATGTTCGACCGCGACGACGCCCTGATCCGCGTGGATATGAGCGAATATTCGGAGAAATACAACGTCAGCCGGCTGATCGGCTCCCCTCCGGGGTACGTCGGATACGGCGAGGGCGGACAGCTGACCGAGAAGGTGCGCAGGCATCCCTATTCGGTGGTGCTCTTCGACGAGATCGAAAAGGCGCACGGCGACGTGTTCAACATCATGCTGCAGATTTTCGACGAAGGCCACCTGACCGACGGGTCGGGCCGGAAGGTGGATTTCCGCAACTGCATCATCATCATGACTTCCAACGTGGGTTCGCGCGACGTGCAGGAGGCTCCTCCCGCCGTCGGGTTCAACACCCCGGTGAAGGAACGGGTGCACCGGATGACGGGCGAAACGGTCTACCGCAAGGCGCTTTCGCGGACGTTCGCGCCGGAGTTCATCAACCGGATCGACGACATCGTGATCTTCAACACCCTGTCGGAGGACGACGTGAAACGGATCGTGGAACTGGAATTTTCCGCCTTCAGCCGCCGGATCGCGGGGCTGGGCTACCGGATCGCCATGACCGAGGAGGCGAAAAGGGAGCTGGTGGGCGTGGGCTACGAGGAACGGTACGGGGTGCGTTCGCTGAAACGGGCGTTGCTGGATCGGGTCGAGGAGCCTTTCGCGGAACTGATCGTGGACGGGAAGGTCAAGACGGGGGATACGGTGACGGTGGATTACGACCACGAGGAAGAGCGGCTTACGCTGGAAAGCCAGCCGTAAGGGGACGACCGGAAGGACGCAAGGACGACGGTTCCTTCCGTCCTTCCGAAATCCCACTACCCTGCGTCATCCTGAACCGAGGAACGACTTTCGGGCGTTCCGAGCTCACTGACCGCAGCCCGCAGTCGCCGCCGGGGCGGCGGTGCGGATATAGCGGAGGGAAGTAGCATGGGCCGCAAGGGCCGACGTGAGGATCTCTGCGCAGGCCGGATGAGATGCTCACGCTTCGCCCTTGGCTCCGCTCAGCATGACGCGATGGAACCAGAGTGCCGGAACGGTCGAAAGGAACCGGCTGCAATGCGTCATTGCGAGGAGCGAAGCGACGTGGCAATCTCTGCATAGCATAACGCCAGAAATAGACAGACATCCCCCCGCAAAATCCGAAGGGCGGCCCATGCAGGCCGCCCTTCTTCTTTTCCGGACAGTCCGTTCCTTCATCGCAGGACGAGAAAGGCGCGGTTGCAGGAGGGCCGGGAGGTAGCATCCGCAACCGGTTCCTCCCGACCGACCCAATCCCCGCACCCTTGCGTCATCCTGAGGAGCGGCAACGCCGCGACGTGAGGATCTCTGTGCAGACCGGCTGAGATTGCCGTGTCGCTCCGCTCCTCGCAATGACGGGAGGAGACGGGGGTGCGGATGGTTGCGGGGCAGTTGGCGGGTACAGGTTTGGATTCCTACGGCTTCTGCCGAAGCCTCGGAATGACGCGAAGGCGGAGGGGCTGGCAGGAAAATCGTAAAGCAGCGGGAGCGTCTTTTGCAAGACGCTCCCGCTTTTCTTTCCCTGTTTCCGGCCGGTATCAGAACTGGATGTTCATGCTGAAGTTGACGGCGAAGTTCTGGATGTCCTGTCCCGGCACCGGATGCCGATGGGAAAGGCGCCAGATGGCGTCCACCCGGAAAATCCGGAAAATGTTCTCGATCCCCACGCCCCCTTCGAAATAGGGCTTCGACACCGAACTCATCCCTTCCGGAAACAGCAGGATCGCCTGCGTGGCCGGCAGACTGCCGTTGTTCCTGGCTTCCAGCGTGCCGTAAACCCCCTTGAAAATCGCCACCTCGCGCCATTTCAGCCGCCGGAGCAGCGGAATTTTCCCCAGAAAGAACCCTTTGAAATGGTGCTCGTACAGGAACGACACCCACGCGTCCGAGGCGAACTCGTAGTAATCCATGCAGGAAAACGCGTACGGGTCGTAAAAATAGGTGCCGTTGCCCTCGTGCAGTTTCAGCAGCGGATAGGGCACCTTCCCGAAAATCTTCCCGCCGCTGACGGCCAGCTCCGAAGTGCCCAGCGGAGGCAGGTTCAGGTCGTACTGCACGCTCCCTTCGAGCCGGTAGTATTCGTAGTCGTCCCGGAACAGCCCTTTCAGCCCCGCCGTCAGGTTGACCGCGAAAACGGGGAAGTCGCCCCGGAAACGGTAGACGTCGAAGCCCTGCCGCACGACGGTTTCGTTTTTGGAAAACCGGGCGCCCAGCCGCAGCGAGGCGGACTGCACCGATCCCGCGGGCGTGCCGTCGGGCCGCAGCAGGGGAACGTATTTGGATGGAAAAACGGTGCGCACCTGCGCTTCCAGCGTGTTTTCGATCCCCTGCCGCCACTCGTGCCGGTAGGTCAGGCTCCCTTCGTTCACCATGCTGAGGCGTTCCTTGTTCCCCCGCGAAAGGATCGAACCGAGAAGGTTCCCCTGCGTGAAGGCGCTGATTCCGGAGCCGAGCTGCAGGGCGTCGCGCTTGAAGGCGGCGGTCAGCTTCCGGGTCGGCTGCTGCCGGAACAGGTATTCCACGCTCCCGCCCCCCTTGAAACGGTTGTCCTTCGTGCCGTAGGCGGCGTACCCCGTCAGGCGCACCTTCCGGCTGAAATCCCGCGTGGTGCGTCCTCCCAGCTGGAACCGGGCCCCTTCGAGGCGGTTGAAGCTGAACATCTTGTAGTAAGGCCCGATGCCGACGTATTTCGTGTCGTAATACCCTCCGAAGATCATCTTGACGACCGAATAGATGTCCCGGTAGAGGGGTACGCGCTTGACCGAATCGACCATGGCGTACACGGCCTTCTCCTTTTCGCTCAGGGCGTAGGGACGCACTTCCTCCCAGTAGGCGTCGTCGTTTTTCAGCACCCCTTCCTCCACCATGATGTTGTTGTCCATGCGCAGCACGCCCGGCGGGATCGAGTCCCCCGGCCGCACATCGGAATAGATCACTTGCCGGTGCCCCAGGAAGGAAAGGAGTTTGGACGAGTCGGACAGGACGATGGAAAAATCCGCGGACATCGCGTCCCGCTTGCGGAACCAGAGGGAATCCCCCACCAGCGCGTTTTCGGTCTCCATCGTCAGGTCGCGCAGCCAGTTCACGTTCAGGCCCTTCATCATCTTCACGCTGGCCGAGCGGAGCGCCCACGTCGCGGAGTCGATGTTCACTTCCCCGTCCAGCACGGGGGTGGAAAGGTTCTTGGGATGGAACCGGATTTTATAGGTTTTCCGGTTTTCGATCCGGGCGCTGTCCACCAGAAAGTAGTTGTAGTACATCAGCCCGTGTTCCGACAGCGGCCCGGCGAACTTGACGTTGAACAGGTCGAGGTAGTTGTCGTAGAAGTTCATGTCCGCGTGGAGGTGTCCCGTGAACTGGGCCAGCGAATAGTCCTGCTCGATTCCCGAAATCCGGCTGGCCCGGATGACCTCGCGGGAAAAGGGCGGGTTTTTCCGGTGGTAGTAGTCGGCCGTGGACTCCGAGATCATCACCGGCAGGTAGGCCTTTCCGGTCGCCACGGACGTGTCCATGTGCTCGAAGATGAAACCGAAGTTCCGCTGGAGCCGCTTGTTTTTGAAATAGGGCCTGATGTTCGCCAGATCGAGCTCCATCTTGGTGTAGGTGGAACAGGAGTAGCCGGGCAGCCGGTCGGGGTCGTTGCGGTGCTTGTGGCGGGACACGCGGCGCAGGATGGCGTGGGCCGGGTTCTCGCCGGGAGTCACCACCACTTCCTCCAACGCGAACTCTGCAGGCTGCAGGCTGAAGTCCAGCGCGTTGAAGGCTCCGGGCACCACCGCGACGGTCTGCGGCTCGTAGCCGAGCAGAGAAACGGACAGTTCCCGCACCGAATCCCGCGTTTCGAGGGCGTACATGCCGTCGAAGTCGGTGGTGATGCCGATCGTCGTCCCGACGAACGAAACGCTCACCAGAGGCACCGGCTCTCCCGTCCGGGCGTCCGTCACCCTTCCCCTTACCCGCGTGCTTTGCGCGAGGGCCGCCGCCGCCAGCAGCAGGCAGCACGAAAAGAGGAACATACGCTTTTTCATCCCATACACCTTTAAAAACCGTGCGCCGGTACGCCGCATCGCGCGGCAGCCGATCGCAGGAACCGTTCCGGGGGCGCGTCCGGCCCCGACGGATTCATTCCGTCCGGGTTTCCGGAAACGGACGTCCCGAAACATACCCGCAAAAATACACAATCCGGCACAAAGGCGGTTCCCGAAAAGTCGGTTTTTCTGTTCCGGAAGTCGGGGAAGGGTGCCGCAGGGGGGTGCCGGAACGTTTAAAAACAGCGCCGGACGGGGAAAGTTGTCATAAAATCCCGCACTTCCCCCGTTTTTTGTCCGCAAATTTTTAAATTTGTGAGATTTTGACCGTGAAGAAATGGAGTTGAACGACCTGTTCCGGAAGAACATCCGGGACCTTGCGCCTTATTCGACCGCCCGGGACGAATACCGGGGCGACATCGGCGTCTACCTCGACGCCAACGAAAGCCCGTATGAGAACGGCTGCAACCGCTACCCCGACCCGCACCAGCGTCTGCTGAAACAGCGGATCGCGGAAATCAAGGGAGTGCCCGTCGAACGGATTTTCATCGGCAACGGGAGCGACGAAGCCATCGACGGCGTGTACCGGGTGTTCTGCGAACCGCGGGTGCACAACGCGGTTTCCATCGCCCCGTCCTACGGCATGTACCGGGTGGCCGCCGACATCAACGACGTGGAGTTCCGGCCGGTGCCGCTGGAGCCGGGCTTCCGGCTCGACGCCCGGAAGCTGCTGGACGCGACGGACGAAAACACGCGGCTGGTCTTCCTCTGCTCCCCGAACAACCCTTCCGGCTCGCTGCTGGATGCGGAGGAGGTGCGGACGGTGCTGCGGGAATTTCCCGGCATCGTGGCCGTGGACGAAGCCTACATCGACTTCGCGGGGACCGAAAGCCTCGTCCGCTCGCTGGACGAGTATCCGAATCTGGTCGTTTTCCAGACCTTTTCCAAAGCGTGGGGCATGGCCGGACTGCGCGTGGGGCTGGCTTTCGCGCACCCGGAGATCGTCGACCGGATGTCGCGGGTGAAGTACCCCTACAACATCAACGGCCCCACCCAGACCCTGCTGCTGGAACGGCTGGCGGACACGTCGGCGGTGGAGGCGCAGGTGCGGGAGCTGGTCGCGGAACGGGAAAAGCTCCGCGCGGCGCTGCGGGAGCTGGACGCCGTGCGGGAGGTGTGGCCGAGCGACGCCAATTTCCTGCTCGTCCGGGTGGACGACCCGCGGAAGACCTACGACCGGCTGATCGCCGAAAGGGTCATCGTCCGCGACCGGTCGCGGATCGCGGGGTGCGAAGGGTGCCTCCGGATCACGGTGGGAACGCCCGACGAAAACCGGCGGGTGATCGAAATCCTCAAAAACGAAGCGTGATGGCGGGACGGAAAGTTTTGTTTATCGACCGGGACGGGACGCTGATCGTCGAGCCGCCCGAAGACTATCAGGTGGACAGCTTCGAAAAGCTGGCCTTCTTTCCGGGGGCCATCGGGGCCATGAGCCGCATCGCCGGACTGGATTACGAGCTGGCGATGGTGACCAATCAGGACGGACTGGGAACCCCTGCGTTCCCGGAAGACGCCTTCCGTCCGGCGCACGAGCTGATGCTGAAAACCTTCGCGGGGGAAGGCGTCCGCTTCGACAACGTTTACATCGACCGCTCTTTTCCGCAGGAGAACAAGCCCACCCGCAAGCCGGGAACGGCGATGCTCACCCGGTACCTGAGCGGCGGTTACGATATGGAACATTCCTTCGTCATCGGCGACCGGACGACGGACATCGAGCTGGCGAAGAACCTGGGGGCGAAGGGCATCCTGCTCCGGCCGAAAGAGGCGGGGTGGAAAATGGTGCGGGAGGCCGGACTGGAAGCGTACTGCGCGCTGGCGACGGACGACTGGATAGAGGTGTACGCCTTCCTCCGCTGCGGCGACCGGCGGGCGACCGTCGCCCGGAAGACGCGGGAGACCGACATTTCCCTGACGCTCGACCTGGACGGTCAGGGGGAATCCCGCATCGCCACGGGGCTGGGCTTTTTCGACCACATGCTCGAACAGATCGTGCACCACGCCGGGGTTTCGCTGACGCTGGAAGTGAAGGGAGACCTGCAGGTGGACGAGCACCACACCGTCGAGGACGCGGCCATCGTGCTGGGGGAAGCGGTGTACCGGGCGCTGGGGAGCAAGCTGGGCATCGAGCGGTACGGCTACGCCCTGCCGATGGACGAATGCGACGCGACGGTGCTGCTGGACTTCGGGGGACGGATCGACTTCGCGTGGAACGCCGGGTTTCGCCGGGAAAAGGTGGGAGACGTCCCGACCGAGATGTTCCGCCACTTTTTCAAGAGCTTTTCCGAGGCGGCGCGGTGCAACCTGCACATCACCGCCACGGGAGAAAACGAACACCACAAAATCGAGGGGATTTTCAAGGCTTTCGCCCGCGCCCTGCGGACGGCGATCGCCCGGAACCCGCTGAAGCTCGCCCTGCCGAGCAGCAAGGGAACGCTATGATAACGATCATCGACTACGATACGGGGAACCTCCGCTCCGTGATGAACGCCTTCGACCGGCTGGGAGCCGGGTACCGGCTCTCTTCGTCGCCGGCGGAGATCGCTTCGGCGGAGAAGGTGCTCCTGCCGGGGGTCGGGGAGGCCCGCACGGCGATGGAGAAGCTCCGGGAACGGGGACTGGCGGAAGTGGTGCGGAGCCTGACGCAGCCCGTGCTGGGCATCTGTCTGGGGATGCAGCTGCTTTGCGCCCGGAGCGAGGAAAGGGACACGGAGTGTCTCGGCATCTTCGACAACACGGTGCGCAGGCTGACGGTGCCGGCGGGCATGAAGGTGCCGCACATGGGCTGGAACACCGTGCACGCCCTGAAATCCCCGCTTTACGCGGGGGTGGAGGAGGAAAGCTACGTTTATTTCGTCCATTCCTATGCCGCGGAGGTGAACGGGGACACGATCGCCGTCGCCGACTACGGCGTCCCGTTCAGCGCTTCGCTGGGCCGGGGGAACTTCTTCGGCGCGCAGTTCCATCCGGAAAAGAGCGGCGCGGCGGGGGAACGGATTTTGAAAAACTTTCTGGAACTATGATTACCGTGATACCGGCCATCGACGTGATCGGCGGCGAGTGCGTCCGCCTCACGCAGGGGGACTACGACCGGAAGACGACTTACTATAAAGACCCGCTCGACGCGGCCCTGCGTTACGAGGACATCGGCGTGCGGCGGCTCCACCTGGTCGACCTGGACGGGGCGAAGGCCGCGCAGCCGGTCAACCTCCGGGTGCTGGAGCGGATCGCCTCCCGGACGGGGCTGGAAGTGCAGTACGGCGGAGGGATCAAGAGCGACGCGGCCCTGCGGTCGGTGTTCGACGCCGGAGCGCGGCGGGCCATCTGCGGCAGCATCGCCGTGAAGTCCCCGGAGCTGTTCGCCGGGTGGCTGACCGCCTTCGGGCCGGAGCGGATCGTGCTGGGAGCCGACGTGAAGGGAGGGAAGATCGCCGTTTCCGGCTGGCTCGAAAGCGCGGAAACGGGCGTGGAGGAACTGATCGGCTCCTTCCTGCCGGCGGGGCTGACGCAGGTCATCTGTACGGACATTTCCCGCGACGGGATGCTCGAAGGGCCCGCCTTCGACCTCTACACGGGGTTGCAGGCGAAGTATCCGGAAACGGAGATCACCGTGAGCGGCGGCATTTCCTCCGTGGAGGACATTTACCGGCTGGACGAACTGGGGCTGAAGAGCGTGATCGTAGGCAAGGCGGTCTACGAAGGGCGCATCACCCTGAAAGAATTGGAAAAATGCTTGCAAAACGGATAATCCCCTGCCTCGACATCAAGGACGGGCAGACGGTCAAGGGAATCAATTTCCTCGCCCTGCGCAGCGTGGGCGATCCCGTGGAACTGGGACGCCGCTACGCGGAGGAAGGGGCCGACGAACTGGTTTACCTCGACATCAGCGCGACGCTCGAAGGGCGCAAGACGTTCGCCGAACTGGTGGGGCGGATCGCCGCCAACCTGAACATCCCGTTCACGGTCGGGGGCGGCATTTCGACCCTCGAAGACGCCGCGCCGCTCCTGCGGGCGGGGGCCGACAAGGTGTCGGTCAACAGCGCGGCGGTGCGGAACCCGGCCCTCATCGGCGATCTGGCGTCCAAATACGGGAGCCAGTTCGTGGTAGTGGCCATCGACGCCAAACGGATCGACGGCCGCTGGACGGTGACCACCCACGGCGGGAAGCGTCCCACCGAACGGGAGCTGTTCTCGTGGGCGAAAGAGGCCCAGGAACGGGGAGCGGGCGAAATCCTGTTCACCTCGATGGATCACGACGGCACGAAAAACGGTTACGCCTGCGACACGCTGGCACGATTGTCGGAGACGCTTTCCATTCCGGTGATCGCTTCCGGCGGGGCGGGGAGCATGGAGCACATCGCCGAGGCGTTCACGGCGGGAAAGGCGGACGCGGCGCTGGCGGCCAGCATTTTCCACTACGGCGAAATCCGCATCGGCGACCTGAAGCGGTACCTGCGGGAACGGAACATTGCGGTAAGAATTTAAAAAACGAGACCATGATACGATTCGACGAACTCGACGCGGCCAAGAACGGGGACGGCCTGATCCCCGCCGTCATTCAGGACGACCGCACCCTCCGGGTGCTGATGCTGGGCTACATGAACCGGGAGGCTTACGACAAGACCGTGGCCGAAGGGAAGGTGACCTTTTACAGCCGCACGAAAAAACGGCTCTGGACGAAGGGGGAAACCAGCGGGAATTTCCTCTATGTGAAGAGCGTGGCCAAGGACTGCGACGACGACACCCTGCTGGTGCGGGTGGTTCCGGCGGGGCCGACCTGCCACACCGGAAGCCTGAGCTGTTTCGGAGGACGCGAAAGCGAAGGGTTCATCCGGGAGCTGGAAGCGGTGATCCGGCAGCGGAAGGCGGAGATGCCCGAAGGTTCATACACGACACATCTGTTCAACAAGGGCGTGAACAAGATCGCGCAGAAGGTGGGCGAAGAAGCGGTCGAAACGGTGATCGAGGCGGTGGACGGCAACGACGAGCGGATGCTTTACGAGGCGTCCGATTTGATGTACCACTACCTTGTGCTACTGATTTCCAAGGGGTACACGCTGGCCGACATCGAGGAGGAGCTGGTCAAACGCCACCGGCCTTCGTGGGTGAAACACTGATCCGTCCGGTTCGGCAAAGGCCGCGAGCAGGATTTGCCGGGCAAGAGCAACGAAAAACAGCCGAAGGCGGGTTAATCGCTGTTAGGTTTTTCTTATAGGGAGATTCCCACGCTTCGCCTTTGGCTGCGCTCGGAATGACGCGGGGCCGGGCCGTTTCTTCCAGCCATCACACTGCCGTACCACTTTGCGTCATTCCGAGGAGAATCCGTCAGGATTCGACGTGGGAATCTCAACCCGCTACCTCCCGTTGTCTCACTACCATCCGCCCCCTCGGTTTCTTCGCGTCATCCTGAACCGAGCAGGCGCAAGCCTGCGAGCTCACCGACCGTAGCCCGTGGTCGTCCCGTCAGGGACGGCACGGATTAAGCGCAGGGAGGTAGCATCGGCAACGCCGCGACGTGAGGATCCCTGCCGAGCCGGAGCAACGTTGCTGCCACGTCGAACCCTCCGGCCATTTCGGAACATTTCCCCTTGAAAACTTCACCGCCCTCTTTGAATATCCGAATTTTTTCCTTATGTTTGTCATGCTCTATTTACCACAAGGC
>CAMLTW010000031.1 GCA_946486375.1 uncultured Rikenellaceae bacterium
GCCTTGTGGTAAATAGAGCATGACAAACATAAGGAAAAAATTCGGATATTCAAAGCACTTCGTGAAATTTTCGAGAGAGAAAAATGTTCCGAAATGGCCGGAGGGTTCGACGTGGCAGCAACGTTGCTCCCGCTCGGCAGAGATACTCACGTCGCGGCGTCTCAAGGTCGGCGCGGAACCGGTTGCGGATGTTATCAACCTGCGCTTTATCCGCACCAGCCTTCGGCTGACTGCGGGCTGCGGTTGATGAGCTCGGAACACCGTAGGTGTTCCTCGGTTCGGGATGACGGCAGGGTTGAAGGATCGGGAAGGATCATTCCTTGCTCCAGATGCGGAGGTTCAGATCGAGGTCTTCGACGATGCCGACCAGCGCGGAAACGGCGGAAAAATCCCTCCGGAGCCTGTCCGGATCGGTGACGGGCGACCACAGGCCCGCTTCGAAGTGGTTGACGCCGTCCCGCACGGCGACGATCACCCGCGATTCCCGGAAGGCGACCGCCACCCCGCTCCCCTTGAACTTTCGGTCGAGCGTCTTGATCCGCTCCATCATGGTGAGGGAAAGGATGTAGCGCGCTTCGACCTGATCCGTGGAATAAACGTCGAACAGCTTCTCGAAATCGGGGTCTTCGAGCCGGACGCGCTCGCCCTGTCCCCACTTGAGCCACGAATTGCGGCAGACGCAGGTGCGCCCGGAAAAGTCCTTGTGGAAGTCGGCCACGAACAGGAAACCCCGGAAAATGTCCACCCAGTAGGTTTTCGTGCGTCCTTTGGAATCGGTGGAGGTGCGTTTTTCCTCGGCGTGCACCTCCGAAAAGGAAAAGGGCGTCTTCCCGATGCGCCCCGAAATCAGGTCTTCGCTGCGGTAACGGTCGGGATGGGAGAAAAGGCCGCAGCCGACGAAAACGCCGCAGGAGATGCCTGCGTCGGGTTCATAGGAACCGTTTTCCACCGTCGCTTCGACGAAGGAGGGGATCACCCGTTTCTTGTATTCCGTACGGAGGCTCTGCCGGGGAGCGTTGCAGAGCGTCGAAAAGACGATCCCGGAAACGATCAGGCCGGGAAGCACCCCCATCCAGGCGGGCGTTCCGGAGGCGGCGACGATTCCGACGACGGCCGCGGTGATAGCCGCCGCCGTCCATCCCCCGCGTTTCAGGCACCGCCGCCGCAGTTCCCGGCGTTTGGCTTCCAGTTCGTCCAGCACGGGGGCCAGCCGCCGGAAAAGGGGATCGAAATCGGACGGGGATTCGGAAACACGGAGGGGTACCGGCGGGGGAACGCTTCCCGCCTGCGGGATGTTCGCCGTTTCCGCGGCGGCATTCCCCGACGCGGTGTGCATGGAAGACGGGTTCATCACGAATCGAAAAGGGTTGCGACGTCGGGCGTCCGGCGTTCCGCCGCCGGAATTTCCAGCAGCGCCTTTTTCCGGAAACCGAACGGCCCGGCCAGCAGGTTGCCCGGAAACGTTTCCGTCCGGGTGTTGTATTCGGTCGCCGCGGCGTTGTAGGCGCGCCGGGCGGCGGAAAGCTGTTCCTCCGTTTCGTTCAGCGTCCGCTGCAGGTGGAGGAAGTTTTCCGAAGCCTTCAGTTGAGGGTAATTCTCCACGATCCCGAAAAACCGGCGGCTGACCGCCGAGAATGTCCGCTCGGACCCGTCCGGATCCGATTCCGCGGGCTGCGCATGGGCCGGCGCCCGCAGACGGGTCGTCTCGGCGAAGGTTTCGGCTTCGTGGGAGGCGTATTCTTTGACCGCGGCCACCATGTTGGGGATCAGGTCGAAGCGTTTTTCAAGCAGGGCATCCACGGCGGCGAGGGCGTTTTCGGCCCGGTTGCGCCGGATGACCAGCGAATTGTAGAGTCCGATCCCCCACAGCAGGCAAAGGATCGCGACCAGCGGCAAAATCAGCATGTTCCACATACGTTTAACGGTTCGTCAGGGCCGGTGTCCGGCATCAGTTTCCCCCTTCCTTCGGAGGGGTCGAAGGTTTGCGGTTTCCCTTGCGGCGGAAGTTCCGGCCGCCCCTGCCTTCCTGCCCCTCGCGCGGGCGGCCTCCCTGCGGGCCGCGTCCGCCCCGGCTCCGGCCCCGATCCCGCCCGCCGGACGGACGCCCGTCCGCCTTCGGGTTGTAGGCAGGCCCCTGGCCGACCGCTTCGGGCAGCGGGCGCTTGGGCACTTCCTTTTCCAGAAACGCTTCGATCCGGTGGAACTTGCCCTGTTCCTTCTCGCTCACGAACGTGATCGCCCGCCCCGTGGCGCTCGCCCGGGCCGTCCGACCGATCCGGTGGATGTAGTCTTCCGGGTCGTGCGGCACGTCGTAGTTAACCACCGTCCCGATGTCCTCGATGTCGATCCCGCGCGCCACGATGTCGGTCGCCACGAGGATGTCGATCTTGCCGTTCTTGAAGTCGAGCATCACCGTTTCCCGCTTTTCCTGTTCCAGATCGGAATGCATGGCGGCGACGTTGAGCTTCATCCGCTTGAACGTGTGCGCCAGCTCCTTCACCTTCAGCTTGGACGAGGAAAAGACGATGGTCTTGGTTTCCTGCGGCTCCGAAAAGAGTTCCCGGATGAGGCCCAGCTTCTGGGTTTCGTAGCAGACGAACGCCGACTGGTCGATGGCTTCGTTGGGCTTGGAAACGGCGATGTTCACCTCCGCCGGATGATCGAGGATTTCGCGGGCCAGCTGCCGGATCTTGGGCGGCAGCGTCGCCGAGAACATGATCGTCTGCCGCTCTTTGGAAAGCTGGGAGACGATCGTCATGATGTCGTCGAAAAAGCCCATGTCCAGCATCCGGTCGGCTTCGTCGAGCACGAAGTACTTCACCCCGGACAGGTCGATCCCGCTGTTGGCGATGTGGGCCAGCAGCCGGCCGGGGGTGGCGATCACGATGTCCGATCCCTGCAGCATCCCCAGCTTCTGGTAGCTCCAGCCGATGCCGTCCCCGCCGCCGTAGACCACCGTGGTGGAAACGGGCAGGAAATAGGAGAATCCCTGAAACTGGATGTCGATCTGCTGGGCCAGCTCCCGCGTGGGCACCACGATCAGGGATTTCACCACGTTGTCGGGGTTCCCTTCGCGCGCCAGCTTTTCGAGCAGCGGGAGCACGTAGGCCGCCGTCTTGCCGGTTCCGGTCTGGGCGCAGCCGATGAGGTCTTTCCCTTCCAGGATGACCGGAATCGTCTGTTCCTGTACGGGGGTCATTTCCTCGAAATTCATGGCTTCGAGGCCCTGCATGATATCTTCGTGCAAATGGAGTTCGTCGAATCTCATTTCTTCTTGCGTGTTAATTTCACACAAAGATACGAAAAGCCGAGTGACAAGCCAAACTTGTCTGGGCTTGTCCGAGGCGCCTTCTATCTAAGGCGAAGTCAAAGATAGGGAAATTCGCTTTTTTCCCTTCAAAACGTTCCGGAAAAACGTCGGAACGGCCCCCGGCGACCCCGCGGGAAACGACGGAAGGGACTTTTAGGCGCCTTATTCTTCCGCCAGCTTGTCCAATCCTGCCGTATCCAGATAAGCCAGCTGGTCTGCATCGCCGAGCGTCAGGACGATCCGGCGGTTTTCCGGATCGTAACAGAATCCCGTGACCGGACGCCCCGTTTCCAGCGTGCGCAGGTAACGGCCTTCCGCATCGAACACCCGGAACCGCGTCGGATGGTTCGCCCGCCCTTCGGAAGAGGCGGCTTTTCCGGCATACAGGGCGAATATCCGGTCGCCGCAGAAGGCCACCTGTCCGTAATGCGTTTCCCGGTTGGACGTTTTCGGAGTCCACTGCGGGCCGTACACGTTGCAGATCAGGTCTCCGTCCCACGTGCACAGGGTCAGCAGGTCGTGGTGGGCGTAAGCCTCCGCGCAGATTTTCCGCTCCGGGGAAACGGCGAAGTCGATGCGTTTCCTTTCGATCTCCGGATGAACGTATTTCAGGGGCGTCATTTCTCCCGTAACCAGGTTCCACCGGGCCAGGGACTGTCGGTAACCGGAGTTCCCCGTGGGTTCTATCACGAGGGCGAAGGACAATGTATCGGTCACGTACTGGTAACGGCCGGGAAAGCGTCCTTTTTCGAATGCGGTTTTTACCTTCGGCACATAAAAGGGATCGGCCAGCACGCTGTCCGGATCGTAAGCGAATACGGCTTGTTTGCCGTGATCCGAAAGGTAAAACACGCGTTCGGCTTCGTCGATCCCGATTCGTCCTACGTTCGCAATTTCTCCCGGCCCCCGTCCCCGCGGCACCGCGCTCCCCAGGTAGCGGAAATCGTTCTTGTCGAACAGATGGATCAGTTTGTCTTCCGACAGGGGATCCAGGATCAACAGGCGTTCCCCGATCAGGTAAGGACGGATCACCTCTCCGAGCAATACACCCCGTACCTGTATCGGAACGACGTTTTCCCGTACATCGACGATGCGTTCGCGTCCCGGCAGGTGTTTTTCCGTTTCGGGGCCGCACGTGCAGCCCGTTCCGGCTGCGACGAGCCATAACAGGTAAAACCAACGTTTCATGATCGAACTCTTTGTCATGGTATATCTTTTAAATAATAACTAAATTTTATTATAAAAAATAGAAAGAAACTGTTGCGACATTTTAGCACAACAGTTTCTTTCTAATTATAATAGACTACTACCATTCGGCTTCTCGGTACCACTCATACCAAAAATTACAATAGCATCCGTTTCCATCAGCTTTGCAGCCATTAGGACAATTGGCATTCTCGCCACTTGCTAATGCTTCCACATTGTCTAAAAGCAATTCAGAAAATTGGGAAGCATTCTTTTTTTGAGTTAAGCACCAGCCCGCACTAAACACAATGGATGCTATTAGCAATCCCCTTAATACACTTTTTTTCATAATTCTTTTTTTAATTAAAATAATGCGTTTTACCTTCCTATCTACTCTTTTTCAATAGGAATAATTTACAAAATACAATTTATCAGTCGCATCCTCCTTTCTTTATAATGGTTGGTATTGGTATTAATGAATATAGTTACTAGTGAAATTCAAGTAATTTATAAGGAAACATATATTGCAAATATAATATATTATATAAAATATCATCCATTTCATAAGAATAAAAAACATCTTAAATATCAAGATATTTTCATCTTTTTTAACGAATATTTAATGAGTGCTAAGAATTCATTGCTATTAAGCAATAAATTTTCGGTAGGAAGATGAACCTGATTATTTCTAAGTAGGTTAGGGTAGGTACACAAGAGTGGCTCCTTTCCAATACCTCAAATCAGCAGACCGGCCGCCAGCAGTAGTCCGAAAAGCAAGATGTTGCGGGAGGTCTTCCCCAGGACGGCGTTCAGTTCCCGCCCCCGGCCGATCCGGATCATCGCCCGCCAGGTCAGGAAATGCGGTACGAGGTACAGTTGCGGCAGCAGGGCGGCCCACGGTCGGGAAAGGAACAGGAAGCCGAGACAAAGCAGGGCCGCCAGCACGCCGCACGCCAGATACAGCCGGCTTCCGGCGGCGGCTCCCAGCCGGACGACCAGCGTGCGCTTGCCGCTGCGGGCGTCCTGCTCCCGGTCGCGGTAGTTGTTCACCGTCAGCAGAGTATCTACCGCCAGCCCGCAGGCCGCCGCAGCGACCGTGACCCCCGCCGTCCAATCGTGACACAGGACATAATAGGTGCCTCCCACCGGCACGAAGCCGAAAAAGAGCACCACCAGCGCGTCCCCCCAGCCGTGGTAGGCCAGTGGATAGGGCCCCGCCGTATAGAGAAAGGCGAACAGCACGCACAGCAACCCCACGGGAATCAGTTCCCAGCCGCCGTAGCGGAGCAGGCCGCAGCCCGCGAGACAGGCCGCAGCCGTGACCAGCAGAATCCCTTTTTTCATGGCGGAAGGGGAAATCCAGCCTTCGGCGCAGGCCCGGCGGGGCCCCAGTCGCCCGGTTCCGTCCGATCCCTTTAGAAAATCGTAAAGGTCGTTGATGAGGTTCGCGTCGATCTGCATCAGGAAGGCGAACAGCAGACAGAGCAGGGCCGGCAGCAGGGCGAATCCCCCGTCCGCCGCAGCCAGAGCGCATCCCAGCAGCACGGGGACGGCGGCTCCGGCCAGCGTTTTGGGCCGCGCGGCCAGCAGCCACGCTTTCGCCGAATCGACCGGAACGGTGCCCGGCATCGCGCTTTTTTCCATCATCCGGTAAAGGTTTCGACACCAAAGATACGCAATCGCACCGAAGACTGCAACGTATCCCAAACTCCGCATCCTCCCTGCCGTCCCCCAACCATCCGCAACGGCAATGACGCATTGCAACCGGATTCTTCCTGCTGTTTGGGACCGGCATTGTCTTCGCGTCATCCTGAACCGAGGAACGCCTCCGGTGTTCCGAGTTCACCGACCGGAGCCCGTGGTCATTCCACAGGAATGGCGCGGAAAAAGCGCAGGGAGGTAGCATCCGCAACAAGTTACGCGCCGACCTTCCAAAACCCCGCTACCCTGCGTCATTGCGGTCGCCCCGCGCCCGTTCCTGCCCCTGCAACCCTTTGCGTCATCCTGAACCGAGGAATACCAAAGGTATTCCGAGCCTCACTGACCGTAGCCCGCAGTCGCCACTAAGGTGGCGGTGCGGATACAGCGGAGGGAAGTAGCATGGGCCGCAACGCCGCGACGTGAGGATCTCTTCGCACACCGCCCCCGGTTCCTCCCACCTTCCAAAACCCCGCCGCCCCGCGTCATTGCGAGGAGCGATAGCGACGCGGCAATCTCTGTCCGGCATAACAAAAGCACTGAAAAAAACAGGAACCGAGCAGGGCCGAAGGCCCTGCGAGCTCACCGACCGCAGCCCGTGGTCATTCCGCAGGAATGGCGCGGATAAGGCGTAGGGAGGTAACATCCGCAACCGGTTACGCGCTGATACCGAGGAACGACGCGGCAATCTCAACCCGCCCCCCGGTTCCTCCCCACCGCCCCGCAACCACCCGCGCCCCAGACCCTCCGCGTCATCCTGAGGAGCGGCAACGCCGCGACGTGAGGATCTCTGTCAGTTCATTTCTGCCTGTACATTATACAGAGATTAACCCGCCTTTCCCCGCGTCATTCCGAACCGAGCATGACCTTCGATCATGCGAGTCTCACCGACCGGAGCCCGCAGTCAGCCGTAAGGCTGGTGCGGATTAAGCGCAGGGAGGTAGCATCCGCTAAAGGTTACGCGCCGACCTTGAGGCGCAGCGACGTGGCAACCGACGCCCGCAGCGAGAGCAAAGACCGCTTGCGGACTTTGCCGAGCAAGAAGGAGGTCGACGAGCGTAGCGATGTTAATCCCTGTCGAATCTAACGCCAGAAATGAATAGACACTCCCCCCGCAAAATCCGAAGGGCGACCTGCAAGGGTCGCCCTCCTTCTTTCATAACAAATTTCAGTGGAACAATACCCGGTATCGCTTTACTCTTTCCCGCAGTCTGTCGCATCGAGCTCCTTTTGCCACAGCCCGCTCAGCCTCGAAAGCTCCGCCCGGTAGCCTCCGAAATCCAGCAGCCGGATCGGTTCCGCGCCCCGCTTTTGATGCCGATCCAGCAGAGCGGCCAGCAGAAAGTTCCGGAAGTAATCGTACAGCTCGTCCGCATCCAGTCCGTCGTACTCCACTTCCTCCAGCGGAATCTCCGGAATGTTTTTATCCCCGTCCCATTCCTCCTCCGTTCGGTGCAGCCGGGCCGTTTCCAGCCCCAGAGCATAGTAGAACACCGCCACGGTGAAGGAGTTTCCGGCCGGCGCTTCATCTTCTTCGCAGGGTGAAGCATCTTCTTTTCCCCAGTTCAGGCTGCGGGGATAAACCCACGCCTGCAGCAGTTCGTCGGAAAGATCGTCGGAAGAAAGGGCGCTCCCTTTCTTTTTCAGGGCGTGGGTCTGCTCCCAGGCCCCGGCAAGGGTCAGTGTTGACATATCGTTTGCGTGTTTGGTTTGGTTTCGGAAAAATGAAGGCCGAAAGAAAGGGCCGTCCGCCAAAAAGGAAAAAGGGCCGACACGACTCGTTCCCAGCATAAGGTCCTAGACAAAACCCGGCAAACAAAAACAAGCGCACCGGCCCGTACCCTGAGGCATCAGGCAGTCGGAAAGAGGGGCGGGTCGCAGGGGCCATAATCGGAAACGTTTTTCGTTCAGGCCCCGCTCCGCCAAAAAGGAGAGGGCCGATGAAATCTTATTCCCAGCGTAAGGTCTTCGACAAACCCGGCAAACAGAAATAAGCACATCGGCCCACGCCCTAAGGCATGAAACATACCAAACATCATACCTCAAGGCGCGGGCCTGAGGCTATGAACCGGTATGTACTTATTGCCCCGCTTGCCATAAAATTGTCGAAGTTTTACGCTAGGGGCAACAGCCCACCCGGCTCATAGCCGAATGGGGCAGTGCAAATATAAGAAAAGATTTTAGGATTCGGCTATTTCGTACAAAAAAATGTACCGCCCCGGTCGCAACCCTACTTCTCCCCCCCGGAGCCATGCCGCCCGGGGGATTGCACGGCTCTATACGCTCACGCTATGTTTGACAGAGATTCCCACGTCAAACCCTGTCGGGTTTTCCTCGGAATGACGCAGGGGCATCATCGTTTAGGATGATTGCGGGACAACCGGAATGGCACAGCGGCGACATGGTTCCCAAATAGCAGGAAGAACATGATCCGATTGCGTCATTGCGAGGAGCGCAGCGACGTGGCAACGTTGCGAGTAAGCGAGAGCAGAGCCGAACCGAGCATGACCTTCGGCCATGCGAGCTCATCAACCGCAGCCCGCAGTCAGCCGAAGGCTGGTGCGGATAAAGCGCAGGTTGATAACATCCGCAACAGGCTATGCGCTAACATTCGTTTTCTGCCGAGCCGGAGCAACGAAAAACCGCCCAAGGCGGGTTAATCCCTGCCCGGCATAACAAAAGCATTGAAGAAACAGGGATCGATCCGCCCCCCGGTTCCTTCCGACCGTCCCGCAACCACCCGCCGCCCCGCGTCATTCCGGCCGTCCCCGCCCCGCTCCCGCCGCCTTGGGAAAGAAGCGCAAAAAGCGTATCTTTGTCGCTTTCAAACCGGAAACGTAAGCCATGAAATACGCCTGCACCCTTCTTCTGATGCTCGGAACCTGTTCCCTCCGGGCCGCGTCGGAAGGCGCCCTTCCCGCCGGGGCCGACTCGGTGGCCAACATCTACAACCTCAACGAAGTGGTGGTCACCTCCACCCGGACGCCCCTGCTGCTGAAGGAAACGCCGGTCATCACCCGCGTGGTTTCGGCGCGGGAAATCGAAAAAAGCGGCCTCAAGACCATCCAGGACGTGCTGGAAACGGAACTGGCCGGGGTGGAGTTTCACCAGGCCGGTTACGGGTCGTCCATTTCCTTTCAGGGGCTGGACGCCCGGTACATCCTCTTTCTGGTGGACGGCGAGCGGCTGGCCGGGGAAACCTACGGGAACATCGACTACGCCCGCATTCCGCTGGGGAACATCGAGCGGATCGAAATCGTCCGGGGGGCTTCGTCGGTGCTTTACGGCTCGAACGCCATGGGCGCCGTGGTGAACGTCATCACCCGCAAGGCGGGCGACGGGGTGACGATCCGGGCTTCGGGACGGTACGCGGGACGCTACCAGAAAAACGCCGAAACCGTCGGCGGCCTGAAAAGCGATTCGAGGCTCGACATTCCGAACCTGAGCGGCGACCTGTCCGTGGGCTTCGCGCTGGGGAAGCTCCGTTCGCAGACCTCCCTGACCTATTCCGGCTCGGACGCCTACAGCCTCCGGAGCGAAACCGAAGAAATGCGTCACTACTATGACAGCCTGAAGATCGTTTCCATGCGCATGGGGCCGACCGGGCCGACGGCTTCCGTCCGCACGGTGGCGGACACCGTCCTGAAAGCCCCCGCCGATACGACGGGGCTGAGCGTCAGCGGGTGGCGGAACTTCGGCCTTACCCAGCGGTTCGATTACCGTTTTTCCGACCGGCTCGCCTTTTTCGCCGGGGGCAGCTATTTCCGCAAAAGCCGCTACGATTTCCCGGAGAGCATGAACACGGGGACGGCCGAAGGGAAAAACTGGACTTACGAAACCTACGACAGCTACAACGTCAAAGCCGGTCTGGAATACCGGCCCGACGACCGGAACGTGTGGCTGCTCACCTACAACGGGGACATCTACCGGCGCAGCATGGATTCCCTGCAATACTCGGTGCCCAAGCAGCGGCACGGTTTCCACGCCCCGCGGCTGCTGTGGACGGTCGAGGCGGGAAGGCGCAACCGGATCACCACCGGCGCGGAGTACGTCCATGAAACGCTGAATTTCGACCTCAGCGTCCACGGCTACGACGACCGGCGCACGCTGAACACCGCCGCCCTGTACGTGCAGGACGAGATTTCGACCGGCGTCGGGCTGAGCTTTACGGCCGGGGTGCGCGGGGATTACAGCGACCGGTTCGGCTGGAGCGTCACCCCGAAGGCGTCCGCCCGGTACGCGCTGGGGGATTTCAGCCTCCGGGCCAACTACGCCCGCGGGTACCGCACGCCCACGCTCAAGGAAATGTACATGAATTACCTGATTCCGATGGGGGCGATGGCCGGACAGACCTACATCGTCGGAAACGCCGGCCTCAAGCCCGAATACAACGATTACCTCTCCCTGTCGGCGGAATACTCCCGCGGGTTCACCAACCTGTCGGTCACGGCGTTCAAGAGCTACTTCCGGGACAAGATCGACGTGCGGCAGGAAAGCGGCGGAGCGGGGAGCGGCATGGGCGCCGTGACCCGGCTGGTCTACAACAACGTCAGCAGGAGCGAATTTTCGGGCATCGAGGCGGTGTTCCGGGCGCGGCTCGCCCGGGGGCTGTTCGTGATGGGGAACTACAACTACATCGCTCAGACGGAGGAAGCCCCGGAAGCCTCCACCCAGTACATTTTCGTCAGCCCCCACACCGCCACGTGGCAGATCAGCTACGATTTCGCGGTGCGGAAAACGGGCGTCGGGCTGAACCTCGGCGGGCGGTACGTCGGAACGAAGGAGTACGAAGGGATGATGCCGGTCATCGAGTACGGAAAGGGAGGGCGGATGCCTTCGGCGGTGTATTCGGGCACTTACCGGGCGCGGCACGGGGCCTACACGCTCTGGAACGCCGCCGTGACCGTGGGGCTTGCGTCCGCGCTCCGGGTGACGGTGGGGATGGAGAACCTGTTCGACTACAAGGCGGAGGTGATCAACTTCAATTCCTGCATCGCTCCGCCGCGGCACGCTTTCGTGCGGCTGGCGTTCGATTTCGGAAAGTAGCGTGCAACCGGGAACGGATGTCGTTTCAGGCGCTTGCCGGCATTTTTCGTTGACCCCGGCGGCTTTATCGGCGGTCTTCGAGGGTTCGGATCACCGTTTCCAACTCGCCGGACTGCCGGACAAAAAAGGATTTCATCCGACGGATGCAGCCTGCGAAGGGAACCACCCGCTCTAAAAACAGGTTCCGCTCCGTCGCAACGTCGATCATCCGCTGCCGCTCCCTGTAGTAGATTCTCTGATCGGCCATGTACCAGTCGCAGGCCTTTTGGATCAGGTGGTTGTTCTCCAGCCAGGGGCGGTTCAAGAGCAGGCAGAGTTTTCGGGCCTGGTCGATGCGTCCTTGCAGGGCCTTGAGCCGGTTCAGATCGGCAC
>CAMLTW010000032.1 GCA_946486375.1 uncultured Rikenellaceae bacterium
TGCCGGTCTTACAGACCGACCACGGGCCCCGGTTGATGAGCTCGCAGGGCCTTCGGCCGGGGATGTCAACGCATAACCGGTTGCGGATGTTATCAACCTGCGTTATTTCCGTGCCGGTCTTACAGACCGACCACGGACTCCGGTTGATGAGCTCGCAGGGCCTTCGGCCCTGCTCGGTTCGGAATGACGCAATCGAACGGGGTTTTTCCCGGCATTTGGGAACCATATCGCCTCGCATCCTTCCCGTTGTCTCGCAACCAGCCGTTCCACCGTTTCGGGCCCCGACGGAGCGACCGCTCCGGATCGGTTCGCCGGGGAGGGCAGAGCACGGAACGAAGTTCCGGAAAGAAGACTGCCGCGTCGCCGCACCGTATAGCGATGGAAAACGCCGGAAAGCCGTCCGGGGTGCGATCCCGAACCCTGAAAACGAGGCTGTCCGGTTTTCCGGACAGCCTCGTTCATGCACAGACAATAAAACATTACGCCTCCCGGCCCGCAAACCGGAATCGGCGGACTTTCCTTTCCCGTCCCGGAACAGACCGCCGGAACGGGCCTTCCCGCCTATTTGTCCCGGAACAGGGACTTCGCGATGCCCATTTCCAGTCCCCGCAGCTCGGCCAGCCCCCGCAGCCGACCGATGCAGGAATACCCCGGATTGGTCTTCTTGTTCAGGTCGTCGCACATCTGGTGTCCGTGGTCGGGGCGCATCGGGATGGACGTCCGCCGCTCCTGCTGGATTTCCAGCAGCGCTTTCATCACCCCGTACATGTCCACGTCCCCTTCCAGGTGGTTGTCTTCGTAAAAGTTCCCTTCCGTGTCCCGGCGGGTGCTCCGAAAGTGCACGAAGTTCACGCGCGGGGCGAACTCCTTCATCATCGCCGCCAGCTCGTTGTCGCTCCGCACGCCAAACGATCCCGTGCAGAGGCACAGCCCGTTGGACGGATTGGGCACCGCCTCGACCAGTTTCCGGAAATCGTCCGCCGTGCTCAGGATGCGCGGCAGCCCCAGAATGGGATAGGGCGGATCGTCCGGATGGATCACCAGTCGGATGCCCGCTTCGTCCGCCACCGGACTGATCTCCCGCAGGAAATAGATCAGGTTGGCCCGGAGCTTTTCCGCATCGATGTCCTTATACCGGTCGAGCGCTTCCTGAAACTGCTCCACCGTGAAACTCTCCTCCGAACCGGGCAGTCCGGCGATCATGTTGCGGGTGAGACGCTGTTTTTCCTCGTCCGTCATGGCGTCGAACCGGGCTTTGGCCTTCGCCCGCTCGGCTTCGGAATATTCCTTTTCCGCGCCGGGGCGCTTCAGGATGAACAGGTCGAAGGCGACGAACGCCGCCCGTTCGAACCGCAGGGCCTTCGAACCGTCCGGCAGCGTGTAGGCCAGGTCGGTGCGCGTCCAGTCGAGCACGGGCATGAAATTGTAGGTCACCGTCTTCACCCCGCAGGCCGCCAGGTTCCGCAGCGTTTCCTTGTAGTTGTCGATGTATTTTTGGAAATCGCCCGTCTGCGTCTTGATGTGCTCGTGCACCGGAACGCTTTCGACCACGCTCCACCGCAGCCCGGCGGCTTCCAGTTCGTCGATCCGCCGGCGGATTTCCTCCTTCGTCCACACTTCCCCGTTGGGAATGTGGTGCAGCGCCGTGACCACGCCCGTAGCTCCCGCCTGCCGGATGTCGCTCAGGCTGACGGGGTCGTTTGGCCCGTACCAGCGCCAGGTTTGTTCGCATAGATACATGTTCAATCCTCCGAATAAGCGGTTAGATGGAAAAAGCGTCGAATCCGCCGTCGATGACCGTCATCGTTCCCGTCACGAAACGCGAGGCGTCGCTGGCGAGCCATTGGAGCGTCCCCAGCAGTTCCTCCGGTTCCCCGAAACGGCGGAACGGCGTGTGGGCGAGGATGGTTTTCGCCCGGTCGGTGTAGGTGCCGTCCGGATTGGTGAGCAGCGTCCGGTTCTGTTCGGTGATGAAAAAACCGGGCGCAATGGCGTTCACCCGCAGGCCCGATCCGTATTTGATCGCCAGTTCTCCGGCCATGTACTGCGTGAAATTGGCGACGGCGGCCTTGGCGGTGCCGTATCCCGCCACACGGGTCAGGGGCCGCAGCGCCGATTCGGAGCAAACGTTGATGATGCACCCTTCCTTCTGCTCGGTCATGGCCCGGCAGAACACCATCGTCGGCAGCACGGTGCCGAACAGGTTCAGGTCGACCACCTGCCGGAACGCGTCGATTTCCAGGTCGAAAATCGTTTTGTCGGGAGGAATGGTGGCGCCCGGCATGTTGCCGCCCGCGCAGTTGACGAGCACGTCGATCCGGCCGTAACGCGACATGATTTCGCGGTAGTTCTCCTCCAGCAGTTCCTGTTTCAGCACGTCCGACTGCAGGAAAAGGGCTTCGCCTCCGGCGGCCTTCACTTCCGCTTCCAGCGCCTTCCCGGCTTCGGCCCGACGGGCCAGAATGACCACTTTCGCGCCCTGTTCCCCGAAATGGCGCACCATGGCCGCCCCCAGGACACCCGTCCCGCCGGTGATGACGATCACCTTGTTTTTGACATCGAATAAGTTTTTCATGATCCGGTATGTTGTAATTTACACTCGTTCGCCCTTCCGTTCCGCCCGGAACGACCTCGCAGGCCCTTTCCGCGCTCGCCTGTGCACGCACACAAAAATAAACAAATAATGAAAAGGGACAAACTTCATCGTCGGGAAACTGTCTTCCGGGCGTTTTTGCAGTTCGCCGGGGAACCGCTCGACAGAATCCGGAACATTTTCGTTTATTGCAGCGATTGCCGCGTCGCTGCACTCCTTATAATAACACCAGGGTACTGCCGTTAGGAATGGTTGCGAAACGCTTCCGAGGGCGCAGAGGTATCACGGTTCCCAGATGCCTGGAAGAACCCGGTTCGCAATGACGCGAAGGCGATACTGTCCCCCACGGCAAAAAGTCTCCGGTTACAAAGCGTCATCCTGAGGAGCGGCGGAGCCGCGACGTGAGGATCTCTGCACAGGTCGGTGAGCTCGCAGGGCCTTCGATCCGGAATGTTAATGCATAACCTGTAGTGGGTGTTATCAACCTGCGCTTTTTCCGCACCAGCCTTACGGCTGACTACGGGCAATGTTACTTCCCTCCGTTATTTCCGTTCCGGCCTTACGGCCGACAACGGACTCCGGTCAGTGAGGCTCAGGCTGCGTTGCAGCCTTCGGTTCGGTTGATGAGCTCGCAGGCTCCTGCCTGCTCGGTGCGCAATGACGCAGGGTGGCTGGGTTTCGGAAAGTCGGAAGGAACCGGTTGCGGATGTTTTTCACCGGGTTTTTTCCAGCGGGAACGAGAACGTCGTTCCCCGGCCGACCTCGCTTCGCACCTCGATCTTTTCGCCGTGGGCTTCCAGAATGTGTTTCACGATGGCCAGCCCCAGCCCCGTCCCGCCCTGTTCGCGGGAACGGCTTTTGTCCACCCGGTAGAACCGTTCGCACAGCCGCGGCAGGTGCTCGGCGGGAATGCCGATGCCGTCGTCCGTCACTTCCACCATCACCTTCTCGAACATGTCGATGAAGCGGATGCGGGTGTTTCCCCCTTCCCTCCCGTACTTCACGGAGTTGCTAATGAGGTTGACCAGCACCTGCCCGATGCGGGCCTTGTCGGCGAACACGATCGCCGGTTCGTCGGCTTCCACCCGCAGCCGGATCGACCGCTGCGAAGCGTCGTAGTCCATCGAGTCGGCGATTTCCCGCGCCAGCGCGACCGCGTCGAACCGGCTCTTTTCGAGCGCGATGCTCCCCGCTTCGAGCTTCGATATTTCGTCCAGGTCGTTGACGATGTTGATCAGCCGGTCGATGTTCTTTTCCGTCCGTTCCAGGTAGACGCGGTTGATTTCCGGGTCTTCCAGCGCCCCGTCGAGCAGGGTCAGCACGTATCCCTGAATGGTGAAAATGGGGGTCTTGATTTCGTGGGAAACGTTGCCCAGAAACTCCTTCCGGTACCGCTCGTTGTCTTTCAGCCGGTTGATTTCCTGCGCCTTCCGGTCGGCCCAGACCTTCAGTTCGTCCCGGATTTCCTCCACGATGTCCTCCTTGCCGGAAAGTTCCTGCGTCAGTTCGTTGGTCGAGATGTTTTTCGCCAGCATGATCCGGTAGATGGGTTTGATCTTCCAGATGACGAACTTCCGGATGAAATACCGGGAGACGAAAAAGACCGTCGGAAAGACGACGAGCAGCGAAATCGCCATGTACAGCGGACGGGTGAAGGTCAGCAGTTCCGCGGCGGCGGCGCAGGCGGTCGCTGCCGCGGCGATGCCCAGCGACGCCGTTTCGATGGTTTTGATTTTCATGGCTTCCGAAATTTGCCGTAAAGTTAATCGGCGAATGTTAATTTACCGTTAAAAAGAGACTGTCCCGGAACGGTTTCCGGGACAGTCTCCACGCCTTCGCCCGTCGCGCCGGAACCGATCCGGGCGCGGCGGAGCCGCTACCCTTTGTCCATGTACCGGCTCATGAGCCGGGCGATGTATTTCCCCACGATGTCGAATTCCAGGTTCACCCGGCTTCCCTCCTTCAGCGCATGGAAATTGGTATGTTCGTACGTATACGGGATGATCGCCACCTGAAACGAGCCGTCCTGCGAATTGACCACCGTCAGGCTCACCCCGTTCACGGCCACCGATCCCTTTTCCACCGTCAGGCCGCCCGACCGGAAGTCGTCCCCGCCGTATCCGAAGGTGAAGTACCAGCTTCCGTCGGCCTCCTCGATTTTCGTGCACACGGCCGTGCGATCCACGTGTCCCTGCACGATGTGCCCGTCCAGCAGGGCGTCCGGCCTCATGCTCCGTTCCAGATTCACCTCGTCGCCGACCCGCAGGTCGCCCAGATTCGACTTTTCGAGGGTTTCCCGAATGGCCGTCACGGTGTACTCTCCCCGCTCTCCGTCGAGGCTCACCACGGTGAGGCACACCCCGTTATGGGCGACGCTCTGGTCGATGCCGAGTTCGGCGGCGAAGGGACAACTCAGCGTGATGTGCAGGTTGTCCCGGTCCTTTTCCAGTCCGACCACCTTTCCGGTGGCTTCCACGATTCCCGAAAACATTGCTTTCCTCCGTTATTGATGAGGGAGCAAGTTAAACAGTTTTCCCCGGATTCCCAAATCCGCCTACAGGGTCTTGCTGATAATCACGCCTTTCACCAGGTAGAGGGCTTCGATTTCCTCCCGGTCGATCGTCATTTCGTCGTAGTCGGCCTGGTTTTTCGGCACCAGCCGGAGCTGCTGCGGATTGTTGGGGTGATTGCGGATGTTCCGGATGCCGCTGAACGTGGGCGTGAGGATCAGATAGGATTCGCCCGGCAGGATTTTTTCCCGGTCGTGCTCCTTCAGCATCACGATGGCCCCCGCCGGAATGTCCGGATACATGGCGTTGCTCGTCGTCAGGGCCGCCAGCGTACAGTCGTTGAAGATCGGCACGTTGATGTAGTAGACGGGCTTGACCGGCTGCTGCTGTCCGAATTCCGTCAGCAGCGCGATGTCGATGTTGTAAAACGGCACGCCTTTGCCGACCAGTTCGCCGGTTCCGTCGTCCCCGTCCTTGAGCATCGTGCCTTCCCCGGTCAGGAGCCAGGACTTGCTGATGTTGGGGTATTTCTCCGAAATGATGTTGGCCAGCTCCTTGCTGATGCCGTGATTCCCCTTCTTGATCTGATAGAGGTTCTCCGAACGTTTCAGTCCGATGTTGAGTGCGAACGCATTCACGGACATTCCCGCCCACTTGATCACTTTCTCCAATCTCTGCCAATTTTCCATAATAGATTTAGTATTTAAAGTTGTAGTTGGTGCATACTTCACCCCGATGCGAACTCGGGATCGACTTCATAACCGTCACTTTATTTCTGCACATCGTTGACTCGTATTTGTTAGAAATTCGGTACAAATATAGTACAAAAAGTTTAATAAATGCAGGAACGACTTATCTGTAATAAATTTCAACGTGAAATTAACGGTTTATTTCATTGCAATATTGTGTGGAAAGCAAAAAGACGGTAAAAAAAACGGTTACGCAATATACTCTTTTTAATCCATGTCCGGAAATTTTACTTTTCGTTCCCGCGCAAATCTTTTTCGTCTATTTATCCTTTCCGGTCTTCGAGGAGGTTTCGGAACGGGGTTTTCGAAGCGGGCAGCGACCGTTTCCGGACACGGCTCCGTTTCCTCCTCCGGCCCCGAACGGGCGCCGGAATCGCCCCGTACCGCAACCGGCTGCCGGCGAAAAGCCGTCCGCCTCCCGTTCCGAAAAAGCGTCCGGGCCGTTCCACACAAAAGCGTGGAATTTTTCCACGCTTTCCCCGGGCGATTCCACGCTTTTCCACACCCTCGATTTTCGGCACGCAACACCAACACACTGAATATAAATCCATTAACCAACTCACCCTTCCCGTGGCACCCCGCTTGAAATAAAATAGGATGAAAGTTTAACAATCACTCAAAAAAACAGAAACCATGAAAAAGACAATGGTAGCAGTAGCGGCGCTCGTGCTGGCAGGCGCCTTCAGTGCAACGGCAAATGTTTCTTCGCTGACGCAGGAACCGCCGAAAGAACAGACCGACACCACGAAAAAAGATTGTCCGGAAAAGAAAGACGATCAGCAGGCCCCGGCCGAAACTTCGCTGGTAGCGTTCGCGGCTCCGCAAACTCCTCCGGCTGAAGAAAAGAAGGATTCGACCCAGAAGGAAGAACCCGCCAAGACGGATGAAAAGCAGGCTCCCGCCGAAGCATCGCTGGTAGCGTTCGCGGCTCCGCAAACTCCTCCGGCTGAAGAAAAGAAGGATT
>CAMLTW010000033.1 GCA_946486375.1 uncultured Rikenellaceae bacterium
AGCCGATCGACGGATTCCGTCCGGCATTGTTGGCCCACAGGTTCCGCATGAACGACGCATTCTCCCCACCCAGAGTACTGCCGAACGCATGGTTGTAGGAATCCAGCGCCTGCGATGAAATAGTGTTCTGGATCGTCACGTTCACCGCAGGGTACTTCCGTGCCTGGCTGCCGTCTTCCGGATCGTACATGTGGCGGTAGAATGAAATGTTTTCGTCCGATCCCCAGCTGTTGGAACAATGGTCGATCATGATGTTGCCGACGGGGTTGCCGCCGAAACTGTCGTCCCGACGCCCTACGTTGGTCTCCCCGCGCCGGAAACGCATGTGTCGGATCACTACATCATGCGTGTCGATCTCGAAGCTCTCTCCGGCCACGCAAACACCGTCCCCCGGCGCCGTCTGACCCGCGATAGTAATGTAAGGCGCCCGGACGGAAATCGGGGTTTTCAGCCGGATGATGCCGGCCACGTTAAAGACTACGATCCGGGCGCCGCCCTGTTCGCACGCCCAACGCAGAGAGCCTTCCCCGCTGTCGTCCAGGTTGGTCACGACCAGCACTTTTCCGCCGCGGCCGCCGAAACTGTACATGCCTCCCCCTTCGGCTCCGGGAAAAGCGGGGATGTCGGCCTGCGGCAGATCGGTAGGCCGTTCGGCCCAGGGGATGTAGGGGCGTCCTTCCACCGCCTCGGCCTTGACGATCGGCAAAGCGACCTGCCACGCCGAATCGGAACGAGCCCGGGCGCGGCTCATCATTTCCTCCGTCGCCCGTCTCACATCGGCGGGTACCGAAGGATACTGAGCGTACCCTGTGGCCGCCGCCGCGGCCAAGGCGACTCCTAATGCAATGGGTAAAACTTTGTGTTTCATAAGGATTATTTTAATGGAAGATGGTTTTCAGAGAGAATACAGTGGCCGGAAAACTGCCACACACGTCCGGGGTACGTTTCAAGAGCATCCAACCGCATACGCCTACCCGGTATCCGGCCTTTTCCCGCAAACGCTTTTTCAAAGCCAAAGCCGTTTCCCCGGAACAACGGAAAGAAAGAATTGTGTACGCAAACACGTTACGACAAAAAAGGCGATTGAATCCCATTGAAAAATCATGTTAATAGTTAGCGAAACGGATCGGATCAATACAAGTTTACTTGAATTATTGAATTACTTTTATTGATTCACTTCCTTTCATCTCTTCCGAAAGAAAACCATATTTTTTGAAAAGTGCAAATATTATTGAAAAAAATAGGAATAAAAAAGAAATGTTTCGCAGAAATCCGATACAACAACCGTATCAGCTATAGTCAACTTATAATTGAATTATTGTAAATTGTATTTCGACATAGCGGAGTTGTTGCCTCTTCTTTTTCAATTCGACTCCGGTTCATCTTCCCCCTCGAACCGGCATAAAAAAATCCCGGCCTATGGGCCGGGATTTTTCCGAAGAAGGTCCCTTCGGTTTCACTCACATTCCAATCATCCGACTTTTTTCAGCCAGACGATCGACGCTCCTTCCGGACGAACGGTCGGGGTTTCTTTTGCCACCCGCAACTGTCCGCGGGAAGTCGTTTTCCCTGTCTGCGGATCGACTTCCAGAACGGCATATTTCCCTTTTTCTAAATTCAGCTCGACCGGCGTTTGATCCGTAAAGCAGACAACGTACCCCTTCTCCGGGTTTCCCGTCAGCAAAAATCCTTCACCTTCGGCTACGGGTTTCATCATCGCCGCATCTTCCGCAAAACGCGCATCCGACACGCGGGGAAGAACGGGCAGCGATCCTCCGGCCATGAACGAAGCCCAGGCGTACTGGGGATATCCGTCCGAGTAATAAACCACCGCCTTATCCGGATACCGGTCGCGGTATTCCTTCACGGCACGATAAACGGAAGCGAAAGAGGGCGTTCCCTTCTTCATCACCCGTGCATGCTGCCGCGGAGCCAGGTTCAATCCGCCTTTCGGTTCATACACGGTTCCATCTTCCCGGCGGAACCAGTATCGGATGTCCACGATGTCCACGATCGCCGCCAGCGTCGGGTCGGCCAGTACGGAATCCTGCACGTCTTTAGTGGCGCTCAGTGCTATCAGCGCATTTCGCCCCGTTTCCCGTTCCCAGTCGCGGACGGTTTCCAGCCAGAACTTCATGAAGGCGAAAGGCCCCGTATATTCGGCGCTCACCGAATGGATTACGCCGGAGCCTTCGGGATAGTTTTCCAACGATTTACGGATAAATCGCCGGTAAATTTCCTTGCGCTTCACGTTCGTGGTATCGTAGAACTGTTCGGCCATAAACACGCGTTTTTCTCCGGCATAAGGCACCGGTTCCGGGAATCCCGTATCGTTGATGTTATTCGCCGTCCTCCACGGAGCGTCCGCCCAATGAGCCCCGGCTTCGATGATGTTGTGCTGGAAGAAATGCTGCTGCCAGAGCACCAAACCTTTCCGGTCGGCCAGATCGATGTATTCCCGCAAACGGTGCCAGTACCAGTTGTTGAACTTCGTCAAATCGTATTTGCTCAAACCGTCCCAGGCCGTTCCCTGACCGCTCCGGGCGAACGGCAATTCGTAGAAGGGCGCGCACACGTCTCCGTCCATCCGGCGGATACGCTCATGATCGTCCCGGCGGCGATCATACCACAGGCCGTAATTGTGATCGGTCACCGTCACGTTCCGTTCCACCATCCGGTCGGTCATCGCATCGAGGTCGTCCGTCAGCCCCAGCCCGGTACGGCCGGGAACATTGCGGGTGATGTGAGGCGCGGCTGCTTTCAGTCCGACCGGTTTGGCGCTTCCGTTCCACCAGCGCACATCCTGCACGCCTCCCGCCACCAGACGGTTTCCCCGGACGATCCGTCCGTTCTTCACCGTCAACGGCTGCGACACCGCTTCGGGCGTAAGGTCGCGTGCCTGCAACGATATATCCCGTTTCACGCCTTCCGTTTTCAGGGCCGCTTCCGGGATCCGGGCCCGGCCGATCCATTCCTTCATGGTCGTCAAGGGCTTCCGTGCGGCTAGCGTCAATTCCCGGGCCTGTTCGACCGAGGGGCTGGTCGAGCCGCTGGTTTCGATCAACAACAGTCTGCCCTGCGGCGTCATGTCCCGCCCCAGGCGTTCGGACAACTGTCCGTAAAAAATACTTCGGGGATGGACATGAGCGTTCCGATCCTGCCAATACCCGTCGCCGGCAAACTGCGCCCAGCAACCTATGGCCCAGTTCTGGGCGGTCGGGGGCCGGTAATTCTCGATCCGGGCGGCCGAACAATTCCAGAACAGGCTGTTGGCAGCCGTCCAGCCGGCGCCGCCTCCATCCCTTTCGCGGTTCCGGTAACTCAATGCATGACCGTCCACGTATGCATCATCGAACAACACGCCCGTAGCCCAGCCTTCCAAAGCTCCGCTGAACCCGTAAGGCAGCGAAGAAAAACATTGTACGAACACGTTGGGCCCCGGCGCCGTCGCTCCGACGATGAAATCATGGTTGCCTCCCTTCGAATGGCAGCGCTGGAAAAGGGTCTGCTGTCCCAGCGTGTAAAACGTGTAACGCCGGAAACCGCCGATCTCGGAAACGGGATCGGTGGAAATGCAGTCTTCCACCGTAATTTTCGATGCCCGTTCCTGCACGAAGACGGCGGAAGCGGCGAAATGACGGAAACTCACCTGCCGGACCCAACCGTTTTCGACGTCCTGGAACGAAACGGCTATCCAACTGTGATTTTCATCCTTCGGATTGGACGCGTCGTAAGCGGACTCGCACGTGAGGAATTCCACCCCCACGTCCGAAATGCGCCCTTCCCATCGATAAGGGATCACCTGTCCCGTAGTCCACTTCTTTTCGATGGCATTATATAGGGGTGCATCCAGCCGTACCGTATTCCCATCCACGGACAGAACGGTGCGGTCATACAGAATATCGTTGTTTCCCGGACGCTGACCGCCCGATCCCAGCAACCGGTTCCACCGGGCCGTACCGGGCCTGCGCACGATAACGCGGTCTCCCGGCCTCAGGGCGGAAGCATCCTCCAGCGTGATCTCCATCGTCCCGACCGACACATAGTCTTCGGCGACGATCAGCGTATCGCCGAACTGCCGGTCGTCGCGACCGCCGATTTCGAGCAAAGTTTCCCGGTTCACCCCGGTAGCCATCAAAACCGTTCCGCCTTCCCCGGCACCCGACCCACGCAACACGACACCCGAAGCATCGATCCGCAGCGGTCTGCTTACCCGGAACGTTCCCGGTTCCAG